>NZ_CP037423.1:7872331-8493028 GCF_007754155.1 Stieleria neptunia | reverse complement strand
GACGGAAAACTCGATCGCGAGTTTCAAGCCGTCGACCTGGATTTCGCCTACCACCGGCCCTGCCATTTGCGGGTCTTGGATCCGGACATCGCGTCGATCGAATTGTTGAAATTGATTCCGGGATTGAGTGTTCAACATGTCGAAGCCGGATGCAGCGGGATGGCCGGGACCTGGGGATTGCAGCGAAAGAACTATCGCAATAGTCTGCGAATCGGTTGGCCGATGATTTCGGCCCTGCGGCATAGCGGGGCGCAGCTTGCGTGCACCGAATGCAGCGCCTGTAAAATGCAGATCCAACACGGGACCGACCTGCAAACCCTTCACCCCCTCAAGCTGCTCGCGTTCGCCTATGGCCGATTGCCGAAGGTCGGCGAGGAGCTCGGATTGCCACCCGGATGACGTCCACCGCACCGTTGCGTATTCTGCTGTTTGCCGGTGTCCGTGATGCCGCCGGTTGCGACGTCGCGAACGTCGCGGTCGATCACCCGGTGACCGCGGCAAAGGTCATCGAGTCCGTGGCGGCACAGATCCCCGCGGCGGCCCCGTTGATCGGCGTCAGCCGGTTGGCCGTCGATGGCCGCTACGTCGGCCCGGATCATGTGATCCGACACGCCGATGTGGAACTCGCGTTGATCCCACCGGTCAGTGGTGGTTAGGTCGTGGCGGCTAGGTCGTGGTGGTTAGGCCAGTGGCGGCTTTTCATTCCCGGAAACGTGTTGATGATATTCATTCGCCTTGTCCAGACGCCGATCGAGCTTGCCGATTGGTCATCCAAAATCGATGATCCCGATACGGGGGCGCACGCCTGGTTCGCCGGAGTGACGCGTCGAAAAACGACGACGGCTGCGGGGGCCGTCCGCATCACCAAGACGCTTCATTACCAGGCTCATGAATCGATGGCGGAGGCTCAGTTGTTCCAGCTCGCCGAAGAAGCGAAACAGCGGTATTCCTTGGCCGCGGTGGTGATCGTGCATCGCTTGGGTGAAGTGCCGATCGGTCAGGCAAGTGTCTTGGTCGGATGCAGCAGCGCCCACCGTCGCGACGCCTTTGCCGCCCTGCCCTGGATGATGGACCGGTTGAAAGCCGACGTGCCGATTTGGAAACGCGAAACCTACCTGGACGAATCGACCGAGTGGATTCATCCATGAATCGCCGTATCTACCTGGACCATGCCGCGACGTGTTTTCCCAAGTCAGCGGTCGTGCTCGATGCGATGCACGCGTTCTCGGTGCGGGAGGAAGCCGCCGCCGGCCGGGGAGCCTATCGGGCCTCGCGAAACGCCGGAGAGATCATCGCTCGGTTGCGGCGTGAGATTGCAACCTGGATCGGCGCCGCCAGCGACCAAGAGATCTCACTTCACGCCGGCGGCACGGCAGCCTTGAACGCGGCGCTGTTGGGGATCTTGCGACCCGGCGATCACGTCGTCACCACGGCGGCCGAACACAACAGTGTGCTCCGTCCCCTGCAACACCTGGTCGCCAACCAGACGGTCACGTGGACCGTCGTGCCGGTCGATCCGCACGGTCAAGTCGACGCAGCGGATGTCATCGCGGCCATCACGCCCCAGACACGGATGGTGTCGATCGTTCATGCCGCCAATGTCAATGGAGCGCTGCAGCCGGTCGAGGCAATCGGGCGTCGGCTACACGCCCAGTTCGCCGACGCCGACAAACCGCTGTTGATGAGCGATGCGGCGCAAACGTTTGGCCATGTACCGCTTTCCGTCTCTCAGGCTCACCTCGACGTGCTGGCCGCTCCCGGGCACAAGGGAGGCGCCGGACCGCTCGGAACCGGGTTCTTGTACGTCCGTCGCGAGGTCCAGGATCGGATTCGTCCGACGGTGTTTGGTGGCACCGGGACGCGCTCCGAATCGCTGGAAATGCCGCACGATTACCCGGCCAGTTTCGAGGCCGGCAACATGAACGTGCCGGCCTATGCCGGATGGTTGGCCGGGCTGCGTGACCGTTGTGATGGCTCCTCGCCGCCACAGGCACTCGAGCGTTCGCGGACTCTGATGGCGGAGCTGTCGTCCGAACTCTATCGGGGACTGGAATCGATCCCCGGCGTTCGCATGATCGGTCGTCCCCACGCACCTGTGTTGCCGGTGGCCAGCATCGCGATCGATGGTCTTCCGGCCAGCGACGTCGCAATGATTCTAGACAGTGAATTCGGCATCGAAGTCCGTTCGGGATTGCACTGCGCGGCGTTGATCCACGGGGCGATCGATTCACCGTCCGATGGAACCGTGCGGATCAGCTGCGCCGAATCGACGACGACGGAGGAGTTGGAATGTTTGTTCAACGCGTTGGCGGAACTGTGTAGGTGATGCTGTGCATCACACAACGGCGGTCTCCCGTCACCGCCGGCCTGGATTGGCCGAAAAATGACGGGCAGAAAAATTCCGGCGTGGGGCACCAGACAAGAAAATAGATGACAAGAAAATGGAGTCCGAGAGTCTGACGAAGCCGGGATCGGATCCACGTCTATTTTCTTGTCAGCCATTTTCCTGTCGATTTCCTTCCTGTCCGGCGGGGCTCCGGTCACTCGCCGAACACGACGGCTTGGTACAGGTGGAAGGTGCCTTTGCCGTCCAAGCCGATCCGGATGTATTGCGCCTTGGTGTCGGCGGGGAAATCGATCATCCACTCGCCCTTGAGTTTGTCGGCTTTCCAAACTTGCTCGTACGTTTGGCCGTCCATGCTGACCCAGACCGTCAGCCCCTTGGCGCGGGAATGGAATTGGCTGGACAAACGGTTTCGCAGCAACAGGTGCTTGAGCGTCGCCGGTTCGTTCAACCGAATGGTGACCTCAGGCGACTGCACCTCGTGGTCGCTGTGGAAGGCAAAATCAAAGTCTTCGCGGCCGACGGCAGTGAGCAACAAGTGGGGGTCGGAGTTCCAGGTGCCGTTGCCGAAATGCCGGCCCAGCTTGATCGCCGCGTCATGGGAGATTTCCGTCACCCCTTGGTGCGACCGCAGTTTCGGCTCGGTGCGGTATTTGGCGCTGGTCCATCCGCGACGCGACACCTTGCTGATCGCACGTTGCGAGGAGAGGTAGGCGAGCAAGTCCAGCACTTGGATCGGCGCGATTTGTTTGACCAGTCCTTCGGGCATCGAGCTGGCCTTCATCGGTTTTTCGATTTCGATGTCATCGAGCGGGATATCGATCTGTTTTCCATTGGCGATCCCCAGCGAAAGGGTGTCATCGGTTTTGGCGATCACAAATCCGTTAAAGGTATCACCGTCGACGGTCAAGATATTGACCGTCTCGTAGCCTTTGCTGATCTCGGCATTGGGCATCACGATCGAACGGATGATTTTTTCTTTGTCGAATCGCGATCCGATATCGGACAGGTCGGGGCCGAACTTTTTGCCCAGCTCACCGATCTGGTGACAGGCCGAACAGACTTGTTTGAACACGTCTTCCCCGCGACCGGCGTTTCCGCCTCGCAGCCCGGCCAGGGTTTTGATGGCCGCGGTTCGGTCCGCGTCGGATGCATCGACGTCGTCGGCGATTTCGAGCGGGATGACGGCCGCGCCGCCAGGGCCGGACATGCGTTTAAATCGCAAGAAGTAATTCTTGGCTTGCTCGGTACTGTTGGCCAGGAAGTTGTCGGATGTTTGAGCTTCCGACCACGCGGGCTCCAACGCGTGCAAGGTGTGTTCGAGGGTGTAATCGATCCAGTAATCGACCGGATGATCGGTCACCGCCAACGCCAATTCGGTCGCGTCGGGGGTTTCCAGGAAGCTGATGCCACGCAGGGCTTCCAGCCGAACGCGCGGGTGCGGATCGGAGGTTGCCGCGGCCAGATAGTCGTGGGCGGCATCGATCCGCAGGATTTCGTTGGTGACAGTATGAATGGCCGCGGCACGGGCTCGGTAGTCGTCTGAGGCCAAGATGCGGTCGATCAAATCCGTGTCGACGCTGCGAAAGCTTTCTTGAATCCACATCGCTTCGCACAGCCGTTGCGGATCCTCCGTGTCGGCGATCCAAGTTGCGACCGCTGCACGCACTTTGTCTTGCGGGCGGTCACGCAAAACACGTCGCACGCGATAGCGGGTTCGCAGCTCGGGCACCAACAGTTGGTCCAGCAATTCGGCTTCGCTAAGTTGGGTTAAATCGACGATCGGCAACAGCGGTTTGTGTTTGTTGACCAGACGATAGACACGTCCGTGCGTGTGGTCTCGGTTCGGGTCACGTTGGGAGTATTGCATGTGACCGATCAACGCGTTGCACCAATCGCCGAACCAAACCGCTCCATCGGGTCCGATTTTGGGATCGACGGGGCGAAAGATCATGTCGGTCGAGGACAGCAGGTCGGTGATCCGTTCACCCTCGTAGCCGGCACCGTCGCTCTCGTCGCGAAGATTGAATCGCGGCATGCCGTGCATGTTGATCACGCAGGCATAGATGAATTGTCCTTGCATCTCGTCGGGCAGATGTCGTGACAACAGAAACTCGTTGCCGACGGCCGGACGCATGCCTTCGTTGTCAAAGACCGGTCGGAGCGTCTTGCGGGTATCGACCTCTTTGCCGGCCAAGGGGGCGATCCAATGTTGTTTCGCGTTCGTGCCGTCGCCGACGATCCCGTTGCCCCAGGGGTCAAAGACCAGGCACCAGGGGTTACCGTAACCCGGTGTGCGATAGTGGAGGACCCGTTGCGAGATCGGGTCAAAGACATAGGCACCGGCGGTGCTTTTGTTGCGGAACGGACCCCAGGGCGTTTCCAGCGTCGTCGACAGCGAGACGCCTTCGAGCATGTGCAGCAGGCCGCCGTGGGAAAATTCCCAGGCGCCCATCGTGTGGTGGGTGTCGTCGGTGGCGATGCCGTCGAGCAACTGAATCACTTCGTCGGCTTGATCATCGCCGTCGGTGTCTTTGAGAAACAGAATTCGTGGTTCGTCGACCACCAGAACGCCGCCGTCGTAAAACTCGAATCCGGTCGGACAGATCAGTTTGTCGTAGAACGTTTTGCAGACGTCCGCTTTGCCGTCGCCGTCGGTGTCTTCGAAAATCAACAGCCGGTCGTTCGGCGGCGCCGCGCCCGGTTGCCATTGCGGGTAGTTGGCCATGCACGACACCCACAAGCGGCCCTGGGCGTCGAAGGCGATTTGATTGGGGTTGGCCAGTTCGGGGAATTCACGTTCGGACGCGAATAGTTGGACTTCCATCCCATCGGGAATGGTCATCATGTCGATCGATTCTTCGGGCGTCGGGTAAACGAGTTCCTCGGGTTCGCGCATCTTGCGAAAATTCTCGTCGCGCGTCCCGAACATCGTTTCGGGAATGACCACCTCGCCGGTGCCCGAATCGTCCGGCCGGTCGGCGACCGGTTTGCCCTGGGCCAGGTCCCAGATGTACTGATCACGTCTGGCGACCATCTCCCGAATCTTGCGGTATTCGCTCGGAAAGGTCTCGGTGTCCCAGGTCCGGCGACCGCCGTACACGTACCAGCCGTTGAGCATGCGGTAGTCTTGCAGGTGCAGCCACGATTTGTCGTTGACCCACTTTTGCACCCTCCGGAACCGGTCGTCGTCAAACGTTTGCGAATCGCTGAACAGTGCCCGATCGAGCAACTGCGAGACCCAACGGTCACCGCGCTGATTCAGATGCAGTCCGTTGATCGTGTATTGGGTTCCCGGTTCGGCGTCGAAAGCTGCTTTGGATTCGGTGAACAGGTCGACGAAAGGCAGGTTTTCTTCGGCAGCCAGTTTTTCGATGGCGTCGCGATAGATCTTTAGCGCCGCGTTGCGTTCGCCGGCGTCGGGATGCAGGGGATGGCCGGTGGATTCAAACGCGATCGGGCTGACGAGCACGAATTGTGCGTTGCCGCCGGAATAGGTCGCGTTGGTCTGGGACAGATAGTCGCGGTAGGCGGCGATGAAGGCGGCGACGGTCGCGTCGTCCGTGCCGGCGTACGACTCGTTGGCGCCGAAGAAACACAGGTAGGCTTCGGGGCCAAAGACGGCGAGCGGGTCGTCGATCTTGGTGTAGCTGCCCGGCCGCTGGCGGTTGCCGACTTCATCGGCCGGCCAACAGAAATTGCGGAACCGGATGTTCGTTCCGGCGTGTCGCAACTGCAGTCGGGTTTCAAAATTCCCGTACAAATTCATCCGCTCGCCGAGCGAGTTGCCGACCAGTGCCAGCTTGATGCCCTCACGCAGCTGCAGTGCGGGCGAGTCCGCCGATGCGACCGGGGACGTGGCAAGAAGCTGGCATGCCGCCAGGAGGACGAAAAGGGATGCCGAGAGATAGCCGAGACGTCTCATGGGGTACCTGGATAGGAGTGCTAGGACGGGAATCGATCGCGAAAACGAAATGGAACGCGTTTCGGATCGGCCCCGATCAGGAGGCGGGATTCAACAGAACGGACAGACATCCACGTTCCGGACCCACAGTATAACCCGCCGCCGAGTAAAAACGTCACCCGGTATTTGTCGCCCTGCCGCCAACAAACGCTTCACCGTGTTGTCCACGGGGGTTGCGGCGAAGCCAACTGTCCAAGCCGAACGACGCCGGCGGCGGAGATTCTTGCGGGGCGAACATTGTCATGGATCCGGCGGCGCGGATCGGCATGAAAAATTTAAAGTCACCAACGCTAAGCAGCAGCTATGCTTGGCGCGACCGACCCGAAACGACCATTGATCCTCGAACAGAGAACACCACCAAGCATGGGCTCGCATGATGAACCCTCCGACCCGCCGGGGCCGCCGGATTCGTTGGCAAAGCCGAATGGGCGGTCAATGTCGAGCGGATGGATCAGGGCTTGGGCGGTTGGTATCGCCGCCGCCGGCGTGTTGGCATTGCTGCTGATCGTCTGGACGGGAGTGGACGGGGGAAGGTCGCCGGCGGAGCGTGCCGCAACCAGCCTGGCCATGCCGGTCGCGCTGATCTGGCTGCTGTTGTTCGCCGGCACGATCGCTGGTGGGATCCGCAGGCAAACGCGGTTGACGACCTTGTTCGCGATCGCTTGGTTGACCGTGGGAATCACGTTCAATGGCTCGGTCGCCGGGCGGTTTTTACGTTCGCATGAGTATCCGGCGGCAACGGATCCGGCGGCCGGTCTGAATGCCAGATTGGATGCGGTGGTCTTGCTCGGTGGCTACGCGGCCGACAACCGCTTCGGCGTTCCCCAGCTCGGCAGCGACGGCCAGCGGCTGCTGCTTGCGGCCCAGCTATGGCATGCGGGGAAGACAAAAACGCTGATCAGCACCGGAACGGCAGCCGGGGATGCCCGGGACCCGTCGCGGATCGGGCGTGAGCTGTTGACGTCCATCGGTGTTCCCGATCACGTCATTTTCGAGGTGCCGGGTTTAAACACCGACGCGGAAATGGTGCAGTTGAAGGCTTTTTTTGAGGACCCGCCGGATGACTGGCGACAGCTGGTCGGTTGGACGAGGGGTGGATCTCAGATGGAACCGCGTTCGGGTGGTCCCTCGATCGGGTTGGTCACTTCGGCTGTCCATCTGTCCCGGGCGATGCGATTGGCCGAGAAGAGGGGGCTGGCGTTTTTGCCGTTGGGTTGCGATTTCAATGGCCGGCCGGCCGGCCGGTTCGAGCCCCGCAGTTTGATCCCCTCCGCGGGCGCAGGCAAAACGTTTGCGATCGCATTAAAGGAGCAACTGGCGCGAATTGTGGGAAGGTGAAAGGGGGGGGAGTAATGCCCGCAAAACTCGTGATGACGCGAGATTTCGATTGGGAATTCACTTGTCACACCCGTAGAATGAGGTAGCAACAAACCATTGGGGCCTCTCGCGAGGTGTCATGGATCCGCTCAGTGAGTTTTTTAGCAAATTGAGCCGGCGGAGAGCCGCCAAAACAGATTTTTTGTTTCACCAAGTTGACATGATTTCGAGTTTAGAGTGAGAAATCGACGATTTTTGGGTACTTCGGTGACAAATGTCGTCCATTTTCTCCCTTTGGGGGTGTGACAAGACCGTCCAGACGTGGTGACCGACTCTATGTCTGTGTGCGAATATCGGTCATACTCCCGGCCACTCGTAATTAGTAGCAAAGCACGCTCCAGGATGGATCGAGTTCCAAACTGGTGGTGTGGGGGCGGTGAATGGCTGCAAGCCGACATTGTTGTTCTGGAGACGAATGTTCCTGGAGGAACCGAGGAAAGACGATGGTGCGGCAGGATGCCGAGTGGTCAGGACGTTGTCCGGTTCGCCAGCCGAGTGCAGGCGAGACGAGCAGCACGTAAGAGGAAGGGGTGTGGTTGGATAACAACCAAGGCGCCCAAGCATTTGTAATTTCACATTTCTTGCCTTGCGAATTGAATTCCCCCTATCGGGTCGTGATAGTTTTCGCGGGGTACAGAAAACCCAAACCCCTGGAATCAGAAAGGAGATTCTATGAGTAAGAATCTATTAGTTGTTGACGACCATTTGGTCATTCGGATGGGCCTGAAGTCGATGTTGGAAGGGACCGATTTGGTGGTCGCCGAAGAAGCCTGTAACGCGGCGGAAGCCTTGGCTGCCGTCGAGCGATCGGTACCGGATTGTGTGCTGATGGACATTCGCATGGACGGCGGCGATGGCCTGAACACGTTGGGACGATTGAAACTCGATCACCCCGATCTGCCGATCGTCCTGTATTCGGCTTACGACAATCCGACCTACATCGCCCGTGCGGTCGCCCTCGGGGCAGCCGGCTACGTGCTCAAATCGGCACCGCGTGACCGATTGATCGATGCCTTGAACACGGCCGCGAGCGGTGAATCGGCATGGACCCGCGAAGAACTGCGACGCGTCACCGGTGCACTGGCGACCCCGCGATTGAGCCAAGAATTGGACGTCCCGTTGACGCATCGCGAAAGCGAAGTGCTTCGTCAGATGGCTCAAGGCTTGACCAACAAAGAGATCGCCAAGATGCTCGGCATCAGCTACGAGACGGTCAAGGAACACGTCCAGCACATCTTGCGCAAGATCGGCGTGACCGACCGCACGCAAGCGGCTGTCTGGGCCGTGCGAAAGAACTTGGTTTGACCCCGACGTCGAACCATCGAGCCCCAAACGGCCGTCTTTGCCGATGCAAGACGGCCGTTTTTTTATTTGCGGTTTCGCCAGCGATGGCTCGCCGCGCGGTACACCGTCTTTGCACCCAACTGTTGCGAGAGCTGGTCGACGACTTGATCGACCTTTCGTTCGGCTTGCTTCTGCTGTTGGTCATCGAACAGGGAAAGCTGCACCGGTCGGTCCCAGGCAACCAGCGATCCGAGTGACACCCCCAGCAGCCGCACCGCACGCGGTTCGCTGCGTCGCATCTGATCGAGTAGCTCCGAAGCGATTTGGATGACGTCGGCCGTCTGGTCGGTCGGTGATCCGGTGCTGCGTGATTTCGTGAACGTCTTAAAATCTTCACGCCGGTACTTTAGCGTGATCGTGGCCGCTTTTTGTTTGCTCATCCGCAGTCGCATCGTCGTCTGTTCGCACAGAAAGCAGACGACCGCGTGCAGCAGTTCGGCATCGGTCTGGTCATCTGAAAACGTCCGCTCGTGGCTGATCTGTTTGGCATGGCGGTCCGGCACGACGGCGCGGGAGTCGATGCCGTTGGCCAATTTCCAGAGATGGTTTCCCCAATCACCGAGATGGGACGCCAGCAACGCGGGATCGTAGCGGCGGATGTCGCGAATCGTTCTCAGTCCCAAGCGGTGCAGCCGATGCTGCCCGACCGAGCCGACTCCCCAGAGTTTTTCAACCGGCAGCGGGTCCAAGAACGAAATCAATTCCGACTCGTCGACGACGACAAAGCCGTTCGGCTTGTCCAGATCACTGGCAATCTTGGCGACAAACTTTCGCGGCGCGATGCCGACGCTGGCGGTCAGTCTCAGTTCGTCTTGAATCGCATCCTTGATGCGACGCCCGATCGTTTCGGCATCGCCATGCAAACGCTCGGTGCCGGAAACATCCAGAAACGCTTCGTCCAGTGACAACGGTTGGATGACGGGTGTGAACCGTCCAAAAATGTCACGAACCTGTCGGCCCACGTCGACATAGTGAGACATCCGTCCGCGGACGAACACGGCATGGGGGCAAAGCTCGGCGGCGCGACGGCCCGGCATCGCGCTGTGAATCCCGTACTCGCGGGCTTCATAGCTGGCCGCCGCCACGACGCCACGCCCGGTCTTGCTGCCCCCGACGACCACCGGTTGGCCTTTCAGTTCCGGATGATCACGCTGTTCGATCGACGCATAAAAAGCGTCCATGTCGATGTGCAAGATCATGAGGCGGATGCCGAAGAATATCGCATGCGACCACGCAGAATCGTCGTCTTGATCCAGCGATCGTCCCAGGCAAACATCAACGTCGACAGCGGCTGGGGCGAGTCCAACCAGGGCGTGTCCGGTCGGATGACCAGCAGATCGGCGGAGCAACCGACAGCGACGCGACCGCTGTCGTTCCATCCCAAGGCTTCCGCATTCCCGGCGGTGATCTGGTGCCAAGCCTGAGCCGCTGTCGGGATCCACGCTGAATCATCGACCCCGCGACCGGCGTCCATCGAAACACGTACTGCCGTTTCAATCATCGCGCGGCCGACGCGAACCATGCTGCGTTCGAAACCCGCGCCGATGTCGCTGCCGAGCGTCAACGTGATCCCACGGGAAAGGTGCGAATGACGGTTCATCATCCCGCTGCCGAGAAAGGAATTGGCCGTCGGGCAGTGGGCGATCATGCCGCCCAGTTGTGCCAGACGTTTTTGAGACGCCGAATCGAGGTAAATGCCATGGCCGAAAATGCTGCGTCGCGTCACCAGTCCGGCGGCGGCGTAAACGTCAAGATAATCTCTGCCGCCAAAACGCTGGGCGACGGCGTCGCATTCGGCGACCGTTTCCGCCAAATGAGTTTGGATGATGGCTCCGTGCGATGCGGCCAGGCTGCCCGCATGCTCTAGCAGGGTTTCGCTGCACGAGAGCGCAAAGCGGGGTGTGACGGCGGCCGCCATCCGCTGGTCGGCCGGAAATTGCTCCAGCGTGCGAGCCACTTCGTCGGCCAACTGTTCCGGCGGACGCAACAATTCCGGCGGCGCGTCCCGGTCCATCATCACTTGGCCGATCACGCCGCGAAATCCAATCTCACGAAATGCTTTCAAAGCCGTCATCGCCGCGTCATGGGCCACGGTGGCGTAGGCACAAACGCCGGTGGTTCCGACGGCCAGGCATTGTCGCGCCACCCGATCGATCATCGCTTGAGCAAAACCGAGATCGTTCCAGCATCGTTCGGCAGGGAAAATCACTTCCCGCAGCCAGGGCAACAATCGCAATCCGGCCGCACCGATGGCGTCAAACTGGGGCAGATGAAGGTGGGTGTCGATGAATCCGGGGCAAATCAGGGTGTCAAAATCACCATGATCGACCGTGCCGGGCACGTTTCCGAATTCGACGCCGACGATCCGGTCCTCGGCAATCTCGACGACTCCCGGTCGGATCGTGGCATGCCCGTCGGGCCCGGACTGCAGGATTTGGCCGCCAAGCGTGATCATCGTGACCGGATTTTTCAGTTGAGTTGGACGTTTGGGAGGGGGAATGCCGGACGCGAAGTTTTCCGAATCGGAATATCTTGCCAGGCTTGCCGAGACTTTGGGGTCGTTACTTGTTGTGGCAATCATGCCTGATGGACGGATTCGATGCCAGTATCGCGGTCAGTTTGACTGTAGGGGATGCAACGGGGGCGACGATCACCAGGGATGAGCGGAGGAAGCGCTCTTGGAGTTCCGTTCTGTTTGCCGTTGACCTATGTACGCCTAAAGGTGTTGCCCGTGCACCGTTTGAAAACCGTTGTCACCCCCGTCGCCGTCGGTCTCAGACGAGCTCTGAGTCTAAAGCTGGTCGCGGCGATTGCCGTTTCGACCGCATGTGCCCAAACGCCCCAGTATCGTCCGTCTCAGGCCGTCCCCGGCACTGCGCCGTCGCGAATGCCGTCGATGGACGCCGAAGCCTACCAGCGGTATGTGCAGGGGACGACCGGCACTGCTGCCAATTCGATGATTCGCACGGTTGCCGCGACGTCCCCAGCCACTTCGATCGGCGATTCCCCGCAACTGCGTAAACTGGCCGTGCCGGCCGCCCACGCCGACGCGATCGCGACGACGCTCAGTCTACGCTATCAAGATTTGCCCGGCGTCACGATTTCGCCCGATCCGGCGAACAGCCAATTGGTGATCATGGCGCCGGCCAACACCCAGGCGGTGATCGCATCGCAAGTCAAAACGCTGGTCGCCGGCGCGGTGCGCCAGGCATCCTCGGTGACGGCCAGCCCCGTCAGCGTGCGACTGCAGAACATCTCCTGGCGTGAATTCGAACGCGACTTGAAACAGGCCGCCGGACAAGATGTTCCGATGACGACCCGCAACAACGGCAACCAGGTCACGTTCCAGATGAACGTGCCGCTGATGCAGGGGACGCTGGTCGAAGTCGACCGCCGGCAAAACCAAGTCACCGTCCGGGCACCCGATCCCGCCATCCCCGGCTGGGAGAAAATGATCAGCGCTTTGGATCGAGTTCCCAATCGTTACGACGACGTCACCCAAGTGCACCGGCTGCAAAAAGCCGACATGGCACCGGTGCAACGGACCATGCGATTGCTCCGCGCCCTCCGCGGCGACGGGATGTCCAATCCCAACCCCAGCGTGTTCCGCAACGCGGTGATGCAAGCCGATCAAGGCAGTGCACCGGGTGCGGGTGACCAAGGCGGATTGCCCGCCGGCGGTGATGCCGCCGCTGAAGGGGCTGGACCGCTGGGCGATGTGCAAATCGAATACGTTCCCGAACTGGGCCAGATCATCGTCAAGGGTGCGACCCGAGACGTTCAACGTGTGATGGAATTGATCAAAGAGATCGAATCCAAGGCAGAACTGACCCAGCCCGATTCGAAGGTCGTCGCGCTCAAGCACGCCGATGCTAACGCGGTCGCCGAGCTGTTGACACAGCTCTACGACGACGTGCTGTCGACGCGCCAAGGCGACGTCAGCATCACCTCGCTGGACAGCCCCAACGCGTTGTTGTTGATCGGTCGCGCCGAAGCGATTGCGTCGTTGGAAGAACTGATCAACAAGATCGACCAGCCTGTGGAAGAAGCCAGCCGGCTGCGTGTGTTCCGACTTCAGAACGCCTCGGCCGTGGATGCTCAAGATGCCATTTTGACCTTCTTTAGCAATCGGCCCGGGATCGAAGAAGACGTCCGCAACGGTCTGGGACCGCGTGTCCGGATTTCGGCCGACTATCGCACCAACTCGCTGATTGTTAGTGCCGCGCCGCGTGACATGACCGAGGTGACTCGGCTGATCAACGAGCTGGACGTCGAAAAGACTCCGGCGACCAGTGAACTGCGAGTCTTCCCGCTCAACAACGCCGTTGCCGAAGACTTGGCCACCACGTTGCAAGACGCCTTCGCGGCCGGTGAAGTCGCCACCGCGGGCGATGCCACCGCACCGTCGACCTCGCTTTCGATCTTGACGGTCGACAGCGACGAGCGACGGATGGTGGAATCCGGCATCTTGGCCGGAGCGACGATCACGGCGGAAACGAATTCCAACTCGATCGTCGTTCGTGCCCCTTCGTCGAGCATGCCGTTGATCGCCGAACTGATCCGTCAATTGGACAAAGCCCCCGGCATCGATTCGCTGGTGAAAGTGTTCACGATCGAAAACGGTGACGCGGCTCAGTTGGCCGCCTCGCTGGAGACCCTGTTTGGATCGGACGCGGCCACCAGCGGAACCAGTGTCGGTGGCGCCAACGCCGCCGGATTGCCATCGGCCACCGCATCATCGGACAGTTCGCTCGTGCCGCTGCGTTTCTCGACCGACATCCGCACCAACAGCATCGTGGCCAGCGGATCGTCGTCGGACCTGGAAGTCGTCGAAAGCATCTTGCTGCGACTCGATAGCGAAGGGTTCGCCGAACGGATCACCGAAGTGATTTGGCTGAAGAACAACGAAGCGACGTTGGTCGCCGCGGCGATCACCAACTACGTCAACGAACGTCAGCAATCGCAAACCACGATCCAGCAATACCAGCAAGGCCTGGGCCCCTACGATCTTCTCGATCGCGACATCGTGGCGATCGCCGAAGAGAACTTCAACAGCATCCTGTTGAGCGTCTCGCCGCGACTGTACGAAGAAGTTCGATTGCTGATCGAGCGGCTGGACCGTCGACGCCCGATGGTGTTGATCAAGGTGTTGCTAGCCGAGGTCACTTTGGAAGATGCGTTTGAGATCGGCACCGAACTCGGTTTGCAGGACTCGCTGGCCTTCAGCCGCGGTCAAGCTGTTTCGGATGTTCCCGGCAGCGCGGCGGCCGGAACGCCTGGTTTTAACTTCAACGATGCAGGCGTGCCGAACATCAACGATTTGAACCAGAGTAGTCTCGCCGCCAGTACCGTGTCCACATTCGGACTCGGCCAAAGCAACCCGGCCATCGGCTACGGTGGATTCGTGCTTAACGCAGCCAGCGAGTCGGTCAGTCTGCTGTTCCGCACCTTGCAAGACGCCGGTCGGGCACAGATTCTCAGCCGGCCGCAACTGATGACGGCCGACAATACAGAGTCGCTGATCAATGTCGGTCGACAGATCGCACGGTTCCGTGGCAGCACGGTGACCAACAACACGGTGACGCAAAACATCGAAGACATCACCGTCGGTTTGATCTTGAACATTCGCCCGCGTGTCGGAAGCGACGGAACGATTCTGATGGAAGTCAACATCACACGGTCTGACCGCGATACCGCCAACGGAACGACCGTGCCTGATGGCGACGGAGGAACCGTTGTGATTGACGACATTGTTGACACCACGGCCCAAGTCACACTGTCGACGATGAGCGGCCAAACCGTGATCATGGGTGGACTGATTCAGAAGCTTCGCGCCAACAGAAGTCGCCGTCTTCCCTACCTGTCGAACATTCCGCTGTTGGGCAATCTGTTCAAGTACGACTTTGAGGCCGAGGAACGTCGTGAGACCTTGATCGTGTTGACACCGATGCTGGTCACCGGCGAACAGGACTTGGAGTACATCAAGCAAACCGAATCGAGTCGAATGAGTTGGTGCTTGGCCGACGTGGTGGAAGCTCACGGTGACGTCGGCTTGAGCGGCGGCTACGGATTGTGGGGACCGGCCATCGGCCCGACGATCTACCCCGACGTGCACCCGACGATCGACGGAGAAGTCGTCGTCAGCGAACTGCCCCCGGGCGTGATCACCGACCAGAAAAAGCCTGTTGTCGGTCAGCCGGCCGGCGAGTCGATTTTGAATCCGAGTTTCGATGCAGGGAATCTGGCACCGGCCGACCGCAGCAATTCACTGCCCGCACCGCGGCCCGATGTGAACCAGTCTTCGTTCCAAATGCCGGCAGGCATGATCGGAAGTGAAGCCGATCAGACGCTACCGGCCGGTTGGGTCAACCAAGCCCGGCAGTAAGCGATATCAATCAGCGGAAAAAGAGTGGGAGAGGCTTCCAGCCTGTCGAACCTGACCTGTCAGGTCGGAAGCCTCTCCCACTGCTTGGACCCACAACACCATTACCACCCGATCCTTCACGAACGATCTGAATCGATATGTCACACACAGCACGCAGCACCAAAGCATTGGCCGTCGCCGTTCTCGCTGCCGGGTCGCTCGTCGCCGGCGGATGCACCAGCCCGGCGACTCGGGGCGATTCAAAACTCGCCAACTTTTTCGAAACGCCTCAGTGGATGAAAAAGGCTCCCTGGTCCAAGAGCGAGGACGAGCCGCCGACTCCTTATCCCGGTCCGGTCAAGATGGCGACGACCTGGTCGCCCGATGTGCTGGTCCAAACCGGCAAGACGCCGACGCGTGGTTTCGGCGGACGTTTGTTCTTCTTTGATGAAAAGACGAAAGCGGTTCCGGTCGAGGGGACGCTGACGGTGCACGGTTTCGAAATCGGGACCGACGGCAACGATTCGCAAGTCAAGCCGTTTAAATTCACGCCGGAACAATTCACCAAGCATTTTAGCCAAAGTGATTTCGGGGCCAGCTATAGCATCTGGATTCCCTGGGACGCCGCCGGCGGCGAAGAAAAGCGAATTTCACTGGTTCCCACCTTCCAAACCACCGAAGGCAAGATCGTCCAAGGCAGTCCGACCAAGGTGATTCTGCCCGGTCGCAAGCCCCATCACGAAGCCGGCGTGGCAAAAAGTTATCTGTCGCCCCAGTACCGCGGACACCAAGATGCGATCGCGCAGCATGCGACGCGTCCGAGCGGTCTGGTGACCACGACGATTCGGCGTCATTCCACATCGCCGGATGCAACGACCACGCTGCCCAGCGGATCGTTGCAGGACCGCGTCAACGCGATCGCGGCGACGTATCGAAGTGCGACCAGCGACGGCAGCACACCGTTCATCGATGTCCCGTCGACGGCCCCGACATTCGCTTCACCAACACCCGACGTGATGCCGGCCAGTGCGGTGATGTCGGGCCAGGGAAGCAACCCGGTGCGATCGGCCGGCGCGGCGGTGACCGCACCGCGTCGCATCCAATCGCCCGTCACGGAAAGCGACAGGTAACCGATGAGCCGACGTCGATCAAAAGCCGAACAGCGTCCCGAAGGGCCGCCCTGGCGCGTGCTGATGCACGACGTCATCTTTGAATCGGACACGCCCGCCGGTTGGGCGTTCGACGTCGGACTATTGCTGGCCATTTTGACGAGCGTCACACTGGTGGCGGTCGAAACGATCCCCTCGGTCGCCCAGCGGAACTGGTTGATTCTGGGCCGGTTCGAATGGTTTCTGACGATCCTGTTTACGATCGAGTACGGCGCGCGGCTGGCCTGTGCCAAACACCCGCTGCGGTACGCCGTCAGTTTCTGGGGCGTGATCGATCTGCTCAGCGTGTTGCCGACCTATGTCGGGTTCTTTTTCGTCGAAAGCGACGCGAATTCGTTCGTCATCCTCCGCAGCATTCGACTGCTCCGTGCGTTCCGCGTGCTGAAGCTGTGGCGGATGATGGACGACGCCGAGGAACTGTCGCAAGCGATTTG
This sequence comes from Stieleria neptunia, assembly GCF_007754155.1. Lineage (NCBI taxonomy): Bacteria > Pseudomonadati > Planctomycetota > Planctomycetia > Pirellulales > Pirellulaceae > Stieleria > Stieleria neptunia. Next base: position 8,476,032 of record NZ_CP037423.1, on the reverse strand, counting down.
GAAAGCCCGGCACAAGATCATCGTGTTCTTGATCGTGGTCTTGGTCGCCGTGACCATCAGCGGCACGTTGATGTATTTTGTCGAAAACGTCATCCCGCGGATGACACGGGGAGAATCGCCGCTGGACGATTCGGAATTCGTCGCCAGCCAATTTGATTCCATTCCCCAAGCGATGTACTGGGCCATCGTGACGATGACGACGGTCGGCTATGGCGACATCGTGCCCAAAACGACGATCGGTAAGTTTATCTCCGCGACACTGATTCTGCTCGGTTACAGTCTGATCATCGTGCCCAGCGGGTTTGTCACCGCCGAGTTGACCTCCAGAAAGTCCAGCGAACCCGACGACGAAACGGCCTGTCCCCGCTGTGCGACCGTCGAACACCCTGGCGAAGCGGTCTACTGCTATCGCTGCGGCGAAAGGCTGGCGGCAGAGGGCTGATCGGTTGCGTGCGTCTCACGATCGGTCTGGCGTCCGGGCACCCCGGTGCCATCGGAACGTGGATGCCCTGATTCATGTCACCCTCCCTGCCAGGAGGGTGACTTTAAAACTGCAAAACCATCGCTGGACATCTTGGTAAACTGCTGCTTTACCGACGCGTCGCATCCATTGATACCGATCCTATGAAATCCGCTTTCCGAACCCTCGCCACGATTCCGTTGCTGTTCTGTTTTTGCAGCCTTGCGTCATGCGATCAGCCGCAGGCGAAATCCACCACCGGTGAGACGCCTGTTGCAACCGCGGCGATTCCCCTGATGGAACTCGGCGATGTGGATTGGCCACGCTTGCTGGGGAAGAACTTTGACGGTGTCGCCGAAGTTTCCGGCGTCGCATTTGACTGGAGCAGACCGCCGGAGATTGCCTGGCGGCTGCCCGTCGGCGATGGGTACGGGCTCGGGTGCGTCGTCGACGGACGTTACTATCACGCCGACGCCGTCCGCAGCGACCAACCGTCCGGCGGGCGGCAGATGGTGGAGCGGTTGCGGGCGTTTGATTTAAACGATGCCAGCTTGATCTGGTCGGTCGAGCGTCCGCTGGAGTACCGAGACCTGTACGGTTACGAAACCGGTCCGCGGGGGACGCCGACCAGCGACGGCAAATCGATCGTCACCTTCGGATGTGACGGCGAATTGTGCTGTCGCGATCTCACCGACGGCACGCTGAAATGGAGTGTCTCGACCAACAAACAATACGGCGTGGTCCAAAATTTCTTCGGCGTCGGATCCTCGCCGTTGCTGTTGGATTCGATGGTGATCGTTCCGGTCGGCGGCAGTCCCCCGGAAGACCAACAGATCGCCCCAGGACGACTCGATCGCGTGATCCCCAACGGATCGGCGCTGGTCGCGTTTGATTTGGCCAGCGGCGACGAGGTTTGGAAATGCGGTGATGACCTGGCCAGCTACAGCAGCCCCCGTACGATGAAGATCGGCGATCAAACGGTCGTGCTGCTGTATGCCCGCAATCAGTTGTTGGCCGTCGACCCGTCGGCCGGCAAGGTGTTGTGGACGGTGCCGCATCGTGCGGACATGCTGGAAAGTGTCAACGCGATGATGCCGGTGGTCGACGGCGATCGGGTCTTCATCAGCGAGTGTTATCAGGTCGGCAGCCGGTTGTTGAGGGTATCAGCAGAGGAGCCGACCACGCTCTGGCTGGATCCGCCCAAAAATCGTCGCGCCCAGGCGATGCGCTGCCATTGGTCGACGCCGATCTTGGTGGACGGTTTTTTGTATGGTTGCAGCGGACGCAACAATCCGGACAGCGATTTTCGTTGTATCGAATTGGCCAGCGGCGAGCTGCAATGGAGCGACGATCGGGGGATGCGAACGTCTCTCACCCGCGTCGGCGAGCACTTGATCGTGTGGGACGAATACGGGCGGATGGAAATCGTCCGTCCCAATCCCGACAAGCTGGAGATCGTCGCCGAATACGATTTCAGCGACACGCTTCGGACCCCCTGCTGGGCGGCACCGATGGTCGTCGGCAATCGAATGCTGGTCCGCGGCGACCGTCACGTGTTGTGCTTGGCGATTCCCACCCGGTGACTCGCTACACCAATCGAGTTGGGCATGTTAGGATCGGCAGGGAACGCCGCGAGAATGCGGGCGGTGACCGTTGGTGTCTAGCCTTCAGGGACCGTCCAGCTTAAGGCGATCGCGTTTCCGGGTACGATGGCCCTTCCGGGCCGTCGTCCGTTGGACTCCCGACGACGACCTGGAAAGGACGTCGTACAACGGTCCGCTGACCACATCACACTCAATCGACCAGATCATTAGGATTCGTCGCGTTTCGCATCGTTCCCCGCCCTGCCCGAGCATTCATGTCAACCCACGAAGAACACGTCCTGGTCATTCCCGCATCGGTCATCGACGAGATCGGTGTGATCGACGGATTTGAATCCGACATCGATCGCTTTCTCGGACCGATCTTGCAAAGCGACCTGCTGTCCTATCGGCCACGTTCGGCGATGGAAGTCGATCCCCGTTTCAAACAATTGATCCCCTACGTCGTCTTGGAATGGACCGACGCGTCGGGCCGGCCCCATGTGTTTGCCTACACCCGCGGCGGCGGTGGCGGCGAAGAACGGTTGCACGCCAAACGAAGTATCGGGATCGGTGGACACATCAGCCGCGAAGACGCCGCCGACGGCAAAGACGCCTATGCCACCGGCATGCAACGCGAGCTGGCCGAAGAGATTCAGTTGGATGCCCAGTACACCGAGACCCGCGAAGGTTTGATCTACGATCCGTCCAACGAAGTCGGACAGGTTCACCTGGGCGTGGTGCACCGGTTTGTGCTCGATTCACCCCAAGTCGCCAGTAACGAAGTCGATTTGGCCGAGGGCGGATTTGTCTCGATTGACGCGTTGCGCGAGCAGCATGAACAACTCGAGACGTGGAGTCAGTTGGCGCTTGACGCCCTGTATGGACATGTGGGGTAAGCTTCTAGCTTGCCTCGCAAGCTGGAAGCTTACGCCACGGATCGCAAGCTGGAAGCTTACGCCACGGTTGGAAGCTTATGCCACTTTGGAGGGGCGATGATTTATTTGGACAATCACGCGACGACGCCCTGTGATCCACGCGTCGCCCAACAGATGATGCCGTGGCTGGTCGAGCACTTTGGCAACCCCCACAGCACCTCGCACGAAATGGGACGTCAGGCAAAATCGGCGATGGATGCCGCGTTGGCGAGCGTCGCTTCGCAGCTCGCGGTCGCGGCCGACGCCGTGTTGATCACCAGCGGGGCGACCGAGAGCAATAACTTGGCGATCGACGGAGTTTGCCGCCACCCGCGCCAGCGAAGGCGTCATGTCGTGACGAGCACGATCGAGCATCCCGCCGTTTTGGATGTCGTCGCCAGGCTGGAAAAGGATGGGTTTCGGGTCACGCGTGTTCCGGTGCATCCGCAGGATCACCCACTCGCCGGACAGATCGATCTGGAACCATTGGCTGCGGCGGTCGACGACGACACCGCACTGGTTTCGGTGCATTGGGCGAACAACGAAATCGGCGTGATCCAACCGATGTCGCAGATCGCCGCGCTCGCCCACCAGGCCGGCGCGCTCGTCCACAGCGATGCGACCCAAGCGGTCGGACGAATCGCGGTTGATTTACAACGCGTCGATGTGGATTTGATCAGCGCGTCGGCGCACAAGTTCTATGGCCCCAAGGGTGTCGGCCTGTTGACGACGGCCGGTGGGGTTCCCAGACGCCGAGTGCGATTGAAGCCGATGATCGTCGGCGGAGGCCAACAACGAAACCTGCGCAGCGGGACGATGGCTCCGGCCAACGTGATCGCGCTGGCCACCGCGCTCGACTTGGCCGTCGCGGAATCATCCCAGGTCGCCCGGCGGGTCGGTGAATTGCAGCTGCGACTTTGGGACGGATTGCAGCAGGGCATCGACGGCATCTGCCTGAACGGACCGACGCTCGAATCGTCGATGCGACTGGAGGGCAATCTGAACTGCCGGTTGCCGGGGATCGAAGGCGAATCGTGGATGGCCGCCTGCAGCGAGGTCGCCTTCAGCAGCGGGTCGGCCTGCAGCAGCGTCGACGCCAAACCCAGTCACGTGTTGACGGGATTGGGGTTGAGCGAAAGTGAAGCTCGGCGAAGCGTCCGATTCGGAATCGGGAAATTCAACACGTCCGAGCAGATCGACCGTGCGATCGAGATCCTGGTCGCCGGTTATCGAAGCCTGGCGTGAGTGGGGGCGTCGGCGTTGGGGACGCCGCAAAGGCATTTGCGTCGTTGGGAAAGTCTTTTGCGTCACTCCGGTGACGGGGCATCGCGTGGGTGTCACAAAACGCGACGGATTATCGCCTAATCGCCACGAGAATCTTCGATACTCCGTGCAACCCACGGATTCTTCGCTACCGTCTCGGGGGGCGGCGATGCATAATATCACGCCGTGCTTATCGGACCTTTTCCCACCCCAAGCTTCCCACCAACCGATCACCCTACCGACAATGAATCGACCCATCCGGATGTTTGCTTTGGCCGCTTCGGCGGCGCTGGCCTGTCTGCTGTTTTCCAACGTTACCCTGGCCGCCGATCTGAAACTGCAAAAAGGCGACCACCTCTGTCTGGTCGGCAACGCTCTGGGTGAGCGAATGCAGGTCCAAAACGAATGGGAAACGTTGCTGCACACCCGTTTTCCCGAGCTGGAACTGGTGGTGCGAAATCTATGTTTTCCCGGCGACGAACCCTACACCCGAATTCGGTCGAAGAATTTCGGCGATCCGACCAGCCACCTGACGCACAGCCAGGCTTCGGTGGTCATGTATTTCTTCGGATACAACGAATCCTTCGCCGGTGAAAAAGGCGTCACGCAGTACAAGTCCGACCTGACCAAACTGGTCTCGGAAACCCTGGCGGCGGACTACGGCAAGGGGCGCCCGCAAGTCGTCTTGGTGTCGCCGATCGCGTTCGAAGGCTCGGACGATCCGAATCTTTCCGACGGCGTCGAGCAAAACAAGAACTTGGCGCTGTACACCGAAGCGATGTCCGACGTCGCTTCGCAAACCGATGTCGTCTTTGTCGATCTGTTCACGCCGACCCGGGCGTTGTTTGAATCGTCACCACAACGTTTGACGATCAATGGATTTCACTTAAGCGACATCGGATACGACGCGCTGGCACCGATCTTGGATCAGGCCCTGTTCGGCAACAAGCTTTCCACACCGATCAACCCGGATCTGAAAAACGAAATCGACGACAAAAACTTTCACTGGTTCCATCGCTATCGCGCCGTCAACGGGTTTTCCATCTACGGTGACCGTGGCTTGGCGGGTCAAGACGGAGACCGCAAGTACAACAACCGCGTGGTGATGGAACGTGAACGCGCGATTTTGGACGAGATGACGGCGAATCGCGACGCCCGCGTTTGGGCGGTCGCCGCCGGCAAGCCGGTCCCGAAGACCATCGATGACTCCAATACACTGCCGTTCCTCAACCCGACCACGAACGTCGGCACGCCGAACGACCGGAATGCCAAAGCCGGCAAGCTCGGATCGCTGGAGTACCTGCCCGCCGCCGAGCAAATCAAATTGTTCGATTTGGCCGACGGTTATGAAATCCAATTGGTCGCATCGGAAGAACAATTCCCCGAATTGTCCAACCCGGTCGCGCTGAATTTCGATAGCAAGGGACGATTGTGGGTCGCGACGATGAAGTCGTATCCGCACTGGAAACCCAAATCCCCGATGAACGACAAACTGTTGATCTTTGAAGACAACGACGGCGACCATGCGGCCGATGTCTGCAAAGTGTTTGCCGAGGGTTTGCATCAACCCACCGGATTCGAACTCGGTCACGGCGGCGCGTACGTGTCTCGCCAGCCCGACATCTGGTTCATCAAAGACACCGACGGTGATGACAAAGCCGATGTGGTGACGCGGCAACTGGTCGGATTCGATTCGGCCGACTCGCACCACGGCATTGCGGCATTTGAATGGGGCCCCGGTGGCAATCTGTACTTCGAAGAAGGCACCTTCAAGTTCTCGGCCGTTGAATCACCCTACGGCGTGCGTCGATTGGCCGAGGCCGGGATTTGGAAATACAATCCCCGAACCGAACGGATGGACGTCCACGCCTCGTTCGCGTTTGCCAACCCCTGGGGCTACTGCTACGACAAATGGGGCCAAGACTTCATCGGCGACGCATCGCCCGGCAACGCGTACTGGGCCGCACCGATCAGCGGTCATGTCGAGTATCCCAACAAGCACCCCGGCGGAAGCCAACATCGACGCGTCGCCGCGCTCGCCGGCGGCGACCCCAAGTACAAGTTCCCGACGTTCTACCCCAAACGGATTCGACCGTTGGCCGGATGCGCGATCGTCTCCAGTCGCCATTTTCCCGATGACATGCAAGGCAACTTCCTGGTCACCAACGTGATCGGTGAACGCGCGATTTTGAACCACAAGATCACGCCCGCCGAAAATGGCAGCGGTTTTGTCGGCGAGGAAGTCGAAATGCTGCTTTCCTGCCGCGACGGAAACTTCCGACCCGTCGACGTTCAGTTCGCCCCGGACGGTTCGCTGTATATCGTCGACTGGCACAACGCGTTGATCGGCCATTTGCAACACAACCTGCGTGACCCCAGTCGTGATCATTCCCACGGTCGGATCTGGCGTGTCACGCACAAGGATCGCCCGTTGCTCCAACCCGCCAAGATCGATGGTGCGACGATTCCCCAGTTGCTGGAATTGCTGAAGTCACCCGAAGACCGAACGCGCTATCGGGCACGTCGCGAATTGGCCGCACGCGACAGCGGTTCCGTGTTGGAAGCGCTCGACAGCTGGGTGGCCGGTTTGGACGCCTCGGATCCCAACGTCGAACATCAGCAAATGGAAGCCTTGTGGATGTATCAGACGCACAACCGAGTGCGGACCGATTTGCTGGACAAACTGTCGGCGTCGGACAACGATCGGGCACGTGCCGCATGCGTCCGGCTGACGTCACACATGATGCACGCGATCCCCGATCACGCCGATCGCTTCGCAAAAGCCGTTCATGATGAGCATCCGACGGTTCGCTTGGAAGCCGTTCGCGCGATCAGTTTCCTGGAAGGAGACGAAGCGATCGAAATGGCCCTCGGCGTGTTGGAATACGACATGGACGACTACTTGCAGTACACGCTCGATGAAACGATGCGCCAACTGGAACAGTAGGTCTCGGGCCTGAATTGATGCACCCCGAGAGGGGTGAAAGCGAGTAGCCGGTGGTCGCCTTGCGCACCGCCGGATCCGTTCGAAGACAAGTGGATTGACCCCGAATTAGGTCAAAGCAAATTCTGCGACCCCGTTGGGACGTCGCTTGTATTACTGACGGGGAATTAATAACAAACGGGCTCCCTTCTCCCCCACAAATCGTTAACAAGCTTGCTTGTCGATTTGTGGGGGAGAAGGGCTGGGGATGAGGGGGCTGGGGAATCGACGTTGGAACCCGCATCGCTCGTCGCCGAGCATACGACTGGGAGGCTGTCCTCGATGCCATTGCGGCCCAGGTGTGTTGCATCTCACCCCCAATCTCTCTCTCCAAAAAACTCTCGACGCTTCGCGACTTCGGCGTGTTTTGGGGAGAGTGGAGCCAGTGTATTTGTTAGATATCCGTCAGTCATCCAATCGACGTCCCTTCGGGATCCAGGGCTCACGCCAAAATACCACCCCATACCACCTCCACCCTTCCAAATTAAACCATGCGTTCGCTCTCACGCCTGTTACTCTTTGCCGTCGCTGCCCAAATCACCTTCGTCGCACCATGTCTGGCAAAGGACGCGGAGCCGCCGACAATCTTTCTGGACAAGTCGCCACGCATCGTCGCGTATCAATTGGGGCGGCTGAACGACGAACGCTTGTTGCTCGTGCCCCGGTCCACGGATGACAAAAAGTACATCCCGGTTTACGAAGCCATCGTGGGACGGCCGGCGATGGCGGCGGGCATTCGCGACGAAGCGTTCCAGGCGTTGGCGAAACTGAAGGACAGTTCGGTTGCGGCGGAAATGTTGGCGGCGATCACCAAGTCGAAAATGGATACCCCGGATGCGAAGCGGTTGGTCGATCTGTTGACCGGGCTGATGTTGAAACGTCCCGCGGCGGAATTGACGGCGCTCAAGCCCGTGCTGTCAGAGGTGGCCGGCGATGACGATCCCGCGCTGCGTCCGATCGCGCTGGCGGGACTGATCACCGCCGGCGACACCGCCGCGGCGCGATCGATCGCCGAATCGGACGCCGATGCCACGATCGCGCTGCTGGCCGCCATCCGAAAACTGCCCAACAAAAAACTGAAAGTGGCGCAGCGCGACTACGCGGTCAACCAACTCGAATCCGCGGACTCGCTAGACGTCAAGCTGGCCGCCATCGACGCGTTGTCCCGCATTCCCGCCGATCAAGCCGACACGTACCAGCGGTTGATCACGCAAGTTGAGGATGCGGCAACACGAACGGCCGCCAGCCGTGGTTTGATGCGTTTGCCGCCGGGCGTTTTTCAAACCGACAGCTCACTCGCAGCGGCCCAGGCACTGGTCGCGTTCGCCGAAGCCACCCCGGCCGCCGCGCGGACGACCGATGCGTTCATCGATGCGATGCAGTTGGTCGATCGTTTGTTGACGAAGATCCCGCCGCAGCAATCCAGGGCCTTGCGGAGCCGGTTGCGTGAAGTCACCGTTCGGGTTGTGAAGATCGGGACGGTCGAAGAAGAGATGCGATACGACGTTCCGTACTTCGCGGTCGAAGCCGGACGTCCGGTGCAGATCCTGTTGGAGAACCATGACCTGATGCCGCACAACCTGGTGATCACCCAGCCGGGCGCGCTCAAGGGAGTCGCCATGGCGGGGTTGGCGGCCGGTCCCCAAGGCACCGGCGGACTGCCGTACGTTCCCGATTCACCCAACGTCATCGCGGCAAGCGAGATGGTCGCGCCAGACAGTGCGACACGGATCACCCTGACCGCTCCGTCGGCGCCCGGCGAGTATCCCTATGTCTGTACTTTCCCCCAACACTGGTACCGCATGTACGGCGTGATGGTCGTGGTCGAAGACCTGGATGCCTGGAACCAGAATCCGGTCGAACCGGCCAATCCCCTCGGCAGCACCCGATCATTCGTCCAAGCGTGGACGCTGGAAGATTTCGCCGGAGACTTTGACTCGGACCTTCGCGGTCGCACACCGGAGATCGGCGAAAAAGTGTTTAACGAAGCGTCTTGCGTGGGATGCCACAAAATCAAGGGCGTCGGCGGCGCGGTCGGACCCGAGTTGACCGACACGTACACCAAATGGAAGTCCGATCACATGGGGATCCTGCGCGAGATCCTAGTCCCCTCGCACAAGATCGACAGCAAGTACGCGATGCAAATCATTCTGACGGTGGATGGCCAAACCCTGTCGGGAATCGTTGTGGATGAAAATGACGACACCGTCACGTTGCTGACCAACCCGGAAGCAAAAGAACCGGTGATCATCCTGCAAGACGACATCGAAGTCATCAAACGCAGTGCAACCTCGATGATGCCCAAAGCGTTGATGGACCAGTACACCAAAGACGAAGTGCTGGATTTGATGGCGTACTTGAAATCGGTCGACGAGGCGCAGGAGAAGTAGTCGGCGGTCGAGCGTCGCTGCAGTAGGGCATGCTGTGCATGCCAACGGGCCTGGAAGCCCCAACCTGAGGACAGCCCCCAGTGCCCGATTGGAATGGACCCACGGATGGCAGCGCGAACCCACGGATGAAAAGCAGCCAGGGATCCGTGGGTTCGCGCTGCCATCCGTGGGTGTTCTCCGTCCCTGTGGCACCGGAGATCGTTTGTTCGATCCGATCGATCCTGGGAAGCCGATTGCGAGACAGTCCATGGCTCCCCCGCACGACATCGATCGACAGACGCTGCAGTAAGGCATGCTGTGTATACCATCGGGCCGTCAGGCACAGTCTGCCCTACGCTCGGACGGTCTCTCTTCGGTTATAGTTGACCAATGGCCACCGACAAATCCAATTCGAACGAGACGCCGGTCGACGGCGACGACGCCTTGGACGAGATTCTGGCGGAGTATCTGGAACGTCTCGAAGACGGACAGTCGCCCGACCCGGCGGATTATTTGGCACGCTACCCGCAGCACGCCGATGAGCTGTGTAGCTTTTTTCGGAACCATCACTGGATGGGCGAGGCCCCCGCGCCGCAGATCGTGTCGCTGTGCGGTCAGGAGATCGGGTCGTACCAGATCGAATCCGAGATCGCCCGCGGAGGCATGGGGGTCGTCTATCGCGCACGTCAATCGGGACTCGATCGCCCGGTCGCGGTGAAGTTGATCAGCAGCGGGGTGCTGGCCAGCGAAGAAGAACGCAAACGGTTTCGCATGGAAGCCGAGTCGGCGGCGCGGTTGGATCATCCGGGGATCATATCGATTCACGAGATCGGGACGTGGAACGGCCACGAGTACTTTTCGATGACGTTGGTCGACGGGCCGACGTTGCAACAGTTCGTCGAAGACCAATCCCTGAGTGATACCCGGGCCGCCGAAATGGTCCGCGAGATCGCACGGGCCGTCGCGTATGCGCATCGGGCGGGCATCGTGCATCGCGACCTCAAACCGGACAACATTCTGATCAACCAGGAAGGCCGGCCGTTGGTGGCCGATTTCGGGCTGGCCAAGTGGAGTCGTGAGGGGACGATGCTGACGCGGACGGGGCAAGTGTTGGGGACACCCAATTACATGAGTCCGGAACAGGCGTCCGGCAATGCCGGATCGGGAGTCACGTCGGACGTGTATTCTCTCGGCGCGATTCTGTACGCGCTGATCACCGGCGTGCCGCCGCACGAGGGCTCCAATCCGGCCGAAGTGATCCGCAGTGTGTTGCAAGATGAACCGAGTTTGCCACGCAGTTACCGCCCGCAATTGTCACGCGATCTGGAAAACGTTTGCCTGAAAGCGATTCGCTATGAACCCGAGTGCCGCTACCAATCCGCCGACGATCTGGCCGACGATCTGGATCGTTATCTCGCCGGTGACACCATCAAGGCGGCCGGCAGCGGATTGATCGAACGGGTGGCCCGCGAGATCGGCCGCGACCAGCACCAAGATCATTTCCTGCATTGGCACGAGACGTTGCTGTTGCTGGGGTTGATCATCTTCGTCACGCACGTGTTGATTTTTGTGTTGCTGAGGATGAATTTTCCTCCCTCGATCGCGTATTGGATTCCGCGATTGACGATGTTTGCGCTGATTTTTGGCACCATTTATCGGGCCCGTGACGGATCGTTGTCCCCCCGCAGCATTGCCGAACGCCCGGTTTGGTCGATTTGGCTGGGCTACCTGAGCGCCCTGGCGGTCGTGAATGTCTTGCTGTTCATCGGGGATATCAACCAGTCCGCGTTGTTTCCGCTCGCCTCGGCGCTCAGCGGATTCGCCTTTGTGGCGATGGCCGGTCACATTTGGGGCGGTTCGGCACTGGCGGGCATCGCGTTTTTTCTGGTCGCCCCGCTGATGGCCTGGTGGCCGGGGATTGCCCCGCTGCTGTTCGGGGCGATGTACCTGGTTTCGATCCTCGCGATCAGCCAGCACTATCGCCGCCGCAACAAATGAATTGGGCTACCGCCCGGGTGGCACGGCCCTGTAGTGTGTATCGCAAGCTGGAGCTTAGGCCACGGATCGCAAGCTGGAAGCTTACGCCACTTGATGGGATGGAAGATGGACGCACGAATCAATCGACGATGCCTTTGTGGCGGTGTTTGGCTCGCCCTGGCGATGACCGGCTTGATGGGTTGCCAAAGCTTGGTCAACCGCGGCTGGGTGGCTCCGCCGGGGCCGATGAATTACCAGCAAGCCAACGCGGTCGTGCACGACCCGTTTCCACAAGCCGACATCGGTCCGGACGACAACTCGATGCGTCCGCCGGACTATCAAAACCCGTTGGCGCTTCCGGTGCGGAACCAGATGAAAAACCAGGTCACGCCCTGGTTGCTGCCGTAGGGCATGCTGTGCATGCCGCAAGAACTTGTTCCCAGGCTCCGCCTGGGGACACACTGTCTCGGAGGCTCCGCCTCGCATTCGGCCGGCGGAGCCGGCGGTCGATGGCGTTCCCAGGCGGGAGCCTGGGAACGAGTTGCTCGCATCGGTTGTTGCCGTAGGGCATGCTGTGCATGCCGCAAGAACGACCGATTCAGCGCGTCGAGAACTTAAAGATCGTTTTGGTGACGTACTCGTCGTCCGGTTTCAGGATCGTCGAGGGGAAGTTCGGCTGATTGGGACTGTCGGGATAGTGTTGGGTTTCCAGACAAAAGCCGCCGCGGTGGACGTAGCTCTTTCCCGATTTTCCGGTCAGTCGTCCGTCGAGAAAATTCCCGCAGTAGAACTGCAGGCCCGGTTCGGTGGTCGAGACTTCGAGCACGCGTCCGGTCTTGGGTTCGTAAACGGATGCGGCCAGCGTCATCTCGCCGGTTTGGCCGCCCTTGTCCAGGACCCAGTTGTGGTCATAGCCGCCGCCGAATTTTAATTGTTCGTTTTCCGCCGCGATGTCGCGGCCGATCGGTTTTGCGGTCGTGAAATCGAACGGGGTTCCCTGGACCGCCTGTGTCTTGCCGGTCGGGATCAGCGTTTCATCGACGGGGGTGAAACGGCGGGCGTTGATCATCAGTTCGTGGCCCAGAATCGTGCCTTCACCCTCGCCCTTGAGATTGAAATACGTGTGCTGGGTCAGGTTGACCGGGGTCGCTTTGTCGGTCGTGGCCAGGTAATCGATTTCGATCGCATTGTCGTCGGTCAACCGATAGGTGACCGAACAATTCAGATTTCCCGGGTACCCTTCTTCACCATCGTTGGCCAGGTAGGACAACGTCACCGCGTTGGCTTCGTCGTCGACGCTTCCGTTCCAGATGACTTTGTCAAAGCCGATGATTCCGCCGTGCAGGCTGTTCGGCGGGTTGTTGATCGCCAGCGAGTACTCTTGGTCGTCGATGGTGAACTTTCCTTTCGCGATCCGATTCCCGTAACGACCGACGACGGCACCAAAATAGGGTTTGTCGACGGCGTTGGTGTAGCTGGCGATGTCGTTGTACCCGAGTGCCACGTCGGCCATGTTGCCGTCGCGATCGGGGACAACGATGGACATGATGATCGCACCATAGTTGGTGATTCGCACCGTCATGCCGTTGGCATTGTTCAGCGTGTAGAACTGGATGTCATCGGCCGTTTCGACTTCCACCGCTTTGCCGACATGCGGAAGCAGCAGGACCGTCGTCAGGGCGAGGCCGAAACAGGGCCAGAGGAGCGCGGAGATTCGTTTCATGATCGGAAAAATTGGGAGGGATAATTTGGGGGACAGGCTACGCCGACACGCCCGGTTGAATGACCACCTTCATCGCACCTTTCTCACCGGCATAAAGACGTGAGAACCATTCGGGGCCTTCTTCGAGTGTTGCCGTCGCGGTAATCAGCGGTGCGACCTGAATGGCGCCGCTCCGCATCAATTCGATGCACGCAGGGTACTCGCCGCACGAGGCGCATGTACCAAAAACGTTTAATTCTCGGGTGACGATCGCTTGCAGGGGGACTTCGACGCGCGGCGCCAGGTTTCCGACCAGCGTGATCGAGCCGCCCTTGCGCAGGCAGGCGATGGCGGTGTCGATCGTGGCGCTGGCGCCGACGACTTCCAACGCCACATCGGCGCCGCGGCCGGCGGTCAGTTTTCGAACCTCTTCGGCGACATCGACCTCGTCGGCCTTGAGCGCCACGTCGGCCCCCAGCGACAATGCCGCGTCCAGGCGGTCCTGGTCCAAATCCACCGCGATCACTTTGGCGCATCCGGCCAGTCGGATCGCTTGGATGGTCAACAATCCGATCATGCCGCTGCCGACGACCACCGCCGTATCACCCAGTTGGACCGGCGTTCGGTTGGCCGCGTGCACGGCCACCGAGACCGCTTCGATCAAGGCGGCGTGTTCGAACGGCATCTCTTCGGGCAATCGGTAACAGATGTGTTGGGGCACCGAGACCAGTTCGGCGAACGCACCGTGACGACGATACTCGCCACACGAGACGCCCAGGACGGTGCGGTTGTCGCACAGGTTGATTTCGCCGCGGCGGCAGTGAAAACAATCGCCACAGGAAACGGTGGAATCGAAGGTCACGTGATCGCCGACGGCAAAACCGGTCACTTCGCTGCCGATTTCGGCAACGACTCCGGACGCTTCGTGCCCCATCACCAAGGGCGGAATTCGACGCCCGCTGCTGCCGTCGTACCCGTGGATGTCGCTGCCGCAGATGCCACACGCTTTCACTTGAACCAGCAGATCTTTCGGGCCGACCGTGGGGTTGTCCACTTCGGTGACTTCCAGGTGTTTGTACTCGGTCAACAACATCGCTTTCATGCGTCAAGATCTCGGTCAGGGGGAGAGGTGAAACGGATTCGAACCGTTAGCCTAAAAGATAACGGATTTAACGCAATGAGATGCAGCTTGCCGCGTTTGCGAGCCTTATCCAAACAGAATCGCGATCACGACCGAAATCGTGATCAACAGGGCGCCGCCGAGACGAAAGACCATCTTTTTTCGTGATAAATCAGCTTCGCTGCCGCCCCAGATCAACGCCGCCCCCCAGGCAAGTAGGACGCCCCAGATGCCCCGCATCGAATAAACCACGTTCACCCGCGGTGCGTCCCCGAAGGCGGACAGAGTGAAGACGATGCAGAGCGCCTGTAAACCGATCAGCAATCCGCCGATCAGCAGGGAACGCCGGACCGCGGGGAGCGCAAATTTTTCCCGCTGGAAGCCGACCAAAAAGACGGTGGAGAAGCCGGCGACGAACCAGAACATGATCGGCAAAAAACGTCCCGTGGACCACGCCGCAATCGGCGAAGCGCAAAACCGCTGGACCAAAACGTCAAAGATCGAAAACGACGTGCTGGCAGCCATCGCGCTCAGAATCGTGTAGCCGATGCGGCTGTGGGTACCCGACCCCGTCCACTGAACCAGTGCGATGCCGACGGTCGCCAGCGTGGCCGCCAACCAAATCGCCGCAGGCAGACTTTGGCCACCGATCAACGTCGCCAGAATCGCCACCAGCAACACTTTAATACCGAACAGCGGGGCCGCGATCGAGACGTCGCCGTGCGTGATCGCAAAAAACGTCCCCATCTGACCGCTGATGTAAAATACCGCCACCAGCGCCGGTTGCCAGAGCAGCCAGACGTTGACCGGTTCGCTCTCGAGAAACCAAAACCCCGAAAACAGCGTCGCCGCCCACAGATTGGCGACCAACGACACCGTCCACGGATTCGCCCCTTCGAGGGTTGCCCGTTTCAAAAAAAGCAGGCCACAAGCGAATAGAACGCTGGCGGCGAGAGGAAACAGCAGGTGGTACGAGTCTTCGAGCACGGCAGGCTGGGGGTGGCGGAGGGACCGATAGCCTAGCGAAGTTGCCACAAAGCGGAAGTGACGCTTTGGCGCAGGACCGGCATCGAGTCGGGCAACGGGGCGGGCAATGATTTGCTACTGCAGTACAATCGATCCATGAAACGCATCACCACCACCGGATTCGCCGTCGCTTGGACTGCCGTGGCGGCGACTACGTTGCTCGGCGGTTTGGGCTGCGGCAAATCCACGCCGCCGGCCCCGGTCGTCGTCATCGATACGCAGACCGATTTACGGCACGATCACAAACATTTGCACGGTGATCCGCATCGTCATGACCACGACCATGGCGACAACTTCAGCGGCGCCCACGCCCATCCCCATGCGCACGGTCACCGCCACTGGCCGGCTCCCCATGGTGGAACGATCGTGAGCTTGCGCTGGAAGGGCGAGCTGGCTTCGGCGCCCCAACCAACCAAGCGTCCCGTTCCATTGGGTCCACACGTTGAGATCGTCGAGGGGTTTCCGGATCGATTGACGGTTTATTTTCTCTCGGAATCCGAGGAAGGTCCGTGGGAACGCTGGGACGTCGGTCCGGCGCCGCCGGTCCTTCGGCTGACCGTCGAATCCGCCGGGCTGACGCTGAGTTTGGATCTGGAGAAAAACGGTCAGGAAGGCGGATATGAAGCAACGTTGCCACCCCAAATACAAACGCTGTTCGCGGAGCAAGGCAGCGAAATCCGGTTCACGGACTGGGCGATGGACGCGGCGGGCCACGCGTTTGATGTTTCAGAGAATGTCGTCTACCGAATGGGTGAACTGGACGTGGTTGTAGAGTAATCTGTCCAGGCCGATGAGAAAATTCAGCCACTAGATCCTCCGTCCTTGTCCAGCCCTGCGATTGAAACGCCATGACTCACGCCTCGCCCCGCCGGTCCGCCTTTACCCTTGTCGAATTACTGGTCGTGATCGCGATTATCGGGATCCTGGTCGGGTTGTTGCTGCCGGCGGTCCAGGCGGCGCGGGAAGCCGCCCGTCGAATGTCTTGTCAGAACAATCTGAAACAGCTGGCCCTTGGGCTTCACAATTACGAAGCGACGTTCAAAGTGTTTCCATCGGGCTACTTGCACAAGCCCGGTCCCCAGGGAACTCCCATGCGGCCGGCCAACCACATGGGACTGGCTTGGGGAGCGGCGATGTTGCCACAGCTTGAACAAGGGCAAGTCGCGGTGTTGTTTGATTACAACCGGCCGGTTTGGGCGCCGGAAAATCAGCAGGCACGCGAGCTTCCGTTAGAAGTTTTCTTGTGCCCCAGCGATACGTATTCCGCGGATGCCTTTGTGATTCGCGACGAGTCGTCCGACCCGATCGAGCAGTACGCGGCGGCCAGTTATGCGGCCAACTGGGGACCCGCCGACCCGTCGACGAACTTGGACGACACCCCGACCGCAAGCCGAGGCGTGTTTTATCGCAACAGTCGGACGCGGGTCGCGGCGATCGTTGATGGGCTGTCCAACACCCTGGCGTTCGGCGAGCGGCACAACGGACCGATCCCGTTGAGCCAAACCACCGCCGGCGGGCACAGTTCATTTGAGAACGCGTGGAGTGCGGCGGTTCGCGATATCGACGAACTGGACGACGACCACGGACACATGGTGCTGTTTGAAACCCAATTTCGACCGAACCAGAAAGACGGCGATGACAAAGGTCTCGCCGCTCCCCACGTGGGGCTCTGCCAGTTCGCCCTTTGCGACGGTTCCGTCCGCGCGATCACCGAGAACATCGACGCCGAACTCTACGACGCCCTGGCGACACGTCACGGCAACGAGATTGTCGGAGAATTTTAGATTTCCGCCGTTCTGGTACAGGGCCTTGATTGTCAGCGGCGGTCCGTCAACACTCTCGGCGAGCGGAAAAGGGGTCAAGCGGAAAAGGGGTCAGGCCCCAAAAAACAAATGGCCCATAGGGTGCTGCGCATTTTTGGGGCCTGACCCCTTTTCCGCGTAGATTTCTGCGGCTGTTCGTTTTTCCGCTTTCATGAAACGTTGACGATCCGAGGGAGTTGATGGAGACCTTGATCAGGCTCGCCGAGGAATCCGACGCGACCGCCATTTGCGACATCTACAATCACTACGTTCGCACTTCCACGTGCACGTTTCACACCGAACCTGAATCGATCCCGGATCGGCTCGCCTGGCTGAGGGCACATGGCGAGCGGCATCCGGTGACGGTTTATTGCGTCGACGGGACCGTCGTCGGTTGGGCTTCGCTGAGCCAGTGGCATCCCCGTCCGGCCTATTCCGAAACCGCCGAGGTTTCCTTTTATATCGACAACCAGTGGCATCGACGTGGGATCGGACGCGCGCTGTTGACCGATCTGATCGAACGAGCGTCAGCACTCGGGTTTCATGTCTTGATCGGTGGGGTCTGCACCGAACACCTCGCCAGCATGGAACTTCAAAAGTCGCTCGGCTTTACCGAGGTCGCCCGGTTCACCGAAGTCGGTCGCAAATTTGATCGCTGGTTGGATGTCGCTTACTTTCAATTGACCCTGCGTACCTGAAGCACGCACGTATCGGGGCATTGCGTCACGGGCCACTGGCTGTTGATTGAGTGAGCTGTGACGCGTAAGCGGCCGGGCATCGTGGCGCCTGCCCGAGGCCTTACGGCCAGCGGCTCACCATTGACGCGTCGGATCCCGATTGAGCATCGGCCGGTCGGCGAGCGGCGCGTGTGCTAGACCGGTGACTCCCAGCCCTGGCGATAATCGCGGCGGACCAAGTTGCTCAGGTCATCGCGTCCCCGGATGGTCATCGATTGGGAATCCCACTGCAGCGTTTCATCGGGATTGCGCTGGGCGATGACGCCTAACAAGATCATCTCGGTCATGGGGCCGGAGTGGCCGAAGTGCGATTGGGCTTGATCGATATTGCCGGTCACCGCGTCCATCCATTCGACGTAGCTGTTTTGTTGGTTGGCACGCGGCAGCGATTCGTCTGGCCAATCGAACCGGTCGATCGACGCGCCCGTTTCCAACACCCAATTGTTGCGTGCTCGATTGAAGAACAGTTTGCCGGCGTCTCCGATGATCACGCTTCCATAGCGTGAAAAATCGACGTCCCCCAAGACCTCTTTGTCGGGATGGTTGTACTCGTCACCGTTCTTGATCAATTGCCAACTCTGGCGATCAAATTTGGCATCGATGTAGCCGTCGTACCAGTGAAACGCGAATCCGTCTTTGGCGGAATAAGGCGTCGCATCGAATTCCCATTTCAAGACCGAGTTGATCGGCGGGGACAGATCGGTCGCGCCGGCTTGGGTGGCACGAACACTGCGCGCCGATTTGGCATCCATGGCCCAGAAACCCATGTCCATGATGTGGCAGGCCATGTCGCCAAGGGCGCCGGTTCCATAATCCCACCAACCGCGCCACGCGAAGGGCGCGATGCGTGAACTGTAATCGACAAACGGGGCCGGTCCGCACCATTGTTGCCAATCGATCGCATCGGGAACGGGTTCTTTTTCAGGCGGTTTGGCAAAGCCTTGCGGCCAGATCGGTCGGTTGGTCCAGGCATGGATTTCTCGGACCTTGCCGACGATTCCTGCGCGGACCAGTTCGACGCAGCGTCGCATGTGGTCGTTGGCGTGGGCCTGATTGCCCATTTGCGTCTTGGCGCCGGTTTTGGCGGCGAGTTCGCTGAGCATCCGCGCCTCCCAAATCCCATGCGTCAAGGGTTTTTGGCAATAGACATGTTTCCCCGCCAGCATCGCCATCGCGGAGGCGTGGAAGTGGTGATGGTCGGGTGTCGAGACGGTCACGGCGTCGACCTTGTCGCCCGTGTCGGCCAACATCTCGCGGTAGTCGCGGTAAAACGAGGCATCGTCGTATTGCTCGCGCACGCCGGAGAGTTTCTTCAAACGCGAGACGGCTTTGCGGTCACCTGGCGGATTACCGAGTCGTCGGGCATCGACGACGTCCACCAGCGAGACGACTTGGAATCCGGCCTTGGCCGCACCGTTGATATCCGACAGCCCCTTGCCGCCGGCGCCGATCGCCGCCAGCGTCGGTTTCTCAAGTTTCTTGTCCGCCAACGCGGGAAAGAAGTGAAAGCCGGCGGCGGCCCCGAACGTCGCCGCCGCGGCCCGATGAAACGTCCGCCGAGAGACACGCGAGGGCTTGGGATTCTGTGGCGACGTCATGGGGCAATCCTGTGGATAGGGAGGGGGCCTTGAAGATAACAAATGCCGGTAGGTGGCATTGCCCTACCACTGTCCGGCGGGTTTTAACCCTTCGGTTTGCCAGACGTGCACGGTGCCGGTTTGGCCGGTGGCAAACACGCCGCTGGCGTCGGCGCTGATTCCGAGTGTGAACAGGAAATCGCCCGGGGCCGCGGCCGCCGCGACCGACCCGCCGTTGTTGGTTTCGTGAATCCGCAATTGTCCGTCGGCGCAGCTGCTGGCTACGCGTGTGCTGTCGCCCAAAAACTCCACTGCGGTGACTTCATCGGGGAATCCGCCGATGGTGCGTTTTTGTTGGCCGGTTTCCACGTCCCATGTCTTGATCGTTCCGTCAGCGCTTCCGCTGGCGATCAGTCGACCGTCGCGTTTCCAGGCGACCGACAGGACATGATGGGTGTGTCCATCGAGCGCACCGACGACCTCTTCGGTCTGCACGTCCAACAAACGGATGGTCTTGTCGGCCGAAGCGGTCGCGAGCAGTCGGCCGTCGGGTGAAAAGCGAACACACAACACCGAATCGCTGTGCAGATCGTCAAACTGACGCAACACGTCGCCGTTGGACGTGGCGACGATCAAGACCTGTCCTTGACGGCTGGGCGTCCCGCTGCCGATCGCGATCGATTGCCCGTCGCCGCGAAAATCCAGTGACGTCACGCGGTCGGAGATCAGGTCGGACTCAAGCCCACCGATCGTCCGCTCGAGAACCCACCGCTGCCGTGAATCAATCGTCAGGGGAGGTCCGCTGTGACGATGGACGACCAGCTGGTGTTGATCCAGGAAGTAGGCGTCGGCGAAAACGTTGGAGCCTGTGGCGTCGGAAAGCTGGAATCGTTCCAGCGGCGTCGCATCAGTCAATTGAAACGTCCGCACGCCGCCTTCGACATCGACCACGGCGAGCGACGCCTCGTCGTCGGACAACGCGATCGATGAGATCGCCGGCGATTGATTTTGGCGATCCACGAGGTTGGCGTGGTGATGTTTTAGATCCGCCAGGTGATTGTTTCGCTGCCGCAGGGTCTCTTGGTGCTCGGGCAGATTCGCAGACGCACGATCACGCGTTTTTTGCGCCGTCACCAGTGCTTGTTCGCGTTCGGCTGCGTCGGCCTGCTTCTTTTCAACCTCTTTCTCCACCGCGGCAAGGGACTCGCGCTGTTTGGTGAGTGTTGCTTTGGCGGATTCGAGTTGCTTGGCCGCTTCAGCCGCCGCGGCTTTGGATTTCGCCAGGGTTTCACCAGCGGCCGCACTGGTTTGGGTGACGCTCGCCAGTTGTGTTTTCTTCGCCTCCACTTGCTTTGCCAGAAGCTCGGCCGACTGTTTCGCAGCGGCCAGCATTCGATTGGCTTCATCGACTTTTGCCTGGGCCAGTTGCACTTGCGAGACGGCGGTCGCGGACTGTTTTTCTAACGGTTGCAACTCGGTCTTCAACGACTCCATTTGAGCCTGGTTCTTGGCGATCAAGGACTCCGCATCCGCGGCGGCCCGCGTCGATGTGTCGATCTTCGCTTGGGCGTCGACGATGGTTTGTTCGGTGCCCGCAATCATTTTGGCCGTGTCGTCACGCTGTTTGGCTTTTTCATCGAGTTCCTTGACGGCTTTTTCCCGAGCCTCGGTCACTTTCGCCAGCGCCGCTTCCTCTTTTTCGAGCAACTGATTGAGTTCCTTCGTCTTGCCCTCCAACGTTTGCAGCCACGACTGTTCGCGTTTGACGTCCCGGTCCAGCGAGGCGATCCGAAGCTGTGATTGGCTGTCGCCGAGAAACGTTTGCAACAGCTTTCCGTCTTCGGTGTTCCATCGTTTTGCAATCCCATCGCTGCCACCGGTCACGAGGGTCTTTCCCGCTTTGTCGATGGCGAGCGCTGGAACACTTGATCCATGAGCAAGTTCACGCACCACTTTGTCAGCTGCCGGATCGATCAGTTTGCAAACGCCCGACGCGGTGCCAACGACCAACGTGCCGGGAGCGGAAAACGCGATCGAGGTGGCGTCGTTGAGCGCGTCGACGATTTGCGAGGGATGCGGTTGGTCGCCGTTAAACAGCCGGACTTGACCGTTCGTGCCGAGCGAGGCGACAAAGTTTCCGTCGCTGCTCTGCGCGACCGTTGCGATGGCATGGTCCAGCTTCATGCGTCGGATGGACGTTCCGTCGTGAGCACCATAAATGCCGATGTCTCCGCTTTCGTATCCCACCACCAATTGTTCGGGGTGCGACCAGGCGATCCCGGCGACCGGTCCAAGACTGGGGAGGGTGACCCGCAATTCCTGGGAAGCCGTCGTCCGGATTTCGACGTCACCGATGGCATTGACCACCGCGACCGCAGCCCGGTCGGGGCTGACGGTGGTGGGCCCCGACGCGTGGCGAAGGGCGAGCGGAACGGAGGGCTCGGTCGATTGTCGTTTCCAGATGCGAACGGTTCGGTAGCCGCCGGTGGCAATCCGATCGGCCCACGGGGAAAATGCGATGGCCTGGACGACGTCAAAGTCTGCGACGCCGGATTGGGGCAGGCTTTCGTCGATCAAATTTCCTAGGTGTTGACCGGAATGCGCGTCGCGCAGTTCGACCCGATTGGCGTGCCCGATCGCGATCATGCGGTTGTCCGGTGCAACGGCGATCGAATAACTGTTGCGAACCGATTCGGGGATGGGTTGCCAAGCGATCTCATCGTCGTCGACCTGCCCGTCCAGGATCGCGCCCTGGTTGATCCAGGTCCGCAGCAACGCGAGTTCCTCTGCCGTCAACCGTTTGGCGCCCACCGTGTTGTCGTCCGGTGGCATCGGATCGTCGTCATCGCTCGCCCGCAGATACAGCACGCTCGAGTCGGGCTGCTTGGCAACGAGCAACGATCCGCTGTCGCCGCCGGCCTGGATCGCCTGGTGTGTCTCCAGCGACAGCCCACCCTCGGCTTGTTTGGCGCGGTGACAGGCGACGCAGTTGCGTTGCAAGATCGGTGCAATGTCACGGGCGTAGCTGAGCGGCTCGTTCGGATCGGTTTGCTCGGCCACCGCGGTGGGTGCAAGGAAGCAGAGCATCAAGACGATGGGAAGCGATCGGTCACGCATCATTGCAACGGGGTGGGAGGGAGGAAGGGATTCGTCCAAGGGACTTGCGCAACATCAATCTCAATTCGTAAGCAACGCACGGAAATAAGTGGGATAGGCTTCCAGCCTGTCGACGCCGGAATGACAGGCTGGAAGCCTATCCCACTCTCGACTCACTGGACTTCCAGTGTGATCAAACTCATCGGGACGTAGATCGTCAAATCTTTGGCGGCGACTTGTTTTTTGATCGCTTCGATCCGCTTTTCCGTTTCCGCGATCGCCTTGTCGATTTCCTGATGGTCGCCGGAGCGGTTGGGATCGGCACGGATGGTTTTTAACGCATCGCGGTATTGGGTTTCACGAGTGAGCCCCTGCGGGTTGACGGAAAACTTGACCTTCGTTTCGCCCTGACCCCAGAACGAGTAGCTGCCCACGGCGGCGTTGTTTTTCACGTCGATCGTCCACTCGGCTTCCGATTTGTCTTTGGCGATCGTCAGATCAGCGGCGCCGACACCTGGCGGCAGGTGTTGAGCCCTCAGGACGATGGCTTCCGATCCTCCCCCGCGACGCGTCACCTTGATCGGGACCGTGACCTTGGTTCCTTTTTTCGCCACCACCACGTCTTGGCTGGTCGGTTCGATGCTGATCGGACAGGTGTCCAGATCGGATGATCCGACCATCAGTTGATCGGTCAACCGCGTGTGTGCGGTGGGGCGATAGCCGTCTCGTTGCCAGATGACCGATGCCGCACGTGCCTGTCGCGTTTGGTTCTCACCGTCATGGGTCGCTTCGC
The DNA here is from genome assembly GCF_007754155.1 of Stieleria neptunia. Classification (NCBI taxonomy): domain Bacteria; kingdom Pseudomonadati; phylum Planctomycetota; class Planctomycetia; order Pirellulales; family Pirellulaceae; genus Stieleria; species Stieleria neptunia. Next base: position 8,452,630 of record NZ_CP037423.1, on the reverse strand, counting down.
CGACGACCTGCAACGGGCTGTGTCGGGTCGGTGCCTGGTCCGAAGCGGTGATCACCAAATCGGTGTGGTTTTGGTTGGCCGCGATCCACGCTGGACGACAAACCAGTCCCGGCGGCAATTGGGGGATCGAAACCCGAATCGGCGCCGACATCTGGTTTCGGATCACGAACACACGAATCGTTCTCGCCCCGCCACGCATCAGATGCGTTCCCGAGGGCTGAGACGTGTTGGGATCTTTGTGGGGATAGACGTGATAGGCCAGCAATTGCCAATCCTTGTGGGGCGGGCCGATGGCAAGTTGATACCGTTGACGTTCGCCGAGCGATCGGCCGGTATCCAAATCCGCGACCGTGATTCGATAGTCGCCGTCTTCGGGTGGTTGGAAACGCAGCACGGGATCGCCGGTGACAAGTCGAATGACGGAGTCCGAGAGATTGGGGCCGTCTTCGGCGGTTGCAACCCGTTGCCAGGTCTGCGTTCCCGATGCGTCGACCACTGATCGATCGATGATCAAACGCGCATCGGTCGGCTGGCCGATCCGATCGGAAATCACTTCGATCAATACCGGTTTGCCTTTGGATAACTTGCAAAGGTATTGATCGGTATCGCTGCTGGAATCAAAACTGGCTTCCACGCACGCCGGAACCGTCAGTTCGACGGGCACATCGGTTTCGTCGACCGCGACCGGATCCCGCGTTACCACGCTGACTGATTTGGGGAACTCGGTTCGCAAGTGGGGCAGTGTCGACATGCCTTCGGTCACCAGCAAGCCGTAGCGATAGGCCGCACCGCCGCGGAACAGGGCGTCGTGCACCGCGACGGTCAGCGGGCCGCTATCGGTCGCCGTCAACGTGAGCTGCACGTCCGAATGGTCGCTGCCGATCGCACTGTCCAACGTGCGCCCTTTGGCATCGGTGATTGAAACGGCGCCGATCAGTTGGGAATCGATGGCTTGCGCGATCACCCGCACGCTGTATTGCTTACCGGCGGTTGCGTCGAACGAATAAAAATCGCGTCGCTGCGGTGAAACGCGTCGACAATGCGTCAGACCCAGTTGCAAGGGAGTGGGCGTCGACGCGTCAGCGCCCACCGAGGGCACGATTCGAATTTCTTTCTGAACGACGATCGAGCGCGGGTTGGAGATCCCGAAGCGGCCGACCGCACGGGCTTCATAGCGTCCTTCGGGAACCTCGGGGGCAACCTTTACACTGAAGCTGCCGTAACGCGGCGCTTCGATCTTGGTCAGCGGTCTGGCCGGGCCGCTCAACAACGTCGCCGTGATGCCCGGATGCGAAAAAACAAGTTCGCGAACCTCTTCCGTGTTCGCACCTTCGGCGATGGAGACTTCGTAGGACTCGCCGGGGGCAACGAACGATTGGGAAAGCGCCCTGAGCCCGATCTCGGGCAGCTGTGCGTGAACGCTGCCGCCGGCCATGCAGATCATGGCGGATACGGCGACGAGCACATCGCGAACATCGAGTCTGTCGCCGCGCGACCGACCAGCGGGGAAAGGGTGGGATGGGTGGGGCATCAGTGGTTGAACAAAAACTCTTTGGAGTTCACTAAGGCCCAGATCAAATCTTCCCAGGGCTCTTTTTGATTGTGGCGATCCCCCAAATAGCTCAGCGTCGACTTGAGTTCAGCGTCGGTCGGTTCACGGCTCAACGCCAACTTGTACAGTTCTCGAATCTTGGCTTCGGTCGGTCGTGAGGCGTCGGCGGCAAACGCGGCGGCTCGTCCCTGGTCATGCGTCAGTTTCTTCTGCATCTCTTCCGAGTTGAGCAGGTGCAGACTTTGCGCAAGGTTGGCCTCCGAGGATCGTTCACACTCGCAGGCCGTCTTCGAATCGGGTTGACCAAACACGGACAAGAAATACGAATTGAATCCGGTGTCGGGCAATTCCACGGCGCGCGTTCCGGCCGGCATGCCGGCGAACGTTGTGGACGCTCCGGTGACGACATCGATCGAATCGAGCAGCGTTTCGGCTTGCAAACGTTTGGGGTAGTAACGCGAGTGGCTGCGACGATCGATCACGTTGTCGGCCAGCGCGTCGGAGGAGGCGCCGTAGACGTCGGAGTTGCAGATCAGCCGAATCAGCGCTTTGACGTCGTATTTCGATTCGACAAAGGATGCCGCCAACGCGTCCATCAATTCAGGATTCGAGGGCGGATTGGTGACCCGCATGTCGTCTTCCGGTTCGACCAATCCGCGTCCCAAAAAGTGTTTCCAGTATCGATTGACGAGTGCTTTGGCAAAGAACGGATTTTCTGGCGACGTGACCCAGTCGCTCAGGGCACGACGCGGGTCGGTCGCCGCATCGGGCTGAATCGCTTCGGCATCGAGTCCGGCCGGTGATACGTTTTGGCCCGTTTTGGGATGCTTGGCCGACGGGGCGGCGACGCGGGTCACGAACGTCACGTCGGTGCCCTGCGTCTTCTTTGAAATCGTCGAGAAGAACGCCGACATTCTCGCGTAGTCTTCCTGGCTCCACTTCTCGTACGGGTGGTGGTGGCAACGGGCACACTGAATCCGCTGTCCCAGGAACAATTGGCTGATGTCTTCGACACGTTCGTTCTGGTCGGTGACTTGCGACAGCCAGGCGGTCGCCGGATTGCTAAACAGCGAGCCGCTGGCGGTCAGCAATTCATCGACAAGTTGGTCGTACGGTTTGTTGTCGCGGAACGATTCCTTCAACCAATGATGAAACAACATGTTCGAGACTTGCAGCGAACCGCCGGTGCGTCGGTTGCGCAGGATCACGCCCCACTTGCGGGCAAAGAACGAGGCGTAATCGTCGCTCGCCAACAGGCGTTCGACCCACTGGGCACGTTTGTCGACAGCGTCGTCGGCAAGGAACGCGTTGGTTTCATCCAGGGTGGGAAGCCGACCGGTCAGGTCCAGCGTCACGCGTCGAAGAAACGTCGCATCATCGCATGGGGGCGACGCGGGAATTCCCAACGAGTGGAGTTTCTTGCCGACGAACCGGTCCACCACGTTGTCCGATTCAAGTGCGGTCGGATCACCATCGGCGGCGATCCTCTCGGCCGGCACATCAATCCGCAGCGGGATTTCGGCGCGGAACACCGTCACGTGACCTTGGTAGCGGGCCATCACGGCGACATCGCCGACCAGCTGGCCGGTTTGAACCAGTCCCGTGTCACTGACCTCTGCCATTTGCGTGTCGTTGGATTCGTAAACCGCCGCTCGGGTGACGTCTTCGACCGAACCATCGCTGTACGTGGCGATCACCGAGAGTTGTTGCTCGCCGCCACCGGCCATCCGCCGAACCTCGGGATAACAGCGGATGGAACGGACCGTCCGGATTTCGCCCTCGTCGTAGGGCATGCCCTGTGAGATCCATCGCCGCAGGACGCGGTACTCGTGTGAGTCGCGATCGGTCCGGGCTCCGCCACCGTGCGGCATCGCATTGATCGTTTTCATCAACAACAGACTTCGATCGGGCGAGGCCAACGAAACACGACGTCCGCGTGATTCGGCCACCAATCGTTTGTGATCTTCGCCAGGTTCAAACCCGAGCAACGAAAGTCGAAACCCGTTTTGACCGGCGATCTTCCCGTGGCACCCGCCGCCGTTGCATCCCAACTTGGTAAAGATCGGAACGACTTGCCCGCAAAAGCTGACCGGTTGGGCTTGGCCGGTGCCGGAAACGACCAGCGTCGCGGTGGCGCTCGCGCCATCGTCGCTGGTCGCCGACAGCGTGACGGTTCCGTCGGCAAGCGGAGTGACCAATCCGGTGGGATCGATCGAAATCAGCTCTTCGGGCGACGCGGTGAAGGTGACCCGCCGCGTCCAATCGGTCGTCATCCCGTTGGACTCGGATCGAGAAACGATCAGTTGCAGCCGGGCGTCGGTTCCGACCAAGTCGGTGGCCGCAGCGCCTTCGGTGTTGTCGATGCGCAGCGCGTTGTCGGCAACCGAGTGGGTGCAGGCAAGGCAGACCAGTGCGAGGAAGGTGAGAATCTTGGACGTAAGCTGGAAGCTTACGGGGGTCGCAAGCTGGAAGCTTACGCCACTTTTGTGATCGGTTTGGTTCATGCGATCAACTCGGCGATCGGATCGCTGTCGACCAGGAACTGGGGGCGTCCGGTCGGATCGGCGATGGTGGTCGAGTGGGTGTCGATGCCCAGGGTGTGGTACAGGGTTGCGACGACCTCTTGCATGTCGACCGGTCGCTCGACCGCTTCTTCACCCATTCGATTGGTCGCACCGATGGCTTGACCGGTTTTCAACCCGCCGCCGGCCAGCCACGCGCAACTGACTTTGGTCCAGTGATCGCGTCCGGCGTTGGCGTTGATTTTGGGGGTGCGTCCGAATTCACCCCAGACGGCGATCGCGACATCGTCCAACATGCCCCGCTCGTCCAAGTCATTGACCAGCGCGCTCAAGCACTGGTCGAGTTTGCCGCCGTGGTCACGGACCAAGTCAAAGTTTTGGCCGTGGCTGTCCCAACGACCGTAACTGAGGCTGACGACGCGGACGCCGGCTTCGACCAGACGACGCGCGATCAGCAATTGATCGTTGCACGTCGGGGCCCCGTCGTACTGATAGTTGTACGGTTTGCCGTCGCCGTAGCGGGCAACGATTTTGGGGTCTTCCTTGGACAGGTCCAACGCATCGACCAGCTTGCTGCTGGTGAGCACGTCGAGTGCACGCTGGCCGAACGCATCCATGCCTTCCATCGCACCGCTGATGTCGATGTCTCGTCGCATCGTGTCCAGTTCGTTCAACAACCGGCGGCGATCTTGCAAACGATCAAACGAGATTCCTTTCAGCGTCATGTTCTGCATGCCCGGCCCGTCGGGCTTGAAGGGCGAATAGGCCGACCCCAGGAATCCGGCTTGACCGGAGTCGGACCAGGGGACGTGACGTGTCGGCGCGGCCAGCCCGACAAAGGGCGGCACCGAGGGATCGACGGGGCCGAACAACCGAGCCGCGGCCGCACCGATGGAAGGCCGTCCGCCGAGGTTCTTCAACGAGTTGCCTTCCCAGCCGGTAAAGCACTGCATCCCGTCGTGTCCGCCGCGGCAACCGACGACGCTGCGAATGACCGCCGACTTGTCCATCAGCGCGGCAAGTTTGGGGAACACCTCGCAAATCTGGATGCCGGGCACGTTGGTGTTGATCGGCTGGAACTCGCCGCGGACTTCACTGGGCGCCTCGGTCTTGATGTCCCACATGTCCTGGTGCGGTGGACCGCCGGCCAAGAAAATGTTGATCACCGATTTGTGTGATCGCGGCGAGGAAGACGAAGCTTCGGCGCGGTACAGGTCCGCTAGCGAGAGGCCGCCCATGCCGAAGGACAGGCCGCCGATCTTCAAAAAGCTACGCCGGTTGCGCCCGTCGCAATAGCGACTGGAGGGACCCTTGATCGTCAACATGATCAGGCCGGGGTGAGGGGGGGGATGATTCAGGTGGGACCCGGGCGGGTGCATTCCATTCGCCCGAGCGATGCATCGATTTGCAGTATAGCCGTGTAACGGGGGTTTATGCAACCTTTTTGATGTCGGCACCTCTTCCGTCGACCTCCAAAGAGAGTTCGTGCCGTTTCAAGTCACCCTCCCTGTGGGATGTCGATTCTTTTACTGCAGGATCTGGCAACTGATTTAGATTCTCTCCCCCTGGGAGAGACGGCGTTTGCGCAGCAAGCAAACGCCAGAGAGGGCCGGCGCAGCGAAAGTCTTGGCGTCTTCCGCTAGACTCCGCCACTTATACAATCGACGTCCTGTGGGAGGGACGCGGAGGAGTTGAGGAGTTTACGCTCGGAGCGGGGAGGGGTCTGTGGCTCGAAATAGTTCAGCGACGACCGCTCGACCCTCCCTCGCTGCGCTCGACCCTCCCTGCCAGGGAGGGTGACTGAAGTGGTGTCGACACCGATGCCCAGGACGAGAGTGACGCAAACCGTTGACTCTCGACAACTTTAAAACTGCAAGACCTCCGGCGGGGAGGGGCATCCGATCCGCTTGCTTCTCAACGGGTGGGCAGGTGAAGGAACGGTGCGCCGCGTTGATAGGAATCGGCTTTATTCTCCGCCGGGCTTTCGATCGGCATGGTTTCGGTCATCCAGCTCATGTCTTGGACTTCTTGGATCGACGTGATTTTGTCACGGACCTTCATCAAGGCGTCTCGTACCAAGCCGGCCCCACCGGCGCGGATGATCGATCGGATCTCCGATTCCTGTTTGCGTTTCTGGATCGCGTCGATCAATTCATCATCGATCACGACGGCTTCAAAGACACCGATCCGGCCTTTGTATCCGGTGCCGTGACAGTGCTGGCAGGATCTGGGTCGCGCGACGGTCGTCGGCACGACCAAGTTGTGGGCTTCAAAGAGCGTTTGTTCCTGCTTCGTCACCGGACTGATCTGACAACAATGCGTGCACAGTCGGCGGACCAGTCGCTGAGTGATCACCCCGGCCAGATTGCTGGCCAACGCGGTCGGATCGATCTCGAAATCTTGCATCGCCGAGAGCGTCGAGGAGACGTCGCGTCGGTGGATCGTGCTGAACGCGCGTTTTCCGCAGGAGGCCGCATGCATCGCGACCTTGGCACCTTCCCGATCGCGAATCTCGCCGACGAAGACGACGTCGGGGTCCATCCGCAAGATGGTCGACAGTCCCGCCTGCATCGTGAATCCGTGCCGCTGATCGACGTCGATTTGTCTCATGAAGGGAACGATCAATTCCACCGGGTCTTCGATCGAAATGATGTTTTGTTTTTCCGAGAACAGGACATTCAGCATCGAGTACGCCGTCGTCGTCTTGCCGGCGCCCGTCGGGCCGCTAATCAAAACGACTCCGGACCGCCGATGCAGCATGCGGTACACCGAGGCGAAGGAGTTTTGGGAGAGCCCCAACTCGCTGAGCGGTTTGCGCGACTGCTCGTAGTCGATCAATCGCAACGCGATGGCTTCGCCCTGGGCGACCGGTGCCGTCGTGATGCGGACCTCGTGTGTCGAGATCGAATCGGGCAACTCCAGGCGGCTTTCGGCGGGCCGGAACGGGTCCGACAAGCTGACGTTGGCCATCAGTTTGAGTTGCTTCATTGCTTGCGAAGCGATGTTGTGATGCATGGTGCAGAACTGTTGCATCTTTCCGTCGACACGAAAGTGGACGACGTATTCATGTTTGGAGAGCGGGTCGAGATGGATGTCGGTGGCCTCGGCTTCGATCGCCCGACGCAGCAAACTGATCGCCGTGGTGGAGTCGGCGAAGTCTTCGGCAGCCTCGGCCGACGGGGGGGCGTCCTCGGCTTTGTCTAAGTCAACCTGCCAGTGGCCGTGATCCGCTTCCTGGTCGTCGTCTGCGGCCGATTCCGTCCAGGTCAAGATGCCTCGCATTTCCATTTGCGCGACCAGGCGTTCGGCTTGTTCGCGGGGCAATTGCAATTCCGCTTCGACTGCGTCACGCAGCTGCGTGAGGGTCTGGTCGTGCTGTCCGGTCCGGGGCTCGTCGCCGAGCGCGTCGACCGCCTCGGCGGCCCGATGGATTTGATCCGATTCGACTTGATTCTCGAAGGGTTTGATCAAAACCGGGATGGTCAGCACGTCGAGCACGCGATGGACGATCGAGCGAAACTCCTTTTTGTCTGCTGCGCCGACGCCTTCCGGGGCGAGGTAGAGCATGTTGATGCCGTGATCGCGGACATAGCCGGAGACACAATCGATGAGCGTTCCGCGTCGAATGTCGCGTTTGACCGCGACTTGTTCGTTGGGGATTTGCAGGCCAGAGAGTTTCTCGCGGGCCTGTTGTAAACGTTTCTCGCTGCCGAAGCGGGGGATCGCGTGCTTGGCCACGACGTGCAGCAGGTGCAATTCCGCTTGGTTGCGTCCCGCCAGGGCCAATGCATCGGTGAGCGGTGATTCCGCGGACGTCTCAACATCAATCACGGTGAGGATTCGGCGCAGCTTGATCATCGGCATCACTTCGGTCGGATGATTGGGGTTCAGCACATCGGGTGGATCGATCGACTTCTCTCGGGTTGGCTATCCGTCGGCGGTGGATCGAAAGTCTCTCATGAGCGTGACCTCGTTGCCCTTGGCATTGAAGGACACCTTGTCCATGAACGAACGCATCAATCGAATGCCGCGGCCGATGCCGCCGTCAAAGGGTGTCAGATCGTTTTCATCGGGGAGTTGAGCGACATCAAAACCGGGGCCTTCATCTCGGATGACAAAGGTCATCGCGCCGCCGGCGACACGGAGTTGGACAAAGATGATTCGATCACAGTAGGGCGGCTCGTTGGAGCGGTTGCAGAACACGTCGCTGGACGGGTTGATGCCGTTGCTGGCCACCTCCGCGGTCAATTCAAAATTGCCGTGCACCAACGCGTTCAACAATGCCTCTTCGAGTGCCAGGCTGATGCGGATCGCTTCGGTCGCGTCGCAAATGGCCAGCCCCGAAGTCGTTCGTTGAACCAGGTCGACGAACTGGGGGATCAGATCGATGTCGCTGCGCAAATGAAACGTCAACTCGGCGTCGGCTAAACAACGGACGACGCCGCCGTAGGGATGGACGGCGTGCTTGAGCATCAGCACTTGCCGGACGGTATCGGACAGTCGTTCGGTCAACTGCAATTTGGGCACGAAACTCGCCGCGCCGACTTCTAACGCTTCGACGGCGTTGGTCGCCGACCCCATTGCCGTCATCACGATCACCGGGATTTCGGGGCGGTCCTGTCGAATGCGACGGACCAATTGCAAGCCATCCATTTCAGGCATCATCAGATCGGTGACAACCAGATCGGGGGCCTGCTGTTGGATCGATTGCATCGCCTCGGCGCCGTGGTTGGCAAAACGCAGGTCCAGATCGTGATGATTCGACAAGATCCCCTGGACCAGCGTCTGATCGACACGTGAATCGTCCACGACCAAAATAGTTGTCATCTTCAATCTGCGCGTTTCAGGATCTCGATGGTGAACGTCAGGATGGTTCCGCTTCCCTCGTGGGCGGTCCCCGATGCCCTGGCGGGCGGTCCACGTCATGATTCAGTTTATCGATCTGCACGCCCTGGTGCGGGCTCGGTTGCCCGATCAGCAGATAGAATTGAAGAATCGCGGGCCGGTCTTCCGCGGGGCGATGGCTGGTTCCCGGACCGCGTCACAGACGGCCAATGCGGAGACCGCTCGGACCCCTCATTGGATCCCCTGCTGATGGACCGCTGGTTAGTTGACAGCAGCGCTGAAGTAATCAATATTAGAAGTCCTCGATTCCACCCGTCCGCTTTGGTCTGGTTACTGGAGACGACCAAAGGATGGAAGAAATAAACATTAAATCCGTGGGCCGATTTGAGCTGAAACAATTGCTCAAACGCGAAGGGCGTCAGTCCGTCTATTTGGCATTTGACCCGCACCTGGATCGCAACTTGACGGTCCGAATCGCAGATTTTTCCGGATTGGATGCAGCGGTTCGGGGCGAATTTGACGCCCGCGCGCAGGTGTTGGCGGGTCTGCGGAACGCGCATCTGTCGGCCGTTTTAGATTTCGGCCAATCCGATGGTGTGGATTACCTGGCGACGACCCTCGTCGAGGGTCCGAATCTGAGAGAAATCACCGCCCAGAATGCGACGGTCGAGCCGAAGCGAGCGGCACTGATCGAACCCCGGCAGGTTGCCTTGCTGGTCGGGAAGCTGGCGCTGGGCGTAAGTCAAATGCACGCGGCCGGTCTGGTCCACGGATACCTTTCTCCGGAATGCGTGGTGCTGGAAAAGAACGGCGAACCGGTCATCGCCGACCTCGGCATGCCCGGGATGTTGCTGTCCGAGGAGGACGGTGAATTGGCGGACTTTCGCAACGAGTTTGCCGCACCCGAGGTATCGGTCGGTTCCGGCGACGCGATCCGGCCGCAGTCGGATGTCTACTCGTTGGCAGCGATCGGATTCTTTGTGCTGACCGGGCACGCGCCCCAATCCGCCGAGGAAGTGTTTCAAAATGCACTGTACGAAGGCTTGGACAGTGGTGCGGCGGATCAGTTCAAGGAGACGTTCGCCAAGGCTTTGTCCTTCGGGGCCAGCGAGCGTTACGCGTCGGCGCGTGAATTGGCCGAGGCGATGGACAGTCTGTTTCGGATGACGCCCTTGACGCAGCCGCGCGATTCAAAAGTCGCCGAGGTGGTCGCGTTTGACGAAGTGGCGGAACCGGACTACGAACAGTTCGATCTCCAGGAAATCGAAGACGCCCATGTCGTGCATCTTCACGATGCCAGCGTGCTGTCGACCGAATCGCTCGTGCAGACCAAGCGTGAGTTGTTTGCGATGGTAGAGCAATGCGAACCGAAACGCTTGATCGTCAATTTCGCTTCCGTACGATTTTGCTCGTCCGAAACCGTCGGAATCCTGATTCAGTTGCACACCGAGCTCAAGCCCCGCGACACACATCTGTATCTTTGTGGGATGCGCGATTCGATTCGAGAGGTGTTCCGGGTGTTAAACTTGGACGGAACGGTTTTCGAAATCCGCGGCACCGTCACCAACGCACTCAAGAGCGCCGAATGATCCGGCCATCGCGATGACGGTGCGTGGTTTCAACACGCCGCTCGGATTTGCATTTCTGTCGATCGATCAACGTGTCTCTGGATGATGGGAACTCTACCAACCGAATCGGGTGCAGCGGGCGGGGACCAATTTCGGATTCTGGTCGTCGAAGATTCCGTCGTTGATGCGATGGTCGTGAGAGAACGCTTGGAACGCGACGGGCGTTTCGCCGTCACCCACGTTGCGACCTTGGCCGACACGTTGCGGCGGTTGTCCGAAGACGTCTTGCCCGATGCCGTGATCTTGGATTTGAACCTGTCGGATTCAGCGGGGCTGGAGACGTTCTGTCAGATTCACGATCCGTTTCCCAATCAGCCGATCATCATCTTGACCGGTGATCATGACGAGTCGCTCGGCATCAAGGCGATGCGGTTGGGCGCCCAGGACTACGTCGGCAAATCCTATCTGGACGGACAGGTCTTGGTGCGATCGCTGCTGTACGCGATCGAACGAAACAAGCGGCGAATGGTCGAGCACCGTCAACGGATCGTGGACCGTGAGCTGCAGTTCGCCAAGCAGATTCAAGAGTATTTGTTGCCCAATGATTCCCCGGAAATCCCTGGGTTTGACGTCGCGGGCCGTTGCGTGGCGATCGATTCGACGTCCGGTGATTTCTTTGATTTCATCGACCACGGAGACGGCAAGTGGGACATCGTTCTGGCAGATGTCTGCGGGCACGGAATCGGACCGGCCATGATCACCGTCGGAACGCGTCGATTGTTGAGGTCGACCGCCGAACTGTATGAAGACGTGGGCCAATTGATCACGATCGCCAACCGCGGGATTTGCGAAGACACGTTCCAGTCACTCTTCGTCACGCTGTTCTTTGCCAGACTGGACCCGAAAGCAAGGCGATTGACGTATGTCGGTGCCGGGCATTTGGGGTTCATGATCGATTCCAATGGCGACGCCTTTGAATTGACGACCCGAGGGATTCCGACCGGGGTTGATCCGGATTACACCTATCAGGTGGACGGATCGATCGAGATCTCGGGCGGACAGATCGTGTTGCTGATGACCGACGGCATTTGGGAGGCTCGCGGAGACGATCACGTTGCGTTCGGCAAAGATCGCGCCGTGGATGTCGTTCATCGCAACCGCAGCAAGCCGGCGTCGGAAATCGTTGCCGAATTGATCTCCTCGGTGACGTCCTTTTGCGATCCCCATCCGCTCAAAGACGATATGACCGCGGTCGTCATCAAATCGTGTTGAGATCCGCATCGTTGGGCAGCGTCAGCGAAAATCGGGCGCCTCCCAGTTCACTTTCGGTCACGCTCACCCGGCCTCCGTTCCGCTCGGCGATGCGTTTGACCAATGCCAAGCCGAGCCCCGTGCCGGGCTGGTCCGCCTTCGGATCGGTCCCTCCGGCGAGCCGTTGAAAGGGTTCGAAGACCGCCTCACGATCCTCCGGGGCGATGCCGCGACCGTCATCGTCAATCCGAATGCAGAGTCCGTGATCGGAGTCAGCGGCGGAAACGATGACTGTCGATGCGGCGTATTTTCCGGCATTGCTGATCAGATTGCCGATCGCTCGTGAGATGGCCGCTCGGTCGCCGGACAGATCACTGCCGGACAGATCACTGCCGGCCAGGTCACTGCCGGACAGATCACTGCCGGACAGGTCACTGCCGGCCAGGTCACTGCCGGACAGATCACTGCCGGACATTGCAATCGCATTGCGAAATTCGATCTTGCGATACAGCGGCCCGTGCAACTCGATCAGTTCATCGACCAGTTCCCGGACATCAAAGGTTTCCATCTTATTGGAGACGCTGTCCGGTTCGGAGTATTGCGCATCCAGCCGCACATAGGTCAGCAGTTCGCCGACCAGGGCATCCAACTGATCGGTGGCGGCCTCGATCGCCGTCAGGCGTTGCTTTCGCTGGTGGTCGTCGTCGGCCGTCTCGATCAGTTCCGTGGCAAATCGGATGCGAGCCAAGGGGGTGCGCAGCTCATGCGAAACGGTCTGCAGCAATTCCCGTTGGGACCGGAGCAGTTTTTCGACGCGGTCCGCCATGGTGTTGAATGCCTCGGCCAGTGGACCGCTGTGCCGAAATCTTCCGTAATCGATGCGCGCCCCCAAGTCACCGCCGGCGATGGCGAGTGCGGTTTTTTCGACGCCGCGAAGCTGCTTGCTGACCGGGTGCAACAGGATCGCGATACCGATCGCGGTCAACAAAAAGACGCCCCCCAACGCAAACGACAACTCGGCTTGGCTCGGTTCGTCAAATCGGGGCAACGGTCCCAATTCCACCAGGAAGGGCGTGTCTGGAATGGCCGTTTCCAGTCGATCGTAATACAAAATGCTCTCACCGCGGTCCAAGCGATCGGTCGACGCTTGGTCCATCGGGCGCTCGTCTCGCGTCACCACGCGGATCGGATAATCGAATTGATTTTCCAGGTACTCCATCGTTTCAGAAAACTCGTCTTCGCCACCGTCGACGATTTGATCGCGAGCCAATCGTCCACTGCCGGCATAGATGTCTTCGATCACGGGGATGTTTTCCTGGATCGAGCTTTTCCGGAACACAGAGGTCTGAATCAACCAGGCCGCGATCAGGATGGCGATGACGCCCAAGTAGAAGCGCAGAAACAATCGCGTCATGTCGTCACATCATTTGGCAAAGAGATAGCCGACGCCGCGAACCGATTTGATGCGGGTCGGCTTGTGGGGATCATCACCCAATTTGCGTCGCAGTCGTGAGACACGCAGATCGAGCGATCGGTCCATGCCATCATAGGGGATTTCCAGCAAATCGACGTACAGTTCCTTGCGAGAAACCACGCTGCCGGCGCGGCGGGCTAGGTACTCGATCAAGTCGAATTCGGCGGTCGTCAACTCGATCGGTTGATCGCCGACCACGACGCTGCGGCTGCCAAGACTGATGCTCAGGTCACCGACAACGATGTCAGCCGGTTGGACGCTCGAATCAGCAGGGTGCAAGTCGAATCGGCGAAGGTGAATTTTTAAACGTGCCAGCAGGGCGTTGGGACGCACGGGTTTGCTCATGAAGTCATCCGCCCCGGCTTCCAAGGCGACGACTTCATCCATCTCCTCCCCCCGCGCCGTGAGCACAATGATCGGGCCTTTGAAATGCGGCCTGACACTTTTGCAAACACTGAATCCGTCCGTCCCCGGAAGACCGATGTCCAAGATCACCGCGTCGTAGGCTTCGGATGCAATCCGCCTGATCGCCGACAAACCGTCCGCCTCGATCGTGACTTGGTATCCCTTGCCGGTCAAAAAATCTTTCATCATGCCGGACAATTCGGCGTCGTCTTCGACCAGCAGCAAATGATGCGGTTTGTCACTCATGCGACACTTCCTTCGGCTCTCTGGGGACGCCCGGCGGGTGTGGTTGGTTCAGAATCCGTTGCGACCGAATCCGTTCTGTCTGACGCAGCTTTCGGGCGAGTCCGTTTGCCGTTCAATAAGGTTCCGATCGGCGTGTAGCGGATCAATAGCTGATAGCTGACTAGCAGTACGATGCTCGTGAACACGCAAACGATTAGAAACTTTAAAAACGGCGGCAGCGGATAATCGCGAACCCAGTACTGCGCGTAAATGATAAGCGGGATGTGGGCCAAATACAGCCAGTAGGATGAATCGGACAAATAACGCATGGTTTGGCTCTGCCGGGAGAGCAGCTGTCGAAACACGCCCATCATGCCGAAGGTCATCAACCACGCATAGCTGGCTTGGACAAACAGAGACGCGAGATTGCCGAGTCCGGCGTGCTGCGAACGGATCGCCAGTCCGATCGGGAACAGCACCAGCAACGATGCCAGTACCGCAAACCAGGATCGCCAGCCGACCGGTTCGACGTCGGACTGCATTCCGGTCGCGTCAAAGTAGATCGCGCCGAAGCCAAAAAACACGGCGTAATACGCCAGCACCGATGGCATCGGTAACAGGCCAATCGAGGTGTCCGGTCCAAAGCCCGCCCCGTCACCCGACATCAATGCCTGGGGAATCATCGTCAACGGAATCAGCCAAACGTAACGAAACGCGGACGCGGAGAGCCAGCGCGCCGGGCGCGGAATCCGCAACAAGCGACCTGCGGAAACGCACAACGCAAATCCGGCGACCAGCCAGCACAGAAACCACAAGAACCACAGGTGCCCGGTGACGGGGAATTGGAAGAGTGCAAACTGTAATTTGTCGGAGACCGATCCACGCGTCGGAATGTGGATCGTTGCGGCAAGGTCCAGCGATTCGGCGATTCGTTTTCGGCCGCCCAGCACGTCTTCCTCCTCGGCGGAAACCTGGACCAAACCGGCGACGTAGGACGTGATGCCCCAGGGGGCGCTCAGCATGTCGATGCAGCTTTCACCACGGTGATTCTTTACCTCCGGGTCCGCCCCGGCGTTGATCAAAAGCTCGGCGGTTTCAAAGCGGCCGAATAAGAACGCGCCGTGCAACGCCGTCGATCCGTCGTCTTCGGCGTGTGCGACGTCGCCGCCTCGGTCCAGCCAATTCTCAACCGCTTCAACGTCCCCGTTGGCGGCGGCAATCCAAATCGATTCGTCAACGGTTGCGTCCGTTTTTACATTGTCGTGATCCGTTGCCGCAGCCGCAGCCTTGGTCGTGGCGGTGGAGGACTGGGGCTGCATGCCGACGTAAATCGTGACCGCCCAGACGGCGGGAATGATCGTGAACATCCCCAGCACAAGCGGCAAAAAGATTCGCAGGAAGCGTTGTTTGAGCAGTGCCGCCATCCCGCGTTTGCGAAGCATCATCATCGTGAAAAATCCGCTGATCAAAAAGAACAGCGGCATTCGAAAGCCATGGATCGCAGCCATCGCGACGCCGAACATGACATTCGTTTGAGTGTCTTGAACCGCCCAGCCGCCGCCACCCCCGGGTATGAAGGAGATCAGCCCGTGCAGGGCAATGCCCAGCAACATCGCTATCGCACGGAGCGCGTCGAGATCATGCCGTCGGGGAATCGACGGAGCGGGAGTGGTCGACATGTTGAAAGTTCAGTTTGCGAATCGCGGTCGGATGAGCATCGATTGTCCATTCTCAGGGGCTCAACGGACCTTGGCTTCTGACCCGTATCGATTTGTAAACAGGTGACGCGTCGGATCTTACCAGTGGGATAGGCTTCCAGCCTGTCATCGAGCATCGGCGGGCTTTGCCTGACGGCCCGTCGGCATGCACAGCATGCCCTACGCGGCTACGCATCGAGATCATGGTGTCGGGGGCCTCGGCTATTCCTCATTGGTGACGCAAGCCAGCTTGGTCAGCGTGCGAATCAGCAAACGTCCGTCGGCGATGCTCGGGGTTGCGATGCAAAGTTCGTCGAGCGGATTGGTTTGCAGAATCTCGAAGTCGCGGCCCGCTTTGACCACATAGGTCAACCCGTCTTCGCTGAGGCAAAACACGTTGCCTCCGTAGGCCCATGGCGATGCGGTGAACGAACCCGACGGCGAGAACCGTCGTTTGCCATAGACCTCCTCGCCGGTCTTGGCGTCGTGACAGGTCATGAATCCTTGATCGTAAACGGTATACAAGTAATCGCCGTAGACGATTTGGGAGGTGTTGTAGGGCGATGCGGTGGGCTGGTACCACTGAATGAACTCGCTGTCGGCAAAGTCGCCTTCGGGCGTGATGTCGCCGCTGGCGCCCGGACGAATCGCAAACGTCGGGCGGTGGGAATCACCGACATATCCCGAGGCGAGGTAACAAAGCCCGTGTGCGGCAAAGGGCGATGGAATCACCAGCACCGACATGTCGCCATCAAATTCCCACAACAGATCACCTTCGAGCGAGTAGCTGCGGTTCTTCTTTCGACCGGTCACGACGATTTCGGTCCGTTGATCATGTTCCCAGATCAACGGTGTGGCCCAGGAGTGGGTTTCCTCGCGCGGTGTCCGCCAGTTCTCATCCCCTGTTTCGGCGTCAAAGGATGCGATCCACGACGATTCCAAGTTGTCGTAAACGACAATCACCTGCCCATCGTGAACTACCGGAGAGGCTGCGGCGCCATAATCGAGATTGGTCTTGCGGGGTTCGATGTCGCGGGACCAAAGCGGTTCGCCATCCAGGCTGTAGCAATACAGTCCGACATCACCGAATAAAACGTACAGCCGCTGGCCGTCGGTTGTCGGTGTTTCGGCGGCGTAAGAACTCTTGGGGTGCCGCGGTACCACCGGACGTCCCGTCTTGGCTTCGTGTTTCCACCGTTGTGATCCGCTCTTGAGATCAAAACAATAGACCATCCAGTGGTGGATGCCCTTGGCCGGATCACGAACACCCTTACCGAGATAAAGCCCTTTTTGTGGCTGGATGTTTTCTTCGTCGGCAACGACCGAAGACACAAACACGCGCTCGCCGACGACGATCGGACTGCCCCAGCCCTGGCCGGGAACGTCGATCGACCACGCCACGTTTTCGGTCTGGTCCCACCGGGTCGGCAAACGCGGGTCGTCGGGCACCACGCCGGTCGCATCCGGCCCGCGAAACCGACTCCAATGATCACCCGCATCACCGGTCGCGCCGAAGAGGAACCCCGTCCCGATCAGCAGAACGCTCGTCAAGAAAGGTCGATGCATCAAAGATTTCGTCATAGAAGACCACTCGAAGGCGATTTGCGAGGAGAAAAGCGGAGACGCGTCGACCGCATTCTGAGGGACGCCCACCACCGTTGCTACGCTAGAAACAGAAGCGTTCCGTATCAATGTGTAACGGAGCCCAAAGTGGAGTAAGCTTCCAGCTTGCCAATCCCAAGCGACAGGTAAGCTTCCAGCTTGCCAATCCAATGCCGATGGCAAGCTGGAAGCTTACCCCACTTGATCAATGCCATGCTGAAACTCGTTCGATCTGTTTTCCTTTTGTTGACGCTTTCGGTCGCCCTTGATTGCGGCGCCGAACCCCCGATTACTTCCGTCGTGTTTGCTCCCGATGGATCCTCGTTGGTCGCGTGTTCTCAATCCGGAATCGCGGTGTACCGCTGGCCGGATCTGGACCTGCAGACAAGCTTCAAGGCGTCGTCCCCAAATCTTCACGACCTGGCATTTTCTCCCGGCGGCGATCGTCTGGCCGTCGCCGGTGGGGCGCCCGCGGAAGACGGCACCGTCGAAATCCTGTCCTGGCCCGATGGCAAATCGCTCCGCATCCTGGATGGGCATTTTGATTCGGTGATGGCCGTCGACTGGTTGGACGAAACCACCTTGGTCTCGGCCAGCCTGGACCACCAAGTCTTGATCTGGGACACCTCGAAGGGCGAGAAATCGGTGACGCTCAATGGGCACTCCCGCGGCGTTTGGACGATCGGTCATCTGCACGACACGCGGCTGCTGGTCAGCGCCGGCGGCGACCAGAGTCTTCGCGTCTGGGAAACCGAGACCGGAACGCTGGTTCGCAGCATGGCGATCCATCTCCAAGGGGTCGGAAGCGTTGCGGTGCGTCCCCCACGCGACGGCCTGCCGATGATCGCTTCGGCCAGCGACGATCGAACGGTACGGTTTTGGCAGCCGACGATCGGACGCATGGTGCGATTCGCCAGATTGCCGTCCCAGCCTCGCCAGATCCAGTGGCTCCCGGATGGTTCACGGATCGCCGCGTGCTGCAACGATGGGCGGGTCTATTTGGTCAACCCGGAAACCGTCGAGGTTTCCGACGGGATCGCGGCGATTCAGGGTCGGGCCTACACGATCGCCGTCGATCCGTCCGGCGGAAACGCCGTCGTCGGCGGCAGCGACGGTGCGCTGCAACGGATCGCGCTGCAACGGATCGCGCTGCAACGGATCGCGCTGCCGTAGATGGCCGTCGATCGATCCATGTCATGCGACGCTCATCGGCATGCAATTTGGGGCCGACCGGCTGGCAGACTCTCCCACAGAATTTGCATCCCAATCCGAGCAGCGTTATGTTCGCGTGTTGCGGGAGCTTCGATCCACCGGCCACGACTTCTCCTCAGGAGACCTTCCATGACCCTCTTTCTCAGCGCGTCGGTCGGGCACCGCGGAGCCAATCAGCACAAAGATGTGTTGGGGGTGCAAGACGCCATCAACAAGGTTCCCTTGGACGAAGGCGGTTCGCCGGTACCATTGAAACTCGATGGTAAATGCGGGCCAAAGACGATCAAAGCGATTCAGCGTTTCCAGCTTCATCATTTTGGCTGGGGTGGATGTGACGGTTTGATCGAGGTGGGGAAACAAACGTATTTGAAGTTGGTGCTCTACACGCTGCCGGAACTCAAACTTCCACCTCCGCCCGCCAGGCGAATCGAACCGAAGTCACTGAAGTTCATCATCATGCGTGAAAACGCAAACGACTCATTTGGGGCCAAGAATCGGGATCACTATTTCGAGATTCGATCGGTCCCACACAACTTCGCCAGCGTTTATTTTTTGGGACGTCAGCAAGGCATGCACCCGCGTCCGATCCCGAATCGCTTCGACGGTCATTTCAGTATCTTTAAGACGAAACGCGCGATCACGACGAAGGAATTTGAATGCCAGGCGGTCTACTTCACGCGAGAGAAAGCGGGCAACACCTCCGACAGCCACCTGACGCTGATTCTTGAATCCGGCACGATCCAAATCCCAATGGACGCGCATTTGATCGGTCCGCATGGCATCATCTCGGGCGGTCATCCCGGCACCAGCACATTCCGATCGGGGATCTTTGATTTCGTCAAGTGAAATGGGCCGTCGCACATCAATCGATGCCCTGCCCCCCTTATTCTTCTCCCCTTGTTCTGCCCCCCATCATTCTGCCCCGAATCATTCTGCCCCGAATCATTCTGCCACACCTCCCCTCGACACCGTTCCCCCATCCCAACGCACCGAGGACCCGAGGCATCCTATCATGCGTCGCTAAGTTGAAGTGCCGCTGAGTGCGTTTTGACCTGTTTGCCTCCCCCATCGCGAGAATCGCCATGCGAGTTGTCCCCGGTCTTGGCTGCCAAGCCTGAGTTTGAGCAACTCGCCCACAACCGACTCGACGATCGCAGTACCTTCAACGCCAGCCCGATCGTCGCCGACGGCAAACTGTACTTGCGCAGCGACAAGTACTTGTATTGCATTGGTGAGTAAGTCACGGTTTGGCCGCGTCGTTCAAGTCACGGCTTCGCGGCGCCCGCTTGATGGCGGCGAGTTCGTCGCGCAGTGATTCGACCAGCTTCGGATGTTGATCGACCAGATTGTTCGTCTCCCCAAGGTCTTCGGCCAGGTTGTAAAGTTGGCCTTTGGGGTTCTTGGGCTTGCCCTTGCCTCCACGATCGCTGAACCCTCCCGATCCGTCTCCGTCGATGAGCTTCCAGTCCCCGCGGCGAATCGTCATCAGGCCCTTGCCGCTTTGAAGTACCAGCGAGGGACGTTGGGGCGCCGTGGAGGGTTTTCCGGTCAGTTCGCCGAGGAAGCTGAAACTGTCCGGCCCGACATCGGTCTTGTCTTGCTGTTGATAGACCTTTGATCCGGTCAGTTCGTCGGCGGTGGCGAGGAAATCGACGAAGCTGATCGTTTTGTCGCTGACCGAACCGGCCGCAACGGTTCCCGGCCAACGCACGATCATCGGCATCCGATGGCCGCATTCCCAGGCGTCCGCTTTCATGCCGCGCAGCCCGCCCGAGCTGTCGTGTCCGAAACGTTCGACGTCGGTTTCGTACCAGACCGGTCCGTTGTCGCTGGTGAAGATCACCAGGGTCTCGTCGGTCATGTTTGCCGCATCGAGCTGCTTGAGGATCTTGCCGATCATCGCATCGACCATCATCGCGAAATCACCATACATCCCGGCGCCGGACTTGCCCAAGAACGCTTCCGAAGGCAACCAAGGCGTATGGGGCGCCGGGTAGGCCACGTACAACATCAGCGGATCGTCTCGGCCGGCGTGTGACTCGATGACCTGGCACGCTTCGTCGGTGAATTTCGGCAGCACATTTTTCAGTTCCAACCCCAGAGCGATCCCACCGGCACGCCAAAACGCACCTTGGATCGGCGACCATCCTTCGCTCTGATTGGCGTCGATCGAATCCGACGGCGGCGCGACCGCCATCCGGTCTCGGATGTAAAAGTACGGTGGAATATCGGTCGACGCCCGGATGCCGAAGAATGAATCGAACCCACGATCGACGGGACCACCGGGCAAGGGTTTGTCGTAGCCGTCTTCATTGAACCCCACATGCCACTTGCCGACCATGGCCGTTCGGTAACCGGCATTCCGCAGCAGCGACGGCAACGTGACTTCATCGGGATCGATCAACGCCTGTTTGGGCCAGCGCCCCACGTTGATTCGAAACGGATAGCGCCCCGTCATCAGCCCGTAGCGCGACATGTGACACAGCGGCCCCGAAGCATGGGCATCGGTAAAACGCATCCCCTCGGCGGCGAGGGAATCGATGTTCGGCGTCGGGATCTTGCTGTCGGGATTGAAGCACCCGGGATCCCCGTACCCCATGTCGTCGACCAAGATCAGAACGATGTTCGGCAACTCGGCCGATTGAATCTCGCCCCGGGAGGCAAAGATCGACAAGGCGACAATCGCCAGAGACGCGATTGATTTTGGAGACACAGTCATCGTTGAAATCTACGTGCTAAGAAGGCGGCGGGGAGCATCCCGTTAGGGAGGGGACAGTCGCCGCATTCTAATCGACTCGTCGTGTCGAGAATCGGTCAGCGGAGTAAGGCAAACTTTACCGAACGATACTCAGCCGAGAGATCACCTCTTGGAGCGGTAGGTCAGGCTGTGCCTGACGGCCCAGAGAATGGCATGCACAGCATGCCCTACAGGACTGCCCGAGCGTTAGCGCCGGTACTCGTTCAGAAATCCGCCGCGGGACGCGGTCTCGGTGCGGGGATTAAAAATCTTTCGCGTGCGATGGGGCGCGTAGGGTTGGACGTTGGTGGGGATCGCAGCCTGCTCGGGTGACTCGATGATGTATTCACCCGGCGGCGGTCCGTAGCTGTCGGTCATCACGCCGCCACAGCTGCAGCCGCCTTCGCAGCCACAAGCCGGTTCGCAACTGCAGGGGCCTTCGCAACCGCAGGCTGGCTCGAAGCCGCAGCCGGGTTCAATCCCACATCCGGGTTCAATCCCACAGGCCGGTTCGAAGCCGCAGCCGGGTTCAAGGATGCCGCAGTCACAGGGGCCTTCGCAACCGCACGCCGGTTCGACGATGCAACTGTCACAGCCATCGCATCCGCTTGCACACGTCGGGGCGAAGCCACGTGAGGTGGTGGAGATCGGTCCCGGGTCGCAGCCGCAGCGGTAGCCCCACAGGGTTCGAAATCCCGCGAACACACTGCGGCACTTGCCACAGCTTTGGCCGTTGTAGTTGCCACAGGAATCGCAGGGATCGACGCAGTCGGCCGGATGGTTGATCCAGGGATCGACGTACAGCTCGCCGCATCCGGTGCAGGAGTTACAGCTGCCGCAGGAGGAGTCGCTGCAGCCGGCATCGCAACTGCCGCCGAATCCTGGTCCGAGCGAGGTGCCGCAACAGCCGGCTCCCATCGGTCCCACGCATCCGGTCAGCGCGACGGTGATCCATCCAACGAGTAACAAGCCAAACACGCGTGACATCGTGATTCATCCCTGAAACGAAATCGCTTGCGAATTCCTTTGCAAAAAGCTTTCGCACGCCTTGTGATCTAATCCAACAACAGGCGACCGGGACGCCTTGCCTGCCGGCACGCCCTGTCTACCGTCGTCATCGTCAACGCAATCGTCAAAGTTGACTAAAACTGCTCAAACGGATCGTTTCGATGGGTGGCCTGTACGGAAAAGGGACTGCCCAGCTGAGGACCGTCGGAAGAATAAGTGGCGGGGATTGATTGTGGGATCGGCTTCCAGCCTGTCGTTTTCGCCATGACAGGCTGGAAGCCGATCCCACTTATTCTTCCGACGGTCGTTAAAAGAGACGTGAAACGCGACAAAGACGAACGATTTCATCGATTACGTGTGATGCGGTCAGCGGATCGTTGGACAAGGTCCTTTTCAGGTCGTCGAGGAGAGTCCTGCCGACGACGGCCCGGAAGGGCCGTCGTACCCGGAATAGCAGTCGCCGTGAGCTGGACAGTCGCGAAAATGCGTCTTTCATTCTCGCCGCTGATTTCGTTAGTGTCCGGCGTTGAACGTGGATTGCCGGTCGCGACTCGGTTGGAACGCGGCAATCCTGTTTCACGCACCGATGTTTCACGGACACCGCTCAACGCCCGAGAGTTGCCTTCCTCATGCGATCTGCAGCACCACTCCACGAGACCCCCAGCGGCGATGAACGCTGCGTCGATGAAACCCGCGGCGATGAAACCGGCCGGACGACACCGCGGTGTGAACCCGGGGGGGCCGATGCGAGCTTGCGTTTGGTCTATCCGCCGACCGAGGGTACGGGGGCGTCGTTTCGGGTCAGCGCGTTACTGTGGTTCGCCGGCATGCTGTTGCTGTCGGTGCCGATGATCACGCTGATCGACATCTCCGTTGCGCGGTGGTTTTCGGGTGATCCGTTGCCACGCGAGTTTCGCAGCGGATTGGAGCTGATGCAGATCTTCTCGCACGGCAGCGGTGTGTTTCTGGTGCTGTTCGGGATCTTTTTGATGGCTCCCCAGTGTCGTTGGCATTTGCCTCGACTGGCCACGTTGGCGATCGGTGCCGGAGCGATTGCGACGTTGGCCAAGATGTTTGTGTTGCGTCCGCGTCCGACGGGATTGAACTTGGACGTCGCGTCAATCGATTCGGCGTGGCTGTGGGCGTTCGATTGGACGCTTTCTCAGGTCGCCACGTTCGATGCCAGCACGCGGGCGTTTCCCAGTGGCAACATGGCGACGGCCATGGCATTGACGGTCGGGTTGTGGATCGTGTTGCCGCGAGGCCGCTGGCTGTTTGCGGCGATCTGCTTGGGGACCGGGCTGCAGCGGCTGGCGAGCATGGCGCACTTTCCCAGCGATATCCTGGGTGGTGCGGCATTCGGATTGATCTGGGCGTTCGTGTGTTTGCACCCCCGGCTGCTGGGCAACTTGTTTGACAAGATGCAACCCGAATCGGAACCACGCCGCCGCCGGCGACCGGTCGGCGATGGTGGGGACGTTGCCGAGCAGGACACGTCGAGCGCAGCGGCATAGAGCCCGATGCCATCTATTTTGGCTCTAAAGGTGTTAGCGGAACGGCGCGAGCCGTCCGGTCGCGCTTCAAAAACATCGTGAAAAACCGGAGGGCTCGCGCCCTACCGCTAACAAAAAACACCCCGCTTGTCGCGATGCGTTACTCTTTGAACCGGTAACCGACACCGCGGACGGTTTCGATCAAGTCGGCTGCGGTTCCCATCTTTTTGCGGAGTGCGCGGACATGGACATCGATGGTGCGGTCCAACACGACGGTGTCTTCGCCCAAGGCCGCGTCGACCAATTCGCTGCGGCCGAAGGCGCGTCCGGGTTGTCGGATCAAGGCGTCGAGCAGTCGGAATTCGCTCTTGGTCAACTTCAGCGGTGACTCCTCGACCGTGACCACGAAACGTCGTCGGTCGACGGTCACGTTTTGATGGCTGACCGATTCATGGTCGTCCAGGATCGGCTCGCGTCGACGCAGCAACGCTTTGATTCGTTGCAGCAGCACCTTGTAGCTTTCGACGGGTTTGACGACGTAGTCATCGGCTCCGACGGCGAACCCGACCACCTGATCTGATTCTTCGCCCATGGCGGTCAGCATCAAAATCAGCGCTTCCCGGGTCTTGGAATCGGCACGCAATTGTTTGCAAACCTCGATGCCTCCCAGGATCGGCAGATCGATGTCCAGGATGACGAGATCGGGAAGATAGAGTTTCGCCTGATCGACACCCTCGCGTCCGTCGCTGGCGCGATAGACTTCGTAGCCGGCTCGTTTGAGTTGGTACTCGAGCGACTCCGCTAACGGGCTGTAATCTTCGACGACCAAAACCTTGGTATTGGTGGACATGCCTCAGCGCTTGACTGGATCCATGCGGACAATTTTCGAAAGGATGCTGGCCGCCGTTTCCCGTGTGGTGATCGGTCTGTGGGCGGACAGCTCGCAAAACGACATCCTGGTGAAATTACCTGAAAAGTACACCCTACTGAAGCACTTTTTCACGATGAAGCTTTGGTGAAGGCCTGGTGGTGATCAGGGTTTGGGCAACCAGACTTCGAACGTCGCCCCCTCTCCGGGGCTGCTGGTCACCGAGACCGTGCCCCCCAGGGACCGGGTCAGGTTCTTGACGATCGCCAAGCCGATTCCGGTCCCCCCGTCGGCCGCCTTACGGGCCCGTTTGACGCGATAGAACCGTTCAAAGATCCGCTCCTGGAACTCCGGCGCGATGCCGACGCCGTCGTCTTCGACGGCCATCATCCAACCCTCGTTCACCTGGCGGCAGGACACGCCGACGTGCCCCCCGGCATCGGTGTGCCGGATCGCATTGCTGATCAGGTTCTGGGTGATCGCCAAGGCGGCTTCTTCGTCGGCCAGGACGTGAACCGGAGCATCGCTGGGACGCAGGGTCAATTCGATTTGCTTGGCCGCGGCGACCGGCAGAAACGAGCTGAAGGCCTGCCGGATCACATTTTCCAGGTCGATGGTCTGGACCATCAACGTGCCCTTGCCGGACTGGGCGCGGGCCAGTCGCATCATGTCCGCGATCAGGTCTTCCAGTCTCAAGCATTGCGTGTCGATCTGGGCGATGAAGTGCTTGGCCGCTTCGGGGTCGTCCTCGATCGCCAGTTCAACGGTTTCGGCATAGCCCTTGATCGCCGCCAGCGGCGTCTTCAGTTCGTGCGAGACGTTGGCGATGAATTCGCGCCGAATCGCTTCGACACGTTGGGCATCGGTTTCGTCTCGCAAGACCAGCAACAGGTATGGCGGATCGGCATCGTGGATCCGGCTGATGCGAACCGCGACCGGTCGCACAACGGAGCCGCCCACGATTTCGACGGAGAGGCTTTGATCCACCTTGTCACTTTGAGCCCGTCGAGTGGCATGAATGATCTCTGGCACGCGAACCAGTTCCGCCAGTCGTCGGCCCAAGTAAACGCCATCGCCCGGGATCGCCAGCAAACGTGCCGCCGCTTCGTTGATCAGCAAGATCTCGGTTTTGGGGGACAGCATCACGATCCCATCGATCATGTGGGACAAGACCGCGGCGGTGCGTGTCGATTCAGAATGCAGCTTTCGAAACCGCGCGTTCCAGGTCTCCGCACTCAAGCGTTGTTTCTCATAGGCGTTGTCCGCGTTCTCCCAGCGAAGCAGGTTGTTGATGACCAGCGCGGTGCCGACCAAAAAACAGCTCGCGGCGGTCGCGACGAGTGTTTCGGTCGTGCCCGCATCCAACAGCGTGGTCAACCACACGGTGGCGAACACGAACGCCATGCCGGTCACGATCATGCCCGAACGCGGTTGAAAGCCGATGCGGGGGAGCGAGGCTCCCGACGGTCTGGAGCGTGCGGATTGATCGTTTGCGGATTGTTCTTCCGCGGACTGTGCGTTCGCGGACTGTGCGTTCGCGGGCGCAACGGAGACGCCAGCGGAACGCGTCGGCGCCGCAGGCGACACTGCGCTGTTTGGCGATGCGCTGTTTGGCGATGCGCTGTTTGGGGCGCCGCGTGTGCCGGCAGGGGAGCTGTCCGCGGCGCCGTCTGGTGAAGCGTTACTCATCACTCCGGTTGATCGCCGGGTTTCGGCGTGTTGAGAGGTTCGGCGGGGAGGGGCAGTTCCACTTCCACTCGACCGCGTTTGGTGATCAATCGGTGGACGAACTTGAATGAATCGGCGACGAACAGCAAAAACGCCGCCGCCGGGACTCGCCGGCGGAACCCCTTTTTGTCCACTTGGATGATCTCATTGGTGGCCACGTTCATGCCGGTCAAAAAACCGTTGCCGAAGCAATAGGTGTCGACGCAGACCAGGTAGCCTAGATCGAGCACCACGCCGCTGGGCTGAGGCGTATGCCCGACGAAGACTTTTTTGCCCGAAAAGTGCGGGCCCGGCGTGGTATTGAGGTGGGTCCAGTAACGCAGCTCTTCGGGCTGTTGGTCCATCGGCGTTTGCGCATCGTAACAGGCGTGGACGAAGATCGACTCTCGTGTTTCATAATGTGGAAGCAGCGACAGCAGAAACTTTTTGTGGGCGGCGGGGATCTTGTCGAGCGATCCGCCGTAGCTGGTCACGGTCGCCTTGCCACCAGCGGTCAACCACATCTCTCCGTCGAGCCCACCGAAGGCCACGCCGCAGAGCATGATTTCATGGTTCCCACGCAGCGCGACGACGCGGCAACGCGATTGCAGTTCGATCAACTGGTCGATCACGCCACGGCTGTCCGGGCCGCGGTCGACGTAATCGCCCAGGAAGATCAACTCGTCGTCAGGCTCCGGCGCGATGCATTCGATCAGCGTTCGTAGAGCCTTGTCGCAGCCGTGAATGTCTCCGATTACAAAACGCCGCATTCGCCCGACCGCTTTAATTCACCGACGGATCGTTGAAACGTAATCCGGGCGAGAGTGATGAAAGGATTTCGTGGCCGCAACGTTTGACCGCCGTCTCCCAAACCTGTTCCGGGTCATCGAACACAACGTCGGCGTTGGCCACCCCGACCAACCAGCCCCCACACTGCATTTCGTGATCCAATTGTCCCGGGCCCCAACCGGAATACTGCGAGACGAATCGGACGCGGGCATCGACACGCGACAACAGCAACCGCAGATGGTCTTCGTCGCCGGTCAGCCACAGCCCCGACGAATCTTGGCCGACCGGTGAACCGATTCCGACCAAATCGTGCAACGCCAACAGCGGCCCGTCGACCGGACCGCCTTCGAAGATCAAGTCATCCTCGCGGACCGAACCCTGCGGCATCGACAGCTCCACGATCTGGCTGAGCCGTTGGTCGGTGGGCCGGTTCAGCGACAGACCGAACGCCCCCTCCTCGTCATGGCTGACGATCAAGACGACGCTGCGCAGGAAATTCGGGTCGTTTAAATACGGCGACGCGATCAGCAGTTTTCCGCTTAAGAATTCGACCATGGTTGGATGCTACCTGTTCAGTCGGACCCGATGCTGCGTGGACCAGACATCGTCGCTTCTCGGGTGACGGTCCGGACGCCATTGTTCAGCCCGCCATTGTTCAGCCCGCCATTGTTCAACCCGCCATTGTTCAACCCGCCGTCTCGCCCGCCAGATCTTGCCACAGGCAGCCGGCCCAGGACAGGCCGACGCCGAAGCCGATCAGCATGTTAACGGATTCGCGGTCCAGTCGGCCAGACTTTCGCAGCTGGTCGATCAGGATCGGCAGTGTGCACGAGACGGTGTTGCCGATCTCCGCCAACTCGATCGGAAGCCGCTCGGGTTCCAGCTCCAGCCGAATCCGCAGTTCGTCGAGCATTTTCCAGGTCGCCTGGTGCATCAAGTATTGCGAAATATCGGCGTCGGTCAGCTGTTCCTGTTGCAAAATTTGGTCGATCAATTGGGGCACGGCGTCGACGGTGAAATTGATCAGACTCGGTCCGTCCATGTAGAGACGGCTTTTCCAGCGTTTGCGATGTCGCGGTGGGATCGCGTCTTCGGGGGCTCGGGCGCCGCCGTCGCCGACGATCAACATGTCCGCACCGCTGCCGTCACTGCCGAATTTGAACCCCCGCAATGAAGGCATGTCGCCGGCGGTCACCAACGTGGCCGCGGCCCCGTCGGCAAAAATCGTACGCAAACTGCGGTCCGCCCGGTCGATGTATTTGGTGTACGTCTCTGCAGTCAGAAACAGGATTCGCTTGGCCACCCCGCTCTGGATCAGACCATCGGCGACGGCCAATCCGTACACGTAACCGCTGCAGCCGAGGTTGAAATCCAATGCCCCACAATGCGTCGGAAGCCCGAGCCGATCCTGGATCAGACAGCTGGTCGTCGGCAGCGGATAGTCGGGCGTTTGCGTGCAAAAAAGCAGGAAATCGATGGAGTTCGGGTCGATTTGCTGGTCCGCAAACAGTTTCTCGGCCGCGGCCACGGCCAGATCGCTCGATGTCTCGCCCTCGGCGGCGATGTAGCGCTGGCGAATTCCCGTTTTCTCTTCAATCAGGGCCAAATCCCACCTCGGGAATTCCCGCTGAAGCTCCTCGTTGGTTTCTACCTTTTCCGGGAAATGAACGGCGATAGGGCCAATTTGGGCGTACGGCACAGACGGCATCCTAAAATTGCCAAGTGAATAAAGACGTTCAAAAGGAAAGCCTACCAATGTTCGTCCCCAGCGCGGACCCGGGGACCGCCCTCGCAGTCAATCAATCGCTGTTCGGTGACCACCCAATCCATCGAGACGTCATGGTCGTCCAGGGGGACGTGCGGCACGATCTGGCACTCAAAGGCCACGCCGACGAGCACGGTTTCAGCCCGCACGCGGGCGAGCAGCCGATCGTAGAACCCGCGACCGTGCCCCAATCGCCCGCCCTTGGGGTCAAAGGCAACGCCCGGGACCACAATCAAATCCAGTTCCGCCGCCGCAACCGAACGGTCTGCACCGCCGCGTCGCTCGGCACGGGGTTCCAGGATTCCGAATGCCCCGGGTGACAGATCGTCCCACCCCCGCAAATCGAACAGATGCAGATCCTCGCCGACACAATACGGCACCACGATCTTCCTGTCTGACGGCGGCGTCTCCTGCAACGCCCCCCGCAAGGCGCCTTCGGTGCGGACTTCGTCCCGAACGTGGACGTACCACAGCACGCAGCCGGCCGCGGCATACTGCGGCATCGATTGCAGTCGGTCGGTGATCTGGCGGCTGAGCCGTTCTTTGTCACCTTGATCGCGTCGTGCAGCGGCTGTCGCGCGGCGGATCGAGGCTTTCCTGGGGCCGCCCATCGGCTGGTTCTCCCGCGGGGCCGGATGCATCAATCGACCAAGCCGACGAATCGCTCGGCGGGCTCGTCCCACTCTGCGGCGTTTTGTGGCGTGTAGGTCTTGACCGCAAAACTCTCTCGCACCAGTCTGCGGGACTGACGCACGGCGCTGGTCAGCTCCTCGGGGTTGCCGCTGCCGATCACCCCGGTGCCCACCATTTGCATCAGCAAATTCCCGATCGCAGTCGCTTCGACCGGACCGGTGATCACGGTTCGATTGCAGGCATCGGCGGTCATCTGGCACAGCAACTCATTCATCGTTCCGCCGCCGACGATATGAATCGTCTCGATCCGGTTGTCGACGAGCTGCTCCAGCATTCCCAGACAAACTCGATATCGCAACGCCAAGCCTTCCAGCGAGGCGCGATAGTAGCCGCCCTCGGCACCCGGTTTCGGTTGTCCCGTTTTCGCCGCAAACGCTTCGATCGCATCGAGCATGTCGGTCGGGGCGGCAAAATCGGGGTGGTCCGGGTCGATCAACAACTGGAACGGTGCCGCCGATTCGGCTTGAGAGACCATCGATTCCCAGGTCACCTCGTTTCCGCGGCGTTGCATCGATTTGCGAAGCTGTTGAAAGATCCACAAGCCGCCGAGGTTTTTCAACAAACGGGTGCTGCCGCCCACGCCACCTTCGTTGGTGAAGTTGAATTCCGAACACAGTTCGGTGACCCGTGGTGACGCCAATTCGCAACCCATCAGTGACCAGGTTCCGGAACTGATGTAGCACCAGTCGGGCTTTTCGGGTGCGAAACCGTCGACGGGCACCGCCAGTACCGCCGACGCGGTGTCGTGCGTGGCCGGTAAGACGACGGAAACATCTTTCAGCCCCGTCGCTTCGGCGACCGAGGGTTGAACATTGCCCAGGGTGGTTGCGGGCAATGAAACGGGACCGAGCAGCTTGGTCGGAATGCCGAGGGCCTCGATCATTTCCATCTGCCACTGACCCGTTCTGGGATCCAACATTTGGCTGGTGGAAGCGTTGGTGGCTTCGATGCTGCGTTTTCCCGACAGCAACCAGTGAAAGAAGTCGCCCATCATCATGAAGCCGTCGGCAATTTGCAGCGATCGCTCCTTGTGGGTGACGGCCGAGAGTAATTGAAAGACCGAATTGATTTGCATGAACTGCAATCCGGTCGCTTCGAACATCCGTCGACGCCCTTGCTGGGCACCGCCGAGAATCTCAAACGCGCGTTCGACCATGCCGTTGTTGCGGGCATCGCGGTAGTGACGAATCGGTGACGCGATCTGGTCGTTTTCGTCCACCAAGACATAGTCGACGCCCCAGGTATCGACACCGACCGATCGAATCGACTCGAAACGAGTCGCCGCGATCCGCAGCCCTTCCAGGATTTCGGCCCACAAGCCGTGAACGTTCCACTGCAGAGAATCTTGAATCATCACCGGATCGTTGGCGAAACGATGCATCTCTTCCAGCTGCAGCCTTCCGTCGTCGATGCGTCCGGCAATCACGCGGCCGCTGGAGGCCCCCAAGTCAACGGCCAGATGAACGGGTGTGTTGGGCATGCGAGCGTCTCAGAGGGAAAAGAGGGAGTAGGATGAAAATTCCAGTTTCCAGAAGGCTGGAATCCGGATCCGGTGTGTGGATCGTGATCAATATAAATCTTCGCGGGCGCTCCGAGTAGCAGTCTCCGGACACAAGCCATTTCTGTCCGACGGCCCTTCCGGACCGTCGCACGTCTCTGTGTACGACGGCCCTTCCGGACCGTCGCAGAATGATTCTCGACGACCTGGAAAGGTCGTCGTACGATGGCTGTTTTTTTGACGCTCTTTTGATCGTCTCGCCGGAACCGGCAAGAAAATGTTCGCGTTTTTCCGCCCCATCCGAGACAATTGGGTGCCGGGAAATCAGTGGATCAACCGCGGCCAATTCGCCGACGTGTTGACTTCGAACCACGTCAGTCATGGGTCGAGCGATGAAAATTCTTGCCAATACCGGTCGCGAGTGTGTCGAGCATTGTTTCGAAGGGGGCGTTTCGGCTTGGGAAATCGGCGCGTCGGTCGGACAGGGCGGTCGAAATGATCGCGACGACGTCCGCACGATTCAACGGCTGCTCAACTTAATTGGCCCGCAGGACGGCGGTCCGGTGGTCGCGTTGGACGAGGACGGTTGGATCGGTCCGAAAACGAACAAGGCGATTCTTGATTTCCAACGCTTTCAACGGACCGGCAGCGATGGTCGTGTCGACCCGCATGGCCCGACGCTCAAACGGATGAATGAGATTCCCAAACATCGCATGAAAGCTCAAAATGCCGCGCTGCTCGCCAGGGTCGTCACTGCGATGCCGGATTTGAATCAAATGTCGCTCAAGGCGCGGCGTACGATCGAAGGCGCGATCGACTACGTGCGTCTCGGGGAGGGATTGTTTACGTCCAAACGCGATTACGAGATGGCCGATCTCTATTTCGACTTCAGCAAACTTTCAAGCTCCGAAACACTCAGCGAACTCGGCCTGATTCGAACCACGCTGCGGCGGGCCTACGCTGCGCTTCAGGTTCCCCCGATCCCACTGACTGGCTCGAATCCCGTCGGAGTCTCGATCTTCACCATCGATCCGCTCGGCAAGAACTATTTTGCGTATGTTCCCCGCACCGAAAGCAAGAGCAGCAAACGCAATTCTGTAACCGATCCGGCACACATCTACCTGTGCCAAAAAATGAGCGAACCGAAGAAGGATAAGTTTATGCACATTCTGATGCACGAGTTGTTTCATTTCATCGACGATGAAACCTTTCTGTACATCAAAGACCATTGTTACCGAGACAAGATTTTTCGACTGACGCACAAGCAACGCATGCGCAATGCGGACAACTACGCGGTTTTTTCTTCGCACGTGCATATCGGACGACAACGACTCGTCGATAGCCAACCGAAGCTCGGGCCGCACATTCCGGCGCATCTGTAAGTAGAAGTTTAGTTTCCCGGCGTACTCGGGTTTGAACTTTTCTACCTTCAGCTCGATCACGACGTAGCAGTGCAGCCGTAGGTGGTAGAACAGCAGGTCGATGCTGTACTCGTCGCCGTCGACGGTAATTTTGTATTGCCGGCCGACGAAGGCAAAACCGGCGCCCAGTTCGAGCAGAAATTTAGTCAGGTGCTCGATCAGGCCGTCCTCCAGTTCCCGTTCGTTGTGCCGCTCAGTCAGGGTCAGGAAATCAAAGTTGTACGGGTCGCGGAGCAGCTGCCGGGCGAGATCACTCTCGGGGTAACAGTTTAGTTGAATGACCTGGGGGACGGTGGTGTCGGACCATCGCTCGAACTGCGCATCGCCGAAGGATTGGATTCAGCTCTCCCCGCAGTCTGTCATGGGGCGTGCCGATTGGTTTACCATCAGCGCAGCATTCAACGTCGTTTCACCGGAATCGTCCAGCGAACGTGACTACAGGTGAGTCGCTCGGCTGAGAATTTCGCTCGCTGCTTCTTCCGGAGTCGCAGCTTGTCTCTTCCTATGAAGAGGCGACACGATCGCCTGCACCGGCGTAGCCGCTACGCCGGTGCATAAAGCGAACGCAGTACTTCGTCCGGAGGTCGCGTGAAAAGACCGTAGTAGATGTCGCTGGCACGGTGCCCATGACGCCGCGCTGTCTCTGCAACGCTCATCAGATCTGCCATCCGCTCACCACCTTCCCGACTTCGGCTGCCGAAGCAGATCTTGCGCAACACGACTAGTGGGCGAATAGCACGTTCTGCAAGGTTGTTCGTCGGCGAAACTCGTGGATCGTCGATGAACACCAACCACTCTGAGAGGTGACGAAGAATTCGCCCTTGAAGTTGGATCGCTTTTTCGTCTTCGACATCAGTCAACGAAAGGCGTTCCAATTCGTTTCGCAGCCACAAGATCTCAGACTCAAGTGCAGCTCCTTTTAGCTTACCGGCTTTTCGTCGGCGGTGGAGGCGAGTACCGCGTTGGACGAATTGCTTGACATCTTCGAAGAACTGATAGTCGGCTGATACCGGAGCAACGAGCTTTTGCCAATCACGCGAGGTTCGAGCAAGATGTGCCAAACATTTTTGCTTCGCGCCAGCGACCTGAGCATTGTAGCCACCGTAGCAGTCCGTTACCAAAGTGCCGCAAAAGTCAGGGCCAAGAACGTCGCGTGAAACGAACCCCGCACGCGTCGTTTCAAAAGTGAAATGGATGAACTGTTCGTTGCCGTGTACCCAAAAGTAGGCGCGATCGCCGTCTAAGGTCCAGTAGGTTTCATCCGCATAGACTGGCCCGTCAGTGCTGGCAAGCTTCTTGGCGATATCGTCGACAACCGGTTCGGCAAGCTTCGCAAGAGCCTTTTCGAAACCGATCAGTGCTGCCGCTGTGAACGTGATTCCAAATAACTCTTCAATCGCTCGTGGGACCTTGCGGTAGGTAATGCCAATGACATTGCGGAGATAGATCGCCTTGCTGCGCAACCCTGGTCCTATGCGACTTCCCAGAACCTCTCCCGGACCAGCTTTTTGCACAAGCGTATCACAGGCGATGCATTTGGCGACCACATGACGATAGAGCACGACGCGGAACTGTCCATCAACAATATCTTCCTGCAGGTGCTCCAATGGATCGGCATCCAACAAAATGACTTGGCGACTCGCGCAGCAGGGGCAGACTCGAGGAGCCTTGACATCAATGTCCCAATCGTACTCTTGGGGAGTCTTTCGAAACCATCCTGGATGACCTACCGGGGCGCCGCGTTTAGCTTTGCGACCCGAATCATCTTGGTTGGCCTCTTGCAATTCCGGTTTCGCATCGTCGTCAGACTGCTCATTGGTTGCAAACTTGTTCTGCCGCTCAATCTTCAATTCAAGTTTGACGCGTTCCAGTTGCTCTTGGAGGCTGACGACGTCGCTGAGCAATTCGCTGTTACGCTTTTCGAGCAATCGAATCTGGCGAAGCGATGATTCTCGGGTGTCCTCGCTTTGATTAGCTACCATCGCAACAGAAATCACCGAGGCGCCACCAAGATGCGGGCAATTCCCTACATTGGGGCAAGCGTGCTCGTGGTTGGGATAGATTGGAATAGACATTTCGCGGCAATCCTCGATTGCCACCAATTTATCCCGCCGCCCCAAAATCGACCAATAGCAGTTCCAAGAGGACTAAACTGTTACATCTGTAATGCGTGCCAAAAAAGGGTCAGGAGCCTTTTAGGAAGAATAGGCAAACGGCAGTTGCCCGTAACAGTTTAGTTGAATGACCTGGGGGACGGTGGTGTCGGACCATCGCTCGAACTGCGCATCGCCGAAGGATTGGATTCAGCTCTCCCCGCAGTCTGTCATGGGGCGTGCCGATTGGTTTACCATCAGCGCAGCATTCAACGTCGTTTCACCGGAATCGTCCAGCGAACGTGACTACAGGTGAGTCGCTCGGCTGAGAATTTCGCTCGCTGCTTCTTCCGGAGTCGCAGCTTGTCTCTTCCTATGAAGAGGCGACACGATCGCCTGCACCGGCGTAGCCGCTACGCCGGTGCATAAAGCGAACGCAGTACTTCGTCCGGAGGTCGCGTGAAAAGACCGTAGTAGATGTCGCTGGCACGGTGCCCATGACGCCGCGCTGTCTCTGCAACGCTCATCAGATCTGCCATCCGCTCACCACCTTCCCGACTTCGGCTGCCGAAGCAGATCTTGCGCAACACGACTAGTGGGCGAATAGCACGTTCTGCAAGGTTGTTCGTCGGCGAAACTCGTGGATCGTCGATGAACACCAACCACTCTGAGAGGTGACGAAGAATTCGCCCTTGAAGTTGGATCGCTTTTTCGTCTTCGACATCAGTCAACGAAAGGCGTTCCAATTCGTTTCGCAGCCACAAGATCTCAGACTCAAGTGCAGCTCCTTTTAGCTTACCGGCTTTTCGTCGGCGGTGGAGGCGAGTACCGCGTTGGACGAATTGCTTGACATCTTCGAAGAACTGATAGTCGGCTGATACCGGAGCAACGAGCTTTTGCCAATCACGCGAGGTTCGAGCAAGATGTGCCAAACATTTTTGCTTCGCGCCAGCGACCTGAGCATTGTAGCCACCGTAGCAGTCCGTTACCAAAGTGCCGCAAAAGTCAGGGCCAAGAACGTCGCGTGAAACGAACCCCGCACGCGTCGTTTCAAAAGTGAAATGGATGAACTGTTCGTTGCCGTGTACCCAAAAGTAGGCGCGATCGCCGTCTAAGGTCCAGTAGGTTTCATCCGCATAGACTGGCCCGTCAGTGCTGGCAAGCTTCTTGGCGATATCGTCGACAACCGGTTCGGCAAGCTTCGCAAGAGCCTTTTCGAAACCGATCAGTGCTGCCGCTGTGAACGTGATTCCAAATAACTCTTCAATCGCTCGTGGGACCTTGCGGTAGGTAATGCCAATGACATTGCGGAGATAGATCGCCTTGCTGCGCAACCCTGGTCCTATGCGACTTCCCAGAACCTCTCCCGGACCAGCTTTTTGCACAAGCGTATCACAGGCGATGCATTTGGCGACCACATGACGATAGAGCACGACGCGGAACTGTCCATCAACAATATCTTCCTGCAGGTGCTCCAATGGATCGGCATCCAACAAAATGACTTGGCGACTCGCGCAGCAGGGGCAGACTCGAGGAGCCTTGACATCAATGTCCCAATCGTACTCTTGGGGAGTCTTTCGAAACCATCCTGGATGACCTACCGGGGCGCCGCGTTTAGCTTTGCGACCCGAATCATCTTGGTTGGCCTCTTGCAATTCCGGTTTCGCATCGTCGTCAGACTGCTCATTGGTTGCAAACTTGTTCTGCCGCTCAATCTTCAATTCAAGTTTGACGCGTTCCAGTTGCTCTTGGAGGCTGACGACGTCGCTGAGCAATTCGCTGTTACGCTTTTCGAGCAATCGAATCTGGCGAAGCGATGATTCTCGGGTGTCCTCGCTTTGATTAGCTACCATCGCAACAGAAATCACCGAGGCGCCACCAAGATGCGGGCAATTCCCTACATTGGGGCAAGCGTGCTCGTGGTTGGGATAGATTGGAATAGACATTTCGCGGCAATCCTCGATTGCCACCAATTTATCCCGCCGCCCCAAAATCGACCAATAGCAGTTCCAAGAGGACTAAACTGTTACAGTTGCCCAGAGTGCCAAAAAGGCTCCTGACCCTTTTTCCCCGGGGCGGGCGAGATTACGACTCCGGAGACGTCATGAAGTCATTCACCACGCTGTATCTGCATTTTATGCGGAACCGTGCCAGTCGCCGCAACCTGCGGGTGCTTGCTCAGTTCGTCGTCACGTTGCTGGCGATGATCCTCGTCTACAGCGTGTTCTTTCACTACCTGATGGCCTGGGAAGGTCGTCGCTACAGTTGGATCACGGGCATCTATTGGACGTTGACGGTGATGTCCACGCTGGGGTTCGGCGACATCACGTTCCACACCGACTTGGGGCGGGTGTTTTCGATGCTGGTGTTGATGAGCGGAACATTGTTCATGCTGATCCTGTTGCCGTTTACCTTCATTCAGTTTTTCTATGCACCGTGGATGGAAGCCCAGGAGGCGGCGCGGGCACCTCGCGAGTTGCCTGAAGACGCCGAGGGCCACGTCATCTTGACGCATTACGGCCCGATCGACGCCGCGTTGATCAAGAAACTGACGCAGTACCAATATCCGTACGTCATCTTGGTTCCGGAAGTCGCAGAAGCGTTGCGGCTTCATGATCTGGACTTGAGAGTCGTCGTCGGGGAATTGGATGATCCGGAGACGTATCGACTGTTGCGTACCGACAAGGCAGCGCTGGTGGCCACCGTCGGCACAGATGTGGTCAACACCAACGTCGCATTCACCGCGCGCGAAGTCGCCGAGACGGTCCCCATCGTCGCCACGGCGGCTGACGTCGCTTCGGTGGACATCCTCGAGCTGGCGGGCTGCACTCGCGTGTTGGAACTGGCAGAAATGTTGGGGCGTTCGCTGGCCCGACGCGTGATCGGACGCGACGCCAAGACGCATGTCATCGGGCAATTCGATCAGTTGTTGGTCGCCGAGGCCAGTGCCGCTGGAACGCCGCTCGTCGGGCGAACGCTTCGAGACATTCGTTTGCGTGATCACGTCAATCTGACCGTGTCGGGCGTTTGGGAACGAGGGCACTATCAAAACGCCGGCCCGGACACGCTGATCGCCGAGAACACCGTTTTGGTGCTGGCCGGAACACGCGAGCAACTCGATGAATACGACAGCCTGTTTTGTATCTATCACGCCAGCGACGTACCGATCGTGATCATCGGCTACGGCCGTGTCGGGTCCGCGACCGCTCGCGGGCTTGCCGAGCAGTCGATTGATTATCGAGTTGTGGAGAAAAATGCGAAAGCAAACCGCGCTGACGACCGGCTGATCGTCGGCGACGCGGCCGATCTGGAGATCCTGAAGCAAGCCGGGATCATGGAAACGTCTGCGGTCGTGATTACGACCCACGACGACGCGCTGAACGTCTACTTGACGCTCTATTGTCGGCGTTTGCGCGCGGACATTGAGATCATCAGCCGAGCGACGCTCGAACGCAATGTTCACACCTTGCACCGCGCCGGCGCCGATTTTGTGATCTCGGAGGCCTCGATGGGGGCCAACGCGATCTTCAATCTACTGCACCGCAGCAACGTGTTACTGCTGGCCGAAGGGCTGGACGTTTTCAGGGTGAAGGTCCCGACCTCCCTTGCCGGCAAAACCTTGACCGAGGGCGCCATCCGCCAACGGACCGGCTGCAGTGTGATCGCCATTGACACCGCCGACGGAGTCCTCGTCAATCCGGATCCCAGCACCACGCTGCCCACAGACGGGGAAATGGTCGTGATCGGCAGCGATGAATCACAACAGCGGTTCTTAGAACAGTATTTGAATCGCTGACAAAGCACTCGCCGGTGTTGAGCTTTTGGCGGCTACTCTTTGGACCGCATGTGCGGCAGTCGTCGGCCTTGGGACTGGGCGACGTCGAGTTGGTCGTTGAGGTCGTCGACGGCCAGCGGAACGATCGGGATGGTCATCAGCGATTCGGGATCGATCTCGCTGCTGGCGCTGCGTTTGGCGAGTTGCTCGACTTCTTCCTCCAAGGCCGCCAACCAGGCGGGCACGTCCAACCCGGCGCCGGTCGGCGTGCGGGCGAGCAACTCGGCTTCTTCTTCCAGCAGTTCGAATCGCGAACTTTCGCGGCCGGCTTCGGCATCCCGCATGGCGGGTTTGACCAAGGCGCGCATCCGCGCGATCGTCATCGGCTGGACGAACCGTTCCAGGATGCGATCGGCGACGGTGGGCATTCGCATCGAGTAGTTTTTTTGCATCTTGCGCAGCCGCATCACGAACTTTTCGGCTTCGGCGCCGATCCGCTCGCTCAAACTGCGGCGCCACATCATCGCCGCGTTCTCCAGGCCGTTTCCGACCAGGACTTCGTGGGCCCACATGACGGGTTTCAGGTTCCACGCGATGCGTTCATAGCTGGCCCGCAGACGCAGGAAATCCATGAACATGTAAACCAGATCGCCGCGATCGCTTTGCGTCGTCGTGCTGTTGTAATCCTGGTACTCGGCGTGATGATCGATCAGCGTTTCGTAGACCAGGGTGATCCAGCGGTTGGCCTGGTTCATGGACAGTTTTCCGCTCCGCAGATCCTCGAACAGTTGCATGTCGGCGATCTGGGCGTCGTCTTCGTCGATCACGCGTTGCAGCCAGTCCGCGACGCCTTGATGCAGGATGGCGCGGACGTTGCCGAGTTGCAGAAACACCTGGGTGAAGATCGGGTCGCCGTAGCGGCGGATGAATTCGACCAATCGTTCCCAGCTTTGCCGGTCGTTGACCGTTTCGAGCGGCGACAAACGCAGCGTTTGGCTGTGGGCGAGCCACGAACCGAGCATCGTTTCGGTCAGCCGTTCGACTAGCGGAATCAGGACTTCGCCGATCGCGTTTTCGTCACCGTTGAGTTCTTCGTAGTCGCGATCTTGACGCACCGAGGCCGTCAACGCGTCGACTAACGCGGTGAACCCGTCACGGAACAGGCTGTCAAATTCCGTGACCGCGCCGATGCCGACGCTGTTTTGCTGTTCCATCAATCGCGACACTTCGATCAAGCGGCACGCTTCGCTGACCAGCCCGCGACGTGGCAGCCAGTGCATCAAGTGCCGCAGCACGCGTTGACGCAACCGGGCCAGATAAATTTTGACCGGGTCGCCGCCGCGTGAAATCGGGATGTACAGCAGGTTTTCGCGGCTGATCGCGTCGACGTATTCCGGGAACAGTTTGCGGGTCGATTCGACATCGCCGGCGATCAGCGACGCGTACAGTTTGACCGCTTGCACGTCATCGGCGGACATCTCGTCCAGTCCCGCTTCCTCGCCGGCCACCTGATCGGTCGACGATTCGCTGTCCGCCGCATCGGGACGCAGCGAGGGGTGACTGGCGACATGGGCAATGATCGCGCCGCAGATCAAACGTCGCGCGTCGGACATCTCGACCGCCGTGCCGATGATCCGTTCCATCAGCGAATCGCGGAGCACGCGGGAGCGATCGTAGTCGCGCATCGACTCTTTGTCGCTTCCGCCGGGCGTGATTTTGTACTCGCGGACGGCATCGAGCAGTTCCAGCAAGCCGACACGGTTGACCTTGGCGCGTTGAGACCAATCGCGGAGCGCGAGCAGTTGGTCTTGGGCCCGTTCGGCGTCGTCTTGACCATCGGTGATGACGATATCGGCCGCGACCGACCACATGCGTGCCAGCGATTGCAGGAAGGTGAGCCGATCGACCAGCCGTTTCCATTCCGCTTCCAATTCGTCTCGGCTGCCGTCGCCGGAATATTCAAAGATCGCGCCGTCGACGCCATCGTCGGTGGTGTCGCGGTAGGAAACGCCGTCGTATGCGGCGTCATACAAACCGCCCGATTCGGGGTCGTTTTCTTCGTCCGGGTTTTCACCGGCGAGTTCGCGTTCCCAGTCGCGCGGGGGTTTTGCGTTGTCACCGAGTTCGAATCGGGGGGCCGACCAAAAGTCTTCGGCGTTGGCTTCCAAGTAATCGAAGCACTTCCGCGCCAGGGGCCAAATTTCGGACGCCTCGCAACCGGCGCGTTGGGCATCGTCCTGAGATTCGTCTTCGAACTGGCCACGCAGTCGCATCAACCAGCGTTCGGCCAAACGTGGCAACGAGTTGCCGCCTTGGCGAAGTCCGATTTCATTGGCGTTGCCGAGCCAGTGAATCAGCAGTGCCATCGCGGGCAGAAAATCGTAGCGTTCCAACAGCGCCGAGATCACCAGCGAGTAGGCTCGCGGGGAATCAAAAAACTCCGCGTGGGGCGCCCAAAATTTCACATCGCCGGCCGCCGCACCGCCTTCGTGCCAGACGCGCAGGGCTTGGGCGACCAGTCGCGCCGAATCGTAGGATTCCAGCGGATCGGCCGCTTCGAGTGATTCGACCGTGTGGGCACCGAATTGACGCCACCACTCGGCGACTTCACGGTACAGCTTGCTGATCGATTCGTATGACGCGGCATCGTTGCGTGCCGCCGCCTCGCTCCAGACCTTGGCCATGTAACTGAACAGCTGGTCGATCAAGTACAGCAGATCGTCGGCACGAGAATCGTGAACGCTGCATTCTGGACTGGGGTGCAAGCTGAATTGGCCGGCAAAACCGATCAGGTCCCAGGGGTCGGCCAGGGCACCGCACTTGATGGCGCGTTTGATCAAGTCATAGACGCGCTGCGGCACTTCCATCGCCTGGTCGAGCTTGCCGAACCGCAGGGCGCGCAGACCCAACGTGGTTTCGCAGTCGATGCGGCAAATCATCCGCGCCGAGGCGGCCGGGACGACATCGATTTGTCGTCCCGCGGCGTCGGGGTATCCCATGCGGGCGTACAGCCGCGCCAGTTGGACATGTTGGACCTGCGCGGCGCGACGTTCGGCCAACGCGGCGTTCAGGTTTTGGCGGGCCGCACCAAAGGGTTGCCGACGAACCTGTTGCTCGGCGTCCAACCGTTCGCGATGGTCTCCGGTCAATTTGCTCAGCCGATCCAGATAGAACGCATCGCGATACTCCGCGATCGGTTTCATCAACGTGCTCAGCGTGACGTCGCTGGAATAAGCCGTCGGTCCCCAACCGCTGATCCCGCTGGCCATCAGGATGGTGCCGGCTAAAACCGTCGCCGCTTCGGTCATCAATTCGTCGGGGGACAGCCCCTGGATTTCGACCTGCTCTTGATCGCTGACCCGTTTGAGCAGCGAATCGAGCGTGACCTGCCGCAGCACGAACCGGTCGTAATATCCCTCGGGATTGACGCTGCGTTCGTCCCAGCCACCGAAGTGATAGTTGGGGCGTCGATTGACCGGGTGATCGAAATCATAGGCCCGGGGGTCGAGCGACAATTCGGCGAGCTGCTGGAAGTCGAACGAGGCGCTGCGCAGGACATCGGGGTCGCTGTCT
This sequence comes from Stieleria neptunia, assembly GCF_007754155.1. NCBI lineage: Bacteria > Pseudomonadati > Planctomycetota > Planctomycetia > Pirellulales > Pirellulaceae > Stieleria > Stieleria neptunia. The sequence goes on along the minus strand of NZ_CP037423.1, from coordinate 8,410,857 downwards.
TGCAGGATCGCAATCGTCTGCGTGATCAGCTCGAAATAGGGTCCCGCCGAAACGCCGGCCCCATGCACATAGAGCGGGATCGGGCGGACGAATTCGTTCGGGTAGGGCTGGCAACGCCGGTTTTCCAGCACCGCGACGGGGCGGTACCCGACGAAGTCGTTGAGTTCGCAGATCGCTTGAAAGACCAAGCCGGACGTCGTGTCCTCGTCGTCGTCGGTCGAGGCCTGTTCGCTGTAAAGTCGCAACACCGACTCCGCGGCCCGGGCCAGGAAGAACCCGTTGAACAAGACTTCGGGTTCCTGATGGAACAGCAAGTCCCGGTGGTAGTCCATGTAGGCCGGCAGCAATTCGCTGAGCAGCAATCGTGAGACGTCGCGTGCCTGGGTGATGTCGGCAAACGCGGACGTCGACTCGGCCAGCCCGGCCAAGGTTTGCTCGATCCAGTTATTGAGCACGAGCCAAGCCGGCGTTCCCGTCAGGGGATTGCCTTGGCTGGCGTGGTAATACGCTTCGTTCCAAAGCGCAGCGATCGTGGGATCGCTGCTGCCGCTGGAAAAATTCAGGTACCCCGCCAACCGCTTGAGCGAATCGCAGATCGACTCCGGTGGTGGAAGATTGGACATGGGGTGCGGGCAGCAAAAAGTAGGGCGACTCACCGAATCAGAGGACAAACAAGCGTGGGCAGAATTCGACAGGAATTCGCCTCACCGGGGAAATCACTTTTTGGTCGTCTTTTTCTTTTTGACGCTCTTTTTCTTGGTGCTCTTCTTGGATGCGGCTGCGGTTTTGGCGACGACTTTTGTTGCCTTCTTCTTGGCGGCTTTCTTCTTCGCCGGCTTCGTGGCGGTCACGCCGGCGGCGGCCTTCTTCTTGCTCGCTTTCTTGGCGGCCTTCTTCTTGCCGGCTTTTTTCTTCTTGCCGCCAAAAATGTCGTCCCAATTGTTGGAGTACTTTTCGTTCGTTCCGATACGAAGAATGGTCATAGCTGAGTGTGGTTAGGGAAAAAAGGAACTGCCGCGTCGGCGGCAAGATGGATGATTTGATCGAGGTGACCGCGGCGCCGGCGGGTTAACCGGCGTGAATGCTCTTGTAGCGGGCCTGTTTGACTTCGTTGGGGTCCTCGCCCATCCGCTCGCGCAATCCCCGATCGTAGACTTCGAAGTTGCCTTCGCACCACGTGACTTTACCGTCACCTTCGAATGCAAGGATATGCGTTGCGAGCCGATCAAGGAACCAGCGGTCGTGCGAAGTGACCACCACGCAGCCGGCAAAATGCATGATCGCTTCTTCCAGGGCACGCAGGGTGTCGACATCCAGGTCGTTGGTCGGTTCGTCCAGCAGCAGCACGTTGCAGCCACGACGCAACAGTTTCGCCAGGTGGACTCGGTTGCGTTCACCACCGGACAGGTTGCCGACTTTCTTCTCCTGGTCGGGGCCTCGGAAATTAAAACGCGAGACGTAGGCCCGTGCGTTGACGTTGCGGCCTCCCAACACGATCGTCTCGGTGCCGCCGCTGATTTCTTCAAACACGGTGTGGTCGTCGGCCAGCGAATCGCGGCTTTGGTCGACGTAGCCCAAGTCGACGGTCTCGCCGACGCGGAACTGACCTTCATCGGCCGGTTCCTGGCCGGTCAGCATCTTGAACAGCGTCGTCTTGCCGGCTCCGTTGGGGCCGATCACGCCGACGATGCCACCGGCGGGCAAGCGAAACGACAGGTCATCGATCAAGACCTTGTCGCCGAACGCCTTGTGAATGTTTTTGCCTTCGATGACCAGTTCGCCGAGGTGTCGATTGGAGGGGATTTGGATCTCCAGTTCGTCGGGCCGATCTTCGAATTTTTCGGACGCCAAATCCTCGTACGCCTTGATCCGCGCCTTGCTTTTCGCCTGGCGGGCTTTGGGGCTCATGCGGATCCATTCCAGTTCGTTGGCCAGCGTGCGTTCGCGGGCCTTGGCCTGGCGTTGTTCCAACTGCATCCGTTTCTGGCGGGCTTCCAGCCAAGCGGTGTAGTTGCCTTCGAACGGAATGCCGCGGCCGCGGTCGATTTCCAGAATCCACTGGGCGACGTTGTCCAGGAAGTAACGGTCGTGGGTCACCGCGACGACGGTCCCGGGGTACTTGGCCAGGTGTTGTTCCAGCCACGAGACCGATTCGGCATCGAGGTGGTTGGTCGGTTCGTCCAACAGCAGCAAGTCGGGCTGGCGGATCAGCAATTGGCACAGCGCGACGCGTCGGCGTTCACCGCCCGAGAGCGTGGTCACGGTGGAATCGCCGGGGGGCAGATTCATGACCGCCATCGCCATTTCGACTTGTCGATCCAGTTCCCACAGGTTGTAGGCATCGATCGTGTCCTGCAGCGTCGCCATTTCGTCGCACAACTTTTGCATTTCGTCGTCGTCGGTGACGTCGCCGAGCAGCATGCTGATTTCATTGAATCGATCGACGATCGCGCGACGCTCGGCGACGGCGGTTTGAACGTTTTCGAACACCGTCTTGGTTTCGTCCAGCGGCGGTTCTTGTTCCAGGTAGCCGACGGTGAAGCCCTTGGTCAGTCTCGCGCTGCCGTCAAAGTCGGTGTCCTGGCCGGCCATGATCCGCAACAGCGTCGACTTTCCGGCACCGTTGGGGCCGAGGACGCCGATTTTTGCGCCGGGGTAAAATGCCAGATTGACTTCGTTGAGCACCGTCTTTTGACCGTGCTTTTTCGTCAAGTCTTCGACTTGGTAAATGTATTGCCTGCCCATGCCTTGCTTATTCCTGTCCTATTCCCACTCGATCGTTGCGGGCGGCTTGCTGCTGATGTCATAGCAGACTCGGTTGACGCCCTTGACTTCGTTGATGATTCGTGTGCTGATCCGCGCCAGCAACTCGTACGGCAATCGGCTCCAATCGGCCGTCATGAAATCGTCGGTGTTGACGCTGCGGACGGCGATCGCATTGTCGTACGTCCGCGCGTCGCCCATCACCCCCACACTTTGGACCGGCAACAGCACCGCAAAGGTCTGGCTGGTTTCGCGGTACAGTCCCGCCGCTTCGATCTCTTCGATCACGATCGCATCGGCCGCCCGCAGCACGACCAGTTTGTCGCGTGTGACTTCGCCCAGGCATCGGACGGCCAGACCGGGACCGGGGAAGGGGTGCCGCCAGACCAGTTTTTCCGGCAGACCCAATTCCAATCCCAGTCGTCGGACTTCGTCCTTGAACAGGTCGCGGAGCGGTTCGATCAGTTCAAACCCCAATTCCTCGGGCAACCCGCCGACGTTGTGGTGCAATTTGATCGTTGCGGCCGGTCCGTCGGGATCGGCGCCGCTTTCGATCACGTCGGGGTACAGGGTGCCTTGGGCGAGGAAGTGGGCGTTCTCGATCGATTCGGCTTCCTTTTTGAAACACTCGATAAAGTCATGGCCGATGCGTCGGCGTTTTTCCTGGGGCTCGACGACTCCGGCCAACGACGCCAGGAACCGGTCTTCGGCATCGACGACGTGCAAGTCGGCTTTGAAGTGATTGGTGAACTCGTCGATCACCAACGCTTGTTCGTTCTGGCGAAGCAACCCGTTGTCGATCAAGATGCAGGTCAACTGCGGGCCGATGGCTTTGTACAGCAGTGCCGCGACGACGGAGGAATCGACGCCGCCGCTGAGCCCGCAGATCACGCGTCGGTCGCCGACGGCGTCGCGAATCTGGCGGACGGTGGCATCGGCAAAATCACTCAGTTGCCAATTCGGTTCACAGCCGCAGATGCCGCGGACAAAATTCGCCAGCACCTTGCCGCCCAGCGGGGTGTGCGTGACCTCGGGGTGGAACTGCATGCCGTAAACCGGCAACTCCTTGTGCCGGATCGCCGCAAACGGGCAGGTGCTGGTGCGGGCGAGCGGTTCAAATTGCTCGCTGATCGCCGAAATCTGGTCTCCGTGGCTCATCCAGACGTCGATCTCGCCCGGCAATTCGTCAAACAGCGTACCGGGCTGGACGATTTCGCACATCGCGTGCCCGTATTCGCGTCGCGAGGTGTTGGTCACCTTGCCCCCGAACGCTTCGCAGGCGACTTGTAACCCGTAGCAGATGCCCAGGACGGGAATCCCGAGTTTGAACAATTCGGGATCGCAGCGCGGCGCCCCGTCCTCGTAAACACTCGACGGGCCGCCCGACAAGATGATGCCTTTGGGGGCCAGTTCAGCGATCCGATCGGCGGACAGATCGTGCCGGATGATCTGACAGTAGACGTTCTGCTCGCGCACGCGTCGGGCGATCAGCTGGGCGTATTGCGAACCGAAATCCAGAACAACGATCCGTTGATCGGTCAGCACCGAAGCGCCGGCCTCGGAAAGGCTTGATTCGGTGGAGTTGCCCGTCGAGTGGGCGCTGGAAACACTCATGCAGGTGTGAATGGATTAAAGGGGGAGCCGAGGTGGCAGGACCGTCGGGCCGAACACGCGACGATTTGGAAACGCCGGCGGCGTCGATCAGCCGCCTGCGTTTCGCTGGATCGACTTTGTTGCGCGTGCCGTAGTCGCCAATGCCAAACCGGGAGTGTAGAAAATGCACCGGTAATCCCCAAGGGGCTAAACCGCTGACGCCGGGTTTATCATCCGGCTCTGTCGGCCGTGGGGGGCGTTTGCATCGGCTGTCGATGCCCCGCCGCCGGCCCGAGTTTCGGCCGCCAACCCCCGGGATGGACCAGCGATCGGCTGAGCCGAGGGCTGGGCTGAAGGCTGAGCCGAGGGCTGGGCCGAGGGCTGGGCTGATCGCCAGAATTTTCCGTAACGATGCCACTTTGAAAAACTCATGCGAATCCTTTTGACCAACGACGATGGCGTGTTCGCACCCGGACTGGCCGCACTGGAGCAACAGCTCCGCCACCTCGGGGAGGTGATCGTGATCGCGCCGGCGACCGAACAGTCCGGCGTCAGCCACTCGATCACCTTCCTCACCCCGTTGGTGGGGAAATCGATTCATCGCGACGGCCGGCACTGGGCCTGGGCGGTTGAGGGGAGCCCCGCCGATTGCGTCAAACTGGCGATCGCCGAGCTGCTGCGAGACAATCCGGTCGATCTGGTCGTCAGCGGCATCAACAACGGACTCAACGCCGGCATCAATGTGCTGTACAGCGGCACCGTCGCCGCGGCGATCGAAGGGGCGTTTTTCGGAACCACCAGCGTCGCCGTTTCACTCGAATATGACCCCGACGCCGATTTTCAATCCGCCGCGGTGATCGCAAAAAAGATTATCGGTGGAATCGCAAAACACCCCGCCTCCAAAGGAAAGTTGTTCAATCTGAACATCCCGACCGCCGCCACCCAGTCGCCCGCGGAATTGCAAATCGTGCCGATGGGACTGGCCCAGTACGGCAACCGCTACGAAAAACGCCAAGACCCCGGCGGACGCGATTACTACTGGGCACTCTGGGAAGAACCCAGCGAGCCGCCGCAAGAAAAAACCGACATCACGGAGCTGCGCAAGGGCAACGTGACGCTGACGAGTTTGCAATTCGACATGACCAACCACCCGCTGACCGACGACATGGAAGGCTGGGGATTGAAGTTGTAGCGACGAGGCTCAACGCCTCGTCAAATGCGAAGCGAAGTAGGGCATGCTGTGCATGCCAGCGCACGTTGGTGTCTAGCCTTCAGGCGATTCCCTCTCGCTGCGGGGGAAGTCGATTGTATTACTGAGCGACTTTTTGGTTAGTACCGCTCAGTGGTGTACATCGATTTGCTTTGTTAGCCCAGCAGGCTGTTTCACGATGCTGCGGAACTCATTCCGCAGCACTTGCCCAAAGGGCATACACATCCCTAGCCTGGGGTCAGGGAACGAGCGCAGCGGAGTGACCGCAACCCCAGGAAAGAAAGCCCAACGCCTCTCTCCCCCTTTCGATCGGCCGGCGGCTTTGCCGCCGGCCGATCGAAAGGGGGGAGGTTTCTTGATGTGCGTGGACCTGGGGTTACGCCCGGATTCGCTGGGGCTCATCCGGTCTCACCCCAGGCTAAGTTGTAGATCGCCGTTGGCGAACCGAGCCGAGTGATCTTCGATGCCGAACGTAACAAAACCAACTGAATCCGTCAGTAATACAATCGACGTCCCGAGCAGCGAAACGATGCGGCTAAAGCCTGGGCACCAGCGCATGGTACCGCCGGGCCAGGGTATGGTGGTGCGTTCGGCGATCTCATCATCCCCGATCGGGGCGGCCGTCTCGATCAGCAAGCGTTACGGAAGTGTTGTCTGGTCGACTTGCCGATCTGCCTGAACCTCCCGCTGGCGCTCGATCGCAGGACGGTCTTCCTTGCGCAGATTCAGGTACGTCAGCATTCCGATGATCGGGAGCATCATCACGATGATAAAGAGCAGAAACTTTCGTAACACGGATTTGTTCGCCGCATCGTTCTGGACGACTTCTTCTGGGGCAGATTCGGTTGGCAATTTGGTCATGGCGAGTGGGTCAAGCAGAGGGACAATCGCGGAGAGAAGTGAACGTCGAAAATGCGGCAATTGATCGCTTGTTGCTAACCGGCATCGCCAGTCGTCAAGAACGGCTTTTCGCTCTGCGTTCCGCGATTCCAAAACGCTCGGAACGACTGGCGTCGACGCAGCGAATCCGCGTTCTTGCGTTCGACCGAGTCAAACTGATTCGCCGACTCCAACGTCGGGGGGTAGCCCCGCATGTCGCGAATCGGCAGCGGCCCGATCGATTGGCCGGTCAGCGTGTTCAGGTCGGCGTCCTTGTCCCAGCCCACGCAGTGCAAGATGAAGTCGCGTTTCCACCCAGCCGGCAGTTCCTGCTCGGGGGCGCGAAACCGCATCCGTATTTCATCGCCGCCGCTGATCACGACCATCGAGTCATCCCAATCGCGAAGTCGGTCGCTGCAGTCACCGAATTGTGTGACCGCTCCACGCAGCGGCGGCCATTTCGGTTGGGCGTCGGCTTGCCCATAGTCGTAGGTTTCCGGACGCGTGGAGTCGGTTTGGATCCGTTTCGAAAACCCGTGAAAGCCGACTTCGGCGTCGATCAAGGACATCGGTTGGGTCACGCTGGACGCCGGGTTTTCCTGGATCGCAAGCGCGGCCGCGTCCCAATAGATTTGCGCGCTGGTTCGCACCCGAATGCGTGGATCGTCCAGCAGAACGTGTTCGCTGACGTCGACGACGATCGTCTTGGTTTTGCCGCCCGGAAAACCCATGAACTCGATGGCGTTTTTCCAACCCGATTCGGCCGACGCATCGGGCACCCAAACCGACGGGAATTCGATCGCGGGCAGCTCGGGGTTCTGGTCGATCTGAATGTTCAACGATGTGTCGGTCGGCAAGATCCAACCGCGAAGCACCAGATAGACCGACGCATCATCGCTGGCGGCGAGCTGTTGTTTGACCGCGTCACCGAAGTCCAAATCGATCCAGTGCGGCGGGCAAAGGCCTTGCCGGATCCGCCGATCGAAGCCTTGGACGTAGCGTTCATCCGCCGTGGTTAATAATTCAGTCACGTCGTTTGCGCGGGTATCCGAGGCGGCAGTGACCGGATGCAATTCGTTTTCGTCAAACGAATAAATGGTGGGTGTCGCGACGCTGGGGGGGCCGACTTTTTCATTGGAGTAAATCGCGACGTCGGCGGGATGGTCGACGGCGGTCAATTCAATCTTGTCGACGTAAGCGACTTCCCACAACTCTTCGGTCAATCGAAATTCGTATTCGCCGTCATCGTTTGGACGCACCTTGTCGCCGTCGATCTTCAAATACTCCCACGGCCGATCCGGTTGAACGACGCCGGCGGCGACTTGCAAACCCAACGGGGCCGCCCACAAACAATCGGTGACGAAGGCAAACCGTTCCCCGTCCCAGCTGTAAAGGTACGGACAGGAACCTTTGAGCGTTTGCTCTTCTTCGATGATCGAGTCAACCTCGGGGCTGCGGATCGTTTGCGTCAATCCGTTGGGCATGATGACGCGGATCGTGTCGGCCGAATCGAATCCATCCATGCCGAAATGCGTCGCCGGCCCGCGCACGATCCGGCTACGATAATGTGGCCCGAATCGCAGCTCCAGGACCGATCCGATCGCGTAGTGGTTCACCCGTCCGCTCGCCGCCGCGTTGTCGGCGATGCCTTTGAAGCGAACGGAAATCTGGTGCGCGTCTGCGGCGGGCTGGTTGACCCCGACTTGGATGCCGTCGGCGTTGGTCGACACGAGGTCGATGCGGCCATCGCCGTTGACGTCGGCCGCGGCGGCGCCCGTCAGATCTTCGGGCAGGTCGGTGTCCGATTCGATGACATTGATCCCCCACGGGCCCAGTTTCAGCGTTTGGGCTGTCGTGGGTGACGACACCGGGCCGATCAGCTCGAGATAGGAATCGTTGTCAAAGTCAGCCAGGACCGGCGGTGATGCAAACCCCTTGGCCGTTTCCACACGGTCGACGGTCCAGACCCCGATGTCGGATGAGTTTCCGAAGGCGACCGTCGACTGTTGGCTGGACGTTGCGACGACATCCCAGCCGACATTGGCGTCGACGTCTTCGACCGTGATGGTCAGCGCTGGATCGTTTTCGGAAACCGGCAGCGGTGGCACGGCGTCCAAGTTTCGGAAACGGAATTGCAGGTGCAACAAGTTTTCCAGCATGCTGACACGCCCGGACCGATGGATGGCCAGGACGTCCAAGTCGATGTCACGATCCAGGTCGGCAATCGTCATGTCGGCGATCGGATCTCCGTCGTCCACGGTGCTGGTTCCGATCGGTGCTTCGAAAAACGTGCGATTACCGCGATTGATCCACACGCGGATCTGGCCGTCGGAGGGCGCGACGATCAAATCCAGATCGCCGTCCCCTTCCAGGTCGCCGGTCGTCACCGCGGAAATTGCCGGCAAGTCCTCGAGCCCCGTCGTCTTTTCCACCAACGTCAATCGCTTGTCGGCGGGGGTGTCACGTCGCATGTCGATCTGGATCAGTCGCAAGCCGAAGGGGCCGTATGCGACCAAGGTGGGCAGCGTGTCATGGCGAGCTTTGGTCGAATAGTCGCGCTGGGTGTCTTCCCCGGCAACTGGTTCGCTACGTTTGATGCGATCGGAATCACTGCTGTCGACCATGAATAGATCCGCGGCCACCAAACCGCTCGGAACCACGCCGAGATCGAGTTCGGCGATCGTATCCCAGGCGTCGCCTTGTTGCTTCAGCAAGTTCAGTTTTCCGTCACCCGAGACGCTGGCCAGATCGATGGTGAAATCCAGGTCGGCATCGACTGGCAGCACCAGTGCCGCGTCGCCGGCGGCGGAGACGTCGAATGCGATTCCCGTTTCGTCGCTGGCGATCGGTTTGGCGCTGGCGATTTCGGAACTCAGTTCCCGGACGGTGTTGAAATTCAATCGGTCCAACGGGTGCGGCGAAGTCCGTCGCCGATCGGTGCGGACGATTTCTAAGGGATTCAAAACGTTCGACCACAACACCGATGACTGGTCGGCTTTACCCCAGTCTCCGTCCTCGATCGCTTCTTTGATTCGATTGACCAGGTCTTCGGGCGACAGTCCGATCGGTTTGGTGTAGGCGGCCAAGGTCGGCTCGACGGCTTGGGCCAAACGCCAGGTGCGGTCGACCAGTTCGGCCGCCGACGGGTCTTGGTTGTCGATCGCCAGACGCAGTGCCCGCAGCGCCAGGAACAGGTTGTCTTCGTTTTCGTCGGAAAGTCGTCGCAGCGATTTGGCGGCCGGTTTCAGGACGGAGTCCGGCAGCCCATCGACGGGGTCGGACATTTTTTCCAGCAGGTCGATCAGCGGTCCGCCCAAGATGACGGCCCTGGGGTCGTCGCCCATCGGGCCGTCGATGGCTGCGGTCAGACGCGTGAACAGATCCCGGCGCAGCGACTTGCCGATCGTCGCCCCCAGCAGCGCCGCCTCGTGCGCGTCGATGCGGCTGTTCAGCCATTGTTTGGTGACTTCATCGCCGGAGTTCTGCTGATAATCTTCGATCGCCGTTCGGGCGGTTTCGATGGCGTCGGGAAGCCGCGCGCGTGCCGCTTGTTTTTCTTCGCCGGACTTGACCGAGTCGGTCGCCGCGGCCGTCAGCATGTCCACCGCCAGCACGGAATTGAGCGCCCGGTTGAGCGCCACCGAGGGGTCGTCGGAAAACTGTTTTCGTAGCCCGGCCCACAGCGTTTCGGCCTGCTCGGGTTCCATGTTTTCCGTCGCCGCGAGCGCCTGATTAATTTTTACCAGGTTCGCCTCCGATTCACCGTTGAGCGGCGGCGTGGTACCGTTTCCGTTTCCGCCCGGGTCTCGAGTGCAGCTGCAACCGGAAAACGTCATCGTGATGGATGTTGCGACCGCGGCGAAGGCGATGGTCAACCGCCGGTGCAGGTTCGGGCGGTTGGTCTGGGGTGCGTTCACGATGTATGCCATCCGTTGGGACCATTCATTCAAAAGGTTTGATATATGAAAGTAGCAAAATTCTTTGATGCGTCCGACACGATTCGCGTCGGACTGGTCCGCGAAAACGAATTATTTCCGTTGGTGATGACCGATGAAATCGCCACGCTCTCGGATCTGATCGCCCATTCCACGCCGATTGCCGCTGCCGAGTCGCTGCAAACCGAGTCTGCGATCGAAATCGATGATCAGCTGCGCTGGTTGCCGCCGATGGACCACCAGGAAGTCTGGGCGGCCGGCGTCACCTACAAACGTTCGCAAACCGCTCGGATGGAGGAGTCCGAAGCCGCTGCGTCGTGCTACGACCGTGTCTATAACGCCGATCGCCCCGAATTGTTTTTCAAGGCGACTCCCCATCGCGTGTCCGGTTACGGGCAACCGCTGCGGATTCGATCCGATGCCAGTTGGAACGTGCCCGAACCCGAAATCACGCTGGTGATCAGCCCCCAGATGCGGATCGTGGGACTGACCGTTGGCAATGACATGAGTTCGCGAGACATCGAGGGCGAAAACCCGCTCTACCTGCCGCAAGCGAAGTGTTATGACCAGTGTGCCGGGCTGGGACCCTGGATCACCTTGTTCGACGTCTTGCCGCCGGCCGACTCGATCGGCGTGGACCTGCAGATTGTCCGTGACGGCCAGACCGTTTTTGATCAACAAACCAGCGGCGGCCAGATGGCGCGAAGCTTTGAGAACTTGGTGGGCTGGCTCGCCAAAGACAATTCGTTTCCCGCCGGTGCGTTTCTGATGACGGGGACGGGGATTGTCCCCACCAGCGATTTCACACTGTTGCCCGGCGACGTCGTCAATATCACCATCGATGGCGTCGGAACACTCAGCAATCCGATCATCCAGGGCTAAGCAAACGTGGGATAGGCTTCCTGGCTCGTCATCCCACTCTTAAGAGCTGAGATCGTTTTCCTGACCGTTGGCAGGCGCCCAACGCCTGATATCTTCTTCAATTCGAAACTCAACACCCAATATCATCATGACCGCAAAAGTACTCCTCGCCGGAACGTGGCGCGACGCCGATTCGGTCGGCACCTTCCAAGCCACCAACCCGAACACCAACGAAAAGCTGCCTGCCGAATTTCCGATCAGCTCATGGGCTGATTGTGATGCGGCGCTCGATGCCGCCGCGGAGGCGGCTCGCGAAATGCGAAAGCTTCCCGCGGCGAAGATCGCGGAGTTTTTGGATTTGTATGCCGACAAGATCGATGCCGCCAAAGAGCCGCTCGTTGAAGCGGCCCATGCGGAAACGGGTTTGGCCAAGTCTCCGCGGCTTGCCGACGGAGAGTTGCCACGAACCAGTGGCCAACTCCGCTCCGCCGCCGAATCCTGCCGATCGGGCGATTGGGCGCTGGCGACGATCGACACCGCCGCCGGGATTCGTTCTTGCTACGAGCCGCTCGGACCGGTTTGTGTGTTCGGTCCCAATAATTTCCCGTTTGCCTTTGGGTCGGTTTCCGGCGGAGACTTTGCCGCGGCGATTGCGGCTGGTAATCCCGTGATCGGCAAAGCCAACAGTTCCCACCCCGAAACGACGCGTCTGTTTGCGGAACTGGCATTGGAAGCCGCGAAAGAAACCGGCATGCCCGCTGCAATCGTGCAGTTGATCTATCGCACCGGACATGCCGACGGCGAACGCTTGGTCGCCGATCCACGTGTCGGTGCGACCGGGTACACCGGCAGCCGATCGGCGGGATTAAAACTCAAGGCGGCTGCCGACGCGGCCGGCAAACCGATCTATTTGGAACTTTCCAGCGTCAACCCGGTCGTGTTGCTGCCGGGCGCCTTGGCGGCGCGCGGCGATGAGATCGTCGATGAGTTTTGCGGCAGCGCGTTGATGGGCAGCGGACAATTCTGCACCAACCCCGGCGTGGTCCTGGCGATCGCCGGCGAGGGAACCGACAAGTTCATCGCCACAGTCAAAGAACGTTTTGCCGGCTCGCCCGCGGGAACCCTGTTGTCGCCCGCCGTTGCCGGAAGCTTGAAACAAAGTATCGAGACGCTTTGCGGTTTCGGCGCCGAACTGTTGGTCGGCGGTGGCGAAGTCGAAGCCGGCCGATGTGCGCTGGCCAACACGTTGATGACGGCGACCGGGAAACAGTTCTTGGCCGACCCCGAAGGGTTCCAGACCGAAGCGTTCGGCAATGCGTCGTTGGTCGTGGTCGCCGAAGACCTGGCAGAACTCTGCAACGTGATCGCCAGTCTGGAAGGCAACTTGACCGGTTGCGTCTACAGCGATCCGGCCGGCAGCGACGATGCGTCGTACGATCAAGTGGCGTTCGAATTGACGCCTAAGGTCGGACGAATGCTGAACGACAAGATGCCGACCGGAGTCGCCGTCTCGGCCGCGATGAATCACGGCGGTCCCTACCCGGCGACCGGGCACCCGGGTTTCACCGCCGTCGGTATCCCCGGATCGCTGCTGCGGTTCGCGAAACTGACCAGCTTTGACAACGTCCGCGCCGAACGGTTGCCGGCGTTGTTGGGCGATAAAAACCCGACCGGCCAAACCCCACGCCGCATCGATGGAGCGTGGACGACGGCGGATCTGTAGGTTGACTTGTCGCGGCAGTAGGGTAGGGCATGCTGTGCATGCCAACGGGCCTTTTCCGACATGAGCCTTGAGGGGCATCCCCGGTCGCTGCTCTGCGGCGAACCAGAGCGGCTGAAGAGACCGTCCAGCTTAAGGCGATCGTTTTTCTGATGTACGATGGCCCTTCCGGGCCGTCGCCCGTGGGGCTCTGCTCGACGACCTAGAAAGGACGTCGTACACCCCTCCGCAGACCACCTCTCACCCATTCGGTCAGATCATTCAGATTTGTCGCGTTTCGCGCTAGCCCTAAGCTGGACGGTCTCTTGAGCCGAGCCTTACCGGAACACGTAGTTCATTCCGTCGTGGTCGACCGTGACGGTGCTGCCTTCGGCGAATTCGCTTTTCAGCAGCGCGGTCGCCAGTTCATTCTGGACCTCGCGCTGGATCACGCGTTTCAGCGGGCGTGCACCGTAGGTCGGGTCGTATCCGGTCTTGGCGATCTCATCAATTGCCGCATCGGTCACTTCCAGCGTGAGCCCGTTGTCCTGCAAACGGCGTCCGAGATGTTCGAGTTGCAGTTTGACGATCTGACGGATCTGGGCCTGGTTCAACGGACGGAAAATGACGGTGTCGTCGATGCGGTTGAGGAACTCGGGCAAGAACCGCGTGCGGAGTGCCTGTTCAACGGCCTCCCGCATCTCTTCTTCGTCTCCTCCGTCGGCCGCGATCTGCTGGATCTCTTGGCTTCCCGCGTTGCTGGTCATGACGATCACCGCGTTGGTGAAGTTCACGGTGCGTCCGTGGCCATCGGTCAATCGGCCGTCGTCCAACACTTGCAGCAAGATGTTGAACACGTCCGGGTGTGCCTTTTCGATTTCATCGAGCAGGATCACGGTGTAGGGACGTCGACGCACGGCTTCGGTCAGCTTTCCGCCTTCTTCGTAACCGACGTATCCGGGAGGTGCACCGATCATCCGCGCGACGCTATGTCGTTCCATGAACTCGGACATGTCGATCCGCACCATCGCGTTCTCGTCGTCGAACATGATTTCGGCGAGCGCCTTGCACAGTTCCGTCTTGCCGACACCGGTCGGTCCGAGGAACAAGAAGGATCCGATCGGTCGGTTCGGGTCGGCCAACCCGCTGCGGCTGCGACGGACCGCATCGGAGACGGCGCGAACGGCTTCGTCTTGACCGATCACACGGGTGTGCAACCGCTCTTCCATGACCAGCAATTTGGCCCGCTCGGTTTCCATCATTCGGCTCACCGGGACACCGGTCCAGGCCGACACCACTTCGGCGATTTCCTCCGCCGTCACTTCGCGACGCAGCAACCGCCGCTCGGGTTCGTCGGACGCTGCTTCGGCGGATGAGCCTTGATCGCGTTTTTCGATTTCTTCCAGTTTCGATTCGAGTTCCGCCTGGCGCGATTGGACTTCCAACATCTCGCGATACAAGTCCTCGGGGTTCTCGCCGCGCAGCTGAGTCTGCTTGGCTTCGGCGTCGAGGGTTGCGAATCGGTGCGCCAGCGTTTCGGCTTCCTGGCGAATCGACTGCACGCCCTCAAGCCCGATCTTTTCGCTTTCCCATTGTTCCCTCAGGTCGGCGAGTTCTTTGCCGAGCGATTCCATTTCGGATTGAATCTCTTCGCGGCGAGCCAAGATCGATGTGTCGCCGGCGTCTTCGTCTTGAAGCTGTCGCTGGGCGAGTTCCAGTTGGCGCAACCGGCGTTGGATGCGGTCGATGGGTTCGGGAACGCTTTCTTTTTCCATCGCCAATCGGCTGGTCGCTTCATCGACCAGGTCGATCGCCTTGTCCGGCAAAAAGCGATCGGCGATGTAGCGATCGGCCAGCGTCGCGGCGGCCACCAGGGCGCTGTCGGTGATCCGCACGCCGTGGTGGGATTCGTAGCGCGACTTCAGCCCGCGGAGAATGGCGATGGAGTCTTCGACCGATGGCTCTTCGACGTAAACCGGTTGGAACCGCCGTTCCAGTGCGGCGTCTTTTTCAATGTGTTGCCGGTACTCATCCAGCGTCGTCGCACCGACACAGCGGAGTGCGCCGCGGGCGAGTTCGGGTTTCAACAAGTTGGCCGCGTCGGGTGAACCTTCCGCCTTGCCCGCACCGACGACCAGGTGAAGTTCGTCGATAAACAGGATCACGCGTCCGTCGGAATCCTTGACTTCACGCAGCACGGCTTTGAGGCGTTCTTCGAAATCGCCGCGGAATTTTGCCCCCGCGACCAGGGCTCCCATGTCCAGCGCGATGACTTTTTTGTTTTTCAAACTTGTCGGAACGTCGGCTTCGAAAATCCGCAGGGCCAAGCCTTCGGCGATCGCAGTTTTTCCCACGCCGGGTTGACCGATCAAGACGGGATTGTTTTTTGTGCGTCGCGACAGCACTTGGATCACCCGGCGAATCTCATTGTCCCGGCCGATGACCGGATCGAGTTTCCCGGCGGCGGCGAGTTGGGTCAGGTCGACGCCGTATTTTTCGAGCGCCTGATAGGTGTCTTCGGCGTTCTGGTCGGTCACGCGTGCGCTGCCCCGGATTTCGCTGGCCGCTTTCAAAACGTCGTCGGCGTTGACGCCGCACAGCGAAAGCAGGCTCTGGGCTTTCGTTTTGGCTTTGGCGATCCCCAGCAGCAGATGCTCGGTGCTGACAAATTCGTCTTTCAGCGATTGTGCACTGGTGGCGGCTTCGTTGAGGGCCGATTGCAGTTCAGCAGCAATGCTCGGTTGTCGGCCGCCGGTGACCTTGGGCAACTTGTCGAACTCGCTGGTGGTCAATTCTCGCAATTGATTTGCATCGGCGTTCATCTTGGACAGCAGCGCGCCGGTGATGCCGCCGCTTTCGTCGAGCATGGCCGAGAGCAGGTGCAGGGAGGTGATTTCGGGATTGCCGGCCGATGTCGCACGCCCCTGTGCTTCGGCGATCAAGCCCTGGGCTTTGGTGGTCAGTTTGTCGAATCGGAAGGTCATCGCGAGTGCTCCTGCGTGGTTGACTGGTGGGTAGGCTGGCTTGGCATCGAATGAGTGAGCGGAACGGCGCAAGCGGCCTGTCGATTGAGTGAGCCGCGGGCGCGTAAGCGGCCGGGCATCCTGGCGCCCGCCCGAGGCCTTACGGCCAGCGGCTCACCATTGACTCAGTGGGCGTCGGTCAGGCTGTGCCTGACGGCCCCCGGCATGCACAGCATGCCCTGCGGTTGGCATGCACAGCATGCCCTACTTGTTGGTGGTGATGGGGTTCGGTCGGTGCGCAAAAAAAGACGGGCGACATGACACCCGTCTGTCGTCGCCACCGACCGGTGTTGTGCCGGTCGATGGCGTTTGATCGTTCAGACAACCTGTCGTCGTTTAGCTCTTGACTTCAAAGTCGGCGTCGATGGCATCGTCGTCGTCGGAGTCGCCCGCGGGTGCTGCGGCTCCGGCGGCCGCGGCGTCTGCGTCGCCACCGGCTGCGGCGGTCTTTTCGTACAAGACTTTGCTGAACGCCTTGGCTGCGGCGTCCAACTCTTCGGTCGCCTGTTTGATGGCATTCACATCGTCGGTGCCCGACGCCGTTTTGACTTTTTCGATCGCTTTGTTGAGCGGTTCTTTGTCATCGTCGGAGAGCTTGTCGGCATGTTCGGACATCTCTTTTTCGAGCTGGTGAACCTGCTGATTCGCCTTGTTGCGGGCCTCGGCCAATTCGAACTGTTTGCGGTCTTCTTCGGCGTTCTGCTCGGCATCGCGACGCATCTTTTCGATCTCGTCATCGCTCAGCGCGCCGGCTTCCTTGATTTCGACCTTGGCTTCTTTGCCCGTCTTCAGCTCCTTCGCCGAAACGCTCAAGATCCCGTTTTGGTCGATATCGAACTTGACCTCGATCTGCGGCACGCCGCGCGGTTGGGCCGGGATGTCGTCGAGGTTGAACTCACCGAGCAGCCGGTTGTTGGCGGCCATCTTGCGTTCCCCTTGGAAAACGCGAACGGTCACGGCGGTTTGATTGTCCGCAGCGGTGCTGAAGACGTTTTTCTTTTCGACCGGGACGGTGGTGTTGCGTTCGACCAGCGGGGTCATCACGCCGCCTTCGGTTTCGATCCCCAAGGTCAGCGGCGCCACGTCGAGCAACAGGACGTCGGTCCGGTCGCCGGCCAGAACGCTGCCCTGGATGGCGGCACCGATGGCGACGACTTCATCCGGGTTGACGCCCTGGTGGGGCTCTTTGTTGAAGATCTTCTTGACGAGTTCGCGGACCTTGGGAACCCGCGTGCTACCACCGACCAAGACGATTTCGTCGATGTCGCTCGGTGAGAACCCGGCGTCCTTGAGGGCATCCATGACGGGTTTCTTACATTTTTCGACCAGATCATCGATCAGCTCTTCGAACTTGCTGCGGGTGATCTTCATCGTCAGGTGTTTCGGACCGGCTTGGTCCATCGTGATGAAGGGCAGATTGATGTCGGTCTCGGGAAGGCTCGACAGTTCTTTCTTGGCCTTTTCACACGCTTCCTGCAAACGCTGCAACGCCATCGGGTCGTTGCGCAGGTCGATCGCGTTTTCTTTCTTGAATTCGTCAGCGACGTAGTTGATCAACGCTTCGTCAAAGTCGTCACCGCCCAGGTGCGTGTTTCCGTGGGTGCTGATGACCTGGAAAACGCGACTTTCGTTTTCTTCGTCACCGCTGTCGGCGACTTCCAACACGGAAACGTCGAAGGTACCGCCACCGAGGTCAAAGACGATGATCTTTTCGTCCTTGGCTTTGTCGAGTCCATAGGCGAGTGCGGCGGCGGTGGGTTCGTTGATGATCCGCGCGACTTCCAGACCGGCGATTTGCCCGGCGTCCTTGGTCGCTTGGCGCTGCGCGTCGTTGAAGTAGGCCGGGACCGTGATCACGGCCTTGTTGACCTTGTGACCGAGATAGGACTCGGCGGATTCCTTCAGCTTGCGAAGCACTTTGGCCGAGATTTCTTGCGGCGTGAAGGTCTCGTCGCCGACCTCGATCTTGACGTACTCGTTGGCGGCCCCGGTGACACCGTAGGGGACCATCTTCTCTTCCGACTCGACTTCGTGGTGGCGTCGACCCATGAAACGCTTGGCCGAATAGACGGTGCGTTTGGGGTTGGTGACCGCTTGGCGTCGTGCGGGTTCGCCGACAATCGTTTCCTTCTTGTCGGTGAACGCGACCACACTGGGCGTCAGCCGGTTGCCTTCGGGGTTGGGAATGACTTTCGGCTCGCTGCCTTCCATGATGGCGACCACACTGTTGGTCGTCCCGAGGTCAATGCCGATGATTTTTTCGCCCTGAGCCATAACGCTTCATCTCCGTGAAAAAGTGGATTGTTCGATTGAATTCGGCCGTGGCGTTTGCCGCTCTCGGGCCGCAGTGGGTTGTGCTGAACGTGTCAATGTTGAGGGTGTTCCTGGCAGGCGACCGCCGTCCGATCTGCCTGTCGTTTTCGCCGTGTGAGGCGTCGGTGAGATCGAAAAGCAAAGGACGTGCCAGTCGAAAGCTCGACTCGCAGAAAATGCCGGTCTGCCAAGTGCGACGACGCGTTTTCCTCGTAAAAAGCAAGCTTTGCAGCGAGCGGATCTCCTCGAAAACCTTTTTTGGCAGCGTCGCCGGTGAGCGGTTTTGGGGCCCCAGAGAGGCAATGCCAGATTGACAGCTGTCGACCGAGGCGGCACGGCACCGCGCGCCGGGCGATGGTCCACCGCAGAATCGATATTCTCGTGATCAGGAAAGATTTCTTGTCAGAAGTCATTTCCGCTGGGGTCTTTCACATGTTCCCCCCCCACACGATCTCCTCCGCTCTGCGAGAATCGATCGAATGCACCACTGGCCGGATACCGAAACGAAACTCGTCCAGCGTTTGGCGGACCCGCGCGACGATGCCGCCTGGAACCGCTTCGATGCGCTCTATCGCCCAGTGGTTTACCGCTACGCACGGGGCCGTGGGCTGCAACACAGCGATGCCGAAACGCTGGTCGCCGAGGTCATGGCACGGGTGTTTCGCGCCGCCAGTCGCTGGTCCGGTGATTCCGCCGCCGACCATCAAACGCGTCCGCTACGTTTTCGGGCCTGGCTGCGACGGATCGCGGAAAACGTGTTGCTGAATTTGGTCACGCGGCATCTGTCCAAGCGTGGCACCGGCGGCACCAGTGCCCAGCTCTCGCTCTCACAACGAGCGATCGTCGATGATGCATCGCGGATCGAGTGGAATCGGCAGCACCAACAGCACCTGTTTGTCACCGCCGCCGGAAAGGTCCAGTCCCAGGTCGACGCGGAGCATTGGAGGATTTTCTGGCAAACCCACGTCGACGGTCTTTCGATCGAACAAGCCGCCCACCAATCGGGACGGTCGATCGGTTCGGTTTATGCCATCCGCAGCCGGATCGTTCGTCGCTTGCGCGATGCCGTCACGCAGATCGAACAACTCGAAGACGCCGGTCAGATGGAGGACGCGTGATGGTCGACCAAGCGAACTGCCCCGACGAATCAACCTGGCGGGATTGGCTGACCGGCAGCGGTAACGTGGCCGTGGACGAACAGGACTTGTTGAACCATTTGGATGGCTGCGATCTCTGCCAATCGGTGGTGGCTCGTTTGTCAGCCGACGACCCGTTCTTCTGTCTCTCTCGCGATGCGCTGCGGTCGACGGGGCTGACCAGTCACGATTGGCACGACGGCGGTGCGGAGGGTTTGGAACAATCGCCGCGCGAACCATCCAGCCCGGCGATCGTTTCGCTGGTGCAAACGCTGCTCGGTCCCACCGACGACGAACGCTCGCTCGGTCGCCTGGGACGATTCGAGATTTTGGGCGTCGTCGGCAGCGGCGGAATGGGAATCGTGCTCAAGGCGCGCAGTATCGACATGGACCGCGTCGTCGCGATCAAAATCCCACAGCCCCAGTACTGGCAATCACCCGAGACCTTGCTGACGCTTGAACGCGAAGCCCGCTCGGCCGCCGCGGTCGTGCATCCCAACGTGATCTCGATCTATCACGTCGATCGGTACCGCGACGTTCCCTATCTGGTGATGCCGTATTTGGCCGGGCAGTCCTTGGAGCAGCGGATTCGCGATTCGGGCCCGATGCCGCTTGATGAAACGCTGCGGATCATGCGTCAAGTCGCGTCCGCGCTGGCGGCGGCACATGCCTGTGGTGTCGTGCACCGAGACGTCAAACCCGCCAACATTTTACTGCACGCTGGAACCGAACGTGCTGTGCTATCCGATTTCGGCTTGGCGAAGGTTCAAACCGATGCGACGTGCACCGCGACGGGAACCTTTGCCGGCACACCGATCTACCTGTCGCCCGAACAAGCCTCCGGCTGTGGCGCCGGCCCGGCCGGTGACATCTATTCGTTGGGAACGGTGCTATGGACCATGCTGGTCGGGCAGCCGCCGATGTCCGGCCTGCACACGCACGCGATCGTTCGCCGAATCGCCGATGCTCAGCTGCCAGTCCTTTCCGACCACTGCCGTGACCTTCCCGACTGGGTGAATCGCTTGATCGAGAAACTGCACGCGACTGTCCCTGCGGATCGGCCTTCGGCGGAACAACTGACCGAATGGATCGAAGCCTGTCAGAGGCATCTCGCCGAAGGCGGATCCGCCCCGATCCCTGAGGAGTTATCCGTGAACGATGCAAAGCCGAAACGCATTGCGGCGATCGCGTCAATTTTCCTGGCCACGATCCTGATCGCCGGAGCGGGCTGGATGATGTTTGATGCGTCCGGCGGTGTTTCCCGTATTGCGCCGCAACCGGAAGCACCAAGTGCTGCCCAGCCACTTGACACCACTCCGATTGAAGCGGACGGGGCCGAACCGCTGCCATCCGAACCGATCACGCCGCCCGAATTGGTCACCGAAGCACCATCAAACTCGATTGCCGACGAAACCGACATCTATCTCGAGCAACTCCAAGCGGAGCTGGACCAATTGAACCAAACCACGCTGCCGCGTTTGGAATCCGAACTGCATTCTCTGCTTCCGGATCCGCCTTGAGCGCTGACCGGCTGCCAATCTTCCTACCTCTCCACGCAGCCACCGTGCCCCGTCAGCTGGAAGGACTCAGGGGAGGGATGGCAGAACGATTCGGGGCAGAATGATGCAATGCGCGACAGCTGGCGTCAAACGGATGATCCCACGAATCCCCCCGGGGATTTGAACCGATCGAATTTCCCCGACTAAAACCCCTCGAACGAATACGCTTATCAACGGAATTGACTCATGAATCGCACCACCCTCTTCATCTTCTTCTGCTGTCTGTTTGGGGCCCATGTTGCCACCGCAGCCGACGTCACCTTTTTGACACCCGACGGTCAACCGGCTAGCGGCACCAGGTTCTATCGAACGCTGGTTCAGGGGGCGATTGGAATGTACATGGACATGGACATGGACATGATGGACATGGACATGGACACGGACGACATGGGGACGGACGACATGGGGATGGACGACATGGGGATGGACGACATGGGGATGGACGACATGATGATGGACGACATGATGATGGGGAGCGGTGGTGATGCGGAGATGTATGGTATGGATATGGGATATGGTTCGATTTCGCCGGGAGCCTCTCGTTCACCCCCGCACATCGCGTTTCTTGACGGCAAGCCGTTGCAACCGGTGAAGCCGCCGTGGCAAACGTGGACCGCCGGGGACGACGGAACCATTGAATTGGTCAACGGCATGTTGAGACGCAATCGCAGAGTCAGTTCGCACACGGCGCCAGCCTTGGCCGTGCATGAATCGGGCTTCAGCTTCATCCCCGCAGGCACGAAGCTATCACCAAAAGTCAAACTGCGCAGCGTCGGGAAACTCATCGTCGACGCGCCGTCGGGCATCGACAGTTCGCGGTACCAAGTCCTGACGTGTTGGCAAAACGGCTTCGCCTATCCCAGCTTGCAAGAATACAAACAGGAACTCAATTCGTCACAGACGTTGGGCAAACAACTTGATGTCGACGACTGGCGATTCAGTCCACGGTTTCGATGGTACCAGACTGCCGCATTGGGCGAAGTGATCTCGGTCCCGCCGGGGGAGGTTCGGGTGGCGATCGTGCCAAGACATTCCATTGAATTGGAGCAATCGAAGGTCAATAGGAATCGGTTGTTCAGGATTTTGACCAGCGGCGGTCCCAGCACGATTGTTTTGGTTTCCGGAAAGTCGCCCAAGCCGATCACCGTCGACTTTCCTCCGCTGCGTTCGTTGATTCTGCGCGCCCCGGAAAAGCGTGATGACGCGCTGCCCGAATGGGGTGATCAACCGTCGCCCCACTACCATCTGGAGAGCTTCCGTCGCCAATCCTTCGGGGACACGCCAACGCTGACGACACCTCCCGCTTCGGCCGTGACCTCGCGGTCGACGATGGCCAAGTTCTTAAACGAACATCGTGACGAGCGGGCTGCCTATCAACACGTGCGTTTGCCTTCATCGACCGATGGCAGAAACATACGATTTGATCTGCTGCGGCCCGGTCGGTACGTCGTCATCAAGCCGATCGAAGGTGACATGGAGATTCGTGGGATTTCCATCAACAACTGGGAAAGTGACGCCGGAGTCACCACAGCCGTGTTGGCAGACGGAAAAGTCAAAGGAGTCGAGGGAGTGTTCGAACTGGCGGTCTCCGATCAGGGCGTGGCGACGTTCCGGTCAAACGGATCCTCGGCAAGCCTCGCCGATAACGCAGCCAGCACCCAACGGTCTGACGCCGAGAAGTTGAAGCTCGTCCAGACGCTGCGACGTGACATCGAAGCGACCGTGGCGCGACTGGTGAAGCATCGAAAGCAGTTGCTGGAACTCGAAGCCAAGCTGCAACAAAAGGCACCGCCTGTTGACCCCAAGGCCGATCCTTTCGGCGGCCCGGACGGAATGAATGATCCATTCGGTGGTGGAGGCGTCAACGCCAGCGATGATCCGTTCGGCGGCGATGGAGGAACGCCGGGCGATGATCCGTTCGGCGGATCACGCGGAGGCGGCGATCCGTTCCGTGGCGGTAGTGACGCTCCCAACAAGCCTCCATTCGGCAGCCCGAGCTCACCAGCTGAAGCGGATCCGTTCGGTTGAAGAAGCGATCCCGGAGGGATCAAAGCGGGTAGCCGGAGGTAAGCGCAGCGACACCTCCGGGAATCCAAACCGAACTCCTCAGCGACCCCGGATGGGGTCGAAGCAAATCGATTCTACTGCGGCCTCAAAGACCAGCTTTCAAGAGGGCTCGACCGCGTTGACGCCACACTTTATCCGTCGTTCATGAAAGGAAAAAGGGTCAGGAGCATTAAAGGTAGAATAGGTAAGGGGCGGTTGCCTAATTTTCCAAAAAGGCTCCTGACCCTTTTTTATTCTCTATTCTCGGCGGAGGGGTGTACGACGTCCTTTCTAGGTCGTCGCGCAGAGCCCCACGGGCGACGGCCCGGAAGGGCCATCGTACATCAGAAAAGCGATCGCCTTAAGCTGGACGGTCTCTTTAGCCGCCCTCTGTCGCTGCAGAGTAGCGACCGGAGATCGCCTCAAGGCTAGACACCAACGGTTGCTGGATTCCTTTGATGCTCCCCTGCCCTGCGGCTACTTCCCCGGCCGCTTGTCGATCACAATCTCGGCGTCGTTGGTTTGCGGCAACCCCGGCGTGCTGCGGCCGCGTTTGACGTGTTGCTCCAAAAGGTCGTGTAGTTCATCCACCTTTCCTTGATGTTCCCTGGCCAGATTGGTTTGCTCGCCCAAGTCTCCGTCCATGTCGATCAATTGCACCATCGGCAAGCCTGGGAAAGGAAAAAGGGTCAGGAGCATTAAAGGTAGAATAGGTAAGGGGCGGTTGCCTAATTTTCCAAAAAGGCTCCTGACCCTTTTTTATTCTCTATTCTCGGCGGAGGGGTGTACGACGTCCTTTCTAGGTCGTCGCGCAGAGCCCCACGGGCGACGGCCCGGAAGGGCCATCGTACATCAGAAAAGCGATCGCCTTAAGCTGGACGGTCTCTTTAGCCGCCCTCTGTCGCTGCAGAGTAGCGACCGGAGATCGCCTCAAGGCTAGACGCCAACGGTTGCTGGATTCCTTTTATGCTCCCCTGCCCTGCGGCTACTTCCCCGGCCGCTTGTCGATCACAATCTCGGCGTCGTTGGTTTGCGGCAACCCCGGCGTGCTGCGGCCGCGTTTGACGTGTTGCTCCAAGAGGTCGTGTAGTTCATCCACCTTTCCTTGATGTTCCCTGGCCAGATTGGTTTGCTCGCCCAAGTCTCCGTCCATGTCGATCAATTGCACCATCGGCAA
The DNA here is from genome assembly GCF_007754155.1 of Stieleria neptunia. Lineage (NCBI taxonomy): Bacteria > Pseudomonadati > Planctomycetota > Planctomycetia > Pirellulales > Pirellulaceae > Stieleria > Stieleria neptunia. The sequence goes on along the minus strand of NZ_CP037423.1, from coordinate 8,386,663 downwards.
GCCTGCCTTTTCGTATTTCGCCCAGGACTTTTTGGACGGTCGGGTTCCCGTCCATCCGCCGGAATCCGGGCACAGCGACAGTTTCCATTTACCTTGCCGAATCGCGAAGTACCCGCTGACGCTGTGATGGACCACGCTTTCTCGCTGATGCTCGACTTCGCCTTTGAGCAGCGGCAAAAAACTGATGCTGTCTTCGGCGGCATTGTCGCTCAGTTCCACGTCCAAGATGTCGGCGACGGTGCGGATCACATCGGACAGACAAACCAACCCGTTCGATTGCGAACCCGGTCGCACCACGCCGGGCCAGGAAACCAGGAACGGGACGCGGTGGCCGCCGTCCCAGATGTCGGCCTTGGATCCCCGCAGGTCGCCGCTGGGAAAGTGTCCCAGCTCCTGAAGCTGGCCGATCTTTGACGTCGGCCCCGAGGTGCCGTTGTCGCTGCTGCACAGGATCAACGTGTTGTCCAACATATCGTTGTCACGCAGCGCGTCCACCACTTTGCCGAAGCTGTCATCGGTTTGCATGACGAAATCGGCGTGTGCGTTGAGCCCACTCTTGCCCTGCCACTCTTTTGACGGAACCACCGGGCTGTGCGGGGAGCTCCAGGGCACGTACAGAAAGAACGGTTCCGATTGGTCTTTGCGTGATTCAATGTATTTGACGGCCGTTTTGGTCAGACGCGGCAACATTTCAATCGGCTCGATCGTTTCAGTGACGACGTCGTTGTCGATCCACGTTTCAATCTGTCGGGCGTGATGAAATCCGTGGAACTCATCAAAGCCGCCGCGGTCGAGCGGTCCGTGGGTGACCTTGGCGCCGACCGGGACGGCTTTGGAAATGTGTTTGCCATCGAACAGCATTCCGAGGTGCCATTTACCGATGACGGCGGTGTGGTACCCCTGGGTAGAAAGCAACTTGGCCAAGGTCAAGCGGTTGGGGGCGATCAAGGACGGACCGCCGGTCAGCACGCCGCTTTGCAGACGAGTCCGCCACGCGTAACGGCCCGTCAACAGACCGTAGCGGGTCGGCGTGCAAACCGACGATCCGCTGTGGGCGTCCGTAAAGACCATCCCGCCGGCGGCGATCGCATCCAATTGCGGCGTCGGGATTTTGCCCCGGCGCGGATTGAGGCATTGCAGTTCACCGAACCCCATGTCGTCAGCCAACAGGATCACGAGGTTGGGGCGATCGGCGGCGCGGGCGGTTGTGGCCAGGGCGATCGAACACGCGAGAGCGGCGATGAGCGATGGAATGAGTTTGGTCATGACGTGGTCTCGGTGTGGGAGTCTGATGAGGGGGGAGAATCAGATCGTTGTACGACGTCCTTGTACGACGTCCTTTCCAGGTCGTCGATGTAGAGTTCGCGACGGCCCGGAAGGGCCATCGTACAGGGAGATCCTGCGACGGCCCGGAAGGGCCATCGTACTGGGAGATCCTGCGACGGCCCGGAAGGGCCATCGTACTGGGAGATCCTGCGACGGCCCGATCATCCCTGCTTCAATATTTCGGCGATGTCCAACAGATAAACCTGACGGCCTCCGTCGTGTGGGCTGTCGATGGCGACTTTCGTGCCGTCGTTGCTGCTGCGCGGGTGCGTGTCACAACGCCATTCGCCGCTGTAGGCCGGCGGCGAGGGGATGTGCCCGAGATCGAATCGTCGCCCTGAAGGCACGTGATACAGATAGACTGTCTGGCGACGCGTCTTGCGGTCTGGATAGGTGTCGTTGAGGATCCAGTCCTGGTAGGGCGATGGCAGATACGTGTTGTGGCCGTTGGTCGGCATCTTGTCGTGGCCGACGGGGCGAACTTGATCGGTTTGGTCGACGAACTCGTAGAACCCCGCTTTTTGTCCGGCCGGCTTGGTCCACATCGTGACCGCATCGCTGCCTTTCCAGATGAAGTGCGAGGTGTAACCGGAGGGGTCGAGCACGTATCGGTCGGTGCCGTCGATCGCCGCGGTCAACATCCGAGTGACAAAGCCGCCTTTGAACTGCAGCGTGTTGGGGTCGAACTCGGGGCGATAACGGTGCAAGACGATGAACCGCTGTGCGTCCGGGCTGATCAACAGGTGGTTGAAGTAGTGCCAGGCTTGCGCATGTTTGTCGCCGTCGGGCCATGGCATCGCCGCGACATCGGCCAACGACAGGATCAGCTCCTCCCCGCCGGTTTCCAAGTCCACCCGCCAGATCCCCGAATCGGCCGGCGCGCGAACGGCAACGTTGGGATCGGCCAAACCGTCGTACCCGTAACCGGGACGGAGATTGTCGATGCGTCGAAAGTCGGCGGACAGACCAAATCTTCCGTCCGGCGAAACGGTGTAGATCGGTTTGTTGATCGTGCGTGTTTTCTTTGTCTCGGTGGAATAGATGCGGCAAACGAACGAGTCGCCTTGACGGTCGTTCCACAAGATTCGGTTGCCGTCGTCGCCTAGCCATTGCAGCATGCAGCCTTGTTGCCATCCCCAGGCGTTGCTGGTTCCGATTTCATGCCAGCGATCGCCGTTGCCGGTGTCGACGTATCCCACGGCAATCGTGTCACCTGCAGTCGGCGAACGGCCTTCGAAGGAGACTTCGTTGGAAAGCACAAGCGTGTTGGTCGGATCAAACTCGCGTTTGTCGTAATAGCCGAACCAATGGTTTTTGGGGCCACGGGTGATCGCACGGCAGGGAACGAACGTTTCGAGCGGTCCGGTTTCCGCGGCATCGGTTGTGGCGTGGTTGAAGGCGATCGCGGACGAGGCGGCGAGCGCACCAAATTGGCGTCGGGAGAGTTTCATGAAGGAATCGGATCGGTGAAGCTGGGGGAGCAGGTGGGACGGAGAAGATCATAGTCTAACAATCTGTGCGTTCGCGTTGGATCGACAGACGATCGCACTGAAGTTTGGTATGTTGGCAGGGCGTGTTTTCGGGGACGATCGATCCATTTTCTCGGCTGCTCCCCGCACCCTTTTTCGGCCCGTTTCTTGATTGAAGCGTTCGTCGTTTCATCACCTCGCAACTTTCGGCAAACTCATGTCCGACGCCAACCCAGGTTCCTCACCGGCTTCCGACGATCAACCGCACGGGAATTGGCTCGCGTATGCGATTTTCTTTTCGATCGTTGCCGCCATTGCACTGGCGCTCGTTAGCCCTCATCTGGCGGCGTCCTTGGAAATCGGGGGTGAAGTCTTTTTGCGGATGTTGAAGATGATCGTCGTGCCGCTGGTCCTCACCTCGGTGATGTGCGGCGTGTTGGGGATGGGAGACGTTCGAAAACTCGGACGCCCCGGTGCGGCGGCGATCGGGTTCTATCTGGTCACCACCATCTTGGCGGTCGTGGTGGGGCTGGTGGTCGTCAACGTCGTTCAGCCGGGAGTCGGCACGGTTGACCAGGCGGCCGTCCAGGCGATGAACACCGAGGGGCAGGGTTCGCCAAAATCCAAGATCGTCGACGCGTTGTCGCAATCGACGGGGCTGAGCAAGGTGGAAGTCGGTGGCGTTCTGGAGGGGTTGCCACAAGGCGAGAGCGTGCAGCCAAACATCGGCACGATCTTCAAAAATCTGGTGCTGATGCTGGTCACAGACAACCTGTTTGTTTCGGCCGCGCAAACCCAGTTGTTGCCGATCATCGTGTTTGCGATCGTGTTTGCGGGGATGCTGACCACGATGCACGAAGACGTCAGCAGCATCACGAAACTGATCACGCAAGCGAACACGGCACTGATGCGATTTGTGATGCTGCTGATGAATTTCGCGCCCTTGGGAATTTTTTGCCTGGTCGCGGCGCGTTTCGGTGAGGCTCAAGCGGAGGGCAAGTTTCTCGAAGAACTCTCTCAAATCGGCTGGTACTTCGGGACGGTGGTGGGAGGTCTGGCGTTCCACGCCCTGATCACCTTGCCGGCGATTTATTATCTGGTCCGACGCGACAATCCGTATCGGTACATCCTGGCGATGTCCAAGGCCCTGTTGACCGCGTTTTCGACGGCCAGCTCTTCGGCAACCTTGCCGGTGACACTCGAATGTGCCGAAGAAGCCGGGATCTCTAAACGTTCGACCGAGTTTGTGATTCCGTTGGGCGCGACGATCAACATGGACGGGACCGCACTCTACGAAGCCGCCGCCGCCATCTTCATCGCCCAAGTGGTGCCGGGCATTGATCTCGGGTTTTGGGAGCAAGTGATCGTGGCGGTCACCGCCACCTTGGCCGCGATCGGGGCGGCGGGGATCCCCGAAGCCGGGCTGGTCACGATGTTGATCGTGCTCAATGCCGTCGGGTTGCCGTTGGAATACATGGGGCTGATTCTGTCGGTCGACTGGTTGCTGGATCGATTTCGGACCACCGTCAACGTGTTGGGCGACAGCGTCGGAGCGGCGGTGGTCGAAAAAGCGCTGCCGGACCGACCCTCCCCGCCCGGACTGGCCGCCGGGGCGTAGACGGGCTGGGGCATACGTTTCCCCATGTCTTCGCCAAGTCTTTTCATCCCGGACGGGATGACAGAAAGGGATTCAGGTGCGCCAAGGCGGCCACCGGCTACTTGCTGCCACCCGTCTCGGGGTCAAACCTGCTTGGCCAGCGGATTGAGTGCGACAACCTGAAGCGCTTGACAGGCCGGATGCCGCCTGTCATCCTATTGAGACTGATTCTCATTTCCAGCCGCTGCTTTGTTGCAGCTCCCGCCCCGCCCACGATCGGATGGTTCAACTCGATGGCAATCGTCCAGGCTCCCCCGGACCCGATTCACACGACCACGCTCGCTGAGATCCAACCCGGTCGCTACGTTTGCAGGGAGATTCACGCCGCGGGCCAAGATGCGGTTCGGCTGAAACGTTTGGGTGTCTGCCAGGGGCGAATGATCGAACTGGTGGGACGCGGGGATCCGATGATCTTAAAAATCGGAGCGTCCCGCGTCGGCCTTTCGCGACAGCTGGCCAAGGTGGTCTTGGTCGATCCAGCGTCTGTTTCGCCTTTGAATCCCGAGTCTGCGCCGGTTTCTGCTCCGGCGCCGGCCGTCTAAGCCAGAGCCCCTCCCTTGAGTCTTCCGACGGTTAGTTCGATGCCCGGGTCGGACGTTTCGGCCACGAAACCGGTGGTGTTGCTGGTCGGCAATCCCAACGTCGGCAAGACGTCGTTGTTCAATGCGCTGGCGGGGATGCGGGCCAAGACGGCGAACTACCCCGGCATCACGGTCGACTTGCGCAAGGCGATGATTCAGGTCGCGGCGGTGGACAAGGATTCTCGCTGCCAAGCGACCAGCGAGATTGAATTGGTGGACCTGCCGGGCCTGTACAGCATGGAAACGGCCAGTCCGGAGGAGGAGGTTGCCGCGCGGAGTATCCGGGGAGAGTTCCAGGGGGAACTGAGTCGTCTGCCCGACGCGGTCGTTGTGGTGGTCGACGCGACGAACATCGCTCGCACGTTGGTGTTGGCCGGCGAGATTCTCGATCGCAATCTGCCGACGATCGTCGCGGTCAATTTGATCGACGCGGCCGAGTCGTCGGGAACGGAAATCCGGTTCGACGAATTGAGCGAAAAACTGGGCTGTCCGGTGATTCCGGTCAGCGCCCGAAAGGCGCGTGGACTGGGCGAGTTGCGTGAAGCGATCTACGAGTTGACCAAGCCGGCCAGGCCGCTGCTGCCGATCGCTCGTGAACCTTGCGTCGCCGGTTGTGGCGGGTGTCCGTTCGCGGCGCGTTTCGAATGGGCCGATGGCGTGGCGGGTTCCTCGGTCCGTCAGACGCCCGGCAAGGGAGTCAAACTGGAGTGGCTGGACCGATTGCTGACCTCGCAAGGGATCGGTTTGGTGACGCTGTTGGGCGTGATGCTGTCGGTGTTCTTTTTGATTTTTTCGTTGGCGGATCTGCCGATGTCGGCGATCGAAGACGGATTCGGTTGGGCCGGCCGGGTGATCGACAATCTGTTGCCGTCCAGCCCGCTTGCGACCATGATCTGGTTGCCGATTGCCACCGCGATTTCGTTGTCGGTGTTTGCGGTCGCGTATTGGTTGAATGAAACGAAATGGACGCGTCTGTGGGCCTCGGTCGCCGTGTTGACGTCGCTGGTGATCGGCAGTTTGCCGCTGGATGATTTTCGTTCGTTGGCGATCGACGGTGTCGTCGGCGGCATCGCGGGTGTCGTCGTGTTTTTGCCGCAGATTTGTATCCTGTTCTTTTTCATCACGCTGTTGGAAGATTCGGGGTACATGGCGCGAGGCGCGTTCGTGATGGAGCGGTTGATGCGTCGCGTCGGGCTGCCCGGCAAAGCGTTCGTGCCGATGCTTTCGGCACACGCGTGTGCGATCCCGGGGATCATGGCCGCACGCACGATCGAGACGTGGCGCGACCGATTGGTGACGATTTTGGTGTTGCCGCTATTGACGTGTTCGGCTCGGTTGCCGGTGTACGTGATGGTCGCCGCCCTGCTGTTTGGCGACAGCCCGTGGCAAGCGTCGTTGATGTTCGCCGGGGCCTATTTGTTGGGGCTGCTGGCGGCGTTCGGAACCGCGTTTTTGTTGAAGAAGACGGTGGTTCCCGGCGAAGCGGCGCCGTTGGTGCTGGAACTGCCCAATTATCGCATGCCCAGTTTTCGCAACGCCTGGTTCACGACGGTGGAACGGGCGACGGTGTTTTTGCGTGGTGCGGGCACGACGATCTTGTTGATCTCGGTTGTCTTGTGGGCTTTGGCAACGTATCCGAAACTGCCCGAGGAGCGGACGTTTTCGTCGGATAAACAACAGGCCCAGGCGGCGCTGGAGTATTCCTATGCGGGGCGATGCGGCCAGATGGTCGAACCCATTTTCGCGCCGCTCGGGTTCGATTGGAAGATCGATGTCGGGATCATCACCTCGTTTGCGGCGCGTGAGGTCTTGGTGTCCACGCTTTCGATCGTGTACGGATTGGGCGAAGACGCCGCGGAGGAACCGGCCGGGTTGGTCGAGACGTTGCGGCGGCAACGGCGTCCCGATGGCACGCTGGTGTTTTCGACGGCCACCGGATTGAGTTTGCTGGTGTTCTTTGTGTTGGCGATGCAGTGTTTGCCGACACAGGTGGTGACCAAGCGAGAGACCGGAAGCTGGCGATGGGCGGTCTTTCAATTCATCTACATGACCGTCTTGGCCTATGTCGCGGCGTTGATCGTGTACCAGTCGCTCGCCGCGGCCGGGTACGCTTAGGATCGGTTGTGGTACGACGACCTTTCCAGGTCGTCGATGTCGAGTCCGCGACGGCCCGGAAGGGCCATCGTACGGTCGATCTCGCGACGGCCCGGAAGGGCCATCGTACGGTAGCGTTAGCGACGGCCCGGAAGGTGGTACAGCTGCGGTTGGTGAACTCCAAGCGCTTACTGGTCGGCCAAGCTGACGACGATCTGCGTCACTTCGTCCATGCGGGACAGAAACGCGTCCAAGACCTTGGGGTCAAAATGTTTGCCGCGTTCCTTGCGCATGATTTGGATGCATTGATCCAGTGGCAAGGCGTCTTTGTAACAGCGTTTGCTGCTGAGGGCATCGAAGACATCCGCGACGGCGGTGATGCGGCCGACGATCGGGATTTCTTCGCCGGCGAGCTGTTGCGGGTAACCCGTCCCGTCCCAGCGTTCGTGGTGAGTTTTGGCGATCACCGAAGCCATCCGCAACACGGGTGACCGGGTGACGGGGCGACGGGAATGCAACAGAAACGGTTCGCTTTCGTCGCTCGGTTGGGCTTTGAGGATTTTTTCTCCGAACTCGCAGTGACGCTTCATCATCGCGAACTCGTCCTGGGAAAGCTTGTCCGGTTTCAACAGAATCGAATCGGCGATGCCGATCTTACCGGCATCGTGAAGGATGGCGGCGTGTTCGATCAATTCGGAATCGGATTCCGAGCACCCCAGTTCTCTGGCGATGATTCCCGCGAATCGGCCGACTCGAATGACGTGGTTGCCGGTTTCCTGGTCGCGGTATTCGGCGGCACATGCCAGGACATGGATGACCTCTTCACGCGATTGGGCCAGGTCGGCGGTCCGCTGGGCGACTTCGGCTTCGAGTCGTTTGGAGTAGGCGGCCATCTGGTCGTGGTGCGCTTTCAGCACCAACGAGTTGCGGACCCGGGGCAATAGTTCGGTGGGCTTGACCGGTTTATGCAAAAAGTCGGTGGCACCCAATTCGAGCGCATCGATCTTGGTTTGTTCGTCCGTCGACGCCGTCACGATCAGGACCGGCAGATGGGACTGGTCGGGCGTGTTGCGAATCGTCTCCAGGATTTCCAGCCCCGTGACGTGCGGCATCACCACATCCAAGACCAGGATGTCCGGACGTGTCGAACGCACCAAATCGACCACCTCGCGAGACTCGCTGGTGGTGACAAAATCATGGTACCCCGAGCTGCGCAGATACTTCTGAATCAACTTGATGTTGATCGGCTCGTCATCGGCGATCATGACGCGGCCGGACTTCGTCGCATCGGTCTCCTTCGACTTCAACGAAGCAGCGCGTGTCATGGGTGCCGCAGCAGCGGCCAACGTTGATGGAGTCGTTGCGTTCATCCGCCCTTCGGGTTGACTGGGAAATTTCGCGCGAGCTGGGCCCGCAGCAAACCGTAAGTCAAGGTGTCGGGCTGGGAGCTGATGTTGCGAGGGCATGCCCGGCGAACAAAATGGATTTTCAACGCAGGTCCCTCGTTTTCGTTAGATCCGTTAGGACCGGATGAACGCTCCCCGGCATGAATCTACTGCATCCACTCGGTCAGCATCCGCCACAGGTGCGATCCGACGGTCTCGTCGAGTGATCCGATCGAGACTTGGGCGCGCTGTCCGCTGAACAGATCAACGCCTTGCGAAGCGCTGAGCGGAACAATGGCCTCGAAATGCGGCACCAGCAGTTCGAATTCCGAGCCGGATTGCGACGTCTCGTTGGCGACTTTCTTGACCGGCAAGGGGCCGCCGTTGCAGGCCAGCAGGGCCGGGTAGTCTATCCCCGTTCTGGCCCGGGGAATGATCTTTGTCAGGGACGAAGTGTTCGTCGCGTGTCCGCGGGCGCGATATCGCACCGCCGCACCCACCTGGTCCCGAAACTGGTCGAACCGTTCTTGCGAGATCAGCACACGCAACTCTTTTTGAGATTCATCTCCGATCACCAGCAAGTCATCACCCTGGGCGACATAGGTGCCCTTCAATTCATTCAACCGCCGCCGGACGACGACACCGCTGCGGGGAGCGCGGACGATCAGGGCATCGATTTGTTCGGTCGTTTCTCGGTGCTGTTTCGTCAGTGCCTGCAGTTCGGTTTCCTCGGCTTGGGCGGCGGCGTGCCGACCTTGCAGCGTTTGTTGGCGGGTGCGGAGGGTGGATTGCTGGATTTTGGTTTCCAGCTTCTGCGCGTCCAGGACCAGGTCGGGGTTGCGGAGCGTCAACAGTGGTTCGCCCTGAGACACCCGTTGTCCCGCGGAGACGTGAATCGTGTCAACAAAGCCCGGGACTTCGGCGCGAATCACGTCGTGCGGTGAATACTCGACCACGGCGGGGACGGGGGCGGCGCCCGGCCATGGGATCGCCGCCAACAACGTGGCCAGCAATGCCGCCGATGCGGTCGCCACGCACGTGAATCGACGGCGTCCGGCGGAGGGAGCCTTGCGGAACAATTGAACGACCCGCCAGGCGGGGACGCCGATCCATCCGACACAGGCGGTGACGGCCAGCAATGTGCCCAAGCCGTGAAAGAGTTTTGACGCGGCAATCGTCAACCCGAAACAAACGAAACACTTCCACAGCAGCGCCAGCCAGGCGTAGACGGCAACCGCGAAGCGATAGCCGGATTGCCATTTCGGTTCTTTCAACTCACCGCCGAAGAACCACCGTCGGGCCAGGCGAGCCAAGTAGTTCTGGCTGTCCGTGTACAGGTTCGGCGCCCGCGCCCAATCGGTCAACACAAAGTAGCCATCGAATTTCATCAGCGGATTGGCATTAAAAATCAACGTCGCCACGCCCGCCGACAACATCACGCTGATGCACACATGTTTGACCAGCGGGGATTCGACGGATTGCCAAATCAACATCGCGATGGCCGCGACCAGCAATTCGAGATAGATCCCCGCCGATGCGACGTGAATGCGTTGCCAGCGGCGACGAAATCGCCACACCGAACTGACGTCGACGTAGGCGAGTGGCGCGAGCAAAATGAACAGCACGCCCATCTGGCCGACGTCGCCCCCGTAGCGTTTGCAAACGATCGCATGGGCAAACTCGTGGAGGATCTTCAAAACGACGGTGACGGCGATCAACAGGTACAGCGCCGAGGGTGAGAACAAGTACTGCGAGGAATGCGTCAGATCGTCCCAATGCTGGATCGCCAGGCAGCCGCCGAGCAGGATCAGCAACATGCCCGCCGCGGTCGCTGGAAGCCCGAAGATCCAGCCCACGTACTTCATCATCCGCCCGACCATCTGATCGGGATGCAGCAGTGGAACGCGTATCGCGATCGGATTGGCGTGCTGCTTGATTCGATTCGTTTTCGCTTTTTCGGCAGAGCGTTGGAGTCGGGCGGAGGACTTGGAGGACTCGGTGTGTGCCAGTTCGTTGGAGATCAGCCACCGACACAGGTCTGCCGCATCCTCTTCGGACAATGAATGGTCGGGCGATTGTTCGCACAGTTCACGATAGGCCTGGGCGATCGTCCGCGAGGCGGTCAGCCGAATGGCCAACGCGTACTCGATTTTCCCGAGTCGGTAAAACGAGCCCGCGACGGGGTCTTCGACGACCACGTGGGGTTGCCGTGCATCGTCGCACGGTGTCACACGTAGATCTTGGCGAAAGACAACGGACGTTGTGCTTTGGTCGCTGGCAAAATGCTCGTGGTCGTCCTGCATGGCGTTCACCACCAGAACCATTGTGAGAGGGATTCGATGGGTCGGTGAAACAGGATCCAGCCGAGTGCGCGACGACCACATCCGATCTTCAGCGAGCCTTTCATTCCGGGACGCAACAATTGTTCGGTGTTGGAAAGCCTGCATTCGGCGATGAACACGTTCTCTTCGTCACGAATTTCACTGCGTGGATGAACGATTCCGATCGTGGTGTCCCAGATGCGATTGGGATAAGCGTTCAGTCGCAATTGAGCGGACTGGTCCCTGCGGACATACGCGATCTGATCGTCATTGACCGCCGCCTCGACGATCATTTCCTCCAGCGGCGCGATTTCAAAGAGCGACTGCCCGGTGGTCAGTGGGGCGCCTTGGACGCGTTTTAAATCACCGCTGACGACCATCCCATCGACAGGGCTGCGGAGTTCGAGTTCGCTGAGTCGGAGATCCAGCAATTGAAGCTCTGATCGAAGCCCGTCGATTTCCAACTGGGCGATCCGCTGATCGGCGTAGGCGCGTGAGGCCTGGGCGGCGTCGCGTTTTTTGATCGCCTGGTCATGATCGGCCTGCAGGGCGTCTCGTTGCCAGCTCAATTCCCGGCCGTCCAGCGTCGCCAACAGATCGCCCTGTCGGACAAGGTCGCCGGGCGCGACGAAACAGTCCTTGAGCGTCGCGTCGAAGGGGGCGGCCACGAAACGTTTGAAGCGGGGTTCGACGCGCACGTCACAGGTTTCACGATGACGTAGCGGAACGAACATGGCGGCGATCACCGCGACCATGAGCGTCAACGCAATCACGCCGCCGCGCGATCGGATCGCGCGGCCGCCGCGACGAACAAAATCAGTGGAACGACGTTGATCGAGTGCATTCACGACCGCGCCGAGCGATTCGCTGGCGGCGTTGAAGAACTGTCGCAGCGGATCGACACGTGACTCCGAATCCAGGATCGCCAGAAACACGGCGCGCGTGTCTCGGGATGGATCGACGAGCGGAACGATCAGCACGCCGGCGGCATGTTGGCGCGCCAGTTCGCCGGCGCTGCGTGACGCATCGAGTCCGTGATCGGTCGGCTGGACGATCGAGATGGACCCCCGCATCAACGCTTCGTCCATGGCGTTCTCGATGGCCCGTGTCTGGGCGGTGGTCGTATCGATCCGCGTCGAATCGCTGAGCGCGACCAATCGGCAACTGCCCGCGGCGGAGCGCGCGACGCCGATCGCCGCGCGGCGGAGTTTCCAGTGATCGGCCAGTTCGGTGACGATCACCTGGCAGGCTTCGTTACGGTTTTTTGAATCCAGGGCTCGGGTGAGCAGCTCGACCGTGGCGGCGGCATCCGACGCGACGGCGGACTGTTGATCCAGACGATGCTGAAGCGTCCACAGGGCGAACTGTCGGGCCAGGGTTTCGACCGATCGGGTGAAGCCGTGCAAGTCCGCTGGCAACGCGGCGATCAATCCCAACGCTTCGGACGGTTGCCGTCCACTTGCCATCGGAACGGCAAGGATCACTCGTTCGGGATCGAGTTGGCGGCGGGAATGAATTTGGCCGCTCTGGGCGGATTGCTGACAGACCGATGTCAATTGCGTCCGTTGCGATTGGGCCGTCCGGTCGCTCGGATCGACCCGCAAAGGTTGCAGCCGCGTCGATTCGTCGGGTGCGTTCGGGGCAAAGTGCACCGCCGCAAGGATGCCGGAGAGTTTGTCCAGGCATTCGAGCAGCACCAGGTGTGCATCCTGGAGCGTGTTCGCAGAATGAAAGGGTGAAGCGACCGGCGGATCGACCGCGTCGCGGTGCGTGTTGACGTCGCCGACCGCGACCGCAGGTTGCGGGGCGGTCTGGCGTGTGACGGCGCCGACCAGGATCGGGGCCGTGGGGCATGATCCGCCGTTGGGAATCTCGGTCGACACGGCAGATCAATCCTTTAATCGGATCGTGCAGCGGGCACCGCTACGTAGGGTTCCGTCCGGATTGCTGATTGCGATTTTGACCAGGACGGTACCGCTTTCGGCATCGGTCACCGGCGAGATGAAGTGGACCACGCCGGAGATCGATTGACCGGATTCACCGAATTGAAGTTGGATGGCTTGGCCGGTGGTCAGCTGCTCGGCTTGGGGGCCGAGAAGTGAGAAATTGGCCAGCAGCGTGTCCAGCTGGACGAGCGTGACGACGTCGGGTTTATTGGGCGCGACGAACTCACCGGGTTCTTTATGAAGCTCCGTGACGATTCCGCTGACGGGGGCATGGATCACGCGTCGCTCCATTTGCGTGAGCAATCGTTGGTGTTCCAATCGACGCGTTTCCATTTCTTCGACGACGCTGCGTAGATTGGCTTGGGCGACTTGGAATTCTTTGGCCGCGCGTTGGAGTTCGGCTCGGCGGGCGTGTCCCGACTGGCGCAGTGATTCGAGTGTTTTCAATCGTTGGGAGGTCAATTCGACTTCCGCCCGCGCGGCATCGAGACGCCCTTCGGCATTCATCTGTTGTTTGGCGACCTCCAACTGGGCCAAGTGGACTTGGCTGTTGAGCCGCAGCAGCGGCTGGTCTTGCTCGACTTTTTGGCCTTGTCGGACCAACACTTCGGCGACCGTCCCTGTTTCATCCGATGCCACTTCGATCGTCCGGATCGGCTCGGTGTATCCCTGGACTTCGGTGGCGAGGGAAACCCGACAGGACAGGGCGAGGACCGCGATCAGGACGGATGGGAGTGGGCGGATTCGCAGGTCAGAGGGTTGGTGACAGAGTTTCATGGCGTCGCGTGAAGCACGAATGGAGACCGGGAAAACAAGGGCGGGCGGCAAGAATCACTTGCTCTGGGCAAGCTTAGGTCACCAATAAGCAGCCAAAACCAATGATCTGGTCGATTGAGTGTGATGCGGCGAGCGGACCGTTTTAGGTCGTCGGGGCGAGCCCTCGGGACGACGGCCCGGAAGGGCCATCGTACTGGGGAAATCGGTCGCCCTGAGCGGGACGGTCCCTGGAGGCGAGACACCAACGAGATTCAATACCCGGTGCCCGTCAGCGCGGCATCGATTCAGCCGCATCGGGCCCCGACCCGATCGGCTCGATCTGCAACAGCGTGCCGGTCGCCCGTTTGAGCCGTGACGTGCTGAGCGTGTAGTCAATCTGCGCCCTGGCGAACCCGACTTCCTCCAGCAACAAGCGATCTTGGGCATCGAGCAAGTCCTCCAACAGGGAGTTGGCCGAATAACCGTCTCCGGGCAGTTCACGCCATCGATTGGAGATCAGTTCGACATATTCCTGTGCGGAAACCATCGCCACGTAGCGTGCCCCGAGTTCCCGGTGGCTGGTTTCGACTTCACGCACGGCCGCGGCGACCTCGGCGTGCAGTTTGGCGATCGTTTCACTCAAGCGGCTGGCGAGTTTCCGCAGCTCGGCTTGTCGACGCATCACGTTTGCCTTGGCCGCCCGTCGCTGCAACGGCACTTCAAACCGCAGCCCGGCGGTGTAGCTCGGTTCGCCGACGCTGAACTGGTCGGTCCAGGCGCGGCCGATGTCTTGGCTGCCCCGCAACCCGCTGAAATAGGTTTCCAACACCAAGTCCAACATGGGCAGCAGTTCGTTTCGGGCGGCGTTCAAACGAACCCGCGCGGTGTCCAATTCACGCGCCACTTCATTCATTTCACTCCGCTGTTGCAGCGCCGTGACGACGGCGTCTTCCAATGAGACGGGGACCAGGGTCAGCGAGGGGGGCCGGGCGGGGATGATCTCCGCCGTTTTGTCGCTGGTCAGTCCGGGGGAGTTGACGAGCATGCGGAGCTGGTCTTCCGCGTTTCGAATCGACGTCACTGCCCGGGCAAGCTCGGATTGACGCGTCGCGATGGCCGCTTCGGCGCGTTTCAGTTGGCTTTGCAACGCATCCAAGCCCTGTCGGTTTTCCAGCCAATCATGAATCGATTTGGCTTGATTGAGGTGACGGATCCGCAACAGCAGCGACGCGCGCTGGTAATACAGATTCCACATCGATTCCTGGACGGAAAGCAAGTGATCTTGGATCGCCGTGGTGGCGGCTTCGTTTGCGATTTGGGTGTCCAGCTTTGCCAACACGATCAGGCTTCGATTGAATGCCCGGCCGGCGCCGTTGAGCAGCGGTTGATTGAAGCTGAGCGTCAGCCGAGAATTGCCTTGATTGTTCGGCGTGAAAAACTGTGAACTGCTGTCGCGCAGGCCGATCTGTTGTCCGATCTCGAACTCGGCTCCGGTTTGAAGTCGCTGCCGCAGGCCGCCGGAAAACGAAAAATCTTCTTCTCTCAAGCGGTCGACATTATTGCCGGCATCAAGCTCGCTCCCGGTCGGGACGCTGGTGCGAATGAATTTTGATTCGACAAAGGCGGTCGGATCGAAATCGGCGGCCGCACGCGTGATCCCGGTGCGTGCGATGCAGATGTTTTCATTCAGCGCCGAGATGCGATAGCTGTGTCGCAGGGTTTCCAGGATCAGACTGTCTCCATCGACGACGATGGAGGACGGCGACAATTCGAAGGGCGCCGTCGCGGTGGTTTCCCACCACGGTCGAAAGTCGTCCGCGATCGGCGAGCCGTCGGCCTGAGACTTCAAAAACTGCCGTACCGACTCGGGCGAAAGGGGGACATTGGAGTCGGACGTGGAGATCGACGTTTCGTTCAGCCATTCGTCCGGCAACGCGCCGACCGTCAAGGGGGGCGGGGCCGTCGCCGCTGCGGTCGACGGTGGGGCGGAGTTTTGGGCCACCCGGACGCCGTGGCGGGCCGTGTCGACGACGACCGGTTCGGCGAAAACCTCTGTCAATTCCGTTGCGGGATCTCGGGGGTGTTCCGTCTGTGAGGGTGGCGCAGTGAGCCAAGAAGGCAAATCGTCCGCTTGCGCAAAGACCGATCCGACGACCCAGCAGCAGGTCGCGATCGCGAGGTAGCATTTGCGAGCGGTTGGATCCATGGAACACTCCATCCGTGGAGTTGATGACGCGAGAGACTTTGGTCGTTCATCGGTTCGAAAGACCGCCGTTGGCTTCCGGCAGACGTCACAAGCCGGCCGCAATTCGGACGGGGCCATGCATGCTCGGAATGAGTGACAGTCTCTTCAGCACTCGCCCAGGCGTTGCAATCGTTACGTCTTGCCCCGATGTTACACGCCATCCGGCTCCGGCGGCGTCTTTCAGTCACATGATGACTTAGGGTTCGATGGAGCGGATCATCCCACTCATCTGAACTGTCGGGTCCTCGAAGTGCACTGGCGTAAACGAACATCAAAAGCTGACCCAGGAGTTGTCCGTTCTACCGGATACCTGCTCGACGCTGCCGTGTTGGAACGGCGTCTGTTGTTCAGCGCCACCCCGATCGCACCCCCGCAGGTCGACGACGTCTCACCGGACGCTGTATCGGACGAAACGACACGGGTCGATCCGAGTCTCTCGGACGCGGCATCGACTGGCGCTGCGACTGGCAATCCGAGTGCTGACACGGACCAAGACGGACAGGGAAGCGGGCGGCTGGAGTTGGTGTTCGTCGACGCGGGCGTCCAAGACTATCAACAATTGATCGATGATCTGCGGGCCGGAAACGAGCACGCCGATTTGGAGATCTATTTGCTCGACGCGACGCGTGACGGCGTCCTTCAAATCGGCGAGATCCTGGACGGCTACACGGATGTCGACGCGATTCATGTGCTTTCGCATGGCAACGACGGTAAACTTCGCCTCGGCGACAGCGTGTTGGACGAGGGCAGTCTGGCCGGATACGCGGGCGAATTGGCGACTTGGGGAGCCTCGCTGAGCGATGAAGCGGACGTGTTGTTGTATGGCTGTGAGTTAGCCGAAACGGCCGCCGGACAGACGATGATCGAGGGGCTTGCCGCACTGACCGGTGCGGACGTCGCCGCGTCGATCGATGACACCGGCAGCGGATCGCTCGGCGGGGACTGGGAATTGGAATTTGCGACGGGACGGATTGAATCCAATCCGATCCTTGCCGAATCCTACGATGCGACGTGGAGTGGACTGCTCGCGACTCCGGAAATCTCGACCACAGACGAAACACTCGTCAATTCGCCAGCGACGGGGAATCAATCGATCCTAAAAGCCCAGCAGGCGGTGGCGGTCGATGGGCTCGGCAACAGCATCGTCACCTGGATCGACTACAGTGCCGATCTGAACGGAACCGCGGTGATGGCGCAGCGTTTTGATGCCACGGGGGCAAAGCTGGGAGGGCAATTCCAGGTCAACGTCAACACCGTCGGTGATCAGACCTTGCCGGTGGTCACCGCCGATGCCAGCGGCCGATTCGCGATCGCCTACGTTTCAGCCGATGCCGATGGGACCGGCATCTACGTCCGTCGGTACGATGCCAGCGGAGCAGCGATCGATGCCGCGGACATTCTGGTCAACGCGGGTTCGCAGGCGGGAAACCAAACCAACGTTTCCATTGCCAGTAACAGCGCCAACCAAATCGTGCTGTCGTGGGAAAGTAGCGGCGCGACCGAGGGAATCTTCGCCCGCAATTTTGACTACACGTCCACGCCGGCCGGGAATGCTTTGTCGACGACACTGCTGACCGTCGATACCGACTCTCCGGCGGAGAACGCCGTGATCGACATCAACGAGGGCGGACGATTCGTGGTGCTCTGGAAGGACGGTTCGGCCGCGTACGCGCGGAAATACGATTTCGGATCCGCGACGGCGTTGAATTCGAAACTCGACGTCAACTACCCCGGAGCGATCGACCGACAGCTCGCGATCGCGGTCAAACCGAACAACGATTACATCGTGGTCTACCGAGAGGACACCTTCGTTGCCCAAGGAATTTGGACGCGAACGGTCCAGGATGATGGAACGCTGATCTTTCCGGAACGCATCATTTCGGCCAGTTCGGCAGAAGCCCCCTCGATCGCGATGGATGCAGCGGGCAATTACGTGATCAGTTTCTTGCAGTTGGACGGTAGCGGATTGGGGGTGAAATCCGTTGCCTTCAACGCGGCCGAGACGCAGATCGGCAGCGTCACCAGCGTGAGTCAATCGACGTCCGGATCACAGATCAACGCGTCGGTTGCGATGCACGACCTGGACAATTTTGTGGTGGTCTGGAGCGGCCAGGGTGACCAAACCGGGCAAGTGGACTCGGCTGGCGTCTTCGCCAGGCAGTACGGAACGGCCGTTGTCGGCAACACCGCTCCCGTGGCGGATCTGTCCGCCGGCGCCCCCTACACGATCAGCGAAGGCGGCTCGCTTTCGCTCAACGGTTCCAACTCCTCCGATGCGAACGGCGACACGCTGACGTTTGCCTGGGATTTGGACAACGACGGAAACTTTGGCGAAACCGACGAACCGACGACCGCGACGGCGAGCGTCGATTGGGCGACGCTGTCCAGTTTCGGGATCGACGATGACGGGACCTACACGATCGGATTGCAAGTCGACGACGGAAACGGCGGTGTCACGACCCAGACCACAACCATCACGGTCAACAACACCGCCCCGTCGCTGATCGTCTCCGGCAACGCTTCGGTCGCCCAGGGCGCCACCTACACGCTGAATCTCTCCGCCAACGACCCTGGCGATGACACCCTCGCCGAATGGCGGGTCGATTGGGGCGACGGAACGATCACCACGCACGCGGGAACCGCCACCAGCGTCAATCACACGTACAACGTTGCCGGGCTGACGCGTAACATCCTCGTCTCGGCAACCGACGAAGACGGCAAGTGGCTGACCGGGGATCTGTTCCTGGCCAATGCGACCGGGACACCGGTCCACCGCTACGACGCCTTGACCGGCGCATTTGAACTATCGACCGGTGTGTTCAATCAATTGAAGTATGCCGAAGAGATCCTCATCGGTCCGGATGGGCAACTCTATGTGTCCGCATTCAACAGCGACAAGGTCCAGCGATTCGATCCGGTCACCGGCGTCTTAGATGGAGATTTCGTCGCGGCGCGTAGTGGGGGACTAGACGGTGCGAGCGGGATGGCGTTCGGACCAGACGGTAACCTCTACGTCGGCAGCTTTTCAAGTGATGAGGTGTTGCGGTACGACGGAACGACCGGCGCCTTTATCGATGCCTTTGTGACCGCGGGATCCGGCGGGCTCGATGGAACTCGCAAAATCTTCTTCGGCGATGATGGCTACTTGTACGTTGCGAGTGCACAATCCAATAGCGTTTTGCGTTTCAACGGTACCACCGGAGCCTATGTCGATGATTTCGTCTCGGCCGGTTCGGGTGGTCTGGACACGCCGACATCGTTTGCCTTCGGTGCCGACGGGAATTTTTATGTCGCTTCGTTTCTTACCGATGAAGTCTTGCGTTACAACGGCACGACCGGAGCGTTTCTCGATACCTTTGTTACCGCGGGACTCGGCGGGTTAAACGAACCCTTCGGAATCACGTTCGGGGCGGACGACTACGTTTACGTCACCGACCATTGGAATCAGCGGATCGTGCGCTACGACACGTCGGGGAATTTCGTGGACTCTTACATCACGGGGCTGTTCGATCCGAAGGGAATGACATTCACGCCGACACATCAAGTGACCGTCACCTCGACACCGAATACGATTCCGCTGGCCACCAATCTGAACCAATCGAAGAACTACACCGAAGGCGACGCCGGTGTCGCCCTGGACGACATCGTGGTGACGGATCCCGACGGCGGCCAGACGATCACCGCAACGTTGACCTTGAACTTGCCAGCGACCGGGGCATTGACCACCGGAACGTTCGGGGCGTCGACCAGCACGTACAACGGCGGCAGCGGAGTGTGGACGGTCACCGGCGGTGTCACAGATGTGAACGCCGCCCTGGCTGCGGTCGCCTTCACACCGGCGACCGACAACGACATCGATTCGCAAATCACCGTCCGCGTCCGAGACTCCCTGGGCGACGGCCCCGTCGACGGGTTGATTCAGCTGAACGTCACGCCCCAGAACGATCCGACCTTCATCGATCTGGACAGTGACAACTCGAGCGGGGCGTTCGGGACCGCTTTTAATGCCGCATTTGTCGAAGGCGGAGGACCGGTTCGGATCGCGGATGCGGCCGATGCGGTGATCACGGACATCGACAACACGACATTGACTTCGCTGACGGTCACGATCACCAACCTGGCCGACGGAACCGATGAATCCTTGACGGCGGTTACCAGTGGGACAAGCATCGTCGCAAGTTATGCCGGCGGCACGCTGACGCTTTCAGGCACCGATAGCATCGCAAACTACCAGCAAGTCCTCCGCACGATCCGCTACAACAACGTCTCGGCGACACCCACGACGACGCCCCGGTCACTGAGTGTCCAGGTTTATGACGGAACCGGCGTGACGTCGATCGTGACCACGGTCAGCGTCGCTGCCGTGAACAACGCTCCAAGCCTTGACCTGGACGGAGATGATTCCAGTGGAGCGACAGGGACGGCATTCAACGCCAACTTCATCGAGGGCGGTGGTGCCGTGTTGGTTGCTGATGCGGCCGATGCGACATTGGCCGACCTGGATTCGCCGAACTTGTCGTCCTTGACCGCAACGATCACGAACGCGCTTGATGGGGCGGCGGAAACACTCTCGGCCGACACCAGCGGCACCAGCATTACCGCGTCCTTTGCGGGCGGAACGCTGACGCTCAGCGGTGTCGACTCCGTCGCCAACTACCAGCAGGTGTTGCGGACCATTCGCTACAACAATACGTCGTTGGCACCCGATCCGACGACGCGGACGATCAGCTTTGTCGCCAATGATGGATCCGCCGACGGCAACGTCGCCAATGCGAACATCGCGGTGACGTCCGTCAACAGTGCGCCGACAATCATTGTTCCCGGCACCCAATCGCCAACTGAAGACATTCCCTGGCAGATCAACGGCATCAGCTTCAATGATGTCGATATCGGAGCTGCGACCATGCAGTTCTCCTTCGACGTCAGCCGTGGCAACCTGATACTGGACGTCACGATTGCCGGTGGGGTGACGGCGGCAAACGTCTCCGGCAACGGCGGCTCCTCCGTCAAAGTCAACGCGTCACTCGCCCAAATGAACGCTACGCTTGCGGCCACCAACGGGCTGACTTACGTGAGTGATCCGAATGTCAGTGGAGCGGATACGCTGGTCATTGCGGCGAACGATTCGGTGGCTTCGACCCTTGCCAACGTCAGCATCAACGTGCTGCCGGTCAACGATGCACCGGTCGCGGTCGCGGATTTCTATACCATGGATCCCGACAGCACGTTGAGCGTCGGACCCGCTGGGATCCTGGCCAACGACGTTGACGTCGACGGCAACGCTCTCACGGTGGTTCCGGTGAGCGGACCCTCGTCGGGAACCCTGACGCTGGGCACGGACGGTTCCTTTCAATTCACGCCGCTGGCATCCTTTTCTGGGACGGTCACGTTTTCGTACGCCGTGACCGATGGCATCGCCACGAGTGCTCCGGTAACCGTCGTCATCAAAGTTTCCTTGCCGATCAGTCCGGCGGACCTCCAAAGCGTTCGATCTGATCCCGAGCCCGAAGCACCGCCCGCAGAACCGGTGGTCGACGACGCTGAAGAAGCCGAAACGGAGGACAAATCTGAAGAGCCGTTGACAGACATCTCGGCTGCTGATTCGGGGGCCGACGTGCCGTTAGTGTTCACGCCGCGGGGTGTCGTGCAAACCGGCGAGGATGCGATGTTGACCCTCAGCGTGATGCCTCAGCGAGCGGCGATGCAGATCGACGCGGTTGCTCAAGATGATGAGGTTCGCACTTCATCGGATGGCGAAAGCGGTCGTGTCTCAAGACGGCATCGCAAGGAGTCGTCGGGCGGACGAGTTGCCGTAGGTGAGATCGCAAGGTTCGACAGTAAACTGCTGTGGAGCGACATGGAAGACCTGGAGCATGAACTCAAGCAAGGCGACAGCACGCCGTACATTTTTGCGGGTTCGTTCGCCGGAGTCTCCAGCGCTCTCTCGGTCGGGTACGTGATGTGGACCGTCCGTGGCGGGCTGCTGGCGACGAGTTTGCTGGCGCACTTGCCGGCGTGGAGTTTCGTCGACCCGTTGTTGGTGCTCAATGAAATGGATGACGATGACGACGAGGATGACGATTCGCTTGAAGAGATGTTGGACAAGAACGAGTCGGGAAAGAGTGGGACGCAGACTGACGGCCACGAGAGCTCGATCGGTGCCGCGGACCCTCCCCTCGCTTCGCTCGACCCTCCCTGCCAGGGAGGGTGACTTGCCGGAATAGTCTGACGCACCCTTTTAAATCGTTCCTTCGTTACCAAGATCCTGGACGTTTCTCACTGACGCCGAGGAATCTGACCTACGTTTGAGAGACGCGTCCCCACTCCAGATCCCGGCTTTCTCAAGACTCCGCCATGCCGTGGCTTAGACGAAAACGAAAAAACGATTCTTCGTCGACAGGCCGCGGCAGCCATCTACTCGATGCGTCGGTGTTGGAAAAACGGTTGCTGCTGAGCGCGACGCCGATTGACCAGGCCGGTACGGAGATGGACGCGGAGGAGCCCGTTGCAATCGATGTCACCTCCTCCGACACCGTGACCGATGCCGGACGAGGCAATCCATCGGACAGCCAATCGCAGCAAACGCGACGTTTGGAACTCGTTTTCGTCGATGCGGGAGTCGAGGACTACGAACAGCTGCTCGACGACCTGCGATCCGAAAGCGGAAACGCAGACCTGGAAATCTATTTGCTCGACAGTTCGCGGGACGGCGTCGAACAGGTTGGCGAAATCCTCTCCGGCTACCGGGACGTCGACGCCGTCCACTTCGTCTCACACGGTACCGAAGGCCAGTTCCAACTGGGTAACACGTGGCTGTCGATCGACAACCTCGATGGCCACGCGGGCGCGATTGCCAGCTGGAACGCCTCGCTGCGGGACGGGGCCGACCTGTTGATCTACGGTTGTGACCTGGCGGCGACCGACGATGGTCGGGCGTTGGCCGAAGCGTTGGCAACACTGTGCGATGTTGACGTGGCGGCCAGCGATGACGACACCGGGCACAGGATCCTTGGCGGCGACTGGGACCTGGAGTTTTCCACGGGCGCGATTGAAACCAGCCTCGCGTTCAGCCTCGATGTGCAGCAGAACTGGGGGCATTTGCTGAACGTGACGGTCGGCAACACGGCGGTGTTCACGACGCCCAGTTTCACGGGCAGCGATAGTACATCATTTGACGTCGGCGCCGGTACCGATCAATTGCTGTTGGTCAGTGTTTCCTTTGGCGAAGACAAGGGGAATGAGGTGTCAAACATCACGTTCAACGGGGTCGGTTTGACAAAAATTGGCTCGCGACAAGACGCCGACAAGGCACGCGTCGAAATTTGGGCGCTCGTCAATCCGGCCAGCGGCAATCAAACGTTGAATGTCACGTATTCCGGGACCGCCCACGAAGGCGCCGCCGTGGGCCTGATGTCATTCAACGATGTGGATCAGTCGACGCCGTTGGGGGCGTTCGCATCGGCAAAGGGCGATTCGACGAGCCAATCCGTCACCGTCGCGACCGCACCCACGGACATCGTGTTCGGCGTGTTGGCGTACAGTGACAGCAACGACTACGAGTTCACCGCCGACACCGGCATCGAGCGTTGGGAAACATTCGTTGGAAAAACCAACGCAACGGCTTCGACGCAGTCGGTCGCCGGGACGCTGTCTGTCAACGCCCAGTGGTCGACCAGCAACAACAGCACCTGGGCCGCAGCGGGCATCTCGATCAAGTCCGCCACGGTCAGCGGTGCGCCGTCGATCAGTGGGCTCGCCGGCGACACGCTGAACTACAACGAAGACGACTCGGCGACCGTGATCGAGCAAGGCGGCAACGTCGTCGTGACCGATGGAGACTCGACCGATTTCAACGGCGGCGTCTTGCACGTGTCGATCACCTCCGGAGGTGACAGCGGCGAAGACTTCCTCGGCATCCGCGATCAAGGCACCGGGGTCGGTCAAATCGGTATCTCCGGCAGCGACGTCACGTATAACTTCGGGGCCGGTGCGGTCACGATCGGAACGTTTTCCGGTGGCAGCGGCGGAAACGATCTGATCGTCTCGCTCAGCAGCAACGCGGACGGCGAAGCGGCCGAAGCACTGATCGAAAACATCACCTATTTCAACTCCGACACCGCAAATCCGACCACCTCCGCCCGCAATGTGCGATTCCAATTGTACGACGGGGCCGGCGGTGTCAGCGGGACTCACGACACCACCGTCAACGTGGCTCGGATCAACGACGCACCAACGGCCAGCAACAAGACGGTCAGCACCGACGAAGACAGCGTCTATACCTTCTCGGCGTCGGACTTTAACTTCTCCGACGTGGACATCGGTGACAGTCTGACACAAATCAAGATCAAGTCGCTGGAATCCGTCGGCACACTCAAGTTGAGCATGTTCGACGTGACCGACGAACAGGTCATCTCCGTGGGACAAATCCCCAATTTGACCTTCACGCCGGTGTCGCAGAATCATGGCAATCCCTACGACAGCTTTACGTTCCAAGTCTATGACGGGACCGAATACAGCGCCGCGACCTACACGATGACGATCGACGTCGACCCGAAAGCGGACACGCCGACGTTCAACGGGCCGACCAACACCGACGAAGACGTCCTTTCGAATGGCTTTCAACTGCAACGCAACGCCGCCGATGGCACCGAGGTCACGCACTTCAAGATCTCCGGCATCACGAACGGAACGCTGTACAAGAATGACGGCGTGACGGTGATCAGCAACAACAGTTTCATCACGTACGCCGAAGGCAACGCCGGCGTCAAATTCAAAGGCAGCACGAACTACAACGGATCGGCCGGATTCAATTTCCAAGCATCCGCGACCGGAAACAATTCCGACTTGAGTACGATGGTGACGGCGGGGTTGACAATCGACCCGGTCAACGACGCCCCGGTGCTGGGTAACAATCGGCTCGTCATTTCCCAGGGCGGCAGCGTGGTGCTTTCGTCAAACGAGCTTTCGGCAACTGACGTCGACCACTCCAACGCAGGTCTTACCTTCACGGTGTCGAGTGTGACCGGTGGCGGTTTTGAGCGAGTGTCGGCTCCGGGCGTTCCGGTTTTCACGTTCACCCAGAGTGAGATCACAGCGGGCGACATTCAATTCATCCACGACAACGGCGTGGCAGGGCCTTCATACGATGTTGATGTCTCCGACGGGTCCGCTACGAGCGGTCTTGATGCGGCAAGCATCACATTCATGCGGGAAGCAGTGTGGCTCAGCACGAAAGGAGATGTCATTGGCAGCGGTACACTAGGTATCACAAACTGGGACAAGGACACCTTGCTGGAAGTCTCGGATCCGAGTTTCTCCTTGGAGCCGGGTGTTACCAACGGTTCGTTTTCCAGTGCTTTCGATCTTGTCAATCACTTCGGAGCGAGCATTGATGTCGAACTGACGGGGCTACACGTCGTCAGTCGGTCGATCAGTGTGGGGGCGCCGGGGAATACGATTAGCCTTCAGGAAGGCGATGTGTTGTTCTCCGTTAATGGTGCGCAGCCAACGTTGACGAGCACCAACTCGTTGACGATCAACAAGAGTGATATCGTACGCTTTCGTCCGGACACTCCTGGCAACTACTCCGTCGGGACCTTCGAAATCGTACTTGACGATCCGTTGCTCGGTGACACAAACATCGGTGGTTTCAGTCTGGTTGAGGAAAATATGACCGTCGGTGGTCAATTGCTCACTGCGGGCGACTTCTTGCTGGTTGAAACGAAGGGAACGGATAACGTCATTCACTACTTCGACGTGACGAGTGCAGGAAACACCACGACTTCAGGTACGCCGACGCTTTTTGTTGATGGTGCGGATCTTGGAATCGGAGTAGCAGATTTCACCTCGGTGCATCTGCTGGCCGACACGGTCACCGTTGGAGGCGCTAGTCTGACTCAAGGGCAGGTGCTCGTTTCACTTGACAGCATCGTTGCGAGCGGATTCGCGGGAATGGCCGGAGCGGTGAATCCGCAGGATGTTGTTGCGTTGACGGTGACAACCGCAGGAACCAACACGGTGGCAACTGGCACACTGTTGTTTGAAGGCGCCGACATTAAGCTGGACAGTGGCGCTGAATCGATTGACGCATTTTCGCTCGTGTCCGTCGCAAACGGCGCAGCCGCCAACGCGTCCCCCACGATCAGCAATCTCACGGGCGACACCCTTAATTTCACCGAAGGTGATTCCGCGACGGTGATCGAGCAAGGTACCAACGTCACCGTCGGCGATGCGGACTCGGCTGACTTTGGCACGGGCAATCTGACCGTGTCAATCTTCGCAGGCGGCGATGCCGGTGAAGACGTTTTGGCCGTCCGCAATCAGGGTGCGGGAGTCGGCAATATTAGCATCTCCGGCAGCGACGTTCGGTATGACTTTGGTGGCGGACCGGTCGTGATCGGAACCGTTACCGGCGGCACCGCGGGCGCGGACCTGGTCGTGACCTTCAACGCCAACGCCACGGCGACGGCCGCCGATGCGTTGATCGAAAACATCACTTACCGGAATACCGATACCGACAACCCCTCGACCTCTGCCCGAACCGTTCGATTCACGCTCAACGACGGCGACGGGGGGGCCAGTGCGACGCATGATACAACCGTCAACGTGGCCACGCTCAACGACGCCCCAACCGTATCAAACCTTGCGGGTGACTCGTTCGCCTACCTCCCCGGTTCGGGACCGTTGGTGATCGAACACGGCGGTGATGCGGCCGTTGCCGACGTCGATTCGGCTGATTTCAATTCGGGAAACCTGACGGTTTCGATCGCCGCCGGAAACGACGCCAGTGAAGACGTGCTGGCGATTCGGAATCAGGGAACGAGTACGGGTCAGATCAGCGTCACGGGCTCCAACGTTTTCTACAACTTCGGCGCCGGATCGGTGTTGATCGGAACCTGGGCCGGCGGCAGTGGCGGGGCGGATTTGGTCGTGACGCTGAACGCATCGGCCGACGCGACAGCGACTTCGGCCTTGGTGCGAAATATCACTTACGAAAACACAGACACCGTCGCGGCGACCACCGGAACACGCACGATTCGCTTCACCGTCGATGATGGTGACGGCGCGGTCAGCTTGAATCATGACACCATGGTCAGCGTTGTCCAAGGTGCTCCGGGCGGCGTCGTGAGCGGTCTGACGTTGTGGTTGCGGGCCGACGCCGGTGTGACCATCGGTCTGGGCGGCGTCAGCCAGTGGGAGAATCAGGTTGCCAACGCGACGCTGTCCGAACTTCAGCAAGCCCTCTCCACCCAACGCCCCGATCTGATCGCGTCCGGATTGAACTTCAACCCGATCATCTCGTTCGACGGCATCAATGACCACTTGGCGGACTTTTCTGTTTTAGGATCCGACCTGTTTGGGACCGATTCCGCCTCCCTTTTCCTCGCCGGCAGTACGAACGGTTCCAATGGGGTGATGTTGCAGTGGATTGACACACTCAGCAACCGCGTGAATCTCGAAGATGACATTCGATTCGACTTTGGTGATCTGAACGATGATCAACTGACCGCTGTATCACCAAGTGCTGGATACCACATCATCAATGCCCAAGCGACTCCCGGGGCTCCCGCCGGCCTGAGCATCAACATCGATGGTCGGCAAACCGCTTCGGGAAACGCAAGCGTTGGCACTCCACTGGACAATACCCAATTCGGGCAGTTCTTCTTGGGCGAGTATCCGGGCGGAGGATTCAACGATGATCTGGACGTCGGCGAAGTCGTGATCTATTCGACGGACCTCAGCGCGACGGATCGTTTGAAAGTGGACTCCTACCTGGCCATCAAATATGGTCTCACGCTCGATCAAACGAGCGGCACGAACTACCTTGATTCCACGGGGACGGTCGTCTGGAGTGCGGCGACCAACGCCGGGTACGACAACGACATCGCCGGAATCGGACAAGACAATGGCTCGATCCTGGCCCAGGGGCAGTCTCGATCCAACAACGTCGATGCGATCGTGACCATGTCCGGGGCGTCCAATCAGGACGATCGAGAGTTCCTGATGTGGGGGAACGACGACGGTGCGTTGGGTGAAGTGACCGGCGAACCGGCTGGCATCGCGGACCGACTTGCCCGTATCTGGCGCGTCGACGAGACGGGCGATGTGGGGACCACGACGATCTCCTTTGACCTGAGCGGATTGACCTACACCGGAACGACGGCGGCCGATTTCAATCTGATCATCGATGGCGACGCCGATTTCAGCAGTGGCGCGACGCTGGTGACAGCAACAGGCTACAACGCCGGATCCGAAATCGTCACGTTCACGGGCGTCGATCTGGCGGACGGAAACTACTTTTCGCTCGGGACATCACTGACGGTCAACGCGGCGCCGACGATCGGTAATTTGGCCGGCGACACGCTTAGCTACACCGAAGACGATGCGGCGACGGTCGTCGAACAGGGGACGAGCGTCACGGTCAGCGATGGCGACTCGGCCGACTTCGACACCGGAAACCTGACCGTGTCGATCTTCGCCGGAGGCGATACAGCCGAAGACATCCTGGCCATTCGCGATCAAGGACCGGGCGTCGGCAACATCACGGTGTCCGGCAGCAACGTCTTGTACGACTTCGGCGGCGGGCCGGTGGCCATCGGTACCTTCACCGGCGGTTCGGCCGGCGCGGATTTGGTCGTCACGTTCAATGCCAACGCCACCGCAGCCGCCGCCGACGCATTGATTGAAAACATCACTTACCAGAATACGGATACCACCAACCCCACGACCTCCGCCCGTACGATTCGATTCACGCTCAACGACGGCGACGGCGGCACCAGCACCGCTCATGATGCCACGGTCAGCGTGGCGGCACAAAACGATGTGCCGATAATCGACAATTTGGCCGGCGATACGCTGGGCTACACCGAGGGCGACGCGGCGACGGTGATCGAACAGGGGACCAACGTCACGGTCAGCGATGTCGACTCGGCCGACTTCGACACCGGAAACCTGACCGTGTCGGTCTTCGCCGGGGGCGATACGGCCGAAGACGTCTTGGCCATCCGCGATCAAGGAGCGGGTGTCGGCAACATCACGGTTTCCGGCAGCAACGTCTTGTACGACTTCGGCGGCGGGCCGGTCGTGATCGGAACCTTCACCGGCGGCTCGGCCGGCGCGGATTTGGTCGTCACGTTCAATGCCAGCGCCACCGCGACAGCCGCCGATGCATTGATCGAAAACGTTACCTACCAGAACACGGATGCCATCAATCCCACGACCTCTGCCCGTACGATTCGATTCACACTCAATGACGGCGATGGGGGCACCAACGTCGCCCACGACGCCACGGTCAATCTGGTCACTCTCAACGACGCGCCGACGATGGATCTGGACGCAAACGATTCCAGCGGCGCGACGGGGGCGGACTATAACGCAACCTTTACCGAAGCTGGTGGGGCGGTGGCGATCTCCGATGCGGCCGACGCGATCATCAGCGATATCGACTCGCCCAACTTGACGCAATTGACCGTCACGATCACCAACCTGTTGGACGGCGCCAATGAAACGCTCACCGCCGACACCAGCGGGACGTCCATCACCGCCGTTTATGCTGCGGGCACGTTGACGCTTTCCGGCACCGACACCGTCGCGAACTACCAACAAGTGTTGCGTACGATTGCGTACAACAACGCCTCGGCCAACCCGGATGCGACCACGCGGCTGATTCAGTTCGTCACCACGGATGGCGGATCGAACAGCAATGTGGCAACGGCTGACGTCGCAATCGTGACCGTCAACGACACGCCGACGGCTGCCGATGACAACTATGTCACGCAAACGGGGAAGACGTTGACCATCGGCGCCGGCGGGTTGCTGGCCAATGACATCGATTTGGACGGCAATCCGTTGACGGTGATCCCGGTTTCGGGGCCGATCACGGGAACGTTGACGCTGGGGGCCGACGGGTCGTTCCAATTCACGCCGGCGGCAAACTTTACGGGATCGGTCACGTTTACCTATGCCGTGACCGACGGCATTGCGACGAGTGCGCCCACGACCGTCACGATCGTGGTCGCCAAGCCCAACGATCTGAGCGAGGTCACGCCGGGTGACCTCCTGAGTGCGGACCCCGGTCCCGAACCCGAACCCGAAACGCTGCCGGAACCGCCGGCCGAAGAAGAGGATGCCGAGACCGACGATGAATCGGAAACACTCGCTGCGATCACTCCGGACAGGGTGCCGGAAGGCGATGTTCCCTTGGTCTTGACCGGCGGGGCGGTGATTCAGACGACCGACGACGAAATTTTGACGCTCAGCATGATGCCCACCAACATGCCGGACCTGACCGACGCCGCCGATGAATCAGAGCGAATCGCAAATTTGTCCGACAGCCACTCTGGCCAGATCGGCCGCCAAGCACGCTCCGGATCAAACCGCCCAAGCGTCTCAATCCTTGGGATCGCCAGATTCGATAGCAAGCTACTTTGGGGCGACATGGAAAACCTGCAAGACGATATCAAACAATCGGACATCGCGCCGTACTACTTTGCAGGGACGTTCGCAGGTTTCTCCGGAGCTCTTTCGGTCGGCTATGTGATGTGGACCGTTCGTGGCGGTTTACTGGCGACCAGCTTATTGGCACATTTACCGGCATGGAGTTTTGTCGATCCACTGTTGGTCCTGAACGAATTAGAAGATGACGACGACACGGACGACGACTCGTTAGAAGAAATGCTGGACAAGACCGAAAACGAACGCCAGAGCGACAGTCCGATTGAGACCGAGGCCCAGTCAGTGGTTCAATCAGTGATCCAGTCAACGGCATCCGGGGAAACCGTTCGATGAATTTCTTGAGACTGAACGCCAAAACGCGGATCTCGCTCGGGTTGGTTTGCATGCTGTTGTCGGTCCTGTCCGGAGCGATGATGCTGGGGCTGGTGCCGGAACGAGAATCGGCGATTCGTGAAGGACGCGGCAATCTTTGCGAAACCATCGCGCTGACCAGTTCGGAATACATCTCGTACGGCGAGACCCGTCGCTTGGATCAGTTGCTCGAGGCGGTGGTCGAGCGAAACGACGATGTCATTTCCGCGGGCGTTCGCCGGGCCAACGGTGACCTGGTTTCGGTGTTCGGTGATCACGAAGCGGTCTGGCCGGCCGATGAATCGAATCGGTCGACCGACACGCACGTGCGGGTTCCGATTCGCAGCGGTAAAGATCGCTGGGGAGCGGTGGAGTTGTGTTTCCGCTCGTTGCATGATGACAGCTGGATGGCGACGCTTACCGACCCGTGGATGTTGCTGACCGGATTCGTCTGTCTGGCAAGCTTTCTGCTGTTTCAGCTCTATCTGAAAAAGATGCTGGCCCACTTGGACCCCTCCAAAACGGTCCCGAAACGCGTCCGCACCGCACTCGATAATCTCGCCGAAGGTCTGCTCGTCCTGGATCGACAGGGACGCGTCGTCTTGGCCAACCAGTCCTTCGCCGATTGGGTCGGCAGCGAGGCCGACAAGCTGTTGGGCAAAAAGGCGGATGAGT
Source organism: Stieleria neptunia (assembly GCF_007754155.1). Taxonomy (NCBI): domain Bacteria; kingdom Pseudomonadati; phylum Planctomycetota; class Planctomycetia; order Pirellulales; family Pirellulaceae; genus Stieleria; species Stieleria neptunia. The sequence goes on along the minus strand of NZ_CP037423.1, from coordinate 8,355,403 downwards.
TGCCCTGGAACCTGGATCACCTGGAAGGCTCCCCGTGGCACGAAGCGGTGACCTCCGAAACGGTCGTTTCGGGGGGCATGATCGAACTGGTGCAACCCGGACAACCGTCTCGGACGCTGATCGCAAACGCCTCGCCCGTCCAGGGCAGCGAAGGCAAGTGTCGCGGCGTGCTGGTCAGTTTCGATGACGTGACCCAATTGGAAGAAACCAAACGCGATCTGACCGTCGCCAAACGTGCCGCCGACGATGCCAACCGCGCCAAAAGCGAATTCTTGGCACGCATGAGTCACGAAATTCGTACACCGATGAATGCCATCCTGGGCTATACCGACGTGCTGCGACGCGGGTTTGACACGTCCGTGACCGATCGCCAGGAATACCTGGACACGATTCATGGCAGTGGCGAACACTTGCTCGCCTTGATCAACGACATTTTGGATTTGTCCAAGGTCGAATCCGGGCAGATGGAATTGGAACTCGGTCCCTGCTCGCCCTACAAATTGATCAAGGAAGTCGTGTCCTTGCTCCGCAGCAAGGCCGACGAGAAAGGCATCTCGCTGAAATTTCGCAATGAAGGTCTGTTGCCCAAGAGGATGCAGGGCGATTCGGTTCGCCTTCGCCAGGCGATCATGAACCTGGCCGGCAACGCGATCAAGTTCACCGACGAAGGTGGCGTCGAGATCGTCGCGCGAATCGATCAGGACGCGACCAAACAACGAAGCGACAAAAACCTGGTCTTGGCGATCGATGTCACCGACACCGGGATCGGGATTTCACCCGAAGCCCAGGCCAAGGTGTTCGAGCCGTTTGCCCAAGCCGATACTTCGATCACCCGACGATTCGGCGGTACCGGGCTCGGGCTGGCGATCAGCAAACAACTCGCCGAGGCGATGGGCGGCGACATTTCACTCCAGAGCACACCGGGCGAGGGCACCACCTTTACGATTCGGATCACGATCGGAAGCGCTGACGAACTGGAACTCGTCGATCCGGCCGACCAAGCCGAGGCGGACGAGGAATCGACGTCCGGCAAAGCCAAGGTGCGGCAGTTGCCGCCGTGCAAGATCCTGGTCGCCGACGACGGTTCGCCCAACCGGAAACTGCTGCAACTGGTGCTCGGCCAAGCCGGCGCCGAAGTCGTGGCCGTGGAAAACGGCCAGCTGGCCATCGAGGCGACGAACGAACAATCATTCGACATCATCCTGATGGACATGCAGATGCCGGTGATGGATGGTTACACGGCGACACGCCAGTTGCGGTCCTGCGGATACAGCAAACCGATTTACGCCTTGACCGCCAACGCGATGCAAGGCGACCAAGAAAAGTGTTTCGACGCGGGCTGCAGCGGGTTCCTGTCCAAGCCGATCAAAATCGATCACTTGATCGAAACCCTGGCTGAGGAACTCGGCGAGAAACTCGGAGAGGAACCGACAGCGGAAACCACCCTGGCCGGCGAGTCCCAGCCGGCGGCGTCAGCGGAGCGCGACGTGACCGCCCCGCCGACGGAGGTTTCCGCCGAGCCTGCCGAAGCACCCGCCGAAGAGGAAGGGAAGATCACGTGCAGTTATCCGCTGGATGATCCCGATTTCCTGGAGATTGCCGAAGACTTTGTCGACGCGTTGCGTTCGCGGTTGCCTCGGCTCGATCAACTGCTCGACGATCGTGACGTTGAATCCCTCGCCGCCGAAGCACATTGGCTCAAGGGCGTCAGCGGAAGTGCGGGCTTTGAACCATTCGTCGATCCTGCGTACGCCCTCGAACGACACGCCAAGGCCGGTGATGCCGAAGCCTGTCGGCAGTCGCTGAGACGACTGCACCATCTCGCCTCACGCATCGATCTGCCCGGTGACGTCGCCGACTCCCCGCTCCAGGCGGTCGAGCCGAGTCGTGAGATGCCCCGGCAAGAGATTCCCCCGCAAGAGATGCCCGGGGACACGTTCGCGGCGATCAATGCCACGAGCGAATCACCCGATCTGCCCGGGCAGCCGATCCACTCCTCGCTGCCGATGGATGACCCGGAGTACCGCGAGATCGTGGTCGAATTCCTGCAGCGATTGGACGGAAAGTTGTCGGACATGGATGACGCCATCGATCAGCAGCAATGGGGCGAACTGGCGTCGCTGGCACATTGGCTGCGCGGATCGAGCGGTTCCCTGGGGATCCCGCAGTTCAGTACACCGACGTTAGCGATGGAGCGATTCGCCGAATCAGCGGACCCGCAGGCGACCCGCTTGATCATGCAGGACATCCACTCGATTGCCGAGCGAATTGTGGTTCCGGTTGCTTGAGTGTGTCATAGTCGCTCGCGGCGGCCGACGCGTCGAATCGAGAACGCACACTTGTGACGCTGACGCACGTTTCTGTGCGGTGATCGTCGGACTTTCATTTTTTGTTCTTGCTGGCACAGTATGTGCGGAAAACGATCGGTATAACAAGTTCTGCACTCGCCGACGTTTTTTTCACAAGGGACACAACGATGGTTGCCCAACAAGATGTTTATACCCGGCCAATCAAAGACATCATGAACCGTGATGTCGTCACGATCAACGCGGCGGGCACGATTCATGAAGCCTTGATCTTGATGGAAGAAAATCGGGTCTCCACGCTGCCGGTTGTCGACAATGATGATCACTGTGTCGGAATTTTGTCGACGTCGGATTTGGTCGACATGACGCGTGATGTCGATGATGACGTCTACGAACTGGATCATGCCGATCCGGCCAGCCAACGTTTCCTGGTCGAAAAACTGATCCACAGCATGGGCAGTGAGTCGGTGCAGTCGTTTATGAGTGAAACCGTTTCCACGGTGGACTCGAAGGCGACGATCATCAAAGCGGTGCGAAGGATGCTGAAAGACCAGATCCACCACTTGCCCGTCTTGGATGAGAACGGCCGATTGGTCGGCATCGTCTCGACGATGGACATCTTGGGGGAGTTTGCAGACGCGTCCTCGGAATAGTCTAATGGTGGGCGTGTCCCACCCCTGTGAAAGCGATTTGGCGAGAACAGCCCTGCAATGCGAAACGAACTCGAAGAAGCCCTCCGACAACTCCACACGGCGCTGGAGTCGATTGAGACGCTGGAGCCCGATGAGGCGGAGCGGCTCCGCCGCGCCGCGACGGAGATCTCCAGCACCCTGGACGAACAAGAGGTGGATTCGGCGTCCCTCGCAAAACGGCTGCAAGAGCAAACCGACGCCTTTCAAGAGTCCCATCCCGTGCTGACGCGAACCGTCGGCCGGATCGCCGACATGCTCGCCCAGATGGGCATCTAAGATTTCCCTTGTTCCCAGGCTCTTGCCTGGGAACACGCTGTCTTCCAGGCTCTGCCTCCCGCCCAGCCCGTTCCCGGGCTCCGCCCGACGCCGTGAACGAATTGTTAGCGGCAGGGCGCGAGCCCTCCGGTGTTTCTGCAAAGGTGCGGAACCGGAGGGCTTGCGCCCTTCCGCTAACACCCAGGCTCTCGCCTGGGAGCACGCTGTCAGCATCCCCTTGTTCCCAGGCTCCTGCCTGGGAACACGCTGTCAGCATCCCCTTGTTCCCAGGCTCCTGCCTGGGAACACGCTGTCTTCGAGGCTCCGCCTCCCGCCTATCCCGTTCCGGTCTCAGCCCCCGCGCGCTCGACGGTCCGAGTTGGACTAGAATACCGAGCCTGCCATTCTTTCCCCCCCCTTTCTCGCCCCCAAGCAAAGCTCCGATGCCCGTTCGAATTGCGTCTGCCCGAATTGTGTTTTCCCTCCTCCTGCTCAGCACTTCATGGTTCTCCGTGACAACGGTTGGCCAAGCCGCCGAACGAAACGTCATCTTCATCATCACCGACGATGAAAGTCCGACGCTGGGATGTTACGGCGACGCGGCGGCCAGAACCCCGGCGATCGATGCGTTGGCGGCCGATGGCGTCGTCTTTCGAAACGCCTTTGCAACCACCGCCTCCTGCAGCGCCAGCCGCAGCGTGGTGATGAGCGGTTTGCACAATCACCGCAACGGACAATTCGGACACCAACATCACTATCACAAATTTGCTTCGTTTCATGACGTCGTGTCACTCTCGCTGCCGCGGGTGATGCAACGGGCCGGCTATCGCACCGGCCAGATCGGCAAATACCACGTCGCTCCAGAGACGGTTTATCAGTTCGAAACCTATCTCAAGGCGAACTCACGCAACGCGGTCGAGATGGCTGAGACGTCCAAAGCCTTCTTGACCGACCAGGACGACGAGCGACCGTTCTTTTTGTACTTTGCGACGTCCGATCCCCACCGAGGCGGCGGCGTTGACAAATCGAGCGAGCGCGAGCTGAAACCCAATCTGTTCGGAAATAAGCCGAACCGTGGGGCTTTCCCCGGCGTCGACGAGGTCTTCTTTGATCCGGCCGAGGTGACGGTGCCGCCGTTTTTGCCCGACACGCCCGAAACGCGTGAAGAGTTGGCGCAGTACTACCAGTCCTGTTCGCGGATCGACGCGGGAGTCGCACGGCTGGTCGAAATCTTGAAAGAGGCCGATCTGTACGACAAAACGATGATTGTCTTCACCAGCGACCATGGGATGGCGTTCGCCGGCGGGAAAACGACGGTCTATGAAGGCGGTTTGCGGGTTCCGTTTGTCGTCCGCGATCCGTATCAGACCGATCGCGGAGTCGAATCACAAGCCTTGATCAGCCACATCGATATCACGCCCAGTCTGCTCGATTTTGCCGGCGGATTGGATGCCCAGACCAACGGCCCCAAGAATCCCTTGAACGCCAACAAGTTTTGGAAAGAACGCGGTGAGGCGCTGAAGGAAAATCGCAACGGGAACAAACCGTTTGTTTCCTACCACGGCAAATCATGGATGCCGGTGTTGGCCGAACCGACGAAGCCACATCATGAAACCATCATGGCGTCGCACACGTTTCATGAAATCCAAATGTATTATCCGATGCGTGTCGTTCGCGACAACGACTTCAAACTGATTTGGAACATCGCCCATCCGCTTCCCTACCCCTTCGCGTCGGACTTGTGGGCCGCCAGCAGTTGGCAAGCCCAACTGGCCAAGGGCGACGATGCACCGTACGGACAGATGACGGTCGGCCGCTACGTCCAACGACCGGAGTTTGAATTGTACGACATGCGAACCGATCCGAACGAATCGACGAACCTGGCGACCAGCCCCGGCCATGCGGATGTCTTGGAAACGTACAAAGCCAAACTGAAGGCGATGCAAAAGGAGTTTGACGACCCCTGGATTTTGAAATGGAAGTACGAGTGATCGCGAGGTAGGTGACGCTGTGCGTCACATCGGACCGTGACGCACAGCGTCACCTACCGACTAATGTTCATCGCTGATTTGCGCCGCTTGCCACATCTCGCCGAACTTTTCGGCGACGTAGGGTTCCAGGTTTTCGGCGAAGTCCTTTGGCAAGCCGTTGGCGCGAATCAGGTTCATCACATCAGCCATGTCTTGCATGCGATGCGATGCCGTCATGCCGCTGGCCAGTTTCAGCTCCAGCAACGTCTTCAAGGAGACGAACGGGATCCCGTCCTCCTTGACTTCCGAGACGCGTTCCGGCTCGGGGAAGGAAACCGGTTTGGGCAGTCCATCGCCGGGATAACCGCCGACGATCAACGCATCAATGTCGACCCCGCACACGGCGTCGCGGAAGTTCTTGGAACCTTCGAACTTGTTGACCCAGCCGCGACCGATGTACTGCTGTTTGAACTTTTCCAAGTCTTCGCCGCGAATCAGGATATCGATATCGGCCGTTGTTCGCCGATGACCGTGAGCATTGGCGGCCATCGCGCCTGCGATTGCAAAGGGGATTTGCATTTCGCCGAGCGTCTTGGTCAGGCGCAGCATGGCTTGATGGATCGGTGATTGTCCCATGAAGAATTGCCCCGCACGCTCTGCCACTTTTGAGATCGATTCGGTCATCGGTTCGTTCAGGAAGGAATACGGTTCTGTCACTCCATCGTGAACTATCACACGCTGCCCATCAAGCCTCTTTCGTCGCCCCCCGCTGGATCAGCGCCCAGACGGCTCCCGCATCGGTCGTGACGTCGTCCCAGCGTCCGGCAAACCGACCGCAGAAAGACGACTTCAAAATCTCGGGCAGGTCCTTGTGCGGCTGCTCGGAAAACAGGGGATGCTTCAGATAGACACAGACTTCGTCGGTCGCCCGGACGGATAAACCGCCCGGGATTTCGGCGGCGCCGCGGACTTTCCCCGCCAGGCTGACGATTCGTTTCAGGATCGCTTCGCTCAACTCGGGGTGTCGTGACTTCAGTAGTTTGACCTCCTCGGGCGCCGGCAAGTAATCCATTTGCACCGGCGCGAATCGATCCAGTTGCGCGGCATCGATCCCAAAGGTCGCCGAGAACTCGCTGCCGCGATTGACCGCCGCGACGAATTGAACGTTGTCGCCGATTCGGATGAACCGGTTTTCGATCGGATGAAACAGTCGGCGTGATGAATCGAGCGCGGGCATCAGCGCGTTGCGGGCACTTTCGGGACACCGATTCAGTTCGTCCAAAAACACCAGGAATCGTTTTTCCGGAGCCTCGATCGCATGCTCCAGGGCTTCCAAGACTTCGGTTTTGGTGAAGTCGGTCACGGGCGATCCGGATTCTGACGCGCGAACTTGGATCGTCGCCAAAAAGTCGGTCGCGTCGATGACGGCGCCGCAATTGAAAAACACAAACTCCATCCCCAGCGTTTCGGCGATCGATCGCGCGGTCACGGTTTTTCCACAGCCCTGTGGGCCGTCGAGCAAAATGTTCAGACCGCTTTCCAACAGCACTTGAAGTTTTTTGGAGACCAGCGGGTCCAGGTACACGCCATCGAGTCGAAACTCGAGCAGACGATCAAATTCGACTTCGATCGATCCGCGGTCCTCACGCGCCGGTTTCTTGATCGCTTTGATTCTGACGCGGCAGGGCGTTCCGGCAACGATTCGCATGTCGTCGCAAAGCACGACTTTTGGGGCTCGACGCCCGTCCAGGTGCGTTGCGCGAAAGCGAAAGTCGCTCGACTCGACCGGGTTGGCCCAAAACGTCGCTTCGACCAGCATGCCAACCGAAAGGTCGTCAATGTTCCATTTCTCCATGATCACTTCCTCGGTTCTTATAAAATGCCTTTGACCAGTCTCGCGACGATCGCACCGAATCGTTGCACCGAGACCATCGTGTCGGCGTCCGTCAATTCGATGTAGTGTGAAAAGCAAACTTCCGCCAGCGGTTGAACGGCGACTTGGGCACACACCAAATCGCCGCGGCGTGACAGTCGAGCGACGAGTGCCTTGAGCGCTTCGGTGCTGCATTCGGTCGGCAGTCCGTCGCTGATCATCACCACCACCTTGGCACTGCGTTTGGATTGTGACGCAACCTCCGAAGCATGCCAGAGCGCCGCGGCGTCGTTGTTTCCTCCACCGGCACGAAATTCGGCGACGGCGGGACGACGCGCATCGCCGGCGTCATAGATTTCTGTGTCGGTGAACCCAAACAAACGCAGATCGACGCCATCCAAGTCGCGACACGCTTCGGCCATCATCGCGGCAAACAGTTGTGCTTTGGACAGGTTGTCGCCAAATTCCATCGACCCGCTGCAGTCGACGACCACCGACAAGAACAAGTCATTGTGGTACCGCTGCTCACGTGCGACGAGCACGCGGGGGTCGCCCTTGAGCACCAAATCTTTCAACCGTGCGGCGTCGACCTGTCGTCCCCGAATTCGCCGCGGGCACCGCACGCGACTGAGTCCCAAGTCACGCAGAAAATCACGAAACCGTCTCGAAGCCGCCGCGACCTGCTGGGAATAGGGACGGTAGGTTGCAGGGTGAAACGGCAAACGGCGGATCTGGGTCAGCAAATCAAAGTGCAGATCTTCGCCGACATTGATCGCACGAATGCGTCTGCCGCTGCCCGAATCGTTCGACTCACTGGGCTTTCGCTTGATCCGGTGGATCTCCGACTGGATGTCGTCGTTGGAAATTCCGTCGGCCTTGATGATCAGATCGCCGTCGGGGTCGGCGATCAAATCGTCCGCCGACAAGCACCGCTGCATGCATGCTTCGTCGCCGAAGATTTGATGAAGTCGTTTGCAGATGTCCAGCAATTGCGGCATTCTCAGTTTGCGGAATCCTTTGTCAAACAGCGCCAAGGCCTCGGCGACTTTCGGGTCGTTGTGACGATTTCCCAGCCCCAGACGCAAGGCGCGAAAGAATCGCGAAAAGCTGCTGCCGGAGCGTTCCAATTCCTGCAACAAGCTGCCGCCACGAACTCGCAAACACGCCGGGTTGCGGGCGACCGCGGGAGGATGGGCTTGCAGCACGCCGGCGGTGTGTCGGCCGAGCAATTCCAGGATGTAGTCGACGTCAAATTCTTTGGCACTGCGATTGAAGGCGTAGGCACCCAAACGTTTCAGTTGGTCGCCATAGGACCGGTCGAGTGCACGGAGGTTGCGTTCCAGGTGCTCGTCGGACACCAGATTCAGCAGTCTGCCCATCCCGATCGAATCCGCTTCCTCCCATACGGCTTGTTGCTGGGGGCCCCGGTGGTAGAGGTGGTGCCCGAACTCATGCAAGATCAATCCTTCCACGATGTCTTCGGCATTGGCGGTGCCATTGAGCAACGGCATCGGATTGATGTACACGCGGTCCTCGTTTAATCGCGTGTAGCCGAAATCGGACCCGCCGATCATTTCGATGGAAAACAGCCGACCGGTCAACTCCCGGCCGAGCCGAATGCCGCGTTGGAAGACGTTGGCGATGCGGCGCAGTTTGGCTTGGCGGTGTAGCTCGCTGCGCATCTGACGGGCAGCCGATTGACGAACGTTTTCATCCATCGCTTCACGCATGACCAGATTCCCGGCGGCGACCACGTTTTCGCTGCTGCGGTAGAAATCGATCACTGAGGCGATTTCTGATTCCCCGATCACCTTCGGGCCCGCCATCAACAACGACTGAGCCGTTTCGACCACCAGTTCGTCTGGGCAGAACGTGTCGGGCAATTGTTCCAGCGGATCGTTGGGGGCTCCATACGCTTTGGAAAGCCGATGAGCCAACAGGATCGGAAAGCCCACCCAGTTGCCTCGACGGGCGAGTGCGACCGATGCCACGACGCGATAAACGGAATCGCGATCGGTTCCGTGCCGCAGAAATTTCTCAAGGTCCGCTTCGACAGCCAAAGCGTTTGAGGTTTCTTCGTCGCCGAGCATGTTCAGGTTGGCGATTTGGTGGGCGACCGCGAATCGGTACACGTTGGGATGCGGGGAGTCGATCCACAATGACGCATAGGAATCCTTGGTGGTCGGCGACAGCCATTGCAGCAACCGTTTCATGTCCAGCACATGAACCCATGACTGATCACAAGGGCGGAGCAGCAACTGTGAGATGAGGTCCAGGGTCGGTGCGACCCCGATGCCTTGGGGTTCGGCCGTTTCCGTTCCGAAAGCATCCAACGCCTCCAACGCGACGAGGAAACGCACCGAATCGGGCAGCCCCGCTTCATCATCGATCAACGTTTGCACGACGTTGATCGTCTCGGCAGGCCATAGCGAAATGGTTTCTGCGATGATCGAAACACAACGCACCGGCGTCGGCTGTTTCAGCGTGATCACCAAACGTTCGATGCCCGGTCGGCCGAGTTCAACCAGACGGACCGCGGCGTCGCTGACGATCCCGCTGTTTCGCTCGGCGAGCCACTGTGTCAATTGATCCAGATCGGTGCAACTGGCGATTGCCTGGGCGACGTCAGGGCTGCTGGATACCTTTTGGACACGAGCGCTAATCGCCATCGAACCGAGGTCGGTCGCGTCGACCCAGGAACGGAGTTGAAATTGAAGTGATTCGGACAAGTTGGGCAGAATCTCAGCGGCTCGATCGCGCAGCGCCACGAAGGCGGGGCGATTGAGATTTGCTTTGAACGCCCGCATCAGCACTCCGGCCGCTGGCTTGCCGTGGGGAGTCTGCAACTGTTCCAGCCAAGCCGCCAAGTGGGTTTCGGTCAGCAATTCGATTGCGCGAACGCGATCGCGCGCGATCCACAGAGCCAACACGCGGGCGACGCATTGAATGACGTCTCGCGAGAGTATTTTGCAGGGAAGGTCGTCTGCCAGACGGAGCCATGCAAGACATTCAGTGTCATCCTGCATGGAGCGTTCGCCGAATGCAAACGCGGCGGCTTCCCAGCGAAACATCACAGCCAGCCCAAAAATCCCCAGCTTGGCGAGGTCACCGAAAGAGGCCAGTTCGGCGGCAGCGGCGTTGATGATGTGCTCTTGGTCCACCGAAAAGCGTGCAACACCCGCCGCGACTTCATCCACGCCGTCGCCCGAACAGAGCAACGCCACACAACCCCAAACCCGCTCGTCGTGATCAACCGGGTCGGGCCGATCAGCCAACGCCGCCGCCACGCCTTGGCGGCGACCGGCGCCCAGCGGTCGAACGATCGATTCCAAGCGATGCGGTGCGGCGGTGCGGAGCTGTTCGGCCAACTCATCGGAGATTGGCGTCATTTGGCTGGACGGATCCAGTGTCTCAAGCGCCTGATTTCGGCTCATGCCAGAGTCGCGAATCGCAATGCGGTCACCCGCCCATTGGGCGATTGCCGGCTCACGGTGATCGGCCAACGCGTTGGCCAACGTCATCTCCAAGGCATACGAAAGGCCACTGCAGGAGGGCATCAGCGACAGGAATCTTGCGATCGTCAGCGACGGCAGGGTCTCTAACATCCAGCCGACGAAGGACGTGTTTTGCATGGATCGCACGACATCGGTCAGGACGTTCACGCCGATCGAAAACGTGGCGCAGTGCCGCACCATCACGTGGTCCATGTCGACGGAGACGTCCCCGTCCGCCCCTTCACCCTTCCACTTGCCTTGCAGCCACTGATTCAGAAAACCTGCAAAGGCTTCACCGTGGAGGGTTGCACCGGCGAAGAATCGTTGTTTGAGTTGGTGGGAGATGGCGGCGGATTTGTTGGTGGAAATCGACCACCCGTGGGTCGTGCACAAATCCGACAGCGCATGAAGCGTTTTCACCGCGTCGTGAGCCGTCAGTCGCCCGGCGAAATCCAATCCGTCGGCGGGTAAGGCACACATCATCACCGCGACCGCAAGTGGATCTTTGCTGCGCCGCGCGAACACCGCCTCAATCAGTTCGTTGCGCTCGCGTGTCGAACCCGGATACGAAAACAGCCGCACCGATTCTTCGGGACGCTCGTCGAACCCGGCTGCAATCTGGTTGATCTTGTAGACCCCCAGCAAACGCTGGAATCCGTCCCGGCGACGCAAGTGCAACAACGCGCCAATCACCCACAGGTCGAGTTGTCCCGACGGTCGTCGGCAGCACGGCAGACGCAGCAGTTGGTCGACGATCGACTCGCCGATTTCCTCTCGAGCCAGACCGCTTGCGTAAAAGACCTGCAACGACGCGCGAAAGACATCGACCGGCAAGATGCTCTCATACATCCATGCCGCTTCAGACGCCATGCCCAGCAAGCAGGTTTGAGCGATCTGCAGGTTCCAATGTCCGTGTTGCCGTGCGATGTCTTGGCAAATCAACACGAACCTCTTGTTCATCCACAAGGCTCGTTTGGTGGCGACCGACTCGCGGAGAAACGCGATCACGCCTTGGGGATAACGCGACGAAGAATAATCGTTGTCGTTTAGGTCTCCCGTCTCCCAGAATAAATCGATCAGCCAGCGGACATCGGAATCATCACCGGGATCAGCGCCGCCGGCATCGGACAGGCCGTCCCGAAGGAACACCAGCAATCCGTCCGCAGAAGATTTTAACACCAAGCGGCGGGCCAGCACATCGTCAAGCTGGCCGGCACGATGCAATTCGATCAGCAACCCGAGCGGCACCCGATCCAGTTGTGCATTGTCCAAGTGTTCCACGACGACACGTTGGCACTGCGCATCGGCGAGCAAAAAGAGTGGCAAGTCGGCGTTGTTTCCCTGGGGGCGGCACTGATGCACTCGCCCCATCGCAATCGGGACCGCGCCCTTTCGTACTTCGAGACCGCGATGGAACAGGGCGTGGACCAATAGCGAACGGCACGGCGCCGACGCGACCGCGCCAAGGGCTGCGGTCACCACGTCTGGCGAATCATCATCGAGTGCGGCAACCCATTCACGCCGCGTGCGTGCGCCGTCACAGCCTGAAAACGCTTTGAGCGTCGCCGAGCGCACGTCCGCGTCGGCGTGATGCGCAAAAGGCAGCAACCGTGCGAAATAGGGAACGCGCCGGTGCAGCGGCGCGTTGGCAAGCGTTTCGATCCGGATCGCCAAGTCGGGGACCGAATCGCCGCCGCCCAGGGCCATCCAGAGATCAAGATCACGCATCGATGATTCCTTCAAAGTGGCCTAAGCTTCCAGCGTGCGGCGGGGATGGATCGCAAGCTGGAAGCTTACGCCACGTGTCATTCGCAAGCTGGAAGCTTACGCCACGTTTTATCAGACGCGACCGCGGGGCTGGCTCGCTGCGGCGAAACAAAGTTCTATTTCGTCGCAGCGAGCGGCACGCCGTCGGCATGTTCTGCGTCAAGTCAGCATTCTCGTTGCGAAGGAAGTCCCGTCGTCGGAGAACGGTCGGGCAGCTTGCGCTGACAAAGCATCTGCTTGGCAGCGAGTTGCTCGATGGTTCGTTTACTTCGCCTCTGGCAAGCGGCTGTGGCCTGATCTTGCCGGTGGCAATTGTTCCGGGTTTGAGGTTCGTCGCATCATCAGCTTGCCTGCATCGTTTCACAGTTGAGCCGAAGCCCCGAGAAGACGCATGGCGTCCTATCCAAACGGATTTCCTACGAGTGGTCTGGTGAAATCCGAGATTCCGCGTCCGGCTGCTCCCACACGAGTAGCCGCTGTGATGACACGGACTCCAGGGATCAGCCGTCGAAAGCAAACCGAGCGACGGACCGAACCCTCTGAATCAGACAAGCCGGGGACCGATCCGGTCCCGTTCAACACTGCTGGTAGCATTGATCGCTACCGATCGGACACCTCCGGTCACATCGGGTTCGCGCCGGCGTCTGATCGGCAGCATGGGGGGCGTCACAAACGGCGTGGTGGGTTCCAGTGCCCATGACGTCCGGATCGATTACAATCGGGCTCCCGCCACCTTTCCCACCCCACTCGCTGACATCCAAACATGTTTGTTTCTCGCGTTTTTTGCGTCGCGGTGCTCGCCGGATCGCTTGTTTCGATCACTCCGGCCGCTGACGTCCCGGTGACCGATTCCGTCGCCGCCGGCCACAGCTATCACGGCGAAGCGTTCAACGAAGGCCCGCGGCAAGCCGCGGTGATGATGCCGGGGATGGCGAAAATCGAATTCCCCACGTCGACCAAAAATGATGCGGCCCAAGGGTTCATTGAACAAGGCATCGCCCAGCTTCACGGGTTCTGGTACCTGGAAGCCGAACGCTCGTTCCGCCAAGCCGCCAAGGAGGACCCCGAACTGGCCATCGCGTACTGGGGGATGGCGATGGCCAATGTCAACAACGATGACCGGGCACGCGGATTCATCGATGAGGCAAAAGCGAAATCCGCGAAGAACACGTCCAAACGAGAAAAACTCTACATCGACGCGCTCGATCGTTTCTTGCCCAAACAGGACAAGGGCGACGACAAAAAGGAGAGCGAGCCGGCGAAAGATCAGAAGGATCGTGAGAAAGATGAAAAGAAGAAACGCGGGGAACGCTATGTCGCCGATCTTGAAAAAATCTTGCACGAGTATCCCGATGACATCGAAGCCAAAGCGTTTTTGGTCGTCCAGCTTTGGATGGGCGACCGCTACGGTGTCAAACTGACCAGCCGCTATGCCGTCGAGGCATTGTTGGGCGAGATCTTTGCCGCCAATCCCGCGCATCCTGCCCACCACTACCGCATTCACCTGTGGGACTCGGCACGTCCGGCCAACGCACTCGTTTCGGCCGCCGAGTGCGGGCCGGCCGGTCCAGGTATCGCGCACATGTGGCACATGCCCGGTCACATCTATTCCAAACTGAAACGCTATTCCGACGCCGCATGGCAGCAAGAAGCATCCGCGCGCGTCGATCATTCGCACATGATCCGCACGCGTTTGATGCCCGACCAGATCCATAACTTTGCCCACAATAATGAATGGCTGGTTCGTAATCTGATTCACATCGGACGAGTCAATGATGCCGTGGATCTGGCGCGGAATCTGGTTTCGTTGCCCCAGCATCCGAACTACAACTCGCTGGAAAAACGTGGCAGCCACAAGTATGGGCGGCAACGCTTGGTCCAAACGCTGACCCGTTTCGGGTTGTGGCAGGAATTGATCGACGAAATGCAGGGGCAATATTTGCCGCCGACCGATCATGAACAAACACGACGCGATGAGCTCGGCTGGTTGGGCGTGGCACAATTCATGGCCGGGCACAAAACCGACGGTGCAAAAACACTGCGGCGACTGCAACGCGAGCGAATCGAATTGCAAACACGTCTGTTGGATGTGGCCGACCAGGACACATCCGAGAAAGACGCGACCAAGGATGAAGACTCGAAGGAGCTGAAGAAGGAACTGGAATCATTGCGAGCGGTGATCGCTCGGGTTGCGGCGGCCGCGGCTGCGAAACGCAAGGACCTGGCAACGCTGAACAAGCATCTCAAGGCCGCAAAACTGGACGCGACGATGGAGGCTCAGTGGCTGGGGCTGGCCGGAGACCGCTCCGCCGGGATCAAGGCGGCCGAGCGGGCGGTCAAGTCGGGGCCGTCGGAAGTGCTGCCGTTGGCGGTGTTGGTGGATCTGCTCTGGAAGGATGACAAACAGGACGAGGCCAAAAAGCAGTTTGAAACGCTGCGAACCGTCGCCGCCGAAGCGGATCTGGACACCCCGATCCTGGCCGGGCTATCAGAGCTGGCGAAGTCGGCTGGAGCAGAGGGCGACTGGAGGGAGAAGTCCGAACCGGAAAGCGATCTCGGCGCCCGTCCCCCGCTGGACGATCTGGGGCCGTTTCGCTGGCAGCCTTACATGGCCGAATCGTGGCAGGCGAAAACGCCCGAGGGCGATGTCGTCACGGACATCGAACTGGGCAATCGCCCCAAAATCCTGATCTTTTATCTCGGTTTCGGATGCTTGCACTGCGTCGATCAACTGCACGCGTTCGCGCCGCATGTGGAGGACTTTCGCAAGGCCGGGATCGATCTGGTCGGCATCAGCACCGAGACGACCGACGATCTGATGACGGGCATCAAAGCGTTCGACAAGAAGCTCGAAATGCCGTTGTATTCCGATGGCGAGCAGCACGTGTTCAAGACGTTTCGTTGCTGGGATGATTTCGAAGACCAACCCTTGCACGGCACGTTTTTGATCGATGCGACCGGCCGTGTCCGCTGGCAGGACATCAGCTACGAACCGTTCATGGACGCCGAGTTTTTGTTGAAGGAGTCCAAGCGGCTGCTGGAATTGCCGTAGCGCGGTAGGTCACGCTGTGCGTGATGCATGGCATGCACAGCATGCCCTACGGCAACTACGGCAACTGCCTCCTGGGGCCGCCGGCAGAGCCGTCGGTGGTGGCAAGCAGGATGCTTACCCCACTTCGATCTTGTTCCAAGGCGGAGCCTTGGAACGAGTTGTGAGCGCTCAGCTGTTTTCTTTCGCGAAGGTTCGCATGTCGGATTCCAATGCCTCGAGTCGTTGGCCGAGTTTCGCGGCGGCGGCGTCCAGGTCTTGCGACTCGTCGGCACCCAGCTTGGTGAACACGTAGAGTTTGATTTTGGGTTCGGTGCCGCTGGGACGTGCGGCCACGTAATTGCCTTCTTCGGCCAGGTCCATGATGATCAGATTGCCGACCGGGCCGTCCAGCGGCGATTGTTCTCCCGAGGCGGTGTCGGTGGCGACGCTGTTGAGGTAATCGCGAACGCGTGTGACGGGGATGCCGGCCATCGATTTGGGCGGGGTTTCACGAAACGCCTTCATCAGCCGTTGCATCGCGGCCATGCCCTCGCTGCCTTCCATCACCAGGTTGATCAAGTATTCCTGGTGCAGGCCGTGGGTGCGATACAGTTCGGCCAAGTGGTCGTGCATCGACACGCCGCGTTGTTTTAGCTCGGCCGCCAATTCGCTGAGCAGCATGCAGGCGACCGCGCCGTCTTTGTCGCGGCAATACTGACCGACCAAGTACCCGTGCGATTCCTCGGTCCCGAAGACAAATTTGTCGGGGCCGTTGGCGTCCATGGCTTCGGCGATGTACTTGAATCCGACCAACAGGTCGCTGATGCATTGGACGCCGTAGCTGTCGCACAGGCTGCGGATCAGCTCGGTCGTGACCAGCGTTTTGACGACGTAGTGATCGGCCGACAGGGTGCCCGCTTCTTTGCGTTTGCCCAGGATGTAGTCGGCCAACAACGCGCCGATTTGGTTTCCGTTGAATGTTCCCCACTCTCCCGAGGCGTCCAGCGTCTTGGGGGCGGCGACGCCCAATCGGTCACAATCCGGGTCGGTGGCCAGGATCAGATCGAACCCGTTGGCTTTGGCGTGTTCGATCGGTGCTTCGAAGACCGCTTTGTTTTCGGGGTTGGAAACGTGGCCGGGGACGTTGGGAAAGTCGCCGCTTTTTTCCTCGTGCGGGCCATAGACTTCGACCTCGGAGAAACCGTCGGCGGCCAACAGCGGCATCACGGCTTCGGCACCGACACCGTGCAGCGGCGTGTACAGGATGCGGACGTCTCGCGACCCTTTGAACGCCTGTTCGGCGGTGACCTTTAAGAACGCCTCATCGATTTCTTTGGTGATGATTTCGACTTTCCCCTCGGCCAAGGCTTGATCGAAGGGGGCGACGCGGATCTCTTCGCAGCTCATCACCCCGTCGATGATGGCTTTGTCGTGCGGCGGCAGGACTTGCGCACCGCTGGACCAATAGACTTTGACGGCGTTGTCGCTGGGCGGATTGTGGCTGGCGGTGACCATGATGCCGCAATCGCAGTTCTTGTATCGGACCGCGTACGACAATTGCGGCGTGGCGCGATAGTCGTCCAGAAAGTAGACCTTGAATCCCGCCGCGACCATGATTCCGGCACACAATTCGGCGAAGTGGCGGGATTTGTGCCGGGTGTCGTAGGCGATCACGCAGGACAGGTCTTTTTGCCCCTTGTGGTACTCGACCACATAATCGGCCAGTCCCTGGGCACTCTCGCCGATGGTTCGGTCGTTGATGGCGTTGGAACCGATCGGGTACATCCGGCCGCGGCGGCCCCCGGTTCCGAACGGGATAATCGTCCAGAACGCGTCATCGAGTGCCTGCCATTTTTCCTCGGCGATCTCGGCGGCGACTTGATCGCGGTACTGTGCATAGCGATCCTCGGTCAGCCAACACTGAATGTTCTCAACAGCGGTTTCGCTCAGTTTTCCGTCGGACGAGGCTTGTTTTGCAGCGGCCAGGGCATCGGTAGCGTTCATCAAGAGGGTGCCTGTGGTGGAGGGGAGAGGCAGATAACGTCTTCTTGTCGATTCGGTCCCAGGCGATTCTATTTGTTTTTTGATGTGCTTTGCAACGACCGGTTGAGCGAATGATCGGTCGGCCAAGTGCCATGGGCGGTAACGGCGCCTTGTCCCGAATCTCTAGCGCAATCGGAACCTTTGGATGAGCAAGTTAATCATCAGTGTCAGCGGGCTACGCGGAATTGTCGGCGAAACATTGACACCCGTCGTTGCGGGCAGCTTTGTGGCGGCGTTCGCGGCGGAATTGCCGGCGGGCAGCATCATCGTCGGGCGAGACGGTCGCAGCAGCGGCCCGATGCTGCGAGACGCGATCGTCGCTTCGCTGCGGGCCTGTGGTCGCGATGTGATCGACGCCGATGTGGCGTCGACGCCGACCATCGGTGTGCTGGTGAAAAACACGGGTGCCGCCGGAGCCGTCCAGATCTCGGCCAGCCATAACCCGCCGCCGTACAACGGCATCAAACTGTTCGGCGGCGACGGGCGGGTGCTCGACGCGGTCACCGGCGCAAAAATTCGTGAGGCGTATCTGAGCGGGACGGCCGCCTGGTGCCCCTTTGACCAAATCGGCCAGGCCCAGCGTGAACCCGATCCACACGCGCCTCACTTGCAGGCGGTCTTGAAGACGGTCGACGTCGACGCGATCCGGGCGGCAAACTACCGGGTGCTGATCGACAGCAATCATGGCGCCGGGGGCTTGTTGGGCGTGCGATTGCTGACGGCACTCGGTTGCGACGTGACCGCGCTCGGCGAAACCCCCGACGGTCAATTCGAACATGTCCCCGAACCGACCGCCGAGAATCTGGCCGGGGTCGCCGAAACGGTCGCACAATCGGGTTGCGTGGTGGGATTTTGCCAAGACCCCGACGCCGATCGATTGGCGTTGATCGATGGCGACGGACGCTACATCGGCGAAGAGTACACGTTGGCGCTGTGTGTGCAACGCGCGTTGGCCGATGAAGCCACCCGTGGTCCCATCGTGATCAACGGGGCCACCAGCGGAATGAGCGAACGATTGGCCGCGGCGGCTGGGGTTCCCGCCTATCGCAGCGCCGTCGGGGAAGCCAACGTCGCCGACAAGATGATCGCCAGCCGAGCCACCTATGGCGGAGAAGGCAACGGCGGACCGATCGATCCGCGTGTCGGTTACGTCCGCGATAGCTTTGTCGCGATGGCGCAAGTCTTGGACCTGATGACGTCGACCGGAAAGTCGTTGGCGGAATTGGCCGATGCCTTGCCGAGACTGGCGATTTGCAAAGACAAAGCGGCGGTGTCGACCGATGGCTTGCCCGAACTTTTTCAAAAGCTTCGCCAAAAATACTCGGATGCCAGCGCCGACGAAAGCGACGGGCTGCGCCTGGCCTGGCCCGATCGCTGGTTGCTGGTCCGCGGCAGCAACACCGAACCGATCGTGCGGATGATCGCCGAAGCCGAGTCGGAATCCGACGCGCAAGCGTTGTGCGACGCGGCCAAGCAGCTGATTTGAAGCTCAGCTGCCGATGCATTTCAAGAGTCACTCTCCCTGGCGAGGTCGTGCAGTTTTTAAAGTCGTTGGAGATTAAAAGGAGTTTCGTCACTCTCCCCCTGGGGGTTCTTCGCGGATTTTAGTGGCTAATCACTCAGGCCCCAGGTTTTTTGAGGCATTGCTGCGATGTCCGAATGGGTGTTGGACGACCTCCCCTCGCTTCGCTCGACCCTCCTGCCAGGAGGGTGGCGATGAAAAACGATCCTATCGCTCGGCGACTAGCGTTTCCTGCTGCGGTGCGGTTGCAGCGGCGATCGGGACGCAGTGCGGCGAGATTTCCTGGATCGTTTTGGGGCCGATCCCGGGCACACGTTGAAGATCGTCGAGCGAGAGAAAAGGGCCGTTCGTTTCGCGGTCCTGTAAGATCCGCCGGGCGGTTCGTGGCCCGACGCCCGGCAACAGCATCAGTTCGTGCTCGGCGGCCTGATTGAGATTGACTTGGAAGGTCTGCAGCGTGACGGGGGGCTCGTCTTGGAGACGGCCTCTGGAAGTGGTACCGGACCAAAACGCCGCGCAGCCGATCGCGCTGATTGCCACCAAGGACAGCGTACGGGCGGCGTTCTGAATGGTCGGATGCAGCAGCGAGGGTAAACGGCTGTCGGGTTCTGTGGTCATCATCGTCCACCTTTTTGGGCGTCTTTCTGGACGCGTCCCCGGGCGCCGGCTTGGACGCCGTGGCTGTGTCGCGTTAGAGTTTCCGCCACCGCCTTCATGGTTTTGCATCGCTGAGCCTGCCGCAAGACGCCTGCGGGCGATCAGCGGTCGACTTTCGCGAAATAGATGTTGCTAGCGTTTTCCTTCTTCCCACCGAACCGCCATGTCTGATTACGTCACCGTCACCGCCGATTCGTCCCTGGAGAACGACACACGCTTGCTGGTTCGGCTGGCGATCGCCGAGGACCTCAGCGATTCGGTCGACTGGACCAGTGTTTGCATGGTCGATGACGAGCCACGCGGCGGGTGCGAGATCGTGCCGCGCGGATCAGGCGTCTGTGCCGGATTGGCGATCTTGCCATGGATAGTCGATGAGTTCGAAGCCGACCTGGAGCTGGACGTGCTGTCGGAGGATGGCAAGGCGTTGGTTCCCGGACAAGCGATCGCCCGGTTGCGTGGGAACGTCCGCGACTTGTTGACCAGTGAACGGACCATCTTGAATCTTCTGTCCCGCCTGTGCGGCGTGGCGACGCAAGTCAAAACCTACGTCGACGCGATCGCCGGGGCCAAGGCGTCGGTGTATGACACCCGGAAAACGACGCCCGGTTGGCGATTGTTGGAAAAGTACGCGGTGGTTTGCGGCGGCGGTCGTAATCATCGCCGCGGGTTGTACGACGGGTTTTTGATCAAGGACAATCACTTGCAGCTCGGTGGCACGGCGGGTCAGCCGATGTCGCCTCGCGAGGCGGTCGAAAAAGCGTTGAAGTGGCGGGGCGGTCAGGTCCAGCGGATGACGGCTCCGTCGATCGTGGAGATCGAAGTCGACACGTTGGATCAATTGCGCGACGTGCTGCCGGCCGGTCCCGATATCGTCTTGATCGACAATTTCACGCTCGATGACATTCGAGCCGCCGTCGAGCTTCGCGATCAATTGAATCCCCAGGTCGAACTGGAGGTGTCGGGAAACGTCACGATCGACACGATCGCTGCCATCGCCGCGACCGGTGTGGAACGCATCAGCAGTGGCGCGTTGACGCATCAAGCGACGTGGTTGGACCTGGGGCTGGATTGGTACGACGCATCAGCGAGCTAGGCTTCGAAACGAGACTCCGATCGGGTCTCGTTTCTGTACGCCGCCCCTGCTTCCGACCGCGCTCCCCATGCCTGACCGTTCTTTCGACAAACACTCGTCCATTGCGGGTGAACGCCACCCGTTGGATTTGCTGCAACCGACCCTGGATGCGTTTTCCATTTTGGGCTCGCTGTACGCGGTCAAAATCGTGGCGCGGGGTTGGATGGATGATGCGGGGGTAGTGCTCGGCTTGCTGGCCGTGATCATTTTCTTGATTCTGTCCAAGGTCACCGGACTGGCGCGGACGCGTGACCGCGGCAATGCCGACTATGAAATCACGGCGATCATGATCACGTGGGTGATGACGGTGATGTCACTGACGGTGATCGGATTTGCGACACGTTACGGCGAGGTGTTTGCCCGCAGCGTGATGTTCACCTGGGCGATCTTGGCTCCGATGACCGTCGCGTTGTGCAGAATGCTGTTGCGGATCGTCCAACAGTCGGCCAAACGTCGGGGATACGGGATGCGTCGGGTGGCGATCGCCGGACTCAACACGCTCGGTCGACAAACGGCTCAGAACATCGATGCCGAGCCCGCACTCGGATTTAACCTGGTCGGATTCTTTGACGATCGTGTCGAAGACCGCCCCTCGTTGTCCGTTTCGGACATGAAAGACAAACTCGGTGCGAGCGATCGCGATCGCGATCGCGATCGCGATCGCGATCGCACCAGCGACAGCGGCAATGAGTCGCAAGACCAGGCCACCCTGTCGGGAAACCTGAGCGAATTGGTCGATCAATGTCGCGCCGGTCAGATCGACACCGTGATGGTGACCTTGCCGATGCGCGCCGAAGATCGCATCCGATACCTGCTGGACCAACTCAGCGATTCGACGGTCTCGGTCTACATCGTGCCCGATTTCTTCGTGTTCGAATTGCTTCATTCTCGCTGGACCAACATGGGCGGTTTGCCCGCGGTCAGCGTGTTCGAGAACCCGTTGTTCGGCGTCGATGGCGCCTTGAAGCGTATCGCCGATGTGCTGATCGCAACGGCCGGCTTGCTGGTCGCCGCCATTCCGATGACGTTGATCGCGATCGGAATCAAGCTGACCAGCAAAGGCCCCGTTTTCTTTCGCCAGAAACGATACGGTCTGGACGGAAAAGAAATCTTGGTGTGGAAGTTCCGCTCGATGCGAACGTGCGACAACGGCCCGGTCGTCAAACAGGCGACCAAGGGCGATCCACGCATCACCCCGCTGGGCGGCATCTTGCGCAAAACCAGCCTGGACGAGCTGCCGCAGCTGTTCAACGTGATCGAAGGCACGATGTCCTTGGTCGGACCACGGCCCCATGCGACCGCCCACAACGAACAATATCGCGGACTGATTCGCGGCTACATGTTGCGGCACAAAGTGAAACCAGGGATCACCGGTTTGGCGCAGGTTAATGGTTGCCGCGGCGAAACCGAGACGATTGAAAAGATGGAGCAGCGGATTCAGTGGGACCACCAATACATCCGACGCTGGTCGATGTGGCTGGATCTGAAGATCTTGTTCAAGACCGTGCTGGTGGTGTGGAAGCAGGACACCGCGTATTAGCCGCGGTGTCAGCAACGCGGATTTCTATCGGCCGGAAGATGTTAGCGGAACGGCGCGAGCCGTCCGGTTGAATCATCGGGATCTGCTGAGTCCATGGTGAGCCGCTGGCCGTAAGGCCTCGGGCGGGCGCCAGAATGCCCGGCCGCTTACGCGGCGCGCGGCTCACAAAAACGACAGGTCGCGGGCCGTCCGGTTTCGGCTTGGAAATACGTTGAACGACCGGAGGGCTTGCGCCCTGCCGCTAATCAATGACACCCTGGTATGGGATGCCCCCCTGTCGCCGAAAGCTTTGCTACACTGACCTCTGGAGCCAGATCGACTACACCGTCAAGTGAGTTTTGCTGTGGCAGAATCGGAACCGTCTTTGGCGTCGGCAATCGAGTCCTTGGGGCAAGGTGATTTCGCGGAGGCGGAAAGCATTTGCAATCGCCTGCGGGCAACCGATCCCGAAAATGCCAAGGTCTGGCATCTCTCGGGGATCGTGTACGCCCAGCAGCACGATTTGGCCGAGGCCGCCGAGTGCTTTCAACATGCGATCGGGATCCGCGGGGATGTGGCGATCTATCACTACAACCTCGGTCTGGCCTACCAGAACCTGATGGATCGCGACGCAGCGCTGCAAGCGTATCGCGATGCGGTGACGATCCAACCGGACTTTCTCGAAGCCCAAAACAACTTGGGAAACTGTCTGGTCGACCTCGGCGAAACCACCGCGGCGGTCGATCATTTTCGATCACTCGGAAAGCAGTTTCCCGACGAGAGTGTCGTTCACTACAACCTGGCCAACGTGTTGCAGGATGCCGGCGAGTACAACGATTCGATCGAGGGGTTTCGACGGGCGATCGAGTTGGATCCGGATTTTGCCAGCGCGCGAGAGAATCTCGGCCGCGCGCTTTCCGACGTGACCCGTTATGACGAAGCGTTGGAGGTGTGGAGGGAGTGGTTGGAGCATGATCCCCACAACGCCGTCGCCCGGCACATGGTCGCGTCGATCACCGGTGAGGGGGCGCCGAGTCGTTGCGACGATGACTACGTGCGCGATACCTTCGATGAAAATTTCGCCAAGTCCTACGAGAAACAACTGCAACGCATCCAGTACAAGGTGCCGGAGTTGGTGGCCGAGGCGATCCAATCGATCGGGATCGATGGCGGTGACCTCGAAGCGCTGGATGCCGGATGTGGAACCGGTTTGTGTGCCGGAGTGTTGCGACCGTTGGCCCGGCATCTGGTCGGCGTGGACCTGTCCGACGACATGCTGCAAGAAGCCAAGAAGCGGAACGGGTATGACGAGTTATACGAGCGCGAACTGACGCAGTTTCTGATGTCCGGCGCCGGCCCCTTTGATTTGATCGTCTCCGGTGACACGCTGTGTTACTTCGGAGCGCTCAACGAGGTGATGACGGGATTCTTCAGGTGCCTGAAACCGAATGGGAAATTGATCTTTACGGTCGAACGATTGGATCCGGATGACTCTTCGACCGAAAGTCTTGAGGCACAGGGCGAGTCCGCCGCCGGGCGCTACCGGCTTCAGCCTAACGGACGCTATCGGCACGCCGAATCGTTCGTACGAAAAACGCTTGACGATGCCGGGTTGTCAGTCGTCCGAATCGAAACCGGCACGCTACGCATGGAACGGGGCCGCGCGGTCGAAGGGCTGATCGTGACCGCCGAACGCTAGTGCTTTGTCAGCTTTCAATTTTCGAGCCTGCGTTTGTCGAGCGGAAAAGGGGTCAGGTACCAAAAACCAAATGGCCCGCAGGGTGCTTCGCATTTTTGGTACCTGACCCCTTTTCCGCTGTACCCAGCTTTAAGTTTACGCTACGCCCGCCCCGAACAGGGGGATGGAGTCGGCTGAAACAGCGGATCTCAAGGATTTCGGCACTCCAATCCTGGATCGCCGAAATTGTGACAAGTATCCTGATGCGATTCTTCCGGCCTCGTCACTTGGATCCCGAAATGTTTTTTTGCCTCCGTCGGCCTTTGACCGTCCTCTTCGCGGCCGCCCTGTCGCTCGGCTTCCACGTCGTCGACTCGCGACCGTCCAATGCAGCGATCGTTCATGACGAAGCGATCCACGGTGAGCTTTCGAATGAAAATCAGACCCCGACCGTTCTGAATTTCACGATCGGCGAAAACACGGTGATCGGCGAGGTTGCCAATGCCCGCGGATTCCCGGCCAACACCGATGTGTTTAGTTTCGTGGTGCCCAACGGTGCCGTCTGGGATTCGCTGATTCTCACCGACTATCGCGATAGCAGCCCGAACCAAGACAACGCGGCCTTCCTGGCCATCGACGACTCCGACTCGTTCCCGTATGGCAGTTTCGAACTGGACGAGATCAACAATGCGAATCCGGCCTTCCCCGCAGATGCCTTTATCGGTGGCACTGTGTTTGGCGGTGGAGGGCCGACCAATCCGGACGTGGGTCGGGATCTCCTGCCGCGCGCGGCCAATGTCGTCGGCGCCGGGTACACCACCCCGTTGCCCAGCGGCGACTACACCATCTACATCCAGCAGACCGATGCGCTGACCGGTTACTCGTTGACGGTCAACTTGGTCAGCGCGATCCCGGAGCCGAGTTCGGCCGGGTTGTTGATGTTGGTCGGTGCGGCCGTCGCGATCCGCAGACGTCGTTAGAACCGCGGCGAGGGACGTCGCCACTGCAGGTCTTCGCTTCCGCCGTTGTCGACGTCTGCGAACGGTTCGGTCGAAGGCAGCGAGGCGCTGTTGGGCCGGCCGGCGGTTTGCACGTTCGAGTTGTCGCCCCAACCGGATGCGTCTGGAAAGCCGCTGGCCGATCGGACGAAGGTCGAGTTGGTCGGCTGGCCATAAGTCGGCTGGCTATTCTGGAATGGAGTGCTCGGCGATTGCGGGGCGGCTTGCGGATAGGGTGCCGACGCGGGAAACATTCCGGCACCGGGGCGGTTTTGCGGAGGAACATAGCCGGGGGGGTAAGGGGCATGCGTCAGGTCGATCACCTGCATCCCTCCCGCACGAGGGCTGGCCGCCGGATCGGTTGCCGGTGTCGGCTGGTTGGCGGGCGAAAGTCGTGGATCGACTCCGCTGCCGAAACCGGCATTGCCCCGCGAGGACTCGCCCACCCAACCGGTTTGACGGACGCCGCTGTCGAATCCCGCGCCGCCGTTGTAGGCAGCGGGTGCATTCAGATCGGTCAGTCCACGCGTCATCCCGTTGGAACCCAGACTGGCCCCCGACGGTGATGAACCGCTGGATGCGGATCCGCTGGGGGCATAGTTACCCGTCGGGGCACCGTAGTTGGAGGGCGCGTTGTAGTTTCCCGGCGAGCGGTAGGATCCGGTCGGCGGAGGCGGCACGCGAGTGGGCGCTCCGAAGGTGCCGAAGCCCGATGTCGGCTGGATCGGAGACAGCGTCGCGGTGCCTTGAACCGGCGATAGCGGTGAGAGCATCGAGGAGCCTCCCAGCGGCGAGACCGGCGTACTGGTCGTGTTGCGGCAGCCGGCGAGGACCAGCAATGTCGCTGCGGACAGCAGAACATGTGTCAAAGCGGTCGTTGCGGCTGGCGCTGAACGTCTTGGATTGTTTCGTCGCATGATCGGAAAGCCTGTGCGGAAAAGAAAATGCACCACGGCTTTAACAAAACGACAGATTTTGTTGAAAGTCCAACCATCGCGAAAACCTGGTTTTTCGGCCTGAAATCCACAGAACCGTTAAAGTTCGCGTGAATCGGGGGGCCGAATCCGGGCGGTTTTGCGACGCGTCGGGATTCCAGCGCGGCATGAAAGTCCGTGAGGTAAACCCTTAAAGGTGTTCATCCGTTGAGACTTGAAGTCACACTCCCTTTGGGAGGGTCGCGGAGGAGTTTACGACGACGCGGGGAGGGGCTATGTGGCTCGCAATCGCTCAGCGACGACCGTTCGACCTCCCCTCGCTTCGCTCGACCCTCCTACCAGGAGGGTGACATCAAACTAGCACGATCTCCGTTCCCCATTTCAGCAAAAGACTGACCCGATGTTTGCTCGTCGCTGGTGGCGCAATCTGTCGCCACACCAACCCCACCGTCCGTTGCGGCAACGCGGTGTCGCATTTTTTAGCGGTAGGGCGCGAGCCCTCCGGTGTTTTGGCAAAGAGGAAGAACCGGAGGGCTCGCGCCCTGCCGCTAACACCTTAAGACACACAGGAGAAAAATGCTTCACCGCGTTGCCGTTGCGGATGCAGTTTGTGATCACCAGCATGCCGGTCGGCGGTGCCGAGACGTTGTTGGTCAACCTGCTGCGGCGGATGGACCCCAGCGTGGTCTGTCCCGAAGTGATTTGTTTGAAGCAGCCGGGACCGCTGGGGGAGGCGATCGCCGACGAGTTTCCCGTGCACAGCCATTTGATCGGCGGCAAGTGGGACGTCGCGGTGCTGTTCAGGTTGGCCCGCTTGATGCGGCGGCGTGAAACCGATGTGGTGGTCACCGTCGGTGCGGGCGACAAAATGTTCTGGGGCCGGCTGGCCGCTTTCCTGGCCGGCGTGCCGGTGATTGCATCGGCACTGCACAGCACCGGATGGCCGGATGGCGTGGGACGTTTGAATCGATTTTTGACGCCGTTGACCGATGCCTTCATCGCGGTGGCCGACTCGCACGGCGAGTTTCTGCACCAGTTCGAAGGCTTTCCGAAGGCAAAGGTCCACGTGATTCGCAACGGGGTGGATTGTGAACGGTTTGAGCCCAATGAAACGCATCGCCGCGAGGTGCGTGAGGAATTGCAGCTCGGTCCGGAATCGCAGCTGGTGGGAATCGTGGCGGCACTTCGCAGCGAAAAGAATCATTCGCTGCTGGTTCGGGCCGCGGCACAACTGCGCGATCGTCATCCAAATCTGCATTGGGTGGTCGTCGGCGACGGTCCCGAGCGTGGTGCCATCGAACGGATGGCCGGAGAGCTGGGCGTGACGGATCGAATTCATCTGCTGGGGACACGTCACGACACGCCGCGGCTGCTTTCGGCCTTGGATGTCTTCACGTTATGTTCGCTCAACGAAGCCTCACCGGTTTCCATCCTGGAAGCGTTTGCCTGTGAAGTGCCGGTCGTGGCCAGCGACGTGGGTTCGGTCGGCGAGACCGTCATCGACGATCGCACCGGCCGTCTGTTTGCGTCCCAAGATCTCGACGCCATGGCTGGAGCGATCGAGCAGTTGCTCGCTGACCCGGCGCTGCGGCATCGGATGGGGAAAGCGGGACGTGAATTGGTGCTCCGCAGCGGATCGCTCGAGTCGATGGTGGCGGGCTATCAGAACTTGGCCACCTCGCTTTATCACCGGGCTGGTGCCTCGCAGGGTGCGGTTGCCGAACAGGCGCCGGCGTAGCGGGCGCGTTGATGGAATCGAGGTTCCCCGATCAGCGTGTCCCGTGGTTCGGCACACGTTCGCGACCACTTATTCTCGCCGCAATCGATGATTAGACTTGGGGCATGACCCTCACTAGTCATGTCATCGTTCTGCTGGCGAAGCTGTTTAGCGGCTTCACCGTGCGCTGGGTGGATTGTCAGCCCGACACCTGTCAACGCATTTATTTTGCCAATCACACCAGCCATCTGGATGCGGTGGTGTTGTGGTCTGCGCTGCCCAAAGAAATCCGCGCGGTCACCCGTCCCGTGGCTGCCAAGGACTATTGGAGTTCCGGTTGGGTCAAGCCGCACATGGCGGCCAGTTTCAATGCGCTGTTGATCGATCGCAAGGAGATCAAGGTGCACCGCAGCCCGATCGACATCATGCTGGAAGAAATGGGCGACATCTACTCGCTGATCGTCTTTCCCGAAGGCGGACGCAGTGCCGGCGACGAGATGGGTGAATTCAAAAGCGGGCTGTATTACATGGGCAAAAAACGTCCGGATTTGGAGCTGGTGCCGGTTTACATCGACAACGTGAATCGGATCTTGCCGCGGGGCGAAGTGTTGCCGGTGCCGCTGTTGAGTTGTATCACGATCGGGGCGCCGATTTTCCTGGAGGCCGGCGAGCCGAAAAACGCGTTTTTGAAGCGTGCCAAAGAAGCCGTTCAACGACTGAAGGATCTGTGAGTGTGGGATAGGCTTCCAGCCTGTCATTTCCGCATCGACGAGCCTGGAAGCCTCTCCCACCTGTTCTCCGCGAGGGCCTCTCGCACTGCGATTGCCAGAACTCAGCGAATCGCCCAAACTCACGGGTATGAGCAATTCAGAGAATTCCAGCGGCGTTCGAACCGTTTCCGTCGGCCCGTATCGGTGTGGCGACGGGCAACCGTTGTTGTTGATCGCCGGTCCGTGTGTGTTGCAATCCGACGAGATTTCGACGCAGATCGGCGACGTGTTGACCCGAATCAACGCGCGAGAGGATGTCAACGTCGTCTTCAAGGCCTCGTTTGACAAAGCCAATCGAACCAGTGCCGCGGCGATTCGTGGGCCCGGCATGGAGCAGGGGCTGACGATGCTCGATCGGATCGCTCGCCGAACCGGGTTGCCGGTCACGACCGACATCCACTTACCCGGCCAGGCCAAGGCGGTCGCCGAAGTCTGTGACCTGCTTCAAATCCCTGCGTTTTTGGCCCGCCAGACGGATTTGATCGTTGCCGCGGCGGAGACAGGTCGCCCGCTGAACGTCAAAAAAGGGCAATTCATGGCGCCCGAAGACATGCGATACGTGGTCGACAAAGCCCGCGCCGCGGGTGATGGGGGCGTGATGCTATGCGAACGGGGGACCTTTTTCGGCTACGGCAGGCTGGTCAACGACATGCAAGCCCTGCCGATCATGCGCTCACTCGGCGTGCCGGTCGTGTTCGATGCAACCCACAGCGTGCAGCGGCCCGGGTCGGGGCAAGGATCCACGGGGGGAAACCGGGAAATGGTCGAACCATTAGCCCGCGCGGCCGTAGCAATCGGTATCGACGCGATCTTTTTCGAGACCCATCCGGATCCAGATTCCTCCCCGAGTGACGGTGCCAACATGGTGCCCCTGGACCGATTCGAGGGCCTGGTCGATCGCCTGCTCCAGATTCGACACACGATCCTCTCCGTTGGCCAATTGAATGGCACCGACCAAGCTCCCTAGGTTCTGCTTCACCTTCCCTGTTCCACCCCGCAATTGCCGTGGCATCCATCGATGGGGAGCCCTGTGGATTGGGGTGGCGAGCCTGCTGGCGGTCGGATGTCAGGACGACACGGCGCTGGTCCGTGAAATCCAAAGCCGTCGTCAGGCACAGCAGGAAACACTCGCGCGACGCGATCACCTCGGTGATTCTTTTGTGTTGCTGCGAAAGTACGTCGAACTGGATGCCGAAAAGGCGCAGGAACAGATCGCGTTTCATCTCAACGGCTGGAGTGCCACCCGACCGCCGAGTGAAGTCACTGAGCCCAAGCTGGTCGATACGCTCGGCGATTTGATCTCGCCAAACGAACTGGCCGACCGTGTCTCCGGCCGGACCTTTTTGCCCAGCGATGTGTTGCATCTGCGTGACAGTTACCTGTTCCATTCGTTGTACAGCTGGGTCGATGTGCCGCTGCATGACGAAACGCTGCTGACCGATTGGTTCACGCAGCAACGTGAAACACTGTCGGCCGAAACGGTCGATCGGCTGGTCACGGCGACACGGTTGTTTGATTGGACGATTCGCAACATTGCCTTGGAGCCGCACCAGCCGTTGAATCCCGCGCCGCCCGGGCCGGACTTTCCCTCCGGGATCGAGTTTCGCGGCGCGGGGTACCGTCAGACGGACTTTCAAACGGTCATGCGTGGGACCGGTGACGGACTGCAGCGGGCCGGCGTGTTCACCCAATTGTGCCGACAAGCGGGGATCCCCGCGGCGGTGCTGGGAACGATCGACGGCCAGTCCGGTGACGTGACGCCGTTTTGCGTCGGTGTGCTCGCCGGCGATCAGATCTATCTGTTCGAGCCGACCCTGGGCGTGTTTGTCCCCGGTCCCGATCAAGTCGGCATCGCGACCTTGGCGCAGGCCCGTCGCGACGCCGTCGTCTTGCGGCGTTTGGGAATCGCCGGGCTGGATCAATTCACCTATCCGGTGACCAAAGAAGACGCTCAGCAATGTGTGGCGTTGCTGAATCTGTTGCCCGAAGCCATCAGCCCGCGGATGAAGAAACTTCAATCGGGTTTGACCGGCGACCGCAGGATGAACGTCTACGTCGACGCCGATTCGCTGGCCGAACAACTTGATGCGGTCACGGGCATCAGTTCGGTTCGGCTGTGGGACGTTCCGCTGAAAGCCGAGATTTACCAGTCGATTTGCCAACAGTACACCCAGCGTGATCCCGTGTTCGCGTTTTGGTACATGGCGCGGTGGGCGATGATGGACGCCGGTTTCGAAAGCGCACGCGAACTGACGCGCGGACGATGGCAGCACTTGAAGGGCCAGTTTGCCGATCTGGAAGAGGAGAGCATCACCGGCGCTCGGACCCTGTACATGAATCAACGCGCACCGGAATTTGAGATCGAGGATTTGAGGATCGATGTTGAGCTTCAAAAACAATACGGCATTCGCCGGGAACTGGGCGTCGACGCAAAAGTGTACGACCAGCAAGTTGCTCAGATCCAAGGGTTGCTGCGGATGGGCAAACGCACCGCGTCGTATTGGTTGAGTCTGCTGCAAGCCGACGACGGCCGACTGGAAACCGCTGAAAGTTGGCTCGAAAAACGTGTGCTCACCGAGGAACAACAATCGTATTGGACACCGGCGGCCCGCTACAATCTGGCCCGCTTGACCGAGGCGCTGGGGAAAACCGACGAAGCGATCGAGATGTACAAACGCGAAGGCGAACCCCAGGAACACGGCAACCGCGTTCGCGCACGGCTGGTCGCCAAGCAAGTCGATGAGTAGGTCAGTGGGATAGGCTTCCAGCCTGTCGACGCTGGAATGACAGGCTGGAAGCCTATCCCACTATTCCCGCAACACACTGTCATGGAGGCTCCTGCCCGCTACCGGCGTGTGGCGAGAGCCACACCGGCATTGCGTTCCAAGGCGGAGCCTTGGAACGAGGTGAAGGCATGCACAGCATGCCCTACGGCT
The DNA here is from genome assembly GCF_007754155.1 of Stieleria neptunia. NCBI lineage: Bacteria > Pseudomonadati > Planctomycetota > Planctomycetia > Pirellulales > Pirellulaceae > Stieleria > Stieleria neptunia. The sequence continues at coordinate 8,324,108 of NZ_CP037423.1, read as the reverse complement.
ATCCCGGTGTCTTACGGGCGATCGCGGAAGGGCCATTCGGGGCTGCCCTTGGGGTCTTCGCGATGCGGTGCCTTGCCGAGTTCAAAGTCCGTCGGTTGCAGGTTCAGCTGTTCCCAATACTCTTTGTCGTTGATGAATCCGTAGAACGTCGGGTAGTACGGATCGACGAACGCGACGTCCGCTTTTTCAGGCACCGTTTTGTCGAGCAAAAAGTACGTGGCGTTGACCAGCATCCGTCGCAGATCTTCGCTGACCAAGTCGACACTGGCGCCGGTGGTCGTGCAAAACGATTGCCCCTTGGTCCCCGACGGAGACACGTAGGGGTGCAGCCAGGCCAGGGGCTGCATTGGATCGTTCTTGGGGCCTTCGATGTTGACGGATTCTGGATCGAGCGACTCGGTCACCGCGCCGCGCAACAGAATCGTGTCCTGGTCGGTCAGGTGGGTGACGCCATAAACGTCCGAGGGGACGAAGATGTCGCTGACGCTATTGAGAATCGGATGCCCTGCGGCCTGATCGGTGATGACCGCCCGGGCGCCTTGGCGTTTGTGTTGGCCGTGGTGGCTGACCCACTGCTCACCGAGGATCTTGCGTCCAAAGTTGCCATAGGTCACTTCACCGCCGAACGAACCCTTTCCGTTGAAGGCGTGTGTCGCGGTGCGGATTCCGATCAACGGTTTTCCGTCGTTGATGAACTTGGTGATGTGGGCCGCTTGCGACTCGCTGGGCTTGCGGAAACGCGTTCCGATGATCATCAAGTCGGCCTCGTCAAGCGCTTCCCAGCCCACCACGCCGCTCTGGTTGTTCGGGTCGATGTAACTTCCATCGGCCGACATCGAAAACAGGACGGTGCAATCGAAGCCGTGTTTGACGCTCAGGATTTTGGCCAACATCGGCATCGATTCTTCGGTGCGATACTCTTCATCGCCCGAAACCAGAACGATCGTGCCTTGGGAATCCCCCTTGGCGGGAAAGTGGAGCACGCCCGACTGGGCCGCCACGGCGTGGCTGACCAGCGGAACGAAAAGCAGGGCGAGCGAGAGAAGCGTACGGTAAATCATGCTGCGGGACGGGGTTAAAGGACGACGGGGCGGAAAGCTGTTGCGACGGGAGTCGTCACAACTAGAGTTTAGCTGGATAGCGCTGGTTTGAGGCGTGGCGGCGTGTTGATTTAATCGGGATCTGCGGAGTCAACGGTGAGCCGCTGGCCGTAAGGCCTCGGGCGGGCGCCGAAATGCCCGGCCGCTTACGCGCCCGCGGCCCACTCAAACAACCGACCGTTAGCGAGTGATCCTCGGACGCCGCACGTTGACTGGCCGGCTGATCGATCTCATGTGTGATCGGATTCCATCGACAGGCCGTGAATCCGTGCGGATCACTCAAATCGTTTGCAGCAAGCGGACCCAACGCAGCAGGTCACCGATTTCCGTCTCGCCGCCAAGGGAAATGGGGTATCCGGCGGTCGTCAGCGGTGCCAGCCAAGTCGGGCCGTCGTCGAGTGACTCGATCGGCAACATGATTTCCAGCGCACGATCGGGCTCGTTTTCTCGCAGCCGCACGGCGGGGGGCTTGGCATCGGCCGAGACCGCGATCCCGGCAAAGTTTTTTCGATCCGAGAGCGCCATCGCGATCACCATGGAATCGGCTGCCGAAGCCGGCGAATCCTTGATCGCGCCGTTTGCCGCCACGGCGCTGACGCTGACGGGGACGCGCTGTGCCATCAGGGTGGCCATTCGCGAGACGACGTCGATTTCTTTTTGTTGCCAACGTTGTTCATCTTCGCTGCAGATGGCGCAAACCACCACGCCGGCTTGTCCGGCCGCGCCCCGCCAGGCTTGCAACGCTTGTTGCGGGTCGCGGGTTTCCGGCGGCAACAACAGGACCAGCAACGCCAGCGCTTGGTCGGCCGTCATCTCGTCGGGTTTCGGAGCCACATAGGCGGCCAGATTGGGGACATCGGGAAGCCGCAATTCCTGGACATCCCAAGGGTTTTCGAGCGGCTCGCCGGACCATGCATCAATCGTTTTCTTCAGCGTCGGCCCGGCGATCGACGTGGGGGTCAGCTTGATTTCCAGCGACTCCCCGTCACGATCAACGGCCAGCGTGAGTTCTTCGTCGGCGACCGCGGTGATCATCGTCCGACCGGCCGTTGCCACGTCGGTGATTTCGGTTTGATTGATTTGCTTGATCACATCGCCGGGGTTCAAGCTGCCATCGGCGGCGGTGTCGGGAACGACGGCGCGGACGACCACCTTGGGCGACTCGGATGCTTCGTCGTCGGCTGCCTCCGAGTCACCTGCCGTTTCTTCGGTCAACCAGACGCCCAGACGCTGCGGGCTCAACGGAGGAATCGATTCGGCCAGGGTGACGTTGACGGTCCGGGTTTCGCCGTTTCGACGCAACGTGATTTCGAGCGACTCGCCGGCATCGTAGGGGCCGAGGGCTTGTTTGATCTGTTGGAACATCCGCACGGGTTTTCCGCCGATGGCGACGACGGAATCCCCGGGCTCGATGCCGGACTTTTCCGCCGGGGATCGGCTGCGGACGGCCGCCAATTCGGTGTCTTCGGCGTAGGGGTCTTTGGCCTTGGGGACGATGCCGATCAATCCCTTGCGGATGTCTTCCCCGGCACGCAGGCGCGCCAGTTTGTTGGCCAGCACCGGCGACGGGACGGCGAACGCGATTCCCGAGTCGTACCAACTGGTGTCGTCCGGGGCTCCACCTTCGGCGACCGCGGGGACCAGGACGCCGATCACGTTTCCGTACAGATCGACCAAGGGGCCGCCGTAAAACGACGGCGAGACGCGCGCGTCGCTTTGCAGCATCGTGCCTTCCAATCGGCCGGTGGCACTCAAGATGCCGCTGCTGACCATCGGCGATCGATCACCGCCGTAGCGTCCGACGGCGACGACGGTGGACCCGATCGGTGTGTTCACCGCTGCGGCCAAGTCGATCGGGACCAAGGGCGTTTTCGTTTCGACGCGGAGCATCACCAGGCCGCGGTGATAGTCACGGGCGACGAGGGTTGCCGCCAGTCGTGTCGCGTCGGGCAGGACGACCAGCATGCTGGCCGACGGCCGGCGGACGATGATGTCCGATGCGACGATGTACCCGTCTGCGTCGACGACAATCCCACAGGACGGTGCGTCTTGAGCGACTTCGCTTTGCTGTTTCCCGCCGCCGGCCACCTCGGCCACGCCGATCACTTCGATGGATACGATCGATGGCAGGACGCGTTCGGCGGCGCTTCGGACCGCGCGGGCCATCGCTTGACGATACTCCGCCGTGTCATTTTGAGCCGAGCAGACGGTGCTCGAGAGCAGGCATGCCGTGACCACGGTGAAGCAGTGCACAGTTTTCAAATTCACCACGCGGCGGGCTCCTAAGGTTGCAAACGAATCGGCAGCACTTCGTTGCCGCGTTGGATGGTCAGGGACACGGCGTCACGCCGGTCGATCCGACGCAACAGATCGATCAGGGTTTGTTGGTCGCCGACACGCTGTCCTTCCAACAACAAAATCAAATCGTCGGGACGCAATTTTGCACCGGCCGCCGGGGAGTCCGACGCGACGGCATCGATGTACGCCGGCGTGGATTCCAGGACATTGGGCACCAGCACCAAACCCAGTGTCGTCAGGTTATGGGATTGGTCCCGTCGCAGCACGGGGTTTTCTTCTTTCGGGACGGTCGTGGTGCGACCGGCGATGATGTCGCCGAGTGCGGTTCGCAGCGCATCGATCGGCAACGCATAATTCAGCCAGACTCCGGTGCCGCTGTCACGCAGCTCTTTGCCCAGCATGCCGATCAAGCGGCCCTTGCCATCGACCACCGCGCCGCCGGCCGCACCCGGGTTGTTGGCGATCAGGTCCAGGATCAGCACTTTGCCGCGGTAGGGTGTCTTGAAGGTGCCGCGCCGCGCGTCCAAGTTGGTCACCGCGGCGATGGTGCCTTGCATCACGCTGGCCGGTTCGTTGCCCGCGGCAATGTTGAACAGATTGCTGACGGCCAGGACCGGATCACCCCACTGGGCGTTCAATTCCTTGTCGACTTCGAAGTACGGCAAATCGGAGGCGTCGACTTTCAGCACCGCCAGTTCCAGCGCGGGTTCGATCCCCACGATCGTGGATTCAAACCGGCGTCCGTCATCGAGCACCACGATCGGTTCGACATCCAGCACATAGCTCCAGGCCGTCGCAATGTGACCTTCCGGTGAAACCAGGAAACCGCTCTGGTAGGCCTCCAGTCCCTTGATTCCGCCGGCACCGTAAACCTTGACCACACGCTGTTGGACTTCACGCGTGTCCGGCGCGACGGGCGGTTGGGCCATCGTTTCGGGTGTGATCAGCAGGCCGACCAGCGGGCCGACCAGGCAGGGCAGCAGGGCGGTGATGATCGAGAAGGGAAGACGCAAGGGCATCATGGCTGTGCAGTCTCCGTTTGTTTCCAGTCGCTGATCGAAACGTTCAGTGCGACGTCGGTTCCGTAACGCAATTCCAATCCGCTGATCGTGTCGCCGTCACGAAGGATCCACAGTTCCGCCGGGTCCGAGTCGCGATCGGCGAACACTTCGACGCATTCGACCAAGCCGCTTTCGGGGTGCGAAAGCCAACGCACCTCCATGTCCCCGTACAGGCCGATCGTGCAATCGCGCAAGGGGCGTTCGCCGCCCAACGGCATCGTGCCTTGGTAGTAGGCTTCACCGAATTTTCGCGGACCGAGTTTTAACATCGTCCGCCAGGCATCGAGTGCGGGCAGGATACCGGCGATCGAATCGGTGTCCACCGCGTCATACAGCTCCGATCGTTTCGTCGCCTGCATCGCCGTTTCACCGACCAGGATCGCGTACTGATCGTCGGCGACGCTGAGTTGGACTTCCGCCTCGCCGGTCTTGCCCGTGATGACCCAGGCGGTGGGTTTCGATTCCGAATCGGCGGGGAATTGATCGGCGGGAGATTGGCTCCGCAGCGATTCAATGAACCGATCCTGTTGGACTTGATTGAAGTGATAGTTGGCGAATCCCCTGCGCGGGATGATCAGATCGGAAACCGATTTCGGGATCGACGGTTTGGCACCGCCGTGGGGCGATGGCGGGCGTGTGCGTTTTCGATCGGGCGTTTTGGGCGTGTCGTCGTCACTTTCGTTGTCGTCTTGTTTCTGCTCGGAATCTTCGTCCTCTTCCGGTTGATCGGGAACCGGCGGCGGGGGCGGCAGGGCCGACGACATCTTCGCCAGCAGTTCGTCCTGGCGATGAACGCCCATCAATCGGACCGGAACGCGTTTGGTGATGCCGTCGTAGCGAAAGGTGACCGGGACGCGCCATCCACTGGGCAGGGTTCCCAGGACATTTTGAACATCGTTGGCGGTCATCACGGGACGGCCATCGATTTCCAAGATTTGGGCGTTGTAGCGAAGCCCGCGCCGATAAGCGTCACTGGACTCGAGGATGTTGCTGACGACGACTCCACCATCGGGATCGGTGGTCACGGTCGCGCCGAGTGTGGCGTGGTCGACGATCCGGCCGCTGCGCAGATAACCGAGAAAGTTCTTGGCCTGGTTGATGGAGATCGCGTAACCGACGCCGACATTGACGCGTCCGCGTTTTTCGAACGAGCAGCGTCCGACGATGCCCAGCAATTCGCCTTGATCGTTGTAGATCGGGCCGCCCGAGTTTCCGGGGTTGATCGACGCATCGGTCTGCAGGCAATCGGCATATTCCAGCAGCGTGCCGGAGGGGTACTGGTAACGCCCGACGCCGCTGAGGATTCCCCAGGTCACGGTGGGCTGTAGATTGGTCGCCAGTAGAAACGGGTTGCCGATCACCATGCACCAATCGCCGGCGCGGGCTTGCCGGCTGTCGGCCAGTGTGGCGTAAGGGAAATCGTCGCGTCCGAGCAATTGGATCATCGCCAAGTCGCCGACCGGATCGAGTCCGACCAGAACGGCATCGTAGACGCGACCATCGCTCAACCCGCATCGCATGAACGTTCCGGCGGGGCTGGTGACGTGGAAGTTGGTCAGTGCGAAGCCGTCCGGTGAGATCAGGACGCCGCTTCCGCCGCCTCCGCCGCCGGGCACAAACACGCTGACGGCGCTGGGACGGGCACGATCGATCGCCGCGACCCGCGCCTGTTCGACCGACTGCAGCAGCGGATCCAATTCGAGGGGGCCGCCGATTTTACTCGCGTCGATTGAACTCGGGTCAGCTGCCGCGTCTTGGCCATGCGAGACCGGTGCCGGGCAAAACGGTGTGATGGAAAATAGTGCCAGCAACGATGCTGTGAACAGCGCGGTCGATGGCGGCAATCGGTCGTTCACTCGTCGGCTCACTTCATCAACCTGGGTTTCAAGAATCGGACTTGGTCTCCGACGTCACCATCACCGCCTGCCAAGGTTTCCAGCCGGATGCGGTTGGCACCCGCGACCGGAACGCGAAATCCTTTGGTGTTTGAATCGGTCAACGACTGTTCCCATTGCACTTCGCCATCGACGACCACGCGGACCGTGACCGTGCCGCCGGCGGAGACCAGTGTATCGCGTCCGACACTTCCGGCCAGCGTTTGGAATCCCGGCTCGACGCGATACTCGGCGTTCCCCCCGGCGACCATCACCAGATCCTCGCCCTCGGCCGCCGGTCCGAACCAATCCGTTACCAGATTGGTCGGTAATTTCGTTTGCAGCAGCGGGGACATTCGGGTGGAGGCGGGGGTTTCTCGCGCCAGCATGACCCGCCCGCTGGACCAAGTGATTCGTTCAATCTGATCCAACGCGATGCGATGGCGGACTTGGCCCGGCAACAGAATCTCAATCGCATCGGTCGCGTCACTCTGCTCCAGACGTGCGGTCAGAAAGGTGGAACCATAGATGTCGCTGATCTTGACCGCCGCCCTCGCATTGGACGCCGCAGCGGATCGAAGTAACACGCCTTCGAGTCGATCTCGCGGCGCTTCGATTGGATCTCCGTCGAGTTCGAACAGCAGGTTTTGGGGGTCCAAGCCGACGACCACGCCTTCGATCGGATCGAGTTGGTCATTGCCGCGGCGGATCACCATCAAATCACTCCGCAGCTCTTTGTCTTCTAATCCGAACCATTGTGGATCGGTCGCTGGTGCGCCCAGGCGAAAGCGGATCGATCGTACCTGGTCGATCGGAACCCTGATTTCGGATTGACGTCGCGGTTCGATGATGACCGTCGTGTCATCCATCGAGACGTCTTGCGCGAAGATGGACGATCCGTTCGTCAAACTGACGTTGATGGTCGGGCCGGTCGACGATTCTTGTGACGCAGCCAACGTCAACGCGACGACCTGGTCGACGGGGAACTCTCGCAGCGACGATCCGTCCTCCAATCGAACCGATGAACCGGTCGAGCCGGCCCACCGGCCGCCGACGACTTCACCCGAGCTTAATTCGATCCGCACCTCCGTCGCCTGAACACGGGATGCAAAGGCCGGAACCAGCAAGGCGGCGGCGAAGACAGCTGCGCCGAAGACTGCGGTGCCGAGGACTTTGGCACAGGAGATCGCGGGCAACCACGGAAAAGGTTTCATAGAGCGCGGGTCGATAGGGAGCGTTGACGGGGTGCTTCGGTGGCGGCGAGCCACGACCATCACAGTTTATCACAACATCCCGTCAAACGGATCGCCCGAATCTTGTCGAGGCCAGTGCTCTCGTGGAGGCCAGTGCTCTCGTCGAAGCCAGTGCTGGTCGTCCAGTCGCCCCGTCCCGATTGGAGTGGGACAGGTTTTCAGACGGTCATTTCGGCATCGACGAGCCCGGCAGCCGATCCCACCGGTTTTCCGCCGGTTGCTACGGCGTTTCGTCGACAGAGGTTTCGTCGACGGGGGTTTCGTCGACAGAGGTTTCGTCGACGGGGGTTTCGTCGACGGGGGTTTCGCCGACGGGGGTTTCGCTTGCCGCGGTGGTGTTCCCCGTCATGTTGCTGGTCGTGTTGCTGCCGCTGGTATTGCTGGCCGCGACTTCCGGGCTGTCGGCAGCCGGAGCCGGCGGTTTTGGAGGTTGGCAGCCGAGTGAAAAAGTCATCAGTGCTGCTGCGGCCGAGCCGGCGAGGATTCGTGAAACGTTTTTCATTGGATTCTCCAAAATCAGGATGAGGGGGGCGGGACCCTGCAGTCCGTCCCGCTTGGGGCGACGGCCGGGTGGAGCGGGATGATTCGCTTGCGCAGCGCTATTCTTTGCAGACTGGCGACAAATGACCATCCCTGAACGAGTGACTTTTCGGTTGCGGCGAGCCAATGGCAGCAAAATAACCATCGATGACCCGATAACCGGCATGAATAGACCGTTTGACAAGGTTTTTGACACCACGTTTTTTGCCACGCTCATACCCCCGGACCCACGGTGCCGATTCGATTCCCACCCGCCCTTCCAAATTTACCCCGGGGAATCCCATGAAATCCAACCTCCAAAACGGGCTGCTCGGTATCGTCTGGGCCGCTTTGGCATCAATCCTGCCAGCCGGCTCGGCCTTCGCCCAGTTCCCGTTTCCTGAACTCTCCAGTCCCGAACTCGCGGCTCCAAAAGTTGCCGCTCCCGAAATCGCCGCTCCCGAAATCGCCGCACCCGAGCGTGTCGCTCCCGAACGCGTCGCCCAGAAGCCCGCCGACGAGGACGCCGACGTCATCGCCGTGCCCCGGCTGGTCGACGTGGTGCCCAGTTCGTCTGACCTGTCGACCGGCGAGCCGACCGCGGCCGAACTCCGCCAAGCCCGAGCCCAATTCCGTTCGCAGCAGCGGATGGAGCGGATGGAGCGAAACCTGTGGGCCGGCTACGAACCGCTGCGTCCCAATTGGAATTCGATTCCGATGATGAGCAGCCGCTACCCGTATCGCCAGACGGTCGTGGTGCCGTTGTACGTCTACCCTCGGTAGAACGCTGGTGTTGAGTTCAAGATCGATGGCGTTTGAGGCGTCATCGATCGTGTTTGCCATCAACCGTCGTCTTCCGGTCGCGAAACTCGCCGACGGCCAGGCGATGGCATTGATGTTCTCCGATCAACGCGATGCGGTGCTGCATCCCTCTTGTTGATTTTGGTCGTCCCCCGTTGATTCGAGTTGAACGGTTGTGACGCCTCGGACGTTTCGGGAATCACTGGCTTTGGTAGGGGCCGCAACGCGACAAAACGGCGCTTGCATCACGATCGCGGGCAACGCTGCTCAGTACCGCCTCGCGGCATGCCGATAGCTCTCCCTGGGACGAACGGTTGGGGTCATGCACTCGATCGCACCGGCGGCCCGAATCGCATCCGTGACTTCCGCTCAATTGCAGGCATCCCACGCAGATGGACAAAGAGATCAACGTGCTGGCTTTGGTTAAAGGCGAAGAGAAATTCATCTTCATGTTCGACGATGCCAATCGTGACCAAACGCTACGCCAACTCGCTAGGTTTGCCGCCAATCCTGAATTGGATTTCTCCTGGTACGACGCGGCGATGTTGAGTCGCAAGATTCGCGACGCGGTGCCCGTCGAAGACGACCTGTTGATCGACAACGAACTCGACAACCTGTCGGTCGAAGACTTTAGCTAAAGCACTGAGGAGCACGCATGCACTCCGCGATCGCCCAGTTCTTGCGTTACCTGGTGACCGAACGCAACGCGTCGGAGTTGACGATCAAATCCTATCGCGAGGATCTGTTCAGCTTCGTCGAGTGGCTGGAAACGACGCGCGGTCGGGTGCCGCATCCCGATTCGCTTTCGCCCCAGGAACTGAGGTCGTTTCAGGCGGCGCTGCAACAAGCCGATTACGCCCGTTCGAGCATCGCCCGCAAACTGGCGGCGCTTCGCAGTTTCTACAAATTCGCGATGCGGGAAGGCCTGGCGTCGAGCAATCCGGCCAAGCCGTTGCGCAATCCCCGTCGTCAGCGAACGTTGCCGCACGTGTTGACCGACGACGAGGTGGGGCGTTTATTGCTGGCCCCGCCGGGAGACAAGGTTGCCGGGCTCCGCGACCGCGCGATCTTGGAAACGATGTACTCGGCCGGATTGCGGGTCAGCGAGCTGGTCGGGCTGCAAGACGGTGACATCGACACGCACGAGCAAATCGTTCGCGTCCGCGGGAAGGGCCGCAAGGAACGGATTTGCCCCCTCGGCTCGTTCGCCATCAAGGCGATCCAGGCCTACGCCAAATGCCGCCAACGCAGTGACAAAAGTCAGGCACTGGGACGCAAGGCGCCGGTGTTTGTCAATCGCTTCGGCAACGTTCTGACCGCGCGAAGTGTCGGCCGGATGCTGGAAAAACACTTGGCCGTTGCCGAGCTCGATTCGCGAACCAGTCCCCACACCTTGCGGCATTCGTTTGCGACGCATCTGTTGGACCGCGGAGCGGATATCCGCAGCGTCCAAGAGTTACTCGGCCACAAGAGCTTGGCGACCACGCAAATCTACACGCATGTCAGCGCCGCCAGTTTGCGCGCGGTTTACGAACGGGCCCACCCGCGAGCCAACTGACGAGATCAAGCGGTGCCAGGTACCAAGCACCGCTTGCCCACCGAAGAAAAGAGTCCTGACCCCTTTTTCTCGACCCAAGCACCGCTTGCCCACCGAAGAAAAGAGTCCTGACCCCTTTTTCTCGACCGTGACAAGCAAATGACCCCAGATTCCGTTCCCAGGTCATTTTTCTGCCATGGACCGTTTCTCAATCGCGGGAGCTGGGGGTGATCTTCAGCGGTACCTCTTTGTCACCCCGCTTCACGGTGATGCCGACTTCTTCACCGATCTTCAGGGCTTCGATGGCGTAGGTGTAATCGTAGATGTCTTCGATCTTTTTCCCGGCCAGTTCGATGATCACGTCGCCGCCCTGGACGCCCGCTTTGGCCGCCGGGCCGTCGCCGGCGACGCCGCTCAGCTTCAGTCCCTTGATCTTTCCCGCCGCATAGTCGGGCACCGTTCCCAGGTAGGCGGTCAGGCGTGCGCGGGGCACCTCTTCTTGTTGTTTTTCGCCTTCGTCGAGTTTGAATTCGGGGACGTCGGCGTCGGTCAACAGGCCGCGTGTGATCAATGCGAACAGCCGAGCCGTGCCCGCAGCGCCTTCATAGTTCAATTTTTCTTTGGTGTCCCGAGGCGTGTGGTAGTCTTCGTGGGCGCCGGTGAACGCCGACAGGATCGGGACATCGCGGGCGACAAAGGCTGACGCGTCGGTCGGCAGTCGCGTGCTGGTTTTGTCCAGCGCCAGCGACAGCCCGACGGGCACGTTGCGGCGGTTGACCAGGGATTCAAACTTGGGCGACGAACCGATCCCCTGGACGACCAGTTTCTCACGCATCCGTCCCACCATGTCCAAGTTCAGATACGCGGCGATTGCGGTCGTCAGCGGTGCGGCGTTGGTGGTCATCCCGTGAGCCCGCGCCGCACGCTCCGCCTCTTCATCGATTTCGACCTTGGGCGCATCGGGGTAAAGCGTGTGAAACGATTCGATGAAGGCTTGGGAGCCGAACAGTCCCAGCTCTTCGCCGCTCCAACCCGCGACGACCAAGTCCCGTTTGGCGTTCAACCGTCCGGCCCGTTTTTCGTCCGCCAGGTACTGCGCGATCTCCAGCATCGCTGCGACTCCCGAGGCATTGTCATCGGCACCTTGATGGATCAGGTCGCGTTCGTCGTCCTTGGCCAGCGAGTTGCTGCCCGAGCCGCGTCCCAAATGGTCGACGTGGGCGCCGACCATCACAAACGGGTACGTGGGGGAGGTGCTGTCACCGGCGGCCAGGCGGGCGATCACGTTTCGTCCGGTTCCCGTTTTGCGTTCGATTTCGATCGTCGTGGCGACCTTCGCGCCTTCCAGGATATAGCCCATCGCCAGCGACCCGTCGTCGAGTTGGGATTGCTGTTCTTTGAGGTCGCCGTCGGACTCCGAGAGCAATTGGGCGGCCATTTCATTGGTGATCGTGATCGCGGCGATGCTGACGCCGGCCGAGGCGGTGGAGTCAAAACGAATCAGCTCGTTCTGGACTTTGCTGGTCGGGCCGGCCACGAAGATGATGCCTTTGGCGCCCAGGTCACGGGCGAAGGTCGCCTTGCGGCGTGGCGAACTGTAACGCGCCAGTTGTTGCCGTCGCTCGGGGGTGATGTCTTGGGGCAAGTCGCGAAAAACCATTACCCATCGATTGGCCACGTTCAGGTGAACGTAGCTGTCGTATTCCGCCGAATCTTCGCTGGCCGGGACACGCATGCCGTAGCCTGCGAAGACGACTTCGGTGGGTTCGATCTGGCCGTCGGCCGAAAAGGAAAGCGGACGCCAATCTTCGTTCAAGGTGCCGGCCTGGTCACCGATCGTGGTCGTGTTCTTGTCGGTCAACGAACAACCCGCGGGGAACTGGAACTCGTCAAAAAACGTTCCCGATTCGCCGGCCGGAACGAACCCCAAACTTTCCAGGTAAGCGGCGACGTAAGCGGTCGCCCGTCGCTCGCCTTCGGTCCCCGTCAAACGGCCTTCCAATTCGGGGCGCGTCAAGTAATCGACGTGGCGGGCGATGTCCGCGGGGGTGAATTGGGGCGAAGATTCTTCGGCGGCGCTGAGTGCGGCTTGGCGATCAGCGTCTTGTGAGTCGGTCAGCCCGAGTCGTTTGCGGATCTCGGCATCGTTCCAATTGCCGAGGAAAATCTGCGATCGTTTTTCGGCCGTTCGATTGCTGGTCCACGCGATGCGATCGCCGCCGGGTAGGAAGACGGGCAGACCGTCGAATCCATCGGTGTAGGTCACGCGAACCGGTTGACCCTCGCCATCGGCGCGGACGCAGTACAGTTCGAAATTGCCGAAGCCGTGTCGGTTGGTGGTGAAGATCAAGTAGTCGCCGCTGGGATGGTAAAACGGAGCCCAGCTCATCGCACCGATGTCGGTCAAGCGGCGGACGTCGGTGCCGTCGGTTGCCATCGTGTAGATTTCCGCGGTCGTGCCGTCTTCGGAAAATCGTCGCCAGCAGATGCGATTGCCGTCGGGCGAAAAGAACGGCCCGCCGTCGTAGCCATTGACGTCGGTCAATTGGCGGACGTTCGATCCGTCGGCGTCCATGATGTACAAATCGATGAAGTACGACTTGTCGGTCTTGAGCAACTCGGTCTCTCGCGGCGACAGCGATCCAGAGTAAGCCGCCCGGTTGGACGCGAACACGATCTGAGTTCCGTCGGGGCTGTAACTGGCCTCGGCGTCATAGCCGACCGCTTCGGTCAGTCGGTTATAGGAACCGTCATCGAGCCGTTCGTAGAGTTCAAATTCGGGATCGTAGTCCCACGAGTAACGAGGCTGTTTTCCGGTTCGGCGAAGTTCCAGCAACTCGTTCTGTTTGGCGACCGAGGTTTCGTCGTGGTGCGTGCTGGAGAACAGCACCCGATCGCCGTCGGGGTGGATCCAGGCGCAGGTCGTTTTGCCCTGGCCCGGGGAGACCTGTTGCAGGTCGCCCGTTTCGAGGTCCATCAAAAAGATTTGGTAGAACGGATTGGCCGGATCACGTTCGCTTTGAAACACCATCCGTTTGGCGTCGCCGCTGAAATAGCCTTCGCCGGCACGCAGTCCCTCAAACGTGATCTGCCGCGCTTCCGCGATCAGTTCCGCTTCCTTTTCCGGCGACAGATCGGCCGAGGGATCGTCGCCGGGTGGCTGGGCGCTGAGGAAGTTTGCCGCAAAAGTCAGAATCAGAAGTGATGCCGCGTGTCGCATTTTATCTCGATCAAGGGAGGCGATTGCAGGGGAACGGTAGGAACGAAGAGGTTAATCGATATCAAGGTTCGGCCAATCCCTGGGCCCCACGCAATTGGATCAGGTCCTCGCTCCAGCGAAGATACAATTCTCTTCTTTCGTTGGGGTCTTGGAAGACTCGGATGGAGGTTGTTTTGTGGCGAATGTCATCACGGACCAGCCCATAGAGGTCTTCGTAAACCGCTTCAGGATCGGGCCCATCGGTCTCTTCGAATTGCAGTCGTGCGTTTACTTCGAAACGAAAGATTTGCAGCCAGCCGGGGCGTTGGACGGCGACCAAACGCACGTTTTGGAGTTTTGCCGAGTTCCCAAAATAGCCGTTCTTGGTCAGGTGCTTTCGGATTTCGAGTTCCATCTCACGATCGCCGCACCAGTCAGTCCATTTTTGCTGAAGCGATTTCAGGAGTGCGATCATTGGATGCCTCGGTGGGGTGACTGGAATGGTGAGTTTCGGGGGCGGTTGAAGTTCATCTGTCGTTATTCGACCCTCCCCTCGCTGCGCTCGACCCTCCCTGCCAGGGAGGGTTTTAAAACTTGCGAAGACACCAATGCTGGTAGGGGGCTTTAATAAAATCCGCGACGCCCCATCCGAAGAGCCGCTTGCGTCGTCCTGATTATTGCGAGCCGTCCATCTTTTCCTTGAGCAGCTTGACCGCGGTTTGGAATTCGGGGTTGTCCGGTTCCAGCTCGACGGCTTTCTCGAGTTGCGAAAGTGCGGCGTCGAGTTGGCCGTCCAGGTACAGTAGCAAACCGTAGCGATATTGGATGCCGGCGATTTGGGGTGCCAATGCGGCGTCCCGCGCCAGCAGCGGCAGCTCTTGCTTGCGGAGTGTGTTGACTCGTTTGAGCAAGGTCTCTCGCTCGGATTCGGGAACGCTGGGGGCAAGCTGTTCGAGCAGGCTGGCGAGATTGGTCCTCGCACCGACGGCGTTGGGTTCGACGCGAATCGCCGTCTGGTAGGCCTCGATTGCTTCGCCGTAGCGTCCCAGTTGTTCGCAGATTCCTGCCCAGCCCATGTGTGCCCCGGCGCGGTCCGAGGCGACCATGAACTCCTCGTGGACTTCATTCAATACGGATTCCAATTGAGTCCGTTCCGATGGCGAGAGTTGGCCGAACGCGGGGGATCCCAGCAGCGCTCGGGCGGCCGAGGTTCGCACCAGACGCGAGTCGTCACCCAGCAGTTTCATCAGGCTGCTTTTGCCGGTGGAAGGACCGGCCATCGCCAGCACCGAGGCGGCGGTTGAGCGGACCAACGGGTGCTGGTCGGTTTGATCGGCCAGTTCGGCGGCGACACGTGGCACCGCGCGGACGCCTTGTCTGGCGAGTTCCTCCAGCAGCGTGGCTTTGGCGATCGCGGGGACACGTTCGTCGTTGATCGCCAGCATTTCGATCGCTTTCCGGGCGGCACTCGGATCGCCGCGACGCAGCGGCACGAGTGCTTCGGCGAAGTGCGTCGGTCGCTTCCTTTGTTCGCCGTACCATTGTTCGCACGCGTCATCACACCACTGGTCGGTTTGCCGCATCAACTCCGCCAGGGTTTCGCCGTCGGTTCCGATCGGTTGTTCGCCGTCTTGCTCGGCGGCCAACAGCCATTGCGAGTATTCCTTGGACTGGAACGTGTCGCGATGCTCGGCGGCGATTTGCGGCAGCCGATCCTTGACGTGGCAGTGGCTGCAGGCGTTAGGGGTTCCCAGTTTGACCGACAGATCCGGGCGCGGGATCCGCAAGCTGTGGTCCCGCCGCGGGTCGACTTCCATGTAGGTGGTGTGGGGCATGTGACAGTTCACGCACATGGCGCCTTCGGTGCCGGGGGCATGATGGTGGTGGGCCGGGACATCGTATTTGCCGGCGGCGTGCTGATGGCAATTGGTGCACGTCTCGTTGCCGGAGAACTTTAATTTCAGCGAGTGGGGATCGTGGCAATCGGTGCAACGGATGTCCTTGTGGTACATCTTGCTTTGGATGAACGATCCATAGACGTAGACTTCGTCTTTGATTTGCCCGTCACCGTGGTACGTTGCCTGGCCAAGTGTTTCCAAGCGATAGTGGTCATGGTAATCGGGGCCGGCGGTGAAGCGTTCATTCATCACGCCGCGCCGGCTGTGGCAGGGCGCGCAGGTTTGCAACTGGGGCTCGGGGTCGGACCCTTTCAATTTGGCCAGCCCATAGCCGTAGCGTCGATCCCAGAACAACGATTTCTTGTTCGCCAGTTCGACGTGCAGCGACGCCGGGCCGTGACAGGCTTCGCAACTGACATCGATTTCGGAGAACGTCGTGTGGTAGGTGACCGACTCGGGGTCGAAGTTGCGTTTCAGGTTGGTCGAGTGGCAATCGGCGCACATCGTTTGCCAACGCTGTGCGATCCCGGTCCAGTGCAGCGGGTCGTCGGCGGCCAGTTTGTCCGCGACGTCCGGCGGGCGGAGGTAGAACCAGTTGTGGTTGTGTGAGTCCCAGCTGATGCGGAGGACTTGCAAGCGAGCGACGTCGCAGGATTCCATTTCTTCGCTGCGGTCAAATTCGACCATGTACTGTTGCAGCGGGTAGACGCCGAAAACGTATTTGACTTCGAAGTCCTGCATCGTGCCGTCTTCGCCTTCGGTGTGAACCATGAAGCGTTTGCCGTCGCGAAACAGTCGATTGACCAATCCGTCGTGCTCGAAGGTGACATCGTTGAAATCGCCGAGCACGGTTTCATCGGTCGCCAAGTCCATGGCTTTGTCGTGGTCGGAACCGGTGAAGTCCTCGGTTTGTTGTCGGTGGCATTCGATGCAGGCGTCGCGGCCGACGTAGCCAAGCACGACGCCTTCGGGTTCGGCCGACCAGTAATCGGCCAGCACGCCGCCGGCGATCAGCACTGCCAGGGCAAAGATGGGGATCGACCAACGCCGCAACAACCCGCGTCGGGGCTGGGGTTCGTCGGCGAGGGCCGCGTCCGAGTTTGCCGGCGTAGCCGGTTGCGTTGGCGTAGCCGGCTTCGTTGGCGTAGCCGGTTTCGTTGGCGTAGCCGGTTTCGTTGGCGAGGGTTTCGATGTTGGGCGTCGGCGGTCGGACAAGATGTGCGGCTAGGGGGTGAGTCGAGGAGGGGGGCGAAGGGTGTTGGGGGACGCCGGCGACGGATCGCCGGGGAGTCCGCCGGATGTCCGCGCCCGCTGATCCGGTCGGGGCTGGTGGGGGTGATCGGAACCGGCAGGATCTTGCAGCAATCGAACCGCTTCCTGGTGCATCTGATTGACCAAGTACGTCTGATTTTCGCTCTTGGGTTCGATTTTGTCGAGCAAGCGAGCCGATTTCAGAAGCATTTCGGCGGCCCGCCGTCTGCGGCGGGCGGATTGTGTTCCCGGCGAGGCTTGGTCGGGACTCAGCGAAGGGGGCTGCAAGGCGTCGGATTTTTGGGGGGCGAGTTTGGGATCGAGCGAAGACCCGTCCAGCACACTGCCGGTGGTCCGCAGCAGTTCCTGCAAGTCAGCGGGTAACAGGGGGGCGGCATCGCGATCGCCTTGCAGTGCCCGAGACAGCGCCTCGCGGGCGGCCGGGTTATCCTGCGGTTGGGCGTCTCGCGGCAAGGGGACGTCGGGAAGCGGGAGGATGTGTTTGGGTGGCTGGGCGGCAAGCGAGCCGGCAAACGGGAACGCCAGCAGGCTGGTCAGCAGGCCGGCAAGCGGGACGCAGTGCAACAGGAAGTGGTGCAGCAGGAACTCGCCCGAAGCGCGAGACCGGAGAGCGGGGCGCGCTGGCAACGTGGTCATCGTCAAATCCATTGGTGGTGAGAGGTCGTCCGGCCGGGCAGGATAGCCTGTGACGCGGTTGCGGGCCAACAACAATTTGGTCCCAAGAAGGCCCCCAATCTGACGAATGTTTTTTTGAAAATCGTTCTGGCTTTGGCAGAGCGAGGGTGGCGGTTGATCGTCCAAAATCTAGACTGTGTTGAGGATGATGGTGGAATCTCGGCGACGGTTCAGCAATGCGATGAACCCGCTTCGGCCGCCCACCAATAAACGCTTGAACGCTTCCAACAGACCAGGCCCGTGATCGGCATCGGTTGATATGAATAGCTTTAGCTTGGACTACATCGACGATTTGTACGTCCAATATATTCAGGATCCTGAGAGTGTCTCGGAGACCTGGCGGCAGTATTTTGAGCAGTTCATGGTGAGCTCTCCCGCAACGGCAAGGAAACGCAACGCCGGCGTTTCACAAAGCCGTCGCGCGTCTGTGTCGAAATCCGCTGCCGCCGGCAGGTCCGGCGGAAACGGTTCCGCCCTGGCCGTCGCCGAGCGCCGGGGGTCCACCGGCGACGAGGCGACCGACCAGGCGCTGTGGATGTCGCGGATGCAAGACCGCGTCAATCAGTTGGTCCGCGAGTATCGCGTCCGCGGACACCTCAAGGCGCAGCTCGATCCGTTGGGCATCGACCGTGGCGACCGGCCGGAGTTGACCCCCCAACGCTATGGCCTCAGCGAAACCGACATGCAACGCCGCCTGGATTCTTCGGCGGTCGAGCACGTCAAGGGCGATACGCTTGACGTCATTTTGACGAAGCTGCGCAACACCTACTGTCGGTCCATCGGCGCGCAGTTCATGCACATCGACGATCGCAACATTCGCGATTGGTTGCAGCAGCGGATGGAGAGCACCGAGAATCGGTTGGACCTGCCCCACGAGACCCAACGACGGATCTATGCGCGGCTGGCCGATGCTTCGATCTTTGAAGAATTTGTCCGCCGCAAGTTTGTCGGCGCGAAAACGTTTTCGCTCGAAGGTGCCGAGACCCTGATCCCGCTGATCGACTTGGCGCTGGAGAAGGCGGGCGAGCACGGGGTGCAGGAAGTCGTCATGGGGATGGCCCACCGCGGCCGTTTGAACGTGATGGCCAACATCCTGAAAAAACGGGCGATGAACATTTTCTGGTCGTTCGATGATCCCAATCCGGAACTCAGCCGCGGCGGCGGCGATGTCCGCTATCACTTGGGATACAGCAGCGACTGGAAAACCGCGCGGGGGGATCATCTCCATATCTCGTTGTGCTTCAACCCCAGCCACCTGGAATACGTCAACACGGTGGCGATGGGACGCACGCGTTGCAAGCAGGATCATCGGGGGGATGGCGACCGCCGGCAGGTGATGAACGTGCTGATCCACGGCGATGCCGCGTTCGCCGGCGAAGGGGTCGTTCAAGAAACGTTGAACCTGAGCCAGTTAGACGGCTACCGAGTCGGCGGGACGCTGCACATCATCATCAACAACCAGGTCGGGTTCACGACCGAGCCGGAGCAAGGCCGCAGCACCACCTACGCGACCGACGTCGCGAAGATGCTGCAAATCCCGATCTTTCACGTCAACGGCGAGGATCCCGAGGCGGTCGCGCAAGTCGTCGCCCTGGCGATGGATTTTCGCAACGAATTCCAACGCGACGTCGTCATCGATCTGTACGCGTTTCGTCGTTGGGGGCACAACGAAGGCGACGAGCCGCGGTTCACGCAGCCGCGGATGTATGCCGAAATCGATCGTCGAGCCGGCGTCCGCGAACAGTACCTCAATCGACTCAAAGCACTCGGCAAAATTTCCGAAGAGGAAGCCGAGGAAATTCAGAAGGAACGAACCGAGAAGTTGGAGTCGGAATTCGACGCCAGCAAGCATCACCAATTCGTCCCCGACACGCAGACGCTCGCCGCCGGTTGGAGTGATTACTTCGGTGGCCCCGAGCCGATGGAACCGACCGACACGACGTTTGACGAAACCACGCTGGGCGAACTGGTCGATGCGTCGACCCGATTGCCCGAAGGGTTCGCGCAGCACAAGAAACTGAAGCGGTTGATCGCCAACCGTCGTGGGATGGCATCGGGCGAAAAACCGTTCGATTGGGCGACCGCGGAACTGGCCGCCTTCGCGACACTGCTGTCAAACGGGCATTCGATCCGGTTGACCGGCCAAGATTGCCAACGTGGGACGTTCAGCCAACGTCACGCCGTCCAGCATGACGTCAAGTCCGGCCAGACCTACATGCCGCTGGAGCACCTGGCCACCAACCGGGCCCGCGTCGAACTGCACAATAGCCCGCTCAGCGAAGCCGGTGTGCTCGGATTCGAATGGGGCTATTCGCTCGACGCGCCCGACAGTTTGGTGTTGTGGGAAGCCCAGTTCGGTGATTTTTGGAACTGCGCACAAGTCATCGTCGATCAGTTCATCGCCAGTGCCGAAGACAAATGGAATCGTCTGAGCGGTCTGGTGATGTTGCTGCCGCACGGGTTCGAGGGGCAAGGCCCCGAACACTGCAGCGCCCGGGTGGAACGGTTCTTGGCCATGACCGCCGAACACAACATTCAAGTCTGCCAGCCGACCACACCGGCACAGTACTTTCACCTGCTGCGTCGTCAAGTGATTCGCAAGTGGCGAAAACCACTGATCGTGCTGACGCCCAAAAGCCTGCTCCGGCACCCCGAAGTGGTCAGCGATCGCAAGGAACTCGCCGAGGGAACGTTTGAGCGAATCCTGATCGACAAGGACGTCGACATGACCAAGGTCCGTCGTGTCATGCTGTGCACCGGAAAGATTTACTACGACCTGAAAAAGAGTCGCCAAGAGCGCGAACTCGATGATGTGGCGTTGATTCGCCTGGAACAGCTGTATCCGCTCGAAAGCGATGAACTGATCGCGGCCCTGGATGGGGTGCCCCGCAATGCCGAACTGTTCTTCGTCCAAGACGAACCGCGGAACATGGGGACGTGGCCATATCTGAAGCTGAACTTCGGCGATGATTTCAACAGCGCCGGCTGGACACTGATTCCCATCACGCGCGCCGAGTCGGCCAGCCCCAGCACGGGAAGCATGGCGGCGCACTTGATGGAACAAAAGGAATTGATCGAAGCCGCCTTTGCGGGACTGTAGTCGCAGCCGCGTTTGTTAGCGGCAGGGCGCGAGCCCTCCGGCGTTTTTCTTGTTCCCAGGCTCCGCCTGGGAACACACTGCCATGGAGGCTCTCGCCTCCTACCGGTGAACCGCATGTGGCGAGCGGTCACACCGGCCTTGCGTCCCCAGGCGGAGCCCTACGCCGTGAACGATTTTTCAGCGACAGGACGCAAGCCCCATGCCATCTACTTTGGCTCTAAAGGTGTTAGCGGAACGGCGCGAGCCGTCCGGTCGAGCTTCAAATCACCGTGAAAGACCGGAGGGCTCGCGCCCTGCCGCTACAACCGAGTACAACACAGAACGAGTTGCAGGCGACAAAAACCTTTTGCCCAAAAAGTGTTTTGCCATCAAACAGTTCGCGCATCGATGGTTCAGGGGATGCAGTACAATCCAGCCCGGGCGCCACGTTGACGCTTGGGGCTCACCGATCGAAATTTTCTCCATGGCCGAAGCACGGATGAACACGCTTTCTGTTAGCCAGCTCTCAACACTGCGTTGGGATCTGGAGTCGGACGTCAACGCCTATGCCCAACGCGGGTTTGGTGGCATCGGACTGTATCGTCCCAAGGTCGAAGATTACGGTGTCGAGCGAACGATCGAATTGCTCGAAGAACATTCGATGGTGGCGACATCGCTGTCTTGGGGCGGCGGGTTCACCGGCAGCGACGGACGACCGTTTGAAGATGCCGTTTCGGATGCGGTCAGCGCCGTGATCCAAGCCGCGCGGTTGCGCGCCGGCACGTTGATCGTGTTGGCCGGTGGCAAGAACAATCACATCAAAACACATCTTCGCCGGACGCTTTGCCAAGCACTCGTTCGCGTCGCCGCGGTCGCGTCGGAACACGGGATCAAATTGGCGCTGGAACCGTTTCACCCCGGGTGTGGTGACGAATGGTCCTTCGTCCATGATCTGCAATCAACGCTGGATATCATCGAACGCGTTGATAACCCGTCCCTCGGCATGGTGCTGGATACCTACCACGTCGGCATGGATCGTGACGCGATGCGTTGGCTGCCCGATGTGGCGCGCCACCTGCATCTGGTTCAACTCGGTGACGGACGGCATTGCCCCCACGGCGAGATGAATCGTTGTCTGCTCGGTGACGGCTGCGTGCCCTTGCCCGAACTGATCGAAGTGCTGCACGAAAACGGGTACTGCGGGTCCTGGGAGGTGGAGTTGATCGGAGAAGACGTCGAATCGATCAGCTACGATCATCTGCTCGATCACACCAAACGCTATCTCGATCAAACGCTCGGTCAGTTGTGCTGAGATCGTGAAGGGCGTGAGCGGCGAGACCGGACGGCTCGCGCCCGACGCCACTTACTTTGGCTCTGAAGGTGTTAGCGGAACGGCGCGAGCCGTCCGGTCGCGCTTCAAAAGCACCGTGAAAGACCGGAGGGCTCGCGCCCTACCGCTAACAAATGCTTCACCGCGTTGACCACTAGGGCGCCGGCTGGTCGCCCGTCGCGGTCAAACCCGACATCCAATCGCTGGCGGAAAACCGCAGCTCATCGCGTTTCTTGTCGATCGCCTTGTTCAGCTTGGCGTGAAGCTTTTTGTTGATGTCGTCGATCAGGATTTCGTTGACAATCTTTTCGACGATCTCGCCCCACGTTTCCGCCACTTCACCGCCGACTTTACTGATCCGGTCGACGTGCAAGGCAGCCAGATGCAACGACGCCGAGGTCACCGTGGGGTCGATCACGATCGCCGGTGGAAGCACCGAGTAATCCGGATAGCTGCTCAGCCGGCCGTGCACGGTCAGTCGAATTTCCATGTGCCCGCTGACTTCGACGCTGTACCACTGGACGCCCAGATTCCAACGCTCGATGCGAGCGGTAAAGTCCAGCGGCGTCGCCAAGTCACATTCGATCATCCAGCCGGCGCGCTCCGCGGAGTCGCCGCTGGAATGGGTGACGTTGCGCACCGTCGCGAGGATGGGACGAGGCGCCGATGCCTGGCCGGGGAACTGCACGTGGTAGCGCGTTTGCAACCCGTGACGGACGTCGCGCCAGCGGCGATGCGTGGAAAGCTTCAAACCGTCGCGGCGGAATC
Source organism: Stieleria neptunia (assembly GCF_007754155.1). NCBI lineage: Bacteria > Pseudomonadati > Planctomycetota > Planctomycetia > Pirellulales > Pirellulaceae > Stieleria > Stieleria neptunia. The sequence continues at coordinate 8,301,444 of NZ_CP037423.1, read as the reverse complement.
GCACCCCCGCCCAGATCTTTTTCGTCTTTTCCCAGTTCTTCTTGCCGTCGTACCGGTGCGGCGTCTTGCCGATCGCCAAGTCCACGAGCGACTGGACCGTCGCTCGGGCTTCATCGGAGGTCATCATCGAGCCGACTCCGTTCGGCCCGTTGTCCGATCGCTGGTTGTCCGACAGCTGAGCTTGCGCCTGAACACCTTGTGGAGCGACAAGCAGCAGCATGACGGTTGCTAGCATACAGCCGACCGCGCGGCGGCTTCGTCGACTGAATGCGTCTAGCGATAGACCACTGCGAAGTAAACGCCGTCGCGACCGGTGACCATGGCGGCGCCGGCGGCGGTCATTCTTGGATCGCTGGTGTAGCACGCGGAGACCCCACGAGGCGAAAAGGAGCTGGACCAGCCGACGCCTTCGTAGCGGCCGGGGGCAAACGATCCCGGCGGATGCGACTTCAGACCCATGCTGGCCATCTGTTGTGCGCGACGTTCGGCAACCGATTGCAGTGTTGCGTCATATCGCAGGGTCCGCAGTCCTTGTCGAGAGCGCTGGTTGTTCAGCATGCTCAAAACGTTCTGAACGCCTCCGCTGGCTTTCTGGTACGCGACTTGGGCAACCGATCGGACCGGGGTCGCTGCTGCGGCCTTGGGCGCCGAGGTGGTGGTGGTGGTGGTCGCCTGCGGGGTCGCGTGGATCCGCCCGCATTTCGGGCAGACGTAACTCGACGCGGTGGTCACCGCGCCCGATGCGGATGGGGCCGTTGTGGAGGGCGCCGTCGATTGGGCGGTCGCCTGAGCACCAGACAGGCTGGTCATCAGAACGGGGCACAGAAACGCCAAAATGGCGTGAACGCTAAAACGAGAAATTGCGGATGAACGCACGTTGGTTTTCTCCCACGAAAAGGACTCTTCTAGTGCTCCGCCACCGTTGAGAAGGAGGGTTCTTGTGCCGACCGGCACTCTCGTCGAGTACCGCTACCCCAAGACCCACGCAGTGGCAAAACGCTAGTCGTGGCGGCCGACATCTGGCCGCCACGAGTGAATTGGCCGCAAAGCTTCTCGATCGTTCGAGATTGCGGAAGGGGCAGGGTGGGGAGAATGCGAAAGTTTTGCGGCCTGCGTTTCTTTGGCACGCCCGTAATCGAATCGCACCAAGGGCTTGCGGCGACGAGCGGTCCCGGCAAAAAATTTTGGCAGACTGTCAGGCCAGGAGGAATGCGTTAAATAGGAGGTTCTGTGCAGCGGCTGCCGCACCGCATCGATGTGGCGGAGCCGGCACCGATTCACTCCGACCGGCAGCGAACGGTGTAGCACCAGCGATACGTGCCGCCACCGGAGGAGGCGCCGTCGGGTTGGATTCGCTTGGACGCGTCGTCGGCCGCAACCAGCGAAGCGGCCGCCGGATCGATCTCGATCGCGGCCGAGTCCTGGTAGGTCGTTCCGAGTTGCGCGGGCGTTTCTTTCGCGCGGCAGGCCCAATCGAAACGGAATCCGTCCGCCGTCGGCTCGACACTCAAGCTCCAGTGGCTCGTGCCTGCACATCCGACACCGAGGGCGACGTCGTGTCCGTCGATCGATTCGATCGACAGCTGTTGGATCGGCGGCGATTCCGGCCAAGCCTGTTCGCCGCAGCCGTTGCGGCAGGCGAGCTGCCGGCCGTCGAAATCGATCGTGTGATCGAAGCGGTCGTGGGCCCAGACAAAGTGGACGCTGCCGAGGCCCTGCGGGTGTGACAGCGAGAGCGGCGCGGTGGAGGTGGACACGATGGGCTCGGCTTGTGCTTCGTCAGCTTGAAATTGTTGGGCTACGTTTGTCGAGCGGAAAAGGGGGGCAGGTACCAAAAACCAAATGGCCCGCAGGGTGCTTCGCATTTTTGGTACCTGACCCCTTTTCCGAGGCTAGGTGTGGGGCTGGGTGCGGCCGGCAAGTTGGTGGAACGATCGCAGCAGTTGCAGCCCGTTCGCCTGGCTTTTTTCGGGGTGAAACTGCGTCGCGAACAAGTTCTCGCGTGACACCATCGCACAAAACTCGTGTCCGTAATCACAGGCCAGCGCCATCAGCGACGGGTCTTCCGGGCGGACGTAATACGAGTGGACGAAGTAAAAGTGGGTTGCGTCGGCCAGATCGTTCAGCAGCGCCGATTCAGACGTCTTGCGGACGGTATTCCAGCCCATGTGTGGGACTTTGAAGCTGTCGGGCAGGTCAAAGCGAACGACGTCGCCGGGCAGAATGCCGAGCCCACGGTGCGTTCCGTGCTCGTAACTTTGTTCGAACAGCAACTGCAACCCCAGGCAGATCCCCAGGAAGGGACGCCCGGTCTGGACAAAATCGTGAATCGGTTGGGCCAGGTCGCGTCGGTTGATTTCGGCCATCGCATCCCCGAACGCCCCGACACCGGGCAGGATCAATTGTTCCGCGGTGGCGATCTCGTGCGGATCGGACGAAAAGACAGCTTGGCCGCCGACCCGCTCGATCGCTTTTTGGACACTCCGCAAATTCCCCATTTGGTAGTCGACGATCGTGATCATGGCAAAAAACGACGGGTTTGGGCTGAGACAGCGCAGTGGAAACGGCGCAGTGGAATGGCAACCGAAGCGACACACTAATGGGAATCGCGTTCGCTGCAAATCCCCACCGCATCACGTGAAAACGCGGCGTTGCGGTAAAACGCGGCGTTGTGGTCTCCCAGGCCCCGCCGCAAGGGTGCCGGTGCTGCTCTCAATTGGTGGCGGAGTGGACGTCGGCAAACGTCTGATCTACGATCCCCGCTCCGACGGTCGGGATTTTTCTGCCGGGAATTGTTGGCACTCCATCCGCTTCACGAAACCATTGTTTTCGATGTCTGACTCGCTCCTGCCGCTGCGGCGACTGATGCAAACCTTGACCGAGCGAGCCCAGACGCGTCCGGAGGGGTCCTACACGACGAAGTTGATGGAGGCCGGAACCGCCAAGATCGGCGAGAAAATCTTGGAAGAGGCGCGCGAATTGATTGAGGCGGCCGACGAACCGGGCGAGGGCGGCCGCGAGCACTTCATCTATGAGGCCGGGGATCTGATTTATCACACCCTGGTGATGTTAGCCTATCGCGGTGTCGATCTGGACGAGGTCGCCGCGGAACTGGGGCGTCGCGAAGGGACGTCCGGACTGGTCGAAAAAGCCAATCGAAGCCAAACGAAAACAGACGAATAGACGCAAGCGATCCACCATGGGACAACTGAGTAACAATTTGAGAATCGGGCTTCCCAGCAAGGGACGACTGAGTGAGTTGTCCGGCGAACTGCTGCTGCAAGCCGGGCTCAATTTTCGCCGCCAGAACCGCGGTCTGTTCGCCAAGGTCAAGGGGCTGCCGATCGATTTGGTCTTCTTGCGGACCGATGACATCCCGACCCTGGTGGCCGAGGGCGCCATCGACATGGGATTCACCGGCAGCGATTTGGTGGAAGAAGCCAATGCCAACGTGACGACCCGGATGCGATTGGGCGTCGGCCGCTGCCGTCTGGCGATTTGCATTCCCGATGACAGCACGATCCGATCGGCCAACGAGCTTGACGGAAAACGCATCGCGACCAGTTTTCCCCACATCACCAAAGCCTACTTGGGACAACACAATGCGCTGGCGCACATGGTTTCGCTCTCCGGCAGCGTCGAAGTGATGATCCAATTGGGGGTGGCCGACGCGATCGTGGATCTGGTGGAAACCGGCAGCACGTTGGCGGCCAACCGATTGCGAATCCTGGAAGAAATCGGTTCCTACGAAACGATTTTGATTCAGAACGATGCCTGTCGCGATTCGGAGATGGCCGATCGTGTGGTGCGACGGTTGGAAGGCGTGGTGATCGCGCGCGATTACTCGCTGCTGGAATACAACATTCCGACCGCCAAGCTGGGCGAAGCGGAGAAGATCACGCCGGGATTCAATTCGCCAACCATCGGAACGCTCGAAGATGAAGCCTGGCGGAGCGTCCGCGTGATGGTGCGGAGCAGCGAGGTGATCGATGTGATGGAAAAACTCGAACGACTCGGCGCCTCGGCAATCTTCCAAACCACCATCTCCAACTGTCGCCTTTAGCGGCCCTTAAATTCATGTCTGACGACTATCCGATCGAAATTGATGTTCAAACCGTCAAAGCACTCCAGGATTCGGACGAATCCTTTCTGTTGCTCGATGTGCGACAAGACGAAGAGTATGCGACCGCAAAGATCGACGGCAGCGTGCTGATTCCGATGGGGGAGCTGGGCCAACGCCTGGATGAATTGGAGCCGCACAAGGATCAACGGATCGTGGTGCATTGCCACCACGGCGGGCGGAGCATGCAGGTGACCGAGGCCTTGCGGTCGCGTGGTTTTGACAAAACCCAAAACATGGCCGGCGGGATCGACGCCTGGAGCCTGCAGGTCGACAGCGCGGTTCCGCGTTATTAAACCGGCGCCGATGGCGGCGGAGTGGTGCGGGTCAGGGTACATTAGAGCAATGGGTTGTTGATGCCCTATTGTGTGAAGGCGGTTCCGTCGCGTTCCCGACTGCGGGAGATGGCGATCCACTGCTGACGACTCTTCTCAGATGATTTCGGCAATTGCTGGAGGCCCGCATGTTCACCCACGGAAACGAATCGCGACAGTCAGAAAACGACGCCGAGTCGTCTCCCGATGTCCCGGCGATCGACCAGCGGGAACGGCGTGATTCCCCCTCTCCGGTCGGCCGGCCGCCAACCGATCCCGAGGTCGCCCGGGCGCTGTTGGAAAACATCGAGACGGTCCGGACGCAATTGCAGAGCGTGATCCGCGGCAAAGCGGACGTCATCGATTCGGTGTTGACGTGCATCTTGGCCGAGGGATCGGTGCTGGTCGAGGATGTGCCGGGAGTCGGCAAGACCACGCTGGCCAAATCCATCGCGGCCCTGATCGACCTGGATTTCCAGCGGATCCAGTGCACGCCCGACCTGCTGCCATCGGACATCTTGGGCAGCGCCATCTTCCAGCCGGCCAGCGGCGAGTTTCACTTTCGTCGCGGCCCGATTTTTTGCAACCTGTTGATCGCCGACGAAATCAACCGCGCCTCGCCGCGAACCCAGAGCGCCCTGTTGGAGGCGATGGCCGAGTCTCAGGTGACGATCGATTCGACGCTGTATCGGTTGGAAAAACCGTTTATCGTCATCGCGACTCAAAACCCGGTCGGTTTCGAGGGCACCTATCCCCTGCCGGAATCGCAACTGGATCGTTTCCTGTTCCGATTGTCGATGGATTACCCCGATCAAGAAAGCGAAATCGATTTGTTGCTCGATCAAGCATCGCACGATCCATCGAGCGAGCTGACGCCGGTGATGCATCGAGACGACCTGGCGACGCTGCAGCGATTTGTTCGCGAAGTCACGGTGGATCGAAAGGTGGTTCGCTATCTGGTGGCGCTGGTCAACGCGACCCGTCAGGACACACGGTTGCGGGTCGGTTGCAGTCCCCGGGGATCGAAGATGTTATTGCGCGCGGCCCAGGCTCGGGCGGTGCTGGACCAGCGGGATTACGTGTTGCCCGACGACATACAAGAAGTCGCGGTCGCCGTGCTCGCCCACCGGGTCTCGATGCGATCGATGTCCACGTCGTGGAATGACGCGGCGTCCGTGATCGACGAACTGATGCGGCAAACGGAGGTGGTGGTGTGAGTGTGGAGGTGTCGGTCGATCCGTCTGCCGCCCCAAGCCAGCAACGTGGCGGCCAGAATCTTGGCAGCCGTGAACGGGGCAACCGCTTCGGCGTCGCGGTGGGGTGGAACTGGAGGCGGGTGGCGGGGCGCGTGTTGCAGGGTTTGGCGCGCCTTCTGACCGCTCCGATTCGAGCTTATTTGTCGCTTCGCCGTAGCATGACCGTCGCCTCGGTGTCGGTGTTGTTGGCGTTGTTCATGACGCTCAACGTGATCTGGGGTTTTCCCTGGAACGGCATGATGGGTGCCGCCGTGGGGCTGCTGGCGGTCGGATTCGCCATCAATCGAATCATGTGTCCGCGTTTGAAACTGAGCGTTTCGCTGCCCCGATCCGCCGTCGCCGGACACCCGTTCTCGGTCAACGTTCGGCTGACCAATGCCAGGATGTTGCCGGCGTTGAATCTACGTGTGGGCTGGCACCGTGAAGGGGTCCGCGACATCTACCCTCGGCGCAGCGTGACGGCATGGGACGCCTCACCGTCGGTGTCGCTGGACCTGTTGCGCAGCGGCGACCAGATGCAATGGCACGGGGCGATGCGATTTGACGGTCGAGGCCTTCACGAGTTGCCCGACTTTCAAGTCGCATCCACCTTTCCGTTTTACTTGTTTCATTGCCGCCGCGCCATGGCAACCGATACCCAGATCGCGATCACGCCGGCGCCGGCCTGCGACGACGACGATTCGACGACACGTGCGTTGCTCGCCGCGATCGGCGACTGGGCACATCAGCTCGTCGCCGGAGCCCCGGTGGAGTACGTCGGGAACCGGGAGTATGAAGTCGGTGTCCCGGTGCGGCGTTGGGACTTTGCCTCCTGGGCGCGGCTGGGGCGTCCGATCGTTCGCGAGTATCAATCGCCGTCCATCCAGGCTGTGACGCTGATCGTCGACACGTCGCAGCGGCCGGTCGATGATCGTTCCGCCTCACGCGCCCAGCTGAAGCAGCGGACGCGCGAGGCGGAGGAATGGTTCGAACGATTGATGTCGGTCACCGCGACCGCGATCGCCGAGATCACCAGTCGACGGGTGCAGCTGAATCTTTGTTTGACCCATGAGCCGATCGTCGAACTGCCCACGCGCTCGCTGACCCAGCCGACCGACGGAGTCGAGTTGATGCTCGTCCGCCTGGCGGCTGCCACGCCGGTCGATCCACTCACGGGACAAGAACGTCTGGGCGAGGCGATCCAAACGCTCGGGACGCAACCGACGTTGATTTTTTCGATGCTGGATCTCGGCGATCCGGAGCGTGTCGGATTGGCCGGCACGCTGCCCGGTCATGTGACCTACATGCCGATCCGACCCCCAAAACACGAGGGCCGCGGCGCGGGTTCGGGAGACACGGATGATCGATAAACCGATCCATCGACGCAGTTCGCTGGTCGCCGCCGATCAAGGGAACGAATCGCCGGCAACGTTTTGGTTGTTGCCGGGGGTGTTGCTGATCCAGGCGATCTTTGTGGGGTCGGCGTTCGAAACCAAAGCGATGACGTTGGGCGCGTTTGCGTTCGCATTGCTCGTGGTCGGTTTTTTTCTCCAGGGAATCGGGCAGCGCGCTGCCGCTCGGGCCAAGCCCTTGTCACCGAACCGTTCGCCGAAACATACATCGGGGCCGTCTCAATCGGTCGCGCCGGCAATTTCATCCGACTCACGCCACAAGGATCACGCCGGGGCGACTTCCGGCAGCGATCATTTGATGTTGCTGCGCAAATTTGCGATGTTGCCGGTCCTGCTGCTCGTCAGCGGACTGGGCGTGTCCCTGCGAATCGTGCACCACATGTCGGGCAATCTGAATCCGGTCGCGATGGTTGTCGATTCCTCGTCGCACGTCGCATTTTTGGTGATTGCGACGCTATGGGTTTTCTACCCACGTCGCGGGCATCCGGCCATGTTGGGCTTTGGCCTGTTACTGGTCCTGACGACCGTGACCGGCGGTGGTGTCAGCCAAACGATCACCGGCCAATTGGTCGCCGCGCTGGCGACGGTGATCGCATTTGCGTTTGCCGCCGACCACATTCTGCGGCGTTGGCAGCGTGATGGATCAGCGGGCCGGCGCAAGTTGCCGCCGCAAAGACCCTTTCCCAAGCCGACACCCCTGCCCCGATCCACGGTCTCGATCTCAAGCCATTCCGATCAGGCGACCGCCGGCCGCAGCACGCTGATCTATTCGGTGTTGGCACTCTCGGTGTTGCTGATGTCCACCAGCGCCGCCGGGCATTTGGTCAACCGGATCGTGCCGGGGTTGCAGTTGGATTTTTTCGATCGCCTCTCTCAATCGCTCGAAGCGGTGACGGCCAACTCCATCATCGGCGGTTCCCGCTATGTCAGGGGCAGCAAATTGGGGTCCGTCCGGAATCACATGATCGGAGATCCGGGCGAACCCGCCGTCCGCGCTTTCGCGGTCACCGCGCCCGGATATCTGCGTGGCACCGTGTTTGATTTTTATCGCGATGGCCGGTGGTCTTTGGCGTCCCATCGAAATTTCAGACGCGGTTCCGAGATCGCGTCGATTTTGCCGCGCGCGGCCAAGGTCGATGGTCCGGGTGAAACGGAACTGGTCGTCAGCAGAGGTGTCCGCTTGGATCGTTTTCACGTGCGAAAGAACTGGACGGAAGCAGACGCGGACGAAAACCTGTTGGGGACGATCGAAGTCCACAACGTGCCGCTGAAAGGCCAGGTTGTTTTTACAGCACTCTCGACGGATTGGATCGAAGCGGCAACGTCCGGCGCCATGCTCTCGCATCATGACATGGTGATCAACGGCGTGGACTCTCGACAGCCCTATGTGTTGGGGGTCAGCACCGATGCGCCGCGTGAAGCACTAGACCCGTTGCGCGGAGCCATCCTGCTCGACGTGCCGAACCAATTGCGGAGGCCCATCGGTGCGGTCACGCAATCGGTCTGTGACGGACGATTGACCGCCCGATCCAAAGCGCGTGCCATCGAAGACTACTTCCAGGCCAACTTCCGCTATTCCCTCAGTGGTGTCACGACACCCACAGATCTTGATCCGATCGAACACTTCTTGAGTACTCGGCACCCGGCGCACTGCGAGTTTTTTGCCAGCGCCGCCGCCATCATGCTGCGGACCGAAGGCGTCCCGACGCGCTACGTGACCGGGTACGTCGTGACCGAACGGAGCGAGGGCGACGACTATTGGCTGGCGAGGAATCGCGACGCCCACGCTTGGGTCGAAGCCTACGATGAAATCAGCCAGCAATGGTTTCCCGTCGAGGCTACGGTCGGGCGGACGTACCGAACCTTGCTGACCGAAGAAAGTTTGATGAGCACGACCGACGGTGCCCAAGACGGTTTCTTGGCCGGCGAGGAGGACCAATCACTGTTTGGGATGATCGTGGGTCGGCTGTTGTCGTTCCGCGCGACCGATTCGTTGACCTTTCTGTTTCGCATCGCCCAGTTGCCACTGTTTTGCATCGTCGTGGCACTGCTCTGGATTCGTCACCGGCAAAAACAGAAGGCCGGCAGCGATCCGATGGAATTCGAAAGTCGACAAATGCTGCATCGGGTGGATCGAAAGCTACGCAAACATGCCCTGATTCGTGATCGATCCGAAACCCTGCATCAGTTCGCCGCCAGGGTCGAAGCGGTTGCCGGCGAGCGGCGCGAAGCGGCGAGTTTTTTGACCACTGCTGCTCAGTGGTATCGAGCCTACGCCGCGGCTCGCTACCGCGGCAGAATGCCAACCCCCATGGATGTGGTGGGCCGGTGAACGAGCGGTTGGATTACAAACAGATCGATGCGGAGACGTTGCGGTTCCGCGTTCGCGTCACCCCGGGGGCCAAGAAGGCCGGCGTCGGCGGCAGCCACGACGGGGCGCTGAAGGTTGCCGTTCACCAGGCACCCGAAAACGGGAAAGCCAACCAGGCGGTCGTCAAAGCGATCGCCAAGCAACTCGGGATCAGCAAAAGCCGAGTCGTGATCGTGGCCGGAGAGACCGTGCGGGTGAAATCGATCGAGGTCAGCGGATCGGCCGCGGCCGAGGCGATCGAGCGTTTGACGGCCTTGGCATCGTCGCCTCTTCGATGACACTCTCTGACCGCAGAGCGGTTGGAGTTGTACTGATCCGCACAATCGGCACCATCGGCCAGATTCGCGAGTCGTTAGAGTTTCTCTTGCCCGATTCTGCTCCCTAGACGGACTCCTTTACCTAATCAGCGTGCTAGGTTTTTTTGGCCCAGCGTTCAGCAAACTTCCAGCGAGAACCATCGCCAACGCTAACCGTCCCAGTCTGTGATCCAGGTCGCTGACGGTGACGGTCGCAACGCAACGCACGGGGCCGGATGGTTCGACTGTTTCCCAAGGAATCCAACGCATGCCTTCTTCGAAAGCCGACACGTCTCAACGCACTGAAAGCCGCAACGCATCTTCGAAAAGCAAACCCGACGATACCGCCGGTGCGGACACGAGTGCGGCGGCCGAGCAGATCGTCACGCTTGATCGCCGACGCCCCATCTCGGAACGCCGCGGCGGTGATCCGGACGCCCTGGACGTCGGCGTGATGAAAAACCCGCGGCGAAAAAAACAGCGTCGCCGGCACATCGATCCGACCACCTGCGAACGAGACTATTCCGATCCGGAGATCGAGTTCATGCGTGCGATGGATGATTACAAGCGAAAGAGCGGACGCATGTTCCCGACGTGCAGCGAAGTCTTGGAAGTCGTCCGTGACCTCGGCTACTTTCGTTTGACCGATCAGCAAATCGACCTGCTCGGCTTGGGAGAGGCCGATGACGAAGCTGTCGAAGCCGACGGCTCTGTCGAAGCGGATGAGTTCGAGGACGAAGAAGCGGACGTCTAAGCGACTGCACCGCAGCATCGAAGTTGGGCATCTGGCGATGGGGCAACGCCAGATGCCCTTTTTTATGGTTCCAAAGTTGATTGCCCCCGAGCTTTTATGCCCGCCTTGAGCGTCTCGATAATCTCGTCGACGTCATAGACGCAGCCGCCCCAGGCTCCGCCGCCGACCTGTTGCAGTGCGGCCCACAAACGCGTGTCCTCGGGCATCGCCGATTCGACTGCCAATTCGGGATGCGGTGGGCGTTCTGCCAGCAAGGTCGCCGCCGGGGTGCCGTCGGCTGATTCGATCAACTCGACCCGACCGTCCAGGCTGTTGCGGTCGATTTCGATTTCGATCACATCGCCGTCGCGGACCTTGGCGATCGGGCCGCCGGCCAACGCTTCCGGCCCGACATGACCGACACAGGCTCCCGTGCTGACACCGGAGAATCGGGCGTCGGTGACCAACGCGACCTCTTTGCCGAACGACAGGTACTTCAGCGCCGATGTGATTTGATAGGTTTCCTCCATGCCGCATCCGAGCGGTCCGCGGCCGATCAACACGATGACGTCCCCGGCGACGATCGGTTTGCCTTGCTGTCCCTTGACCGCGGCGATCGCATCGCGTTCGCTGGTGAAGACCCGCGCCGGACCCCGTTTGCGATAGACGTCGTCGTCGTCGATCACGCTGGGGTCGATGGACGTCGCTTTGATGACCGATCCTTCCGGACACAGATTGCCGACCGGAAAACTGACCGTCGGGGTCAGCCCCTTGGCAGCCGCTTTGGCCGGTGGAACGATCACGTCATCCGGATCCACGGCGTCGGACTCAGCCAGTCGTGCACGACAAAACGCTCGGCGATCGCTGGATCGCCACTGATCCAAAATTTCGTCCCACGTCATTCCGGCAACCGTCCGCGCGTTGGATTTCAACAATCCCAGTTCGCGAAGATGCCAGGCGACTTCGGGAACACCGCCGGCCAGGAAAAACCGAATCGTCGGATGCCCGACCGGGCCGTTGGGCAAACAGTCGACAAAGCGTGGGACCGATCGATTGATCCGGCGAAACATCTCTGCATCCGGACGTTTCAATCCCGCGGCGGCGGCGATCGCGGGGATGTGCAGCAACAGGTTCGTGCTGCCTCCGACGGCGGCGTGAATCAACATCGCGTTGTACAGCGCGTCCTCGGTCAGGATCTCGCCCAGCGTGGCACCGGCGGCAACCTGTTCCATGGCAACATCGGCCGAGTCACGCGCCATCTGGGTCCAGATCGGACCGCCGCTGGGACCGAGCGCCGCATGCGGAACCGTCATCCCCAATGCTTCGGCGACCACCTGGCTGGTCGCGGCGGTGCCGAGGAATTGGCAGCCGCCGCCGGGAGTGCCGCAGGCCCGACAGCCTTCCAGCGACGCTTGCTCGAGCGTCATTTCGCCTTTGGCGTAACGGGCGCCGATCGATTGGACCTTTCCCGCATCTTCGCCGACGGTCGCGGGCAAGGTGACGCCGCCGGGAACCAACACGCTGGGCAAGTCCTTTGCCCCGGCCAAGGCCATCATCATCGCCGGCAGACCCTTGTCGCAGGTCGCGATCCCGATCACGGCCTTGCGCCGCGGCAGTGATCGGATCAGCCGCCGAAAAATGATCGCCGCATCGTTACGGTACGGCAGCGAATCAAACATCCCATGGGTGCCTTGGCTGCGGCCGTCACAGGGATCGCTGCAGTAGGCCGAAAACGGCACCGCACCCCGCTCGGTCAGCTGCTCGGCCGCTGCCCGCACCAACAAGCCGATTTCCCAGTGCCCGGTGTGGTAGCCGAGCGCCAGCGGCGTCCCGTCGTTCTCTCGCAAACCGCCCTGTGTGCTGAGGATCAAGTATTGATCGCCCAGCACGCGTCGGGGGTCAAATCCCATCCCCACACTTTGCGTCAACCCGAACAGATCACCGGAAGACCACGTCCGCAAAATGTCGTCGGTCAGCGGTAGCGTCCCGGCCGGCCCATCGGCGTGGGTGACAAGCGAATCGGGATCGGGAGGGGTGTCGAAGAAACTGGGCACGGAGACTCTGACGGGAAAGCGGGGGGGTGAAGAACGGGGGCCGAAGGACGGGCAATATACCAGCCCCGACAGAGTCTCACGATGCAGGCAACCGCGCAACCGCCACGCACATCGATTCCCCAAACCCCAAATCTGAAATCTGAAATCTTCTGACTCTAGCAATTTCGATGTGTCGCAACGATGAGGCCCGGAGGGCTGGCACAATGCTTGCCGGTGGCGTCAGCCACCGGTGCTAGGATGCTAGAAGACGAAGGCCTGAAGGGCCGGCACAATCGGGCACTGAACCCTGGGCGTGAAACCCGGGGCACTGTGTCGGCCCGTTGGGCCTTGCACATTCCTTGAAATCACCTCCGGTGGCTGACGCCACCGGCAGACACTCTGCCGGCCCTCCGGGCCTAGAAAACCACTCCCGGACACCGTGAATACTGCACATCGATTCCGGTCGAATCAGGAACTCTTAACGCTCCAACCTCCCCTAAAGCTTCACCGTCACGGTTTTGCTTTCGGTGTACGGTTTCAGTCCTTCTTCGCCGAGTTCACGACCGTAGCCGCTCATCTTGAACCCGCCGAAGGGGGCGGCGGCGTCGAACACGTCGTAGCAATTGACCCAGATCGTGCCGGCTCGCACGCGGGCAGCGAAGTCGTGGGCGTTGGAGATGTCGCGCGTCCAGACGGCGGCGGCCAAACCGTAGAACGTGTTGTTCGCTCGGCGGATCATGTCTTCTTTGTCGTCAAACGTCAGCACGCTCATCACCGGTCCGAAAATCTCATCGGTCGCGATCGACATGTCGTCCTGCACGTTGTCAAAGATCGTCGGTGCGATGAAGTAGCCGGTGTCGCCGACGCGATCGCCACCGGTGACGCACTCGGCGCCTTCGCCTTTGCCCTTGTCGATGTAGGACATGATCTTGTCGAATTGTGCCTTGTCGACTTGTGGCCCCTGTTGGGTGTCCTCGGCGAACGGGTCGCCGACTTTTCGTTTCATCGTCAGCGCCGTCAGTTTTTCGACGAACTCATCGTGGCAACTCTTTTCGACGAAGACGCGGCTACCCGCACAACAGCATTGGCCTTGGTTGAGGAACAGACCGATGTAGGCACCTTCGACGGCGGCGTCCATGTCGGCATCGGCGAAGACGACGTTGGGGCTTTTGCCGCCGAGTTCAAACGTCAATCGTTTCAGCGTCTCGGCCGAATCGCGGGTGATGATCTGCGCCGTGCGATGTTCGCCGGTGAAGGCGATCTTGTCGATCAGCGGATGTTTCACGCAGGCCGCTCCGGCGGTCGGACCGAAACCGGGCACGATGTTGATCACACCGTCTGGGAATCCGACCTCTTTGGCCAGTTGAGCCATTCGCAAACATGTCAGCGGTGTCTGTTCGGCCGGCTTCATCACCACGGTGCATCCGGCGGCCAGGGCGGGGCCCCATTTCCAGGCCAGCATCAAGAGCGGAAAATTCCAAGGAATGATTTGGCCCGCCACACCGATCGGTTCGCGTCGCGTGTAGCACAAATAGTTGCCGCGAATCGGAATCGTGCTGCCGTGCAATTTATCCGCATAGCCGGCGTAGTAGCGGATCGCGTCGATCGCCAGCGGCAGATCGGCCGCCAGGCTGTCGTTGAGCGGTTTGCCGTTATCGAGTGTTTCCAGTGCCGCTAAGGCATGGATTTCCTGTTCCATCCGATCGGCCAACTTGTACAGCAAACGCCCGCGATCTCGGGCGTCCATCTTGGGCCAATCGCCGGCATCAAAGGCGTGCCGGGCGGCCTTGGCGGCGGCGTCCACATCGGCCGCGTCGCCTTCGGCAATCTGAGCGATTTCCTGCTCCGTTGCGGGGTTCAGCGTGGCAAAGGTCTTTCCGCTGGCCGCGGGGACCCATTTGCCATCAATAAAGCACTCGGTGTGTTTCACGTCGACTTCATTGGCCGATTTCGGTGCTGGGGAGAGTGTGGTGCTCATGGTGACCTCGTGCGGAAGGGGGAATCGGTATCGAGACGGGAGGGAGTGTGTTTTACCGAATCGAATCTTGCCAAAGGGCGTTGAACTGCTCTTGACCTGATTTCTCCACCCATTTTAGGGTGATGATTGCCAGAGGGTAAACCGATAGCCGATGAAGGAATGTCGGCATGCGCCAACCAATACGCCCGAAAAAAGGCTGCAAGGATGCAGAAACGAACGAAGCTCAAGCAACAATTATTGATCGCCGGTTGCGCCGGCATGATGGTCACGTTCACCGGGTGCCGCAGCGCGATGCCCAAATGGAACATGTTCAGTTGGCGTAGTGCACCGTCGGCCGAAGCGCTTGCCGGCAACGGTCCAACCATCACCTACCCCACACCCCCCGGCGAATCGGCGACGCCCGAGGCGATCGCATCGGCCGCCGGTGGAACCGGTGGACCGGCAACGCGAAACGTGGTCGCCGCCTCCGCCCAGACGCCGAATTCGCCCGGGACTGGATTTGATGCGGCGGTTGCCGCCAACCGGACCGCATCGGCCACCAGCCGGGCCGCCGCCCAAGCCAACGGCTTCAACATCGCAACCGCCCCATCGACCGGCGGAGTTTCCGCCGCCAAATTGCCCGGCTATCCCAATCCCGATGCCGCTGCGCCGGGCAATCATTCGTCCGTTCCGGCGATCCCCGCCGGATACCAATTCGGTACCAATAGCAAGTCGGCCGCACGGCCCGAGGCGGCAGCCAGCAGTCGCTATTCGATGCCGTCGTCGTACCCGGCGCCCGGAGTCCCTGAATCCGGATCGGGCTCGGCAAGCGGCTACACACTGCCGGGCAGCTCAAGTCCCGGTGGGAACTCGGCTTCTTCTTCGGATTCCAGCGGTATCGGTTTCCCATCGGCCGGGACAACCAAGCCGACGACGTCGGCGGGCGGGTTTGCGCTGCCGGATTCGATGCTCAACACGGTCAAGGCCGCCGCGTCCGCCGCCAATACGACCAGCCCCACCAACCCCCAGCCGTTCACGCCCAAGCCTGCGGCGACCAGCGGTCCTGCGACCGATTCGATCGCCGGCCCCGCGGGCAACTCGGGGTTCAGTCTGCCCGGTGGTAGCCCGCCATCGTCCGGCGCGTCCAACGGTGCGTCGGCACCCTCGTTTTCGACAGCCAGCGCGTCGCTGGCGCCGTCTGCCAATGAATCGTTCCGAACGAATTCCAGCAGCGGATATGCCCCCGGAAGTACCTCCGGATCCGGCTCTTACCCGACGACCAGTGGTTATCCCAGCACGGGGACCGACGGAAGCTTTTACCGGTAATACGACCGATGAACTTGATGATCTACATCGCGGCGTGGACCGCCGCGTCGCTGTCGGCGGCTACCTTCTCGGCGAGTGGGATTTTGCCGGGCGGCCGCGATTCCAACACGACCGTGGCGGAAGTAGATCTGGTCGAGTTGAATCACTTTCTGGACGACCATGGCCGCGAAGTGTTCCGCCAAGTCGTCTTCTTTGACTGGTCCCGAAAGAACCGTCAGTTCGAAGTCCGAGCCTGGCGGTTGGTCAAGCATCCCTCGCAACTGCCACGTCAGGTCGACCAGTCATCGACGTACCTGATTCGCTGGCAAGACAAATCGATCACGCGCCAGGTGCGCGCCAAGACGATGCGCGAGACGTGGAGTCAAGAAGACCCCGAGCGTGTCAACCGCGTGATTCTGCCGGAGAACCAACGCCGGCCGCTGTGGCCGACCAACTAATCGTTCCTGTTGAGGACTGGCTTTCCCGGCTTGTGCGTGTGGATTTAGGGGAGCCACAAAAGAGCGCAAAGAACGCAAAAGGTCGCGCGTGAGCACAGGACCGAACTGGCGCGCGGAACAGTGGTGGCAAGACGTTCCATGAACGCGCGGGCCTTCTTTTTTGCGTTCTCTGTGCTCTTTCGCGGCCAATCGTTCCGAGCGAGGACCGGTTCCCTCGGCTCGTGCGTGGGGATTTGAGAGAGCCACGAAAGAGCGCAAAGAACGCAAAAGGTCGAGAGTGAGCACAGGACCGAATTGACGCGCGGAAGAGTGGTGGCAAGACGTTCTATGAACGCGCTGGCCTTCTTCTTTTGCGTTCTCTGTGCTCTTTCGCGGCCAATCGTTCCGAGCGAGGACCGGTTCCCTCGGCTCGTGCGTGGGGATTTGAGAGAGCCACGAAAGAGCGCAAAGAACGCAAAAGGTCGAGAGTGAGCACAGGACCGAATTGACGCGCGGAAGAGTGGTGGCAAGACGTTCTATGAACGCGCTGGCCTTCTTCTTTTGCGTTCTCTGTGCTCTTTCGCGGCCAATCGTTCCGAGCGAGGACCGGTTCCCTCGGCTCATGCGTGGGGATTTGAGGGGGCCACAAAAGAGCGCAAAGTACGCAAAAGGTCGAGAGTGAGTACAGGACCGAATTGACGCGCGGAAGAGTGGTGGCAAGACGTTCTATGAACGCGCGGGCCTTCTTCTTTTGCGTTCTCTGTGCTCTTTCGCGGCCAATCGTTCCGAGCGAGGACCGGTTCCCTCGGCTCATGCGTGGGGATTTGAGAGAGCCACGAAAGAGCGCAAAGAACGCAAAAGGTCGAGAGTGAGCACAGGACCGAATTGACGCGCGAAAGAGTGGTGGCAAGACGTTCCGTGAACGCGCGGGCCTTCTTCTTTTGCGTTCTCTGTGCTCTTTCGCGGCCAATCGTTCCGAGCGAGGACCGGTTCCCTCGGCTCATGCGTGGGGATTTGAGGGGGCCACAAAAGAGCGCAAAGTACGCAAAAGGTCGAGAGTGAGTACAGGACCGAATTGACGCGCGAAAGAGTGGTGGCAAGACGTTCCGTGAACGCGCTGGCCTTCTTCTTTTGCGTTCTCTGTGCTCTTTCGCGGCTAATCGGTCCGAGCGAGGACCGGTTCCCTCGGCTCGTGCGTGGGGATTTGAGGGGGCCACAAAAGAGCGCAAAGAACGCCGAAGGTCGAGAGTGAGTACAGGACCGAATTGACGCGCGAAAGAGTGGTGGCAAGACGTTCCGTGAACGCGCTGGCCTTCTTCTTTTGCGTTCTCTGTGCTCTTTCGCGGCCAATCGTTCCGAGCGAGGGCCGGTTCCCTCGGCTCATGCGTGGGGATTTGAGGGGGCCACAAAAGAGCGCAAAGTACGCAAAAGGTCGAGAGTGAGCACAGGACCGAATTGACGCGCGGAAGAGTGGTGGCAAGACGTTCCGTGAACGCGCTGGCCTGCTTCTTTTGCGTTCTCTGTGCTCTTTCGCGGCTAATCGTTCCAGGCGAGGACGGGCCCCTCGGCTTGTGCGTGGGGATTTGAGGGGGCCACAAAAGAGCGCAAAGAACGCAAAAGGTCGAGAGTGAGCACAGGACCGAATTGACGCGCGAAAGAGTGGTGGCAAGACGTTCCGTGAACGCGCTGGCCTTCTTCTTTTGCGTTCTCTGTGCTCTTTCGCGGCTAATCGGTCCAAACAGGCTTTCCCGGTTTCTGCGTAGGACTTTGGGGGAACCACGAGCGAGCGCAAGCGGCTCATGGTGACCCGGTTGACGTTGTCAGGAGCATCGAAAAACGACGTGGTTTTCTTCGCGCTCGCTTCGATCTTTCGTAGCCCTCCGTTCGATCATGGTTTGCTTCGTTCAACAATCTGATTGAACATACTTCTTGACTTCAAATTTCTTCGCGCCGAAATTGATGAGCAGGCCGTGTTCGATTCGTGTGGCTCGCAGGTAACCAAGTATCTGCGCGATGTGTTCGTCGGTGGTTGTCTTGCATGCTTTGAGCTCCACGATGAGAACGCCCTCGATGAGTAGATCTGCAAAGTAGTCACCCAGTGGCGTACCGTCTTCATCGAAAACTGTGATTGGTACCTGCTGCTGAACCGCGAAACCTTGCTTTCGAAGTCGATGCGCTAAGCCATTTTCATAGATCTTTTCGAGGTGCCCGCTGCCATGATATTTCCGGAGTTCAAATCCAGTTTGCCGGACGACGTCGCAAAGCCGCATGATTTCATCGGTGGTCTCAAATGCCATGATTTCTCTGTGAAATAGAAGGATCGAATCTCCTCGACGCTGAAACGGCAGTATGGAGGAACGCCACGAAAGAACGCAAAAGGGTGAGCGTGAAAACTGGATCGAATTGGCGGCGGGGAGAAATGGCGACGGCACGCCCTACGAACGGTCAGCGCCTTCTTCTTTTGCGCTCTTTCGCGGCCTCAACGGTTCTGGAGAGTCGTCCGCGGCTTGAGCGTGTGGATTTAGGGGAGCCACAAAAGCGCGCAAAGAACGCAAAAGAGTGAGCGTGAAAACTGGATCCAATTGGCGCGGGAGAGAATGGCGACGACACGCTCTACGAACGGTCGGCGCCTTCTTCTTTTGTGCTCTTTGCGCTCTTTCGCGGCCTCAACGGTTCCGGGGAGTCGTCCGCGGCTTGTGCGTGTGGATTTAGGGGAGCCACAAAAGAGCGCAAAGAACGCAAAAGAGTGAGCGTGAAAACTGGCTCGAATTGGTGCCGGGGAGAATGGCGACGACACACTCTACGAACGGTCGGCGCCTTCTTCTTTTGTGCTCTTTGCGCTCTTTCGCGGCCTCAACGGTTCCGGGGAGTCGTTCGCGGCTTGTGCGAGTGGATTTCGGCTGGGGACACAAAAGAGCGCAAAGAACGCAATAGGTCGTGTTTGAGCACTGGTTTGAATTCCCGCGCGGAAGAGTGATGGCAGGACGCTCTGCGAACGCGCGGGGGCCTTCTTCTTTTGCGTCCTCTGTGCTCTTTCGCGGCTAATCCTTTGGAATCACCATGGCGGCCACACTGCGGCACGCCGGCTTGAGTCACACGCGGACGTTCACTCGTCGACGTGGGGCACTGCGACCAGTAGCGATTGGAGAGATGTGGCGGGCGATAGGAGGACGCAAGCTGGAAGCTTACGCCACGTTCAGCCTTCGACGTCGATGCCCATGCTGCGGGCGGTGCCTTCGATCATTCGGACCGCTTGGTCCATGCTGCGGGCGTTCAGGTCGGCCATCTTCTTGGTGGCGATGTCTTCGCACTGGGCGCGGGTCACCTTGGCGACTTTGTTGACGTTCGGCACACCGCTTCCCTTGGCGATTCCCGCGGCCTGTTTCAGCAGCGAGGCTGCCGGCGGGCTCTTGGTGATGAAGTCAAAGCTGCGGTCGTTGTAAACCGTGACGATGACCGGGATCGGGGTTCCGTTGTACTCTTTGGTGCGATCGTTGAACGCTTGGACGAATTGTCCCAGGTTCACGCCGAACTTACCCAGCGAGGTACCGACGGGAGGGGCCGGAGTGGCTTGACCGCCGGGAACTTGAAACTTTGCCTGTCCTGTTACTTGCTTTGCCATGATCGGATGATTGGTATGATTTTGAGTTGACTGAGTGGTTCGGCGTTAGGTTAACTACACCGGTTCGACTTGCCAGTGATCCAATTCCATAGGAACGCTGCGGCCGAAAATATTGATGATCACAGTGATGCGGCCGTTGGCTTCATCGACGGCGTCGACATCACCTTCTTGGTTTTCAAAATTCCCTTCCTTGACCCGCACGCGATCACCGACTTTGAACGGGATTGCGGTTTTGATCGGGGCTTCTTCTTCGTCCTCGGCGATCGGCCGGTTGATGAACCGATCCACGTCCGCCGGATCCATCGGCATCGGCTTGCCCGCCGAGCCGGTAAAATCGCTGATCCCGCCGGTTTCGCGGACCAGGAACCAGGTGTCGTCGTTGATGGCCATGCGGGCCATGATGTATCCGGGCAACAGCTTGCGTTTGGTGATCCGCTTCTTCCCGTCACGGGTAAACGTGGCAACGTCTTCGCTGGGGACGACCACGTCGCCGAAGTATTCTTCCATGCCTTCCATTGCGATTTTCTTTCGCAGCGCGTCGGCGATGGAATCTTCGCGGTTGAACGCGACCTTCAGGATGTACCAATCCATTTCGATGTCGCCGCTGGGAGCATCGTCATCATCCTCGTCGCTGTCCAGAAACACCTCGCCGGTCGACTCGCTGGTCGTTTCGGCGGCTTCGGACGCTTCGATTTCCTCGGATCCACCCTCCGCGGAATCATTTTCCTCAAGCACTTCGCTGGACTCGTCCATCAAGTCAGCGTCATCGGTGTTGGGAGATTTGGATTCGTCGGTCATTGGAACACTGGAAACGGCTGGGAGCGTAGAACGTGAAAAGCGGCAGGCGAGAGGTGCGGCGACCGATCGGATTGCAAATCTACCAGCAAATCGCCTCAGGGCAATCGGCTAGGCGGTGGCCCACAGGGCATCGAAGAAAGCTTGCCAGAAGACGTCGAACAGGAACAACGAGATCGCCAGGATCGCGATCGTCACGATCACGACGACCGAAGCGCGTTTGACCTCGTCGCGGCTGGGCCACGTCACCTTCTTCATCTCCGCTTCGACGGCGATCAGAAAATCCGCAAAACGTGGCCAGTTGATCAGCCGAAAACCGATCCACAGCCCGGCCAGCAGGATGCCCGCGGGGATCCCGACGGCGATCGCTTTGTTGGACGTCGATCCATCCAGGGTGGCGTAAAGCCGCCATGCTCCGAGGGCAACGATCAGCCAGATTGCCAGAACGGTCAATTGGCGGACGATGCGGCCTTGGTTCGGTTTGTATACGGCAGCGTGGAACAGTTCGCTTGACAGCGAACCTCCACTCGGGGCGGTACTCGCTTTGCTCCCGGCGATGTCTCGAGACACTCGATTGTCCTTACGTTCGGATCGGCCGGCTCATTCGGGCCGGCGTTTGTCAGCCAGTGTGGACGGAGGACCCGTTTGCCTCCGCGGAAAGGCTCATCGTACATCTGCCCCCGGTCTTGGCACCAGAGCAGCGTGAAAAGCCGAAAATCAAAGCAGGAGTGGAGGGACTTGAACCCGCAACCGCTGGTTTTGGAAACCAGTGCTCTGCCAATTGAGCTACACTCCTTCGCTGCGGCCGGACCGAAATCCGGCTTCGCGTAGTTTAAAGCAAAGAACCAACGACCCGACAGACGGTTCGTTGGTTCTCGCGTTCATTTTCATCGAGTTTGGCGTCAAAACAGCTGCCAAACGGTCCCGGTTTGGGGACTACTCGACGATTTTGGTCACAACGCCCGAACCGACCGTTCGGCCACCTTCGCGGATGGCGAATCGGACGCCATCGTCCATGGCGATCGGCTTGTGCAGTTCGACGGTGACTTTGACGTTGTCGCCGGGCATGCACATTTCGGCACCTTCCAGGTTGGCGGTGCCGGTCACGTCGGTGGTTCGGAAGTAGAACTGGGGACGGTAACCGCTGAAGAACGGCGTGTGTCGGCCGCCTTCGTCTTTGCTCAAGCAGTAGACTTCGGCTTCGAACTTGGTGTGCGGGGTGATCGATCCCGGCTTGGCCAACACTTGACCGCGTTGGATTTCTTCACGCTTGATGCCGCGGAGCAGGCAGCCGACGTTGTCTCCGGCACGTCCTTCGGTCATTTCCTTGCGGAACATTTCGACGCCGGTGCAGGTCGTCTTGGCCGAGTTCGGGCCGAGGCCGACGATTTCGACTTCTTCGCCGACCTTGATCACGCCACGCTCGATTCGACCGGTGGCGACCGTTCCACGACCTTCGATCGAGAACACGTCTTCGATGGCCATCAGGAATGGCTTGTCGTCTTCGCGGACGGGCTCGGGGATGTACTCATCAAGCGCTTCCATCAGTTCGGTGATGCACTTGCTGGCTTCGGGATCGGCAGGGCTGTTGTAAGCCGGCAGAGCCGATCCGCGGATCACGGGGACGTCGTCGCCCGGGAAGTCGTACTTGCTGAGCAACTCGCGGGCTTCCAGTTCGACCAGTTCCAACAACTCTTCGTCGTCGACCAAGTCGCACTTGTTGAGGAAGATGACGATGTAAGGAACGCCGACCTGACGGGCCAGGAGCACGTGTTCCTTGGTTTGCGGCATCGGGCCGTCCGCGGCCGACACGACCAGGATCGCACCGTCCATTTGGGCGGCACCGGTGATCATGTTCTTGACAAAGTCAGCGTGGCCCGGGCAGTCGATGTGGGCGTAGTGACGATTGTCCGATTCGTACTCGACGTGGGCGACCGCGATGGTCACCGTCTTGGTTGCGTCACGCACGGTACCGCCCTTGGCGATATCCGAATACCCCTTCGCCTCTGCCAAGCCTTTGGCGGCTTGGACTGCCAGGATTGCACCCGTGGTCGTTGTTTTACCGTGGTCAATGTGCCCAATCGTGCCGACGTTAACGTGGGGCTTGGTCCGTTCAAATGTTGCCTTGGCCATTTCTAACTCACCTGCGTCGGATCGTTCTTGCTACTTGTCTGGGGATACGCCCCGGACGAGCCCTCTGGAGTGGTGACCGTGTTCACACCCACGGTGGTTCACCGACCCAGTGGTCGCGACAATCCGACTTTGTTCTTCTAAACAGACAGAAAATCGTATCCAAGAACGTCCACCAAGGACGTCCCGGTTGTTGCTTCAGTACTCCCACCAGAGAAGGCAAAAATCAGTGCCGCTGGCGAGGGTGCGTAGTTGTTGCGAAAAGTCGCGTCGCTTGCAATTGCTGATTGCGAAAAATCAGCAAGATCCGCACCAACTTTCCAGATTCTCAGTTCCAGACGCTCAAGCTGCTGATGGGACTTGAACCCATGACCTCTTCCTTACCAAGGAAGTGCTCTACCACTGAGCTACAGCAGCGACGCTCAGAGCGGGTGAAGGGAATCGAACCCTCGTATTCAGCTTGGAAGGCTGCTGCACTACCATTGTGCTACACCCGCTTTTCGTGCCCAGGCGTGGTCTGCCCGGGTGCGACTCTCAGCTTTGAGATCTCCAATCTCAAATTTTTTCAGTGGGGGCTATTGGATTCGAACCAATGTAGGCGTAGCCAGCGGATTTACAGTCCGCCCCCTTTAACCACTCGGGCAAACCCCCCTCAACGTCTATCGTGTTGTCTTGATCTTGCTGCTCGTCCGGTTTCCGTAAAAGGTTGTCTGGCGTCTTCGTCGCGAAGTTTGTCGTTTGGAGCCGTCGGTGGCAAGGTGGCCTGAAGTTTGCATCCAGGTTCCGAGTCGTTTGGATGTCGGCACTCGGGCCGGTGATTCCCGCGCCAGAGCCAGCGGAGGGATTCGAACCCACGACCGGCTGATTACAAATCAGCTGCTCTGCCAACTGAGCTACGCTGGCGACTCGACCGCCCTGCCGCCAGGTTGATCTCCCCGGCACTGTCTTTTTTCCTTTTCCCCGCGTCGGATGCCAGGCATCAAACGCTGGGAGACGGCAGAGTTTAGCAATCGATCGTTCTGGGGCAAGCCGGATTTGGCCTCTCCAGTCCCCAAACGCCCAGATCGACCTGATTCGCCTGACCGCGACGGGTTCCCGTGGGCCCCGGCGCACCGGCATCTGGACAGTCCGCTGGGCGGTTTGGTTCGCTGCGTGAAGCACTCTTTCGGCCATCCGGATCGCCGATCATGAGGCAATCCGCCGCTTCTATCGGCCAAATTCAACGACCTCGCGATCCGCGGCCAAACTGACGCGGGTTTGTCGCCCCCGGAGCGTCTCGCTGACCTCCCGGAGCATCAATTCCGGCTCGGCGTCGATCGGGTTGACGTGCGTCAGCATCAAGTGCTTGGGGGCCGACCCCTGGGCGATTCTTGCCAGCCGGCTGCTCCAAGTGTGCCCCGTTTTCGTCGCCCATTCCGAGCTGGCGTCGGGGAAATAACATTCGTGCATCAACAGGTCCGCCCCGGCGTTCCACTCCATCGCCTCCACGCCGTCGTCCCCCGTCGTGTCGGTCAAATACAGCAGCCGCGTCCCATCGTCCCAGTCCAGGCGATAGCCGACGGACATTCCCGGGTGCTGTTGGCGCCGCCAACGGATCGTGCAGTCGCCGATCGTGAACTCCGGCAACGCGTCGATTTCTCGATATTCCGCCTGGATCGGGACCGGAAACAACAGGTCGGAAAACAGGTGCCGCTGAATCGCCGCCAGCTTGTCTTTCTCGCCCCAGATTCGCAGCCGATCGACGGGCCGCCGGTACAGCACGTCCAGTAAAAACGTCAGCCCGGCGACGTGATCCAAGTGGGCGTGGCTGAGCAGGATGTCCAGCGTCGGCGTGGCAATCAGTTCGGCCAACCGGAACAGCCCCGTGCCGGCGTCCAGAACGATCCCGCTCTCGGGCAAAAAGTAACAGCTCGTGTGCCGATCCTCGTTGGGGTGATACCCGGCAGTTCCGAGGCAATGCAGTTGCATGATCGACTGTGCTGGCGGTTCGGGAGAGCGAAAAAGGCTGGCGTCGGCGTCAATTGTAGTGCAAGCGACGCCCGCTTCGCTATCACTGCCCCCGTTTCATCGCCACCCGTGTCAGCCTCTCCGCCCGTGTCAGCTCGTACAGCAGGACCGCGGCCGCCACCGAGACGTTCAGGCTGTCGACCAGCGGCCCGCATCCGGGTTCGCTGGGCATGGGTTCGCTGGGCATGGGTTCGCTGGGCATGGGAATCGTCACCCGTTCGGTCGCCGCACGCTGGACCTCCACCGGCAACCCCTCGGCTTCATTGCCCATCACCAGCACCCTCGGCCGCGCGTCGATGGACACGTCGCCGATCGGAATCGCACCGGCCGCCAGCGTCGACGCCAGGCTGACCACGCCCCGCTCGGCCAGGGACCGTAAATCGTCGGCCGGATCGTTCATCACCAGCCAACGCATGCCCAGCACCGCCCCCATGCTGACCCGCATCGCCCGTCGCGAGAACGGGTCGACCGAGCGGTGATCGATCAAAATCTGACGGATCCCGAGCGCCGCCGCCGAACGCACCATGCTGCCTAAATTTTCCATGTCGGTCGTGCGCACGAGCGCCAACGAAACCGAATCGGGGCGAAACGCGTCGATCCCGCCGAGCGGTTTTCGCGCCGCACTGGCGAGGAAGCCGCGGTGGAAATCGAACCCGGCCAGCTGACGCATCTGGTCGCGGGACACCGCATACACCGGCGTCCCGGCCGCAACCTCGCCCAGCGCGGCCAAATCGCGGCCTCGTTCGACCACCACCGATCGCACCTCAAAATCGCTGGCGATCAATCGGCCCGTGATCAGCTGCCCCTCGACGACGAAATGTGTCGCGTTCAACACGCGTCCGGTCGGTCGACGTTTCAAGTCGCGAAAGTCCGACAGGCGGTGATCGTCGACCGAATCGATCGGGATCGGCTGGATGGAATCGCGGTGGGGCATTGGCTGGCAGGGAGGATGGCGTCGAGTCAGGCGGCTGGCGGCAATCGATGAGCGGCCGTTTCGGCAGCGTTGTGAAGCATTTGGCTTTCGTGTTTTACGAGGTTTTAACGGCAGGGCGCAAGCCCTCCGGTCTTTCGCGGTGTTTTTGAAACGCGACCGGAGGGCTCGCGCCCTTCCGCTAACAAATGCTGCACGGCTTGTTCAAGCGACACGCTGCCCAAGCTCTACGGCGCGAACACGATCCGCTGCATCTTCGCCGGGATGCCTTCGCTGGTGACCCAGACCCGTCCCTGGTCGTCGACCGCGATCGCTTCGACTTGTTTTAACTTTGGCAGGTCGACGATCTCGGGCATCTGCCGCAGACGCGTTTCCAGCGGGATCCGTTTCGAAGCGGGGAAGCGATAGGCTTGGAGATAATTCGAAATCCAGAGGTCTCCCGTCGTGGGACAAAGGTCCATGCCGGTGGCAAGCGGGATCGCGAGGGACTGGATCGGTTTTGCGTCCAACTCGATCACCGTGACACCCGCGGCCGACGGATCCCCTTTCGGGCGTTTGGGCAACGGCACCTCGTACATGGTCGCCAGCAACGGCGACTTGCCGAGCATCAAAATTCGTCGCCGGCGAACGTCGACCGCGACGGATTCACAATTCTGGGGTCCCCTGGGGTAGCGAATCACCAGGTGCTGATACGAATCGACGAACGATCGTCTTCTCGGATCCGGTTCGTCGAACAGGTACAGTGACACCGATTTGCGTTGGGCATCGTTGTCGCCCACATCGGCGACCAGCAAACGCGCCCCATCGTCGTCGAACGATGCCATGTCCTCCCAGTCACTCGCATTGACCCCACGCAGCACCATACGTCCACAATATTTGCCGTTGTTGGTGAACGCGTACAGCCTCGCTTTGTCGCCGGAATCGTTGTGCGACCAAACGCAGTGGGGGGAAACGTGGGAGAACGCCAGACCGCTGCTTTCGGTTAGCGAGGGTGTGTCCAGCTCCAGAAACGCATGCCCCGCCAGGACGGCTGCGTTCTTCGGTTCCCAGCCGTTGGCGCTAGGCGGCGTCAGGCCGTGGAACCCCGCGACCGCTGCGACCAGCAGTGCGAAGGTGCAGGTGGAGGGGAGTCGACGTAGCATCGTGCGCCGTTGCATGAATCAGCTTGCTGTTGTTTCCGTGTCCACTCCGACGCGAGGCAGTGGCCTCACCGGAAGCGATTAATTTACTGTGACTTGAGCTGCGACATCACCTGTTGCACGATTTTCTCGATCACTCGGTTGGAAACCCCGGGCGTTGGGGCGTCGACGAATTCTCTCAATAGATCATCGATCTGTCGCTGGGCCTCGGCAATGGCCTCCTTTTGCCGATCCGAAATCGGGACGCGTCCCGGACCGAGATCCCAGCCGCGCGAGCGGGCGCCGGCACGAAACCCTTCGGGGAACTCGCTGATGGAGATCATCGCGTCGAACAACGGCAGCAACTGGTACTGCAATTTCATCGCCTGGTCGATGTCGCCGGCGACCACGCTGCGGTGGATCGCACGGGTCAATTCGGGGACGACACCACTGGTCGCGTTGGTCCCGCCGTTGGCACCCACCACCAGCATCGGCACCAACGCCGCATCCCAGCCGGTGAGGAAACAAAAATCGTCACGGATCGGACGGATCTGCGAGATCATCCGCATCATGTTCGGCAAGTCACCCGAGCTGTCTTTGATGCCGACCACACGCGGGCATTCCGACGCCAAACGCACCACGGTGTCGACGGAAATCGGCGATGCAAACAGGGGAATGTTGTACAGCGTCACGTCCACCGACACGGCCTCGGCGATCTCGCGGAAATACGCGTAAACGCCTTGGTCGGAAAGCCGATAATAGAACGGGGCGACGATCGCGACCGCCCGCACGCCCATCGCACCATACGCTTCACACGCCGCAATCGTCTCCTTGGCGTTTGCCTCGGCGGCACCGGCCAGCACGGGCACCCGCCCGGCGGTCTGGTCGATCACCACCTCGACGATCCGACGCCGTTCTTCGGCGGTGAATCGAATGAATTCGCCCGTGCTGCCGTTGGGGTACAACCCGTCGACGCCCTTTTCGATCAACCAATCCACGTAACGACGCAACGTGTCTTCGTCGACACGACCGTCACGATCGACAGGCGTGATGTTGGGGGTCAGGATTCCGGTGATTGGCGTGGGCATCAAAACGCAGCGAATTCGAGGAGGAAATTGTCTTTCGAAAGAATAGTTCAGCGCTAGGCGGTGGGGTAAGCATCTTGCTTGCCATTGCGACGGAAAACCGGGGCGATCGCGGGCGGGAAGCTTAGGCCACTTGGTGGGTCAGGCGAGGAGTTCGTGGACCACTCGGGCCGGTTCGACGCCGGTCAGTCGCTGATCGAGCCCCTGAAATTTGACGCTCAAGCGCCTGTGGTCGAACCCCAGTTGGTTCAAGATCGTGGCATGCAAGTCGCGGACATGGACGCGATCACGCGTCACATTGAACCCGAATGCATCGCTCTCGCCGAGCGTCGTCCCGGCTTTCATTCCGCCACCGGCCATCCACATCGTGAACGCGTTGGGGTGATGGTCCCGGCCATCATTGCCGCCGCCCTGAACCATCGGCGTGCGTCCAAATTCGCCACCCCAAATCACCAACGTCTCGTCCAGCATCCCGCGCTGCTTCAAATCTTGAATCAACGCCGCACACGCTTGGTCGGTGTTCTTGCAATTGGTCTTCAATCCGCCGACCAGGTTGCCGTGCTGGTCCCACGCTTCGTGGAACAGCTGGACAAACCGAACCCCACGCTCGACCAGCCGCCGCGCCAACAAACAATTTTTGGCGAACGACGGTTTTTCCGGGTCGGCACCGTACAGGTCCAGCGTCTGCTGCGTTTCCGATTGGATGTCCATCAATTCCGGTGCCGACGATTGCATGCGGTACGCCATCTCGAAGGAATTGATCCGCGTCGCGATCTCGGGGTCACCGGTCAGTGCCAGATGCTGCTGATTGAGTGCCGTGATCGCATCCAACGCGTCTCGCTGGGCACGTGCATCCACACCCGGCGGATTGGACAGATACAGCACCGGATCGCCGACGCTGCGGAGCTGCACGCCGGAATACATGGTCGGCAAAAAACCGCTGCCCCAGTTGCTGTTTCCCCCGCTGGGGCCCTTGCTGCCGCTGCTGAACACGACGAACCCCGGCAGATCTTTCGACTCGCTGCCCAATCCGTACAGCGTCCAGGCACCCAGGCTGGGCTTGCCGAACAATTGCGACCCGGTGTTCATCATGATCTGAGCCGGTGCGTGGTTGAACGCGTCGGTGGTCATCGATTTCACGATCGTCAATTCATCGGCGACCTGCGCGGTGTGCGGCAGGATCTCGCTGATCTCCGCACCGCTCTCTCCGTGCCGGGCGAATTTGAATTTCGGCCCCAGCAGTTTTGAATTCGGGTCGATGAACGCCGCCCGATAACCCTTGAGCAACTCCGCCGGCGGCAGCGTGCCATCGAACTTGGCCAGCTGTGGCTTGTTGTCAAACAATTCCAAATGACTGGGCGCCCCGGCCATGAACAGAAAAATCACGTTCTTGACTTTGCCGGGAAAGTGCGGCCGGCGCACGGCAAGCGGATCGGCCGTCGAAGCGGCACCCGATTCTTCGGCCATCAGCTGCGCCGCCGCGATGGCGCCCAGCCCGACGCCACAGTCTTTCATGAACCAGCGCCGCGATCGATTCAGGTTGTTCATCATCTATATTTATTCTCGTGTGATCGTTTCATCCAAGTTCAGCATCACGCGACAAACCAGCGACCAGGCCGCCAACTCTGTCGCATCCAAGTCGCCCAGATCCAGCAGCGGGCCCGAGGACAGGATGGTTTTCGCGGACAGTTCGTTCGAATCCATCCGTTCGCGTTGACGCACCAGGTAGTCGGTCAAGACACGTTGCTCTTCGTCGCTCGGTAGGCGTCCGACACAACGTCGGAATGCGAACCGGATGCGTCGGCGGTCGCTGGCCGTTGCTTCTGCACCCGCATCTTCGTCAGCACCGCCTTCGCGAATCGTCTTGGCCGCCAGCGCGATCGAACACTCCAGAAACATCGGTTCGTTCAGCGACGTGAGCGCTTGCATCGGCGTATTGGACGTGCTGCGACGGACGCAGGATAGGTTGCCGGGGACGGCGTCAAAGTTTTCCAGCATCGGATAGGGGACGCTGCGAAACCGAAACGTGTACAACGCCCTTCGGTAACGCCCGTCGTCTTGGGCGACCTCCCAGACCTTGGGGCCGTAGCTGACCGGTGGCGTGAACAAGAACTCCGGCGCCGGCGGGTAAACACTCGGTCCGCCCAGGCTGCGGTTGAGCAATCCGCTGGCCGCCAACGTGATGTCTCGCACCGTTTCGGCGGGGACCCGAAAGCGTGCTCCCCGCGCAAGCAGTCGGTTGTAGGGATCGCGCCGGGCCAGTTCGGGCGTCAGATGGGATGACTGGCGGTAGGTCGCCGAACCGACGATCAAGCGGTGCAAGTGTTTTAAACTCCAATCGTTCTCGATCAGTTCGACCGCCAAAAAATCCATCAGCTCGGGATGCGACGGCGGCGCACTTTGTGTCCCCAGGTCGTCGCTGGTTTCGACCAAGCCGATTCCGAAATACGCTTGCCAAATTCGGTTGACGATCGATCGGGCCGTGGTCGGGGAGTCGTCCGAGGCCAGCCACCGCGCGAACTGCAATCGCTGCGGCTCGGTGACGCTCGGCGCGTTGTCGGTTTTCAGCTGATGCAAAAACGCCGGAACGTGCGGTTGGACTTCCTCAACGGGGCTCAAGAAATCACCCCGCGCCAACAATGATGTCGTCCGCGGCCGGTCGCGCCGCGACAAGGCCAATTGCGTGGTTCCCCGGGGATGCGATTGCCATGCCTGCTCGATCGCTTCGTTGTGCGGTTGTGCTTCGGCCACGGTGGTCCGCCAATGAGCAAACACCGTCGCTTCCTCCGCGGGCGTCCATTGGTCGGCCGGTTGTTGGATCAACGCGGCGACCGCCTGGGGCAGCGGATCAAATTCGGGGATCGTGTCTCCGGTCAGTGACACGCGAAAGCGTCCGATGTTGAACGTCTGGTTGTCGTCACTGTTCCATCCGCCGTGTCGTTGGGCCAGATGGACGGTGACGATGGCGTGTTGCCCGTCGGGGATGTCGATCGGCTGATCGAATTCAAACCAGGCGGTTTGCGAGACGTTGCTTTGTGGCGTGTCGACCTCGTTGGTCCAGGCGGTCTTCTCGTCGCCGTCGATGGCAAAGTCGATGCCACCGGTGATGCGTTTCTGGTTCTTCTTGTTGTCGTAGCGCGGTTTCAACTCGGCGACCGCCGGGGAGCGATCGGCGACGGCGCGGCTGAAATGGATTCGAGTCGATTGTTCGGGGGTGCCCGACAACGCGACTTCGGCCGCCAACTCGCTCAGCGCCCACGTCCCGTCGATACTGCGTCCCGGTCCACCCCGCGGCAAATTCGGGTGCGTCAACAATTCCAATTGCATCCCCGTCAACCGTTGGCCGTGATAGCTGCCGGTGCCCTGCGGCTTGAAATTTGTCGGCGCATAGCTTTGGCACAAATACGATCCGTCGCCTTGCGGTTGGAACTTCGATCCGCTCAACGCGGTGTCTAAAAACGACAACTCGGTCGTCGTCCAGTTCGGCTGGTGACGTGACGCCACTTCTTTCGCCCAGCGGTGCATCCGTTCGCGCCAGTCGGGCAGCGCTTGCTTGATCAAACGTTCCTGTTCCTCGATCTGCCGCAGCACTTGGTGGCGGCGTTCGAGTTCACCGTCGGTATAGACGGGAAGGATCGCATCGTGCGTGTTATTGAGGAACGCGAACATTCCATAGTATTCGTGATGTTCGATCGGGTCGTACTTGTGCGTGTGGCACTGGGCACATTGAATCGTCAGCCCCAGGATGGATTTGCCGATCGCGTCCATCCGGTCGAACATCGCTTCCATGCGAAACTGCTCGGGGTCGGCACCGCCTTCCTCATTGACCATCGAATTCCGCAAGAACCCGGTGGCGACATGATCGGCTTGTGTGGCATCGGGCAGCAGGTCGCCGGCGATTTGACGCACGATAAAATCATCGTAGGGGCGATCGTCATTGAACGAATCGACGACCCAGTCACGGTAAAACCAGGCTTGGCGGGGTTTGTCTTTTTCGTACCCGTCGGAATCGGCGTAGCGCGCCGCGTCCAGCCAAAGTCGCCCCCAATGCTCGCCATAATGACTCGACTGCAGCAGTCGGCTGACCAGATTCTGATAAGCCGTTTCGCCGTTCGCTTGAAGACGTTTATTCCAGGTCGCGACAAAGTCCGGCTCCGGGGGCAGCCCCGTCAAGTCCAACGAAAGCCGGCGGATGAGCGTGCGGTGGTCGGCGGCCGGCGCAGGCGACAGGCCTTCGGACTCCAGTTTTCGCGCGACAAACGCGTCGATCGGATTCTTGACCCAATCGCCTTGCTGAACCGTGGGGATTTCTGGCCGAGTCGGCGCGACAAACGCCCAGTGTTTTTCGAATTCGGCGCCCTGATCGATCCAGCGTTTCAAAACGTCGATCTGCGACGCGTCGAGTTGCTTGCCCGATTCCGGCGGAGGCATTTTCAACTCGGGATCGGTTTCCACCAACCTGGCGTA
This sequence comes from Stieleria neptunia, assembly GCF_007754155.1. Lineage (NCBI taxonomy): Bacteria > Pseudomonadati > Planctomycetota > Planctomycetia > Pirellulales > Pirellulaceae > Stieleria > Stieleria neptunia. The sequence continues at coordinate 8,269,076 of NZ_CP037423.1, read as the reverse complement.
CAGCTCACTGGCCGCCGCGTCGCCCGGTTCGATCACGGCACCGGCGGAATCGGGATCGTCCAAACGCAAATCCGCCTCGCGCGATTCTTCGTCCGGCCCGTGGCAGGCGAAACAGGCATCGGACAAGATCGGGCGGACCTGGCTGGCAAAATCGATGTCGCCATCGGTCGCGTTTTCTTGAGCAACGGACATGCCGCAGCAGCACAACCAGGCCAGCAGGCAACGCTGTGAAGCATTTTTTAGCGGTAGGGCGCGAGCCCTCCGGTGTTGTGGCAGAGATGAAGAACCGGAGGGCTCGCGCCCTGCCGCTAAGACCTCAAGAAACACAGGGGGAAAATGCTTCGCGGCGTTAGCCAGCAGCGTAGCGAATCGTCGATTCATGGGCGATCGTTGCGAGGTGGGGGAGGAGGGAGGGAACATCATTGTACCACCGACGTGTCGGCGACGTGACCGGACCTTCCCGTCCCGCCGCCTCGTTGGCTCGACGTCCAGGAGGTCGTGCAGTTTTTAAAGTCACCCTCCTGGCAGGAGGGTCGAGCGAAGCGAGGGGAGGTCGAACGCTGGATCCCGGCGTTCACTTCACAAGCCATCGCGTCGGATTGAGCAAACGGATCGACTGGTAGATAATCGCAGCTCACGCGAACGCCTCTCTTCGGACCCGCCCCATGCGAATCGTCCTGTGTTATCCCGTCGGCAAAAAACATATCGACCAGATTCAAGCCGCCGCGCCGGATTTTGAAGTGGTCAACGCCGGCCAAGAACGGATCGACGAGTTGCTGCCGACGGCCGACATCTTGATCGGTCACGCCAAAGTCCCGGTGAATTGGGATCGCGTGCTCGAGGCCGGGAAACTGCGTTGGATTCAGTCGTCGGCGGCCGGGTTGGATCACTGTCTGGTCCCCGGCGTGATCGAATCGGATGACATCATCGTCAGCAGCGCGTCGGGTTTGTTTGCCCCCCAAGTCGCCGAGCAAACGTTTTCGTTGCTGTTCGGTGTACTCCGCCGCGCACCGCTGTTTTTTCGTGCCGAAGCGAAACGAGAATTTGTGCGGTTGCCCACCGATGACCTGCGTGGCAAAACCGTCGGGATCGTCGGCCTGGGCGGCAACGGTCGCTTTCTGGCGCGGGTGTTGGCGCCCTGGGACGTTCGAATCATCGCCACCGATTACTTCCCCGTCGATTGTCCCGCGGAAGTGTCACAGCTTTGGCCGGCCGATCAACTCGATCGGCTGCTCGGCGAAAGCGATGTCGTGATTCTGACGCTGCCGCTCAACGGGGACACCAAGGGGGTGTTCGATGCCGAACGGTTTGCGACGATGAAGCGCGGTTCCTATTTGATCAACGTCGCGCGCGGATCGGTGGTCCAAGAAAAAGCCTTGTGCGAGGCGCTGGCCAGCGGTCACCTGGCCGGCGCGGGATTGGACGTGACGGAGGTGGAGCCGTTGCCGCCGGAGAGTCTGTTGTGGGATGACCCGAAAGTCATGATCTCGCCTCACGTGGGGGCCCAGTCCGCTCGCCGCGTGGACGATTCGACTGCTCTGGCCGTCATCAACTTAAGACGCTATCAGTCGGGCCTGCCCGTCTACAATCGCGTCGACAAACAACTGGGATTCCCGCATCCGTCGTCGGTCTATCGCGGTCAATCCGATTGATGAACGAGCCGTGAATCGGTGGGCGAGACTGCCAGGCTCGTCGATTCCGACACGTTTTTCCGCCCGATTCTCACCGCCACCATTGACCACTGCGTGAATAGCCCACCGCGTCCATCATGAGCAGCAGCAATCGAACCGCGATCCCTTGTGAAGCGGCGGTCTATCGCAACGATCACCCCGTCGGCCCGATGCGGTTACCGATGAAAGATCCGGCGGCGTTCATCAAAGAGTTCAATCGACTGTACCGCGAGGCGGGGATCGTCATTGAGCCGATTGAGCATTCAGCTGCCAATTGTAGTCCAGGTAAGAAATGCTGACGGCATTGCCCAAAGCGGCGCGCTCGGCCGTCGAGTCGGGCAACCAGCCGGCGATCCGTCGCAGCACTTCCGAGTGTCCGTCGCCGAAATCTTCGCCGAACCACTTCAAGATGGCCGACAAATAAAAACGTTTCCCCGAAACGTCGTGGCGAAAGTTTTGGCTGCGTGAGAAAAAGTCTTTCGCGTTGGCCGTCAACTGTTCGTCAACACGATCGGGCAGGTAGGCTTCATTGAGCAGCCGGGGACAGCCGATCGAAGCACAAACGATCGCAAAGTGGATCCTTGGTTCGCCCATCTTGCGCAATACCTGGTGTTCGATTTCATCCAGCGAAAACGATTGCTGACCGACGTGCAATTTCAAGTCGTGCCAGATGTGGTACCCCCAAAGCTTGGGCGTGTGGTTGCGAATGCTGGTCGTCGGGTATTCGCGCAAAATGCCCTTGATGGTCAACGCGTTGTAGGCGTTGATCCAGAACGCCAACCGGTGCGCTTGCGTGGTGTTGACATCCGCGGCGATCGAGGCGGTGGAAAGATGGTTCAGGTAATCGTCCAGCAACGCTTGGTCTGGCCCGCTGGCGTGCCAACCCTTGTAGTCGACTCGCCCGTCCGAATCGACATACTTGGCCAGCAACGTGTGCCAGAGCGAGTGATCGATGGTGTGCATCGGGACCAACGCGGCCTTGGCATCACCGACGTAGACCGGCGTTCCCGCGACGGCCTGCTCGGCTGCCGCGATGCCGAAGACGAGGACCGCGGCAAGTGTCATTGCGGTTGGAACGTGACGATTCATTGGCAAAGGATTCCGAACAAGGGAAGCTTGATTGTAGCGGGTGGGGCTCCGGGCCGGCTACAGTGGCCAATGCCCACCGGCCGTCATGCTCCGCCAGCTGCAGGCAATCGGATCGAATTGGCGGGCGAGCGAGGCCAACACACATCTCCGGTTTCGAGTGGGATAGGCTCTGTTTATCGCGGCCGGCCGCGCACAAACAACCGCTGGTGATAGCGGAACGGTGCGAGCGGGCAGTCGATTTTGTGCGCCGCGACGCGTGAGCGGCCGGGCACTGCGACGTTGCCCGAGGCCTTACGGCCAGCGGCTCACCGATGACTCAGCAGATCCAGACTAAACCGACAGCCTGCTCGCGTCCTGCCGCGAACAACCAGCACCATCTCCCCGACGCAGATCTCCATGAACCAACCCGACGCGCCAGCCGACGCACCCGAGCAACCGTCGGGATCGAAATGGAAATTGATCGTCTTTGTGATCTTGGCCGTCGCGATCCTGTCGGTCGGCTTCCTGTATCGTGACGTGATTTCGCTGGCGACGCTCGCCCAACGCGAATCCCAGCTCCGCGCGTTTCAGGACGAGCATCCGGTTGCGGTGTATGCGATCGCGTTTGGCGTTTATGTTGCGGTCACGGGATTGTCATTGCCCGGGGCCGCGGCGCTGACGCTGGTTTATGGATGGTATTTCGGATTCACCCGCGCGCTGATTCTGGTCAGTTTCGCGTCCACGGCCGGAGCGACGACCGCGTTTCTCAGTAGCCGCTATCTTTTGCGCGATGCGGTCCAGTCGCGGTATGGGGCGTCGATGAAAACCTTTCAAAAACGACTCGCCGAAGAAGGTGCCTTATACCTGTTCACGCTGCGGTTGATTCCCGCGGTCCCGTTTTTCGTCATCAATCTGGTGATGGGGCTGACGCCGATCCGGGTCCGAACGTTCTGGTGGGTCAGCCAGCTGGGGATGTTGGCCGGAACCGTGGTCTACGTTTACGCCGGGTCGCGCGTCCCCAATCTAGGCGTGCTGGCCGAACAGGGCGTCAGTGCCGTGATCGCGCCGACCCAGTTGCTGCAGCTGATGGTCGCGTTCGCCCTGCTGGGGTTTTTTCCGCTCGCCGTCCGCAAGATCCTGTCGGCCCTACGCCCCAAAGCGGCGTAAGCTTCCAGCTTGCGACTCCGCGTGCTTTTTCCTTGTTCCCGGGCTCCGCCTGGAAACACGATGCCACGGAGGCTCCCGCCTCCGACCCGCGCACCGCGTGTGGCGTCACGGGCTGTCGATTTCGTGAGCCGCGACGCGTAAACGGCCGGGCATTCCGGCGCCCGCCCGAGGCCTTACGGCCAGCGGCTCACCATTGACTCCGCAGATCCCGATCAAATCGACAAGCTGGTAAGCTTCCTGATAGTCTCTTCGCAAGCTGGAAGCTTACGCCACTTGGGTTAACCCCGGTTTGATTTTCGGTGTCGGTGTTTTAGCATGACGAGCATGAAATTCACCAAAATGCACGGCGCCGGCAACGACTACGTCTACGTCGACTGCTTTTCGCAATCCGTCCCCGAAAACGCTCCCGAATTGGCCCGCCAGATCGCCCATCGACACTTCGGTGTCGGCGGCGACGGGTTGATCCTGATTCGCCCCAGCGATTCCGCCGACGCGCGGATGCAGATGTTCAATGCCGACGGCAGCGAAAGCGAAATGTGTGGCAACGGAATTCGCTGTGTCGCCAAGTTCGTTTACGACCACGGCATCGCCAAGCGGGACGCTCTCAAAATCGAAACCGGCGCCGGGGTGCTGGATCTGGCGCTGGATGTCGGCAGTGACGGGCTGGTCGATCAAGTCACCGTCGACATGGGCGTCCCCGAATTGGTCGGCCCCAAGGTTCCCACGACGATCCCCAGCGACCGCGATGACCGGCGTGTCGTTTCCGTCCCGGTCGAATTCGGCGGCCAAACGTTGGAAGTGACTTGTGTGTCGATGGGGAATCCCCATTGCGTGATTTTCGTCGACGAAGCCAGCGACGAGTTGGTCCTGGGGTTGGGGCCGAAAATCGAAACCGACCCGCGATTCCCCAACCGCATCAACGTCGAATTTGTCGAAGTCCTGTCGCCGACCGAAGTGCGTCAGCGGACCTGGGAACGCGGTTCGGGCGAAACCTGGGCCTGCGGAACCGGTGCCTCGGCGGTCTGTGTCGCCGGCGTGTTGGCCGGGCGGACGGAGCGCAAAATCTTGAATCATCTGCTCGGCGGTGACCTGACGCTCGAGTGGATCGAGCAATCCGATCACGTGATGATGACGGGGCCGGCCACGGAAGTTTTCTCGGGTGAGTGGCCGGCACGTTGAATGAACGCTTTGAATCCGAATCGGACGGGCTGACGCAAGCCGTTTCCGTCAGCGAGCTGAACCATCAGCTCAAGGCGGTCGTCGAAGGCACGTTCCCGATGATGTGGGTTGCCGGCGAAGTGACCGACGTGGCCAAGCCACGCAGCGGACACGTCTATTTCACCCTCAAGGATGACGACTCGCAAATCCGTGCCGTGATGTGGCGCAATGTGGCATCGCGTTTGAAGTTCGATTTGGAAAACGGCCAGTCCATCCTGTGTTTCGGCGGTCTGGAAATCTACACCGTCCGCGGCACCTATCAGATCGTCGTCCGCAAAGCCCAGCCGCAAGGCGTCGGGACACTTCAGCTGGCGTTTGAAAAACTGAAAGCACGCCTGAACGCCGAAGGACTGTTTTCTTATGAACGCAAAAAGCCACTGCCGAGTCATCCGCGACGGATCGGTGTGATCACCAGCCCCAGCGGCGCGGCGGTTCACGACTTTCTGGTCGCCGCGGAAAACCGCATGATCGGTGCGGAAATTTTTGTGATCCCGGCGCAAGTTCAAGGCAGCGGCGCCGCCGAAACGATCGTCCGCGGTTTAGAGGCCGCGGCGATGATGCGTCCCAAGTTGGACGTCGTCGTCGTCGCACGCGGCGGCGGCAGCCTGGAAGACCTGTGGTGTTTCAATGAAGAACCGGTCGTGCGGGCGATCGCCCAGTGCCCGGTCCCCACGGTGTCGGCGGTGGGCCACGAAGTCGACGTGACACTGGCCGACTTGGCCGCCGACGTCCGCGCCCTGACACCGACCGACGCGGCCACGAAAGTGTTTGCCGATCGGTCCGGGATCGTTCAACGCGTCAACGATTTGACACGTCGCCTGGGACGGGCGATGCAATACGAACTCGAGCGACGACACGTTGCACTCGAATCGCTCGCCAGCCATCCGGCGATGTCCAAGCCGATGGAAATGGTGCACCTGCGGTCGCGGTTGGTCGATGAGTTCGATCAACGCGCCAAGCAGGCGATGGATCGGCGTTTGCAGCAATCCAAATCCGACGTCGCAACCCTCGCGGCAAGCCTGGATGCGCTCTCACCGCTCAGCACCCTGGCCAGGGGATACAGCGTGACCAGCGACCGTGACGGCAACGCGATCAGCAATGCCTCTGAGTTGACGATCGGACAGCGCGTCACCACGCGTTTGGCGGGCGGCTCGTTCGAATCCGTCGTGGACAAGATCGATCCCGCCTAGTGCTCCGGCACCCTTTGAACTTATTGTGCCGCGGGTGAGATGGGCATCAGTAACGGGGGATGCAGCAACCGTTGGTGTTTAGCCGTCAGGGATCGTCTAGCTTCACGCGACTGCTTTTCGCGGGTACGTGCTTTTCGCGGGTACGTGCTTTTCGCGGGTACGATGGCCCTTCCGGGCCGTCGTCCGGAGGGCTCGCCCCGACGACCTAGAAGGGACGTCGTACAACGGATCCGATGCCCGCAACATCGCAGGCCGTTGGTTGCCACCGGTTCAGCGCGTCGTCTAGACTGAATGGTCTGGAGGCTTGCGATGCACAACCAATCCGATGCCCAACCGGCCGGCGATGAACCCCGATCACCGCTCGAGCAACATCTTGATCGGCTGGAGGTGTTGAAGATCGGTTTGCGGAACTCCTTCGGAATCGATCTGCGGACGGCGTCACGACCGGTTCACAATGACGACGGCGAAACCCGGTCGCAACGGTTTCATTATCTGCCCGAAGTGTTTCCGTTTCTCGAAACCAGGGTGGCGTCGCTGGGAAAGAAACGGCGTCGAGCGTACGAGTCGATCAAGGAACGGGCGGTCGAATCGTTTTGGGAACTTTATTCCGATTTTCAACCGATGTTGCAATCGGTCGCCGAATCGTCAGGCGTGGACGCCGACCGGCTTGATCCGGTCCTGGGGCGTTCGCTGCTGTTGTTTGACGCATCGCGGCGAACCAAGTGGGTGACCTACTTGGAAAAGTCACTGCGCGAATCGGTCAAGAATCTGCGTGGCGAAGTCTACGCCCGGCAGCTCGGTTTGCCTTTGTCAGCCGGCCGTTTGGTGCCGCAGATGCAATGGGTGCTACAGCGGGCGGCGATGCAGTCGGGGCGGCAATTGTCGGCCGAAGAATCGGATGCCGCCGTGATTGATTTTCTGACGCAACATCGTTCGAAATTTGGCCGAGAAACGATGCGACGGATCGCCGACGTCATGCGCTGCGGTCGCCGTGATGTGTCGCTGGATACCTGTCACGAATGGCTTGAACCATCGGCCGGTCAGGGAAAAAGCGTTTCCGGCCCAGGCAACGATGGTTGGATCGATGAGCGGGAGGAAGGCGAGTTCCAATTGCGGCAAATCCATGCCGCGATCCGACGCGCGGGGTTTGGCGCCGAGGAGCGTTGTGTGGTGCTTCAGCGATTGGATTTGCCCCACGATCAGGCCCGCTACGAACGCGTCGCATCGGCGGTCACCACGGCGTCGTTGCGGAAGCGCGCCACGCGGCTGTTGGTCCGTTTGATGGCTGCCCGCTATGCACCGCAGGCTCCGCGATTCGGCGGATTGCTCCATCGGACGGCGTCGGCTGGGGGAGCGGAGTTGCGTCAGACGCTGGCGGAACTTGCGGCCCAGCGCGGCTGCCCGAGCGAGGCGCTGGCGGCCGAGCTTCTCAATTGGATGTCGCTGAGCACCAGCGTCTATCGCCTCTCGATCGCCCAGCGGGGGCGCGCCGCGGAGTATCTCTGGGGCGATACCGGCACCGTTCTCGCTTCGGGGACGTTTCAAAAACTGAAGGCGGCGTTGATCGAACAGGAGCGGCTCGGGTTTCCCTGTTGGAACGAAGACGCCTCGCTGAGCCGTTGAAAAAACGCCTCGCCGGGCATCAGAATCGCTCCGGCGGCCGGAGAACGCGGTGCAAAAGGCAAGCTTTCGATGGCCAAGCGTTACGAATCGACTAGAATTTAGGCACGGGAGCGCCACGACCGTCGTCGGGCGACCCCTCTGCAGAGCCGTTTTGGCGGGTATCGCCGACGCTTTGAAAGCCGATCCACCCTCTTCTTCCATTGTTAATGATGAAACGAAACACCATTCTTTCAGTAATGGTCTTGTTCGCCTTTGCGCCTCCGATCGGCGCGCCGGTCGAGTGCAACGCCGAGGAATTGATGTCGCCCCGGACCGCGGTTCGATTGGGATTGGAAGAGGTCTGGCGGCGGCAAATGCGAGTTCCCGCCGGTGCCGGGTCCATCGTCGATCAACAGATCATCGTCCACGAAGCCGACCCGCAAGAGTTTGTCGAGGTGGTCACCAAGGCGACCGAGGGCCAGGAGCCGACGGTTCTGTTTCAAATTCCGACCGATCAAATCGGTTCCGATGGAATGCCGATCGGTAAAGAGGAAGCCGAACGACTGGCCCGACGCGAAGTGAGGATGATGGAGCGTCGGTACCCGGATCTGTCGGTCACGTCCAAAACGGTACCGCGCATCAAGCTTTACACCGCGGCCAACAACGGGACGCTGGAATGCCGCGACGCCGAAACCGGGACCCCGATTTGGATGACCCAGGTCGGCGACGCTCAGCTGAACTTTGGACGGATGGGAATCGACGACGCATTCGTCACGATCACCAACGGCGGCAATCTGATCAAGATCGACGCCACCAACGGCGAACCGATCACCACCGTGCGGACCACCAGCATGCCGCTTTACGGCGCGATCCATGCCGGCGACTTTTCCTTGGTGCCGACCATCCGCAACGGCGTCGAAGGCTACCCGCTGCGGGACATCACCCGGGACCCGTTCATGGAAATCGTTTCCGGGTTGGCGCTCGAGCCGCCGACCAAATCGCCGACGTCATCGAAAATTGCATGGGCGACCGATCGGGGATTCGTCTACGTGATGGAGCTTTCCGGCGAACCGTCGGTCCTGTTCCGTCTGAACACCGACGGAATCGTCAGCGGACGCATCGCCTCGGCCGACGGCGATCGATTTTTCTTCGGCAGCGAATCGGGGCAGGTCTACGGGGTGCGTGCGACGCGAACCGGGCGTGTGTTGTGGAGCCAACCTTACGGTGAACCCTTCTACAAGGCTCCATTTTTGGTCAACGGACTCGTGCTTTTGCCTTCCGCTTACGGCAATCTCTTCGCCATCGACGAACAGACCGGCTTGGGGGTTTGGGATCGGGCGATCCCGAATGTCGACGAAATCATTGGCGGGTTTGGCAACTTGCTCTTCGTCCGACTTCTCAGCCAGAGCTTTGCCGCCATCGATTTGGAAGCCGGCAAAATCGTCGACGTCGACAACTCGCTCAAGCCGATCAAGTTGCTCGTCAATCGCAGCACCGATCGGTTGTACCTGGTCAATTCCATCGGGACGGTACAGTGCCTGCGAGCGACCGGCGCGAACAGCCCGACCATCCGACGCGCCACCGATAGCGGTGATCCAGAGGACGCCGAGGAAGGGACCGACGCACCCGAAGCCGCGGCACCGGTCGTTCCGGCAACCGATCCCTTCGGCGCCGGGGGCGACCCCTTCGGAGCCGGCGCGGCCGACCCCTTCGGCGCGGGGAATGCCGGTGGTGCCGAAATGGCCGACCCGTTTGGGGCACCCGCCGACGCCGGAAACGACCCCTTCGGCGGTGATCCATTTGGAAATTGACCGTCGTCCTAATGCGTTCAGGTCGCAAAATCAGACGGCCTGACAGGGGGATTCTCGGTACGCATCGCGGGAACGGTGACCGACGTGCCGATGCGCTCATAGCGTTCAGAGTCATGTCGTCGGGGTGGTCGGGAATCTGCTTCCCGCCGGCCGCGTCGACCCCTCTGCCCCCCGAGCTCCGTTCGCGGTGTCGCTATGTTTTCGCAACCGTCGCCATCGACCGACCCCACGCCGTCGATCACGTTTTGCGGTGATCCATCAGCGGTTTCAACCGGCCCGGATGCCAGCCCCAACGTCCTGGCGTCGGAAGTCGATCAACTGGCCGATGCGTTGGCGGCCCGGTTCGAAGAATTGACCCTGATCCATGGTTTGACTCAACGCCTGGCCAGCAGTTTGACGCTGACCGAGCAATCGAATCAAGTCGCACGTTCGCTGTTGGATGAACTGGCGCCCTGCATCGCCTCGTCGATTCTCGCGATCCATCTGTTCCCAGGGGCGGGGCCGGAGGAAAGCACCACGGATCGATCGGCGATGCTGCCGCTGCGTTATTCCGATGAGATTTTCGAAATCGTCGGACACCCGATCGCCGACAGCGAACTGGTCGCCATCGTGCAGGCCACGCGGGCGAAATCCAAGCAACGCACCGGTGATTCGGAGGGCGTCGCGCTGGTCAACGATTTGCAACTGGGCAACGGAAACCGTCTGCGCGCCGTCGTGGTTCCGATTCATCGCGGAACGACTTCGTTGGGGCAAATGGTTGCGATTCGTACGGTGGACCAGCCCGAATTCGGAACGATCGAAGCCGACATGATGTCGTCGACATCGACCATGCTCGCCGTCCATCTGCTGAACCAACAGCAGTACCAGCAGATGCAGGGCATGTTCGAAAGCATGATTCAATCCCTCGCTTCGGCGTTGGATGCGAAAGACGCCTACACCTGTGGACACAGCAATCGCGTCGCAGAACTCTCGTTCCAACTCGCCGCACGCCTCGGTTATGACGACCATGCCCTGGCGAACATCCGGATGGGCGGCATCCTGCACGACATCGGAAAGATCGGAGTCGACGATTCGGTGTTGCGCAAGCCCACGCGGTTGACCGACGAAGAGTTTGAACAGATCAAACGGCATCCCGTGTTGGGCTATGACATCTTGAAAGGGATCGAACAATTCCGTCCAATCTTGCCGGCGGTGCGACACCACCACGAGTCTTGGGACGGATCGGGCTACCCCGACGGACTCGCCGGGAACGACATCCCGCGTGACGCCCAAATCGTGGCCGTTGCCGACGCCTTCGACGCGATGTCCAGCGATCGGCCTTACCGACCCGGCATGGAAATCGAAAAAGTGGTGAAGATCTTTCGCGAAGGACGAGGCATCCAGTGGGCCGCTGACGTCGTCGACACCCTGCTCAGCCTGCCGAATCTACAGCAACACTCCTAGTGGCCTAAGCTTCCAGCTTGCGACCCTCGAAGTGGCGTAAGCTTCCAGCTTGCGATCCCGACAGCAACGCTGTCGTCCCACCACTTCCAACTCGCCCCCAGCCCTGCCCACTGGGCCTGTCCGCAAACCCTCTCCGTTGCGCGAGTCGGTTTGCGTCAAATCTGCCGGTTCGAAACAACTTTCATCAACCCGACCCTGTCGTCTTTTCGACATCTGCATAAGACTGTGCACGAAACAGGGATGGTGAGTACCGCGAGCAAGGATGCTGCGATCACGGATGCGTCGAACCTCAAGAATTCTCTCTCGCTTCGATCGACGAAAACCGATCACGGCACGACCGCTGGCGATGTCATCTGCGTTGTTCCTGATGGCGGCATTCGTCGGCCCGCTCGCGGACCAACAAGCGTCCGGACAGACCTTTCCCGAACCCGACGGGGCGTCACAGGACGTTTCGCAGCCAGACGAAGCGGAGGCGTTGAAGGAATCGCTTCAACAGCCGATCGCCCCGGGACGAGGGGCCGCAAACGCCGATGCGAAACCAAGCGGCAACACGACGGATTTGGCGGCCGACGCGCGACTCGGCAAACTGTTCGGCGCGGTCAATCAAGTGGACGATCTGCCGCCTTCTCGAGAGGTGTTGGCCAACTCGCCCGCCTCCGATGCCGTCTTGCGTGCCGAAGCGTTGGGGCGTCGCACGTCCGACTTGGGTGACTTGCTACGACGCTCCAAATCCGCGCATGGGATCTCCGTGCAAAACCGAACTCCGATCATCACCGACACACGGGTTCGCGGTCAACGCGTCGGCCAGGTGCTCGCCTCGGGCTCCTATTGGGCGCCCGCTCGGATGGACCTGGACACGATGATGAGCAAGATCGACTCGCGGCTGGTCCAAGACGTCGTTCTGATCAAAGGGCCGTACGCCAGTCGCTACGGGCCGGGCTTTCGCTTCGTCGACTTGGAATTTCTTCAATCACCTCGTTTCGAACAGGGGTACGAGGGACACGGATCAACCAGTGTGACGTACAACACCAACGGCGAACAACTTTATGGCCGCCAGTCGTACTGGGGCGGCAACGAAGACTACGGATTCCATATCAGCTACGGCCATCGGACCGGCAACGACTACGAAACCGGCCAAGACGACTTCTTCATCCCCGCCAGCTACAAGTCGCGTGACCTGTTCGTGGCGTTCGGTTTTGACTTGACCGATCACCAGAAACTTGAGCTGAACCTGTTACGGCTCGATCAAACCGATGTCGAGTTTCCCGGATTGGTCACCGACCTGAACTTCTTGGTCACCGACGGCTACGAGGTCACGTACACCAACGACATGCCCCACTTTGCCGATCGATTCACCGCCGAGGTCTGGTACAACCGGACGCGATTCGAAGGCGACACCCGTCGTCCCGCAAAGCATCGCCAAATCCCCTTGCTGCGACAGACGTTTTATCCGTCTTCCTTCGGCGCCGACGACGGACTGACCGTGACCGATGGCGACGCGTTGTCGGGCGGCTATCGGCTGGAATCCACCTTTGACACGAATTCGGGCCAGATCGCGTTGGGAACCGACCTGATCTATTTGAACCAGGAACTCAACGAATTTGACGTCTACGACCCGGACACCAACGACAACAACTACCCGATCCCACGCAGTGATTCGCTGGACATCGGACTCTATCTGGAGAACCTGTCCCAAGTCACCGAGGACGTCTTGGTGACCGGGGGCGTTCGCCTGGATGGTGTCTTCACCGATTCGCGAGACACGGTCGTCGGTGTCGAGGATCCCTTGAGCGAACTCGAAGACACGACGCTCGACAAGGACTTCTTTCTCGGCGCGGCTTTCTTAACCGCCACACGGCAACTCGGACGCGGATGGACCGCCAACGCAGGTGTGGGGTTCGCCATGCGGCAGCCGACGCTGACGGAAATGTACTCCGAATACACCTACATCGGTTCCCTGCAACGCGGCTTGACGTTCCTGGACGGTGACCCCGACTTGGACCCCGAACGGTTGTACCAATACGACTTAGGCATTCAGTACCAACAAGAATCCGTTCAACTCGGTGCCCATGTCCATCATGCGTACATCGAAGATTACATCACCTACGACCTGCTTGACCCGGCCGGAACCACCGACGGGTTCCAGACCGGGGCCCGTTTCGTCAACACCGATTTGGCAACGTTGTGGGGCATGGAGGCCTATGGGCAAACCGACCTGACCCAGATGTTCTCGGTGTTCGGGATCGTCACCTATTTGGAAGGCCGCGATCGCAGTCGTCTCGACCCCGCCCGGTTGTCCGCCTTCGATTCCCGTAGTGCCAACGATACCGTCGATGCGGAACCGTTGCCCGGCATCGCCCCCTTGGAAGGCCGATTGGGAGTGTTGATCCAAGACCCGTCCCCTCAGCGACGCTGGGGTGTGGAACTGTTCGCCCGAGTGGTCGACAATCAAGACCAAGTGGCGGCGACGTTGGAAGAAGTCGCGACCCCGGGATTCACCGTTTACAACATCCGCACCTATCGACGTTTCGGGGCTCTGCTGGTCACCAGCGGGATCGAAAACGTGACCGACAAATTCTACCGCGAACACCTCGACTATCGGTCGGGCTTGGGAGTGTTTCGCCCCGGCATCGGATTCTATACCGGTGCGGAATTGACGTATTGAACAGCGAGCTGAAAACGAGTGGGATAGGCTTCCAGCCTGTCATTTCAGCCTTGACGAACCATCTAATATCCGCTGATTGTTTAGCGGCAGGACGCAAGCCCTCCGGTCTTTCTCGATGCAACCGGACGGCTCGCGCCGTTCCGCTACGACGGTCCCCAGCCCGCAAACGCCCCGCGGCGATCAGAAGTCATCGCCACCCGCGTTGCCGCTTCCCACGTTGCCTGACGACGTGCCGCTGTTGATCCCCGTGTAGCCCTGGTCGGCGTTGTCGTTGGACTCGTTGTTGGAAACCGTTCCAAAGTTCTCGACCAGATCGACCCCGTCGTCAAAGTTACCCTCGGCATAGTTGTCGTCGAACAAGCCGTTGTTTTGATTGAAGTAGAAACCGTCTTCGGCATTTCCGATCGCTTGGTTTCCCGTCATCAGGTGATCGTTGCTATAGAACTGAAAGCCATCGTTCCAGTTGCTGATCGCTTCGTTGTCGCTGAACGTGTCAAGGTTGTAGGAGAAATCGTATCCGTCGTCGTCGTTGCCGATCGCTTGGTTTCGCGCAATCGTTCCCGCATTGTGCTTGAAATCAAACCCATTGGATCCATTCTGTTCAGCCATGTTGTCTTCGAAATCGCCGAAATTGTTGCGGAACTCGAAACCGTTGAACGAGTTCGATCCGGCATAGTTTCCGCTGATCGTGCCCGCGGTATCGTTGAGTGTAAATCCGTTTCCAAAGTTGAAAACGGACACGTTGTCTTGGATCGTGTCGTAGTTGTCTTCGAACCAGAAACCGTCTAGGAAATTGTCGAAGGCGACGTTGTCGCTGACCAGGCCGTTGTTGGTTTCCACTTCGAACCCGGACGAAGCGTTGTCGGTCGATTCGTTCTCGCTGATGTCGCCGTCGTTGAAGCCCACCACGAAACCGGACATCGTGTTCTCGATCGCTTCGTTCTGGAAGATCAAGCCGTCGTTGTAGGCCAGCAGGTAGCCCTGTTCGCCGTTTTCCGTGGCGCGATTCGCCGTGACCGTACCGCTGTTGGATGCGATCACGAACCCCGCTGCGCGATTGTCTTGTGACGTGTTTCGATCAAGTATTCCGTTGTTGTCGTCGATCCAGAAGCCGGCTTCGGCGTTGTCAAAGGCGCGGTTTCCCGTCAACGAACTGTCTGCGTCCAGCACCGCGAAACGGAACCCATCATCGGCCGCGTCGGAGACTTCGTTGTCAAACAGATGGACGTTGACCAGATCGTCGTAACCCGTGCCGTTGTCGCTGGAAATTCCGTGCAGTCCGCCCTCGATGCTGAAGTGGCCGACCCGGGCGTTGTTTGCCATAACGATCACCGATTGGGTCTCGTCGCTGCCGCGAAGATGGATCGGGGTTCCGAAACGTGCCACGGCGCCCGTGTCAGCACCCTTGACCATAAACCCGCCGCCCAGCAAGTTCTGTCCGTCTTGCACGACGATCGAGTTGCCCAGTTCCAGTTCACCGGCGGAACCATCCAGAATGACCGTGTCGGTCGTCGACGTTGCGACGGCGTCGGGAACATCGTCCGTCTCGGCATCCAGGACTGTGACCGAACCGATGGCGAAGTCGTGTTCGGCGTGCAATGCCGCTTCTTGACCGCCCGGCGTCGGCGTCGCTTGTGTGACCACGTCGATGTCGCGGACGATGACGTCCGTCATCCGGCGTTGCATCACGCACATGCGTCGCGATCGTCCGCGATCGGTCCCCAGCGGCAAACGGACGGCGATGACGCCAGCGGACTGATCGCCGCGGACGTCGTCATGCTGGTATTGGACGCCCAGCGTCAATCGAGAATCGAGCCCCAACCAAGGCAAATCGTAGCAGCGCCATTCGGCACGCAGACGCGGTCCGGCCACCGAACGCGCGTTAACCGAATCGGTGTCGAAATGAAAAAAGCCGGCAAACCCTCGGATTTCGCTGTCGCACCATTGCGGCTTTCGCCATAGCAACGCACCGACTTCGCCGTCAAACCCCTGATAGGCTCGCTCTTCGTTGTTCTGGACCACCAGGTTGCCGTTTGAAATCACGGCCGTCGGCGCAACCGCAGTTTCAGAACCGCCTTCGGGCAGGTAGCCGTTGACCCGCAAATCAAATCGCCGCGTCAACAGTTCCGCACCGATCGTCCCCTGTTGAAACCAATTGCCATTGGCGGATTGTTTCAAGTCATAAAAGCCATAGGCGCCCAGAATGCACTCACAGTCCATCAGATGTCGAATCGCCAGGCCCCAATTTCCTTCTCCACCACCCACATCAGCAAACTGTCCCCGCACGTCGGCGAACAGCAGGCTGGAGTCATTCCAAAACAACGGGAGGAACATGTCGGTGTGCAACCGCACGTCTTCGTCACTCGGGCGAACCCCTGCCGCCACATACGGTCGGTAAACATCGTCATCATAGGGGGCAACGCCTAACGAATCGGTCGCAGACGACGTCGCAGCGATACAGATCAGGTTGATGATCAGGCAGCCGATCCATGACGAAAGCGTTTGAAGCTTGAGACGTCCATGTTCGTTCACGATACTATCCTGGTTGACAATCAATGAGAATCGATAACTTGGTGTCGCCTCCATGGTCCGCACGCTGGGAAACGTGCTCACATGGTCAATATCGGAATCCGGCCAAGACGATTGAATCCGATCTCGCAGAGAAATCTGAATCCTTGACGGCGAGTTGTTCGGTGGTAGGGCGTTCGGCATGGCGTCGGCCCCTGGCGACTCGCCCGGTTTCTCTCCGCGTGCGATTCATCTTTTCGCTTGAGCCATTCGCCGAGGTCTTAATGAGGGAGTTGCCTCAACACGCCACGCCCATCGTCGGTTTTTAAAATTCTTTGACGCAAACCCGTTCCGGCGGTGTCTTCTTTCCGACAGCCGACTCCTTTTCACTTCAGCCTTGCCTGCCAGACAGATCCATGCAGCCAGACGGGAACTCGGCGCCGAAATTCGAATACTCAGCGTTGGTGCGCAGTTTGGGTCCCGGTTTGACGCTGCTGGCGCAACAATGGTGCGCCGTGCCGGAGGACGTCGTGCAAGAAGCATTCCTCAAACTGTTTCATCAAACACCGTTTCCGGACAATCCACGTGCCTGGATGTTCAAAGTCGTTCGTCGGGATGCCTTGAACGCGTCACGTTCCCAGTCACGCCGAAAAAGACGCGAGCAGATCAGTCGTGGCGAACGCGTCAATTGGTTTTGTGACAGCATCGAAGAATCACTCGATGGCGAATTGGTAACCCGCGCCTTGAAGAGTCAACCGGGTCCGATTCGAGAGATTCTGGTGTTGCGATTGTGGAATGAACTTTCGTTCGACGAAATCGCCGAGCTGGCCGGGATTTCGCCGCGGACGGCCTCGCGTCGCTACCAATCAGGGCTTCAGGCCATTCGATCTCAACTGAACATCAAACTCGAAGATTTCACCAGGGGATAGTTCGAAATGACCCTTCCAGACCCATTGCCGGATCCGACCGAAAACGAGGTCGGTGACGGAGAGCAAACGCGTGTCGAGGATTCGCTTCGGTCATTGACGCCCAAGGGATTCGACACGGATCAATTGGTGTATCGCGCCGGTTTCCAGGACGGATACCGACAGGGGCAAGCAACACCACTCGTTGCGTCATCCGAGCAGGCTGGCGAAAGACAAACTCGATCGCGCCGTCTCAGTGGCGGTTCCGCCGTTGTCGGCGGCATGGTCGGTGCACTGGCGGCAAGTCTGATCATCCTGATGTCTACGCGAGACGCTCGCGACGGCATGGGAGGGCCCCAAACCGCCGGTCCGCGGGTTTCCCCGACTGCCGAGACGAGCCTCCAACCGTCGTTGGATTCACGCCCCAAGACGAAATCTCGAAGCGAGCCGATTGCTGCGGGAGCGTTGGTCTCGACCGATCCGCTCGACCGGACGCTGTCGTTGGGCGGCGTGCTCGGCACCCGTTCGCTTTATCGTCCCCGCGTGGACGACGATTTTCAATCCGTTTCGGTCAACGGGGGAGAACGTTCCGCCGGGCCACCACCGCCGGCGAAGGTTTCTTTGCCACTTCGCCACGCGCTGCTCCGTGAAGTTGAGCGAAGTTCCTAGTACTGCGCCAACGCTAAGTTTTAGGGTCAGCAAGAAAGTGGCGTAAGCTTCCAGCTTGCGTTTCACGAGTGAAACGAGACGGCAAGCTGGAAGCTTACCCCACTTCTAAAGACAGACAAAGCACGAGTGCCTTGAACCACTTTTAATGAAGGACATCACAATGAGATTGAGATTCATACGCGGGCTGCTCGTTTGCGTGATTGGTATGACCTGCTTGTCCACGACTACCAAGTCGTATGCGCAAGAAGTCGATTCGCAGACGCTCGTGGTTCGCCCCATGGCAGTCGCCGATCCGCCACTGACGCATTCACTGTTGCCGCAGCTCAGGGATCAGATCCCCGGCAATGCGGTGGTCTGGTATGGACAGGTCTACGCGGAGCAACAAGCGTTACTGCAGAACCATGATCTGTGGAGCAAAATCGGTGAACTGGTCAACTTGTCCCCGAATGAATTGGCCGAAGACCATTCACAATTCAAATGGCTCGGCAGTCAGCCCGTCGACCGTGGCGTGTTCGGGTCGCTCCAGAAAGCAGCCCGCTCACGGCATTGTGACTGGCAACTGCTCAATACCGACGAGCCGTACTTTGAAATTTTGCTGCCGGAAGTTCAACGTGCACGATCGTACTCGCGGCTGATTGTGTTACGGGTCAAGTACCAAATCGCCGAAGGGCGTTTCGACGATGCGGTGGAATCACTGCAGCTGGGATTTGCGTTGGCAAAACATGTCGCTCAAGGAGACACGTTGGTTTGCACACTCGTGGCAATCGGGATCGAAGACATGATGGCTGATTGTCTGTTCGATTGGGTGCAGCAAGCCAACGCTCCTAATCTCGCCTGGGCATTAGCCGAACTGCCGGACCCGCTGGTCGATCTACGTCCGGGGCTTGATGCCGAGTTGATTGGTCTTGAATCCACTTATCCACTGTTTGCCCAGGCCAGGCAAATCGTGCAGCGGCAACCCGATCGCGATGATCCATCCCAGGACGAATCTCAATCGACTTTCAAACGCCGAAACAACCGGTGTTTCGTCGAGTGGTCCACGGATCATTGGACCGATGCCCTGCGCGATTTCTGGGATCGATCCGATCTGTTCGGCGGCAATCGCAATCGCTCACGCCCCGCCTTGGGACTTCTGGTCATGGAGGCATACCCCAAGGCAAAGGCAAGTTTGATCCGGGCAGGCTATCCGGCAGCCCAAGTCGAAGCGTTCTCGGTCGCTCAGGCGATCGCGGTGCAGAGCTACAACGCGCATCAACGAAAGATTCAGAACATGGTGCGTTGGGCCTACCAGCCGACGTCGATCGCCTTGGCAGGTCTGCGGCAAGAATCCGACGCGGACGCGCCGACTCCGCCGGCGCTACCCGTCGATGAAATGCTCGGCAGTTCCATCCAAACCGTTGTTCATCGGCAAGCAAACGTTCAACGGAAGGTTGCAGCGTTGCGAGTGATCGAAGCCCTCCGAGATCACGCCGCTTCTCACGGCGGCGAACTGCCCGCCTCGATCGATGAAATCGAGGTTCTGCCGGTTCCCAACGATCCCGCCACTGGAACACCGTTTACGTATTCTCGCGATGGATCGACGATCCGAATTGCCACCGAAGATGAACCGTCCGCCAAATTGTCATTCCGTCCGATTGAAATCGAAATCCGCACACAAGGAGATTTATAATGCATTCAATATCTTGTCGTTGGAGTCCGAAAGATCATGCGGCATGCCGAAGCGTCCGTTGGATGGGTGCGATTGTCGGTGCAGTCTGCTCATTGAACGCGATCGCAGTGACGGCCAACGCGGTGGATCCATCCACCGTACTTTCCGTCGTCGATGAAAACGCGATCGCGATTGTTCGCATCGACCCCCAATCGTTCCACCAATTGCCGGACGCCGAATCGGCTTATCTGCGGTTGGCCGGAAACTCCTTGCCCGAGCACACGCGGAAGGCGATCGATCCTGTCTTGGAAATGAAGGATTTGACGGAAGCCTATCTGCTGTTCAGTGCGTCCGAGACGAGCCAGGTGCCATTCACTCGCGATCCAATCGTTGTCATGTCCGCAGACACGGATCAGACGGTGGCGGTGGGTGATGGTGGCGACGGCTTGGGGCAGACCAAGAAGGTCGGGTCAGCCATGGTCGCCGGCAATCTGGCGAGGTTAAACTTTGATCGTTTAGGGAAGCCGTCCGAAGCCCGGAAAGTTTTCCGCGCCGCCTTCTCGGCTCTCGATCCGGCGCCTCTGCAGTTTGCCGTTTATCTCAATGCTGATCGTCGACGGTCGATCAAGGAGTTCGGTCTTGCCGATCTGGAACGCTTGTTCCCCATCGATACCAATCAGCTTGCCGAAGTGGATTGGATCTCCGGCGCTGCCTATCCGGCCGGAGCGGCGGGCATCGAATTCATCTTTCACGTCGCCGACGGCGAAGACGCCAGCGCGACAAAAACCGCGATTCGCAAAAGCCTCCAGGAGCGGATTTCCGCGCCGCTTGAGATCCAAAAAAGCAGCGATGTCAATGATCGCACCCTCCGAATACAGTTGGGTGCCGATGCGGGGAGCCGCCAATTGCAGACCTGGTCGATGGAGGCGAGACGGAAAATCGCAAACGCGCGACTGCGACGGATTGCGTTGGGATTGCACAACTATCACTCCGCCTATAGCCGACTCCCTTCTCCCGTGATCGCCGACAAAAGCAGCAAACCGCTACTCAGTTGGCGAGTCGCGTTGTTGCCGTTCCTGGGCAAAGCCGAATACAAGCTTTATCAATCGTTTCGTCTGAACGAACCGTGGGACAGCGAACACAACCGTCCGCTTGCGGATCAAATGCCGGATGTCTTTGCCGTCGATGCATCCGCCGCAAATGGAAACCGTTCGACCGTTGCCATCCCTGTCGGCGAGGGACTGTTTTTCGACGGCGACGAGCCCAAGTTCCGCGACATCATCGACGGACTCTCGAACACGATCATGGTGTTCGAAACGTCCGACAAACACGCCGAGATCTGGACTAAGCCTGCCAATCCGACGCCGTCGCAATCGAACCTGGATGAAGTGCTCGGAGGCCACTTCGGCGACGAGGCGGTTGTGGTTCACGGCGACGGATCGGTTCACTGGATCAAACCCCAGTCCTTAGGCCAATCACTCTGGGGACGGTTCACCCGAAACGGAAAGGAACCGTACGAGTGATGGCCCGTGCTGTCGGTGCAACCGGGGACGATGGCCCTTCCGGGCCGTCGCGCATTGCTCATCGCAATGATAACTGGGGGCGTTGAACATAATCGAATGGTTAACCGCTGCGATGGTCGACTTGCGTTCGCGGTGGGCTGAAGTTACTTGGGGCTGCGGGCCGTAAGGCTGACGCCAGAGTCTTTTATCCCCTGGCCATAGGTCGTCAGCGTTTTGGTGCGACAACCGTCTTGATCTCTTGTGGCCCATCGGGTGATTCACCGGCGCACGACTCCCCCGTCACTTGCGTCGTGTGATCGAGATTGTTTTTCTTTGACTCAAAGACGAATCCGACCAAACGCACGACGCGGCGATGCTTGGGAGTCGTGCGCCTTTGGATGTTTCGTAGTGCACCAATGAGGTGCGTTTGCTTTTTGAGCCCGTTCCCTTTTCGAGCGAAGTCGGTTAGACCCGGAGGGTCGACAGACTGGATGCCGGTGGCGTGAGCCCAATGTCATCTACTTTGGCACTAGAGGTGTTAGCGGAACGGCGCGAGCCGTCCGGTTGCGCTTCAAAAACACCGTGAAAGACCGGAGGGCTCGCGCCCTACCGCTAACAAAGACACCCCGCTTGGCGTCAAAGTAGATGGCATTGGGCGTGAGCCACCGGAAATGGTTTCGAGGAGTCTGTGAGGCCCAGCGGGCCGACACAAGATCCCCGCTTCTGGTTAATCCCGCGGTTCAGTTGACGGAATGTGCCGGCCTTTCAGGCCTCCGTGATCGAAGTCATTCTCTTCCGGTGGCTGACGCGACCGGCAAACATTGTGCCAGCCCTCCGGGCCTGATCACGAATAAACATAGGAAACGTTAGAGTCGGGGATTTTCTAAGTCATCGGCTCAAGCGTCTAATCATCTTGTGTTGGCATTGCCACACCGATGACGCACCTACATCCCAGAGCCGAGACTCTGCGATTCCCGTGCGACCGCGAACGCGTGGTCGTCGCCCTGGACGATCAGATAGGTTTGATCTTGGCCCAGTTGATAGTGGTCTTCGCTCGCGTCCGGCCACTTGACCGAGACGCTGATCGAGTCGTCATGCCGGTGGTCTGGCCCCAAACCGAAGTGAATCAAACGTTCATTCGCACAGTAAAAGCCGTCACCGGCAACCAGCGGGGCCAGTCGGGTGAGGTGATCGGTTTGGATGGTCACCGTCGCTCCGACCGCATCACGCGAGCAATCCACACCGACCAGGCGAAATCGGACCCAATGATGATCGACGGGGGTCCGGTTCATCAGGACCGTGAACGGCTCGGTCTGGTGGGTGATCGCCAAATCGTTGCGGCCGTCGCGATCGGCATCGAGTGTCCACATCGCGCGGCCAACATGCTCTCGCCCCACGTAGCCCTCCGACGCATCAAACTCAAACGCCTCAAAGCGGGAACCCGACACGCGGTGGAGCACTTGCATCTGCTGGGCGTAGCTCGATGGCGGTTCCGCGTCTTGGTAAACATGCCCGTTGGCGATCGCCAGTTCAAGGTTCGCATCGTTGTCAAAGTCAACCGCTTGGGTGCCGAACCCGAGTTGTGAAAAACTGACGTCCACCAGTCCCCGTAGCGCCGTTCGGTCGGCCCAAATTCCGCGTTCGGTTTGTTCATAGAAGGTGTTGTGTTCCTGTTCAAAATTCGTCACGAACAGATCGATGTCGCCGTCGGTATCCAAATCCGCGGTCGCGATACCCATGCAAGCCTGCGGTCGGAAGCGGGCGTCGACCGCCAGCCCACGCAACGTGGCCGACTCCTTCATTCCGTCTTGCCGGTTGAAGGTCCAGAAATGGTTATGGGTCATGTCATTGGCCACAAACACATCGATGCCGTCCGTCGCGTCCAGATCACCGACGACCAGTCCCAACCCGCGTCCGGGCTGCAATGGTGCCGCCGCCCAGCGGTCCGTGACCTCCTCAAATCCTCCCCGCGGCCGCCCTCGAAAGAACGCATCTCGATCGGCGGCAAATTTTGTCGGCAGGCAGGGGCTGACCGCGCCGTCCTCCTTGCGACAGGTGACGGTGGCGGCATCCATTCCCGCGCAATACTTCAGGCAAATGAAGTCCGAGATGCCGTCGCCGTCCAGATCGGCGATCGCCCCGCTGGTCGACCACGGGGATTCGCGATCGGTCGAAAGCCAGTTGTCTCGCGGGGAAAACGTGCCGTCACCGTTGTTGATCAGGATTCGATCCGTCCCGTAGTTGAGGACGGCCAAATCGGGGAACCCATCCTCATTGACGTCGCCGAACGTGACTCCCTGGGCGAAACCCGTGTCGCCGGCGTCTGTCGTGTGCGTCACGTCGGCAAAGCGGCCCCCCAGATTGCGAAACATCGAATTATTGGGCGAATCGAATTGTCCGGGCGTGCCGCCCGCGGCGGCGACATACAGATCGGGCCATCCGTCGAGGTCGTAGTCGACGGCGCAGCCCCCCGATTCCATCTGCGCATACAAGGGAACCCCGTCCGCTTCGCGACGATGCCACCGGGCGTTGGCTTCGGTGACCAAGCCCAATGCTTCCGTCTCGTCCCGCAATACCGGTTTGACCGACGGTCGGATCAGTGCGTCCGATCGGTTCGACGTCGGACTTGCGATCAGGTCGGTCTCCGGCATCGGATAGTGACGGAGGTCCAGGTTTGCCAGCAGCGGGGGCGGGGCCTGTCGCCAAGGGGTGTCCGCGGTGAGTCGATCGACAATCGATTGCCGCATCGCGCGAACGGACGCGGCGTCGTCATCTGGGATCGTCATCGCGTACGCGGTCCAAGCCTCCGCCTCCCACAAGCGTCCCAGTTCGACGAGCGTCTTGGACATTTGGATGATGATCGCGTTGGAGCGATTTCCGAGTTTGTACAGTCGTTCCTTCTCTTGGCTGAACCGGCTCAGCAGTTGGGCGCGTTGATTGACCGCCGTGATGGTCGCTTTGTCGATCGACGCTCCGCTGCGGCGGAGTTGTTCAAGAGTCCGCGCGAGCTTTGCCAGGACCTCGCCGACATCCGGGTTCTTGCGAACGGATTCCAGGTAGGCCCTGGCGGCCTGTTCACGGTTTCCCCTTCGTCCCGCGACATCGCCAAGCAGTGCCCAGTATTGCCAGCGGTCTTTGGTTTCGTCGGTGACGCACTCCAGCCATTCGCCGATCCGATCGAGTTGATGCGAATACACGATGTACTGACCGAACAGAATTTGGGCGGGCGTGTAATTCGGGCTGTGCCGCAGAATTTCGAGAATCGTCTCTTCGACTTCGTTCCATTTCCCCAAGTCGACGTTTGAACGAACCTCGGCAATTTTCAATCGTGGGTCGTCCGGGTTTCGATTTTGCAACTCCTTCATCGAATGGGTTTCCATGTTGCGTTGCTCGATCGTGGCGAGCGAAAACAACAGGACGCGATCAAACTGGCGCTCGCGAACAAGGATTCTGCCATGCGGGGTTGCGCGATGGTGGTCTTCCGCGTTGACCAAAAAATCAAACAGCAACCGTCGCGATTCATGCCTTTCGGGATACGCGGCGACGACTTGATCCAGCAGCTCGATCAGTTCGAACAACCGCCCCGTTCCCACAAACGCCAGCACGGCGTTTTGGACCAATTGTTCATCGGCGAATCCGTCCGCGACGGCGGCTTCGGCCACCAGCTCCGCGGCGACGGCCGGCTGGCCGGTGGCGAACGCGACGTCGGCAGCCAGGCGAAGGATCGCGACGTCATTGGGATACCGCAGCAACGCGGCGCGGGACAGTTTTTCCGCCGTCGCGTGTTCACGCCTGTCCATGGCATGCCGAATGCGATCGATCGCCGCGTCTCGGGAGTCGCCCTTCGCCATCGCTTCAGGCGACTCTGTCTCCTCCGTCTCTTGGCGTGACAAAGGATCACCCGGTCCGCCGCAGCCCGTCGAGAGCAGCAGCGCGAACGTCAGTGTGACGAGGCCCGGGGGCGTCTCGATGATCGATCTCATGACAGGACCTCTTCGCACTCTGTGCTTAGTAGTCCTTGATCCCTTCCTTGGCTGCCGCTTCCATTCCGGCCTTCATTTGGGCCTGCTCTTCCTGCAGTATTCGGTTGTACTCGTCGACATCCGATTGCTGGGCCCCCTCGACGACGCTGGTGGTGCCTTCGCTCCCGCATCCGACGGCCAGCAAGCACGAAGTCGCGAGGATCAGTCCGTAAAAAAGTTTTGACATGATACGTGGTGTAAGGTTTGAAAATGAAACGTGGATCGCAGCGACGCGGCAGACGCGTGCGCTGATCTGATCTGATTTGATCTGACAGAAAATAGATTGCCGCCCGGGACGCGAGCGGCAATCCACGAACGCGCTGTTACTGATTCAGCTGCTCTTCAATCGTCTCGTTTGCGGCGCGGGTTCCGAGTGCACCCCACAAGCCGTACGGACTCTTGCTGCCTGGATTCCGGTACGCGTTGACGCCGAGCGCATTTTGGTCCCCCGACTCGACCGAGTCGGTCATGAAGATGACCGCACCGTCGGCCATCAGGATATGAGCCCCGCCCTGGTGTCGGCTGGACGCGGTGTACCAACCCGAATTGCCGGAGTTCTGCTCGGTGCAGATCGGGTCGTTGGGAGGCGACGCGGTGAAGAAACCGGACGAGTTGGGGATATGCTCAGCCCAGCGGAATCCGCGGCCGCTGGTGGCGCCGACGGTCGCCGTGGACGGTGCCCAAAAACGCGGGCGTTCGGGATCGACCAATGAATCACAATCGGTCGGCGGGAAGTTGCGGATGAAGGACCACCCACGGTTGGTCGCGATCGTTCGAGTGTCTTTGTCGCCCAGGTCGGTCGCGATCTCGCCGGCCGCGACCGTGTTGGAAAGCCCGTCAAGGATGTCACGGAACTTCGTCGATTTGTGGGTCACGAACACGCCGCGTCCGGCCCCATTGATCTCGATCGAAAGTGTTTGGTTCGGGCGGCCGAGCGGTGCCGAACCGTTCCCCCACGCACCCTGGTGAGCCCGTTCGGCTGAATCGCCCAGGCAAGCGGCGTAGTTGGTCCGTCCCAACGCCGGCAAGCCGACTCCGGGGTCGCTGGGGCATCGAAGCGTTGGAATTTCGCTGGCCCATGGCGTGTAGAGGATCTCATCGGGAGTCGGCCCCATCGGGGAAAAATTGGCACCGTTGCGAAGCGCCTCGGCACCGCCATTGCCGCTCGCATTGGGAGGCGAGTTGCCGAGCGAGTCGCGGTTGCCGGGATTCGAAATCTGATCCCAAATGGCTTGTTGCTCCATGAACGGCGTCAATCCGACCAGATAGCTCAAACGACCGTTGTTCGAAATCTCCGAGGGACGCCAGATGTGCCGGGTGATGTTGTCGGTGGTGCCGCCGCCATGCATCGGTAGGCTCTTGTACGCGGCGTGATAATTGTGCATCGCAATTCCGATCTGCTTGAAATTGTTACTGCAACTCATGCGGCGCGCCGCCTCCCGCGCGGCCTGGACGGCGGGCAGCAGAAGCCCCACCAGAATCCCGATGATGGCAATCACCACCAACAGTTCGACGAGCGTGAATCCCTTGCGGGCAGGTGTCCGAATCATCGTAAAAAGCCTCTGAATGTTACGGAAAGAAGATTGCTGTGGACGCAGGGCGACGCCGCTACAATTGACATCGTGGAAAACGATGTAGTGGAAAGAACAGGGCGTTGATGCGCACAGACAAGATGAGAATGAGCTAATATCACCCCTTGGAGCGTTTTTTACATAGCCAATTTCAACCGGGGATAGCTATTCTTAAACTGAAGAAACGATGCGAGAATGGAGGGATCCGGTCGTCTTTTGTGAACAATTGGAGGTGTCTCGATGGGCAGTGATCCTGAGTTCATCTCGCGGCAGACCAAGGAATCGAAGCGTTTTTACCTCGATTTGAACCCGCCGCCGGACCAGCGGCTGTCGGTGGTTTGCGGTGGCGTGGAGCGGATGTTGCCGGACTACATTGTGGAACGTTCCGGCTTTCCCTACTTCGGGATCGAGCTGGTCACCGAAGGCCACGGATGGCTCAAGTTGCAAGGCAAGCGTTTTCGTCTTTCCCGCGGCGTGGTGTTCGCTTACGGCCCGGGTATCCAGCATCGCATCGAGAATGCACCGCCTGGCGCGATGCGAAAATACTATCTCGACATCTCTGGATGGGAGGCGCCGTCGCTGGTTTCAGCGGCCGGCTTGCTGAGTGGAAAACCGGTGATCACATCCCGTGTCGGAGAATTGACCGAGCTGTGGGACACGATCGATCGTGAAGCGGGTGAGAACACGCGTTTTTCACCCGAGATTTGCCAGCTTGTCACACGCACCCTGCTGATCAAGATTCGCCAGCGGCAGATCACAACCGGCGAAAAGTCTATTCCAAAGTCCTTTCAAACCTACGAGCACGTCCGCGCGTTCATCGAGAAAAACTATCTGGATCTTTCCACGATCGAACAGGTCGCCCAAGCCTGTCAGATCACGCCGATCTACGTGTCGCGTCTGTTCAAGAAACACGCCTCGATCGGAGCGTATCAGTTTCTCATTCGACTGCGGATGCACCATGCGGTCGAGCTGTTGCTGCACGAACAAATGAAAGTCAGGGATGTCGCGGACGTGATGGGCTTTGCCGACCCGTTTCAGTTTTCCAGGGCATTCAAGCGTGTGTATGGAGTCGCGCCGTCAAACCTGGTCAGTCGACATCAGAGTTCATCGCTGCCCGAGCCGCGTTGATTCGCGCGGATCATCGTTTGCAGTGGCGGTGGATCACGTGGACGAAGAATCGAGCTTGGAGGACGTCCTCACCTCGGGTGACTTCGATGTCGCCGCCGCTTCGCAGCGGCCCAGGGCGGCTAAAGCCTGCACATTAGCGCATGTTGGTGTCTAGCCTTCAGGGGCCGTCCAGCTTAGGACGATCACTTTGCGGATGTACGACGGCCCTTCCGGGCCGTCGTCCGCTGGACTCCCGACGACGACCTGGAAAGGACGTCGTACACCCCTCCGCCGACCACCTCTCACCCATTCGGTCAGATCATTCAGATTCGTCACGTTTCGCATCGCTCCTAAGCTGGACGGTTCCTTCAGGCGATTCTCGGAGTCGCAAGCTGGAAGCTTACGCCACGGTCATTCCGTGGCGTACAGGACGCGGTCGGCGCCGGCGGCGCGGGCCGCGTCGTAGGCGGCGACCGTGCGATCCATCGTCACTTCGGCCTCGGGGTCGATGATCACCGGTGGCTGCACGCCCAATGCGATCACTTCGGCCAACCGTGATTGCAACGCCTCGACCGATTCGATCCGCTGGCCGCCGAATTCGATCACGGGCAATCCGTTTCGCACCAACAATTTGACCACGATCTCGTCGAACGCTTCCACCGGAGGCGGCTGGTCGGTGTTGGCTTCGCTGCCGCCGGCGGGGACTTCGGCCAGGGCGCTCGGCAAGTCGTACTCCGGGGTCTCGAAACTGCTGGTCCAGACGAAGAAGATCAACAGCAAAAAAACGACGTCGATCATCGGCGTCATTTTGACTTCCAACGCACCCGTTCGACCATGGCTGGGTAATCGCATGGCGCTAACCCTGTTCCTTGACGGCCAATTTGATGTCCAGCAACCCTAGCTCGGACGATGCTTTCAAGATCGGCTCGATGTTTCCGTACGGGACGGCGCCGTCGGTGCGGATTCGCAGCGAAGCCGATTCGCCGTCACGACGTACGACGTCATTCAGGATCGCGTCGAGCCCGGCTTCGTCCAGGATCTTGCCGCCGACAAGGATTTGACGGTCACGGTTGACGGTGATGGTCACCGAGACCGGATCGATGCTGAGCGGATTGTGCGTCGAGGCAACGGGCAACTCGACGGGCAATCGCGATTCCTGACGCGCCAGATGGCTGGACACCAGAAAGAAGATGATCAGCAGGAATACGACGTCGATCATCGGCGTCATGTTGGCACCGGTGAAGGGTCGGTTCTGCTGATTGGGGATCTTCATCCGCTCGGCAACCTGTTGATTAAAAGCCGAATGGTCACTCGATCAGCCCGTTCGCGTCAACATCCGACCTGCTTCGGAAGTCACCCTCCTGGCAGGAGGGTCGAGCGAAGCGAGGGGAGGTCGATTGGTTGTGACGGAGTGATTTCGAGCAACATAGACCCTCCCCGCGTCGTCGTAAACTCCTCCGCGACCCTCCCAGGGGGAGGGTGACGTCGACTCTTGTGACTGGTGTCGATACCGATGCCCAGGGGGAGAGTGACGACAACCCGTGGAGAACGCATCAACCTCCGGCGGCTGCGATCACGGCGTCTTCGTTGATGCCGAAGTGCTCGTAGACTTCTGAATAAGGTCCGCTGGCGCCGTAGCCGGACATGCCGACAAATTTGCCTTGCAGCCCGATCCAACGGTCCCACGACATTCTCAGTCCCGCTTCAACGGCCACGCGGTTGGTGACTGCCGGCGGCAACACTTGATCTTGGTAGGCTTGGCTTTGCTCGGCAAAGATGTCCATGCAAGGCATGCTGACGACGCGGACCTTCTTGCCGGCTGCGGTCAGTTTTTCGGCCGCCGTGACGCACAATCCGAGTTCGCTGCCGCTGCCCATCAAGATCACATCCGGTGTGCCTTCACAGTCCGACAGCACGTAACCGCCCTTGGCACATCCCGACGCGGCGGCGTACTTGGTTCGGCACAGCGTGGCCATGTTTTGGCGTGACAGCACCATCGCGGCGGGATGATCGGTGATCTCCATCGCGGCTCGATAGCACTCGGCGACTTCGTTGGCGTCACCGGGGCGGAACACATTCAGTCCCGGAATCGCACGGCACGCCGAGAGGTGTTCGACCGGTTGGTGGGTCGGACCGTCTTCGCCGACGCCGATCGAATCGTGCGTCAGGATGTACAGGATCGGCTGGTGCATGATCGATGACAGACGCATCGCACCACGCATGTAGTCGGTAAACACGAAGAACGTCGCCGCATAGCCGCGCAGCCCCGTCAGGCAGATGCCGTTGACAATGCCGGCCATGGCGTGTTCGCGAATGCCGAAGTGCAGGTTGCGACCGGCATACTGACTCGGCAAGAAGTCTCCGGCACCGTCGAACTTCAAATCACTCTTGTTGCTGGGTGCCAAGTCGGCCGAACCGCCGATCATGAAGGGCACGTTCTTGGCGATCGCGTTGAGCACCTTGCCGCTGCTGTTGCGGGTCGCGTCGCCTTTTTCGCTGGCTTCGAATTCCGGGATGTCTTTGTCCCAGCCCTCGGGCAGCTTGCGATCGAAGATCGCTTGCAACTCGGCCGCCTTTTCGGGGTTGGCCGACTGATACGCCGCCCAGGTTTCATTCCATTTCTGGTAATCGGCGGCACCGCGCTGGCCGAGGTTGTTGGCGAAGTGCTCGACCACGCCGTCGGGGATGTGGAATTTTTCTTCGGGCGGAAAACCGTAGGCTTTCTTGGCCAGTTCGACTTCGTCCCAGCCCAGCGGCGCCCCGTGTGCGCCGTGTGTGTTTTGCTTGTTCGGGGCACCCCAACCGATGATCGTCTTGCAGATGATGATGGTCGGCTTGTCGGTGCAGCTGCGAAAGTTTTCGATCGCCTTGGACAGGTTGGACAATTCGTTGACGTCGGAAACGTGGATGACGTTCCAGCCGAGGCCTTCGAATCGTTTGCCGACGTCTTCGGAAAACGACAAACTGGTGTCGCCTTCGATCGTGATGCTGTTGTCATCGTACAGCCAGCACAGGTTGTCCAGTTTCAGGTGCCCGGCGACCGAAGCGGCTTCGCAGGCGACGCCTTCCATCAAATCGCCGTCGCTGCAGAGGGCAAAGACGTTGTAATCGAACAGCTTGTGTTGGTCGGTGTTGTAGTTTTCGGCCAGCCACTTTTGGCTCATCGCCATGCCGACGCTGTTGCTGACGCCCGCTCCGAGCGGTCCGGTCGTGGTTTCGATTCCCGCCGCTTCGGCGTATTCCGGGTGCCCGGCACAAACGCTTCCGATCTGACGAAAGTTCTTGATGTCGTCCAGCTTGATCGACAGTTCGTCCAGGACCTTGCCGTCTTTGTCGGTCGCTTTGACGCCGGCCAGGTGCAGCGTGCTGTAGAGCAGCATCGACGCGTGACCGCAGGAAAGGACAAACCGGTCACGGTTGGGCCAATTCGGATTCGCCGGATCATATTGCATCGTGTGATTGAACAACTGATAGGCGATCGGGGCCAGCGCCATCGGTGTCCCGGGGTGACCGCTGTTGGCAGTCTGGACCGCATCCATGCTGAGGGAGCGAATGGTGTCGACCGCGAGGGTCTCAAGATCAGTCGATGCAACACTCATTTTGCGTGGTCTATTTCGTCGAGAGAGGAAGAAAATTTCGTTTCGGCCAGCCGCAAAAGGTACCGCGTTTGTGGGGATTTCGAAAGGGTCGACGGACAACGGTCGCGTCAACACCCCGCTTTTCCCGGTCCAAACGCGTGATTTTTTTGAAAATCGGACGGAGATTCCGATCCCCCGTTTGCCGGCGAGCAAAGCTTGCGAAACCCCTCCCCCGCTCCCCCCGCGGGCGGAGGCCATCGAGATCACCGAATCACCGTTATGAGAGCTCTCACCATGCGCATCTTGCACTCAGCCATTTTTACGTTCGCCGCCCTTCTCGGTAGTCTTGCCGTTGCCGGTCAACCCTCGATCCTGGTCCCCGCGGATGTCAAATTGTCCGCCAACGTTGACGTCCAACGGATGAAAGCCAACCCGCTCGGCCAGCAGCTGATCGGCGGTTTCCTGCAATCGGTGACCATCGATCGCAGCGGCACGAAGGTGTCGGTCAGCGTGGAGATCACACAAGACATGGTGGCCGAACAACTGTCCGCCGCAATGGGCAACTGAGCGATCCGGTGAGTGATCCAACTCGCTCCGACGCGCTTGCGAACCTGTCGATCGGAGCGAGATTCGCTGGGATCCGACCCGTCCTCTGCTTGTGGACTTGTCGGCCAGTCCCCTCGAGCAACTCAAGGTATTTTGCAAGCGGCCTGCTTTCGCCTCGGGCGTAAGCGACCGGGAACACCATGATTTACGTGGGCCGGCGGGCCGACAGGTTCTTCGCTGTGGTGAGATAACGAGGGCTTTTTCTCGTAGCGATCACACTTCCTGGAAGATCACGATCGGATCTTGGTTGAAGTCCGTGGCCGCATCGATATTCAAGACACCACCGAGCGTGCTGTAGATCGCGGTGCCCAGATTCGCATCCAACGCGAGGTTGTCTTTGAACTTGCTGGCAATGACGTCGACGACGCCGCCCCGATTGAAGATGCCGCCACCACGCATCGCCGCGACATTTTTCGACAGTTTGGTGTCTTCAGTTGTGAGCGTTCCACGGCTATAGATTGCGCCACCATCGCGGTCCGCGGCATTGCTTTTCAAGTCGCTTGCGACGATCCGCACGATCGTGGTATTGTCCAGCGCGGCAATTGCACCACCGTCGCGATCGGATTGATTGTCTTTAATCGTGCTCTCGATCACATCCAGCGTACTGTTGATTCGCATCATGATCGCGCCGCCATCACCGCTTGCGGTATTCCCCTGTAAAGAGCTGTCTTGAATCACAGTGGTGGATGATCTCTCAACAAAAATCGCACCGCCAGACCCGCCGGACCAATTGTCTTTCAAATGGCTGTCTCGAATCAATAGATTGGTTTCACGAGCCCGGATGGCACCACCGCTTAGACCGGAACTGTTTTCCTTGAATGACGTGTCCACAACGGTGAACGCTGAAGTTTCTTCGGAGTAAACTGCTGCACCGCCACCCCTCGCGACGGAATTGCCTACGAAGCTACCGTCATCAATGTCGATCGTCCCAGTCTCATTGCTGTAGATTGCACCGCCGGAAAGACGCGAGGCGTTGTCGCGGAACAGGCTGTCCAGCACGCTTAGGAATTCCGCCTGCGCTGAACCAATGGCTCCGCCTCCGGTGAGAACGGAACGATTGTCCTCGAATTTGCTGTCTTCGACTCTCAGACCGCTCCCAGCTTGCTGATGGATCGCGCCGCCTCGGCCCCTATTGCTCGTATTGCTGGTGAACTTGCTGTCGGTGACCAACAAGTCAGTGTTTTCGCTCTGAATTGCACCGCCCCGATCGTCAGCGAAATTGTCTTCGAACTTACTGTCATCGATTGAACTGGGAAGTGCCGATGTGAGCAGCACGGCGCCGCCATTGCCCGCTTGAGCTGCATTGCCGACGAACTGATTGTCACTGACCCGCAACTCGCTACTAAAAACGAAAATTGCACCACCGGCAAATTGCGTGGTGTTGTTTTCGAACCGGTCATCTTCCGACACCACGGTACCACTACCGGAAAAAATGCCTCCGCCGGCACTGTTGGAACGGTTGTCGATCCAGTGGTTGTCTTCAGAAACGAAGGTGCCTTCGTTATAAATTGCACCTCCATCAACGCCCGCCTGGTTTGACTGCAACGTGCTATCGGTAATGGTGAATTGGGCGAGATTGAAAACCCCACCACCCTGGCTGGACGCACTGTTGGATGTTAACTCGCTCTCCTCGATGCTAAGGGTCCCAAGGTTGAAGATGCCGCCGCCGAGGTTTGAACTGCCGCCCGTGATCTCCAGTTGCTTCATCTCAACAATGCTAGGGGCGTCGATCTGAAAGACGCGACAATTTCCACCCGCATTGATAACTGCCGTTCCTCCGATTCCCTTCAGTTCGACTCTTCCACTCGAGTCAGCAATCGTCAGTGGGCCAAGCGACAAATCATAATTGCCGTCCGGTATCTTAATCGTGTCGTCTCCAGGATTTGAGGCTGCGATCTCGATTGCTTCGCGCAAACTCGTTAATCCGTCTACTGGATTCACAACGTCGTTGAAAGTATCAACGGTTACCGCCAATAGATAGCGGCGTTCCATCGACTCCAGGCTCAATCGACGCGTACGATTTGAACTCGCATGATTGCGGCGACGTGATGAAAGTGTCTGACGAACGATTCCGATACGAAACATAAGTTGTCCCTTCGCTAAAGAATGCCCCTGAACGGGCGCGAGTCCACGTCCATCACTTCCGCTCGAAACGCACGTTCCAGCATCCATAATGTTCGCGCACAGGTTACACATCAGATTAGAAGTCGATGCAATATAGCGAGTGAATCCGACGGCATGTCAAGAACCGAAACTGATTCATCACTTTTGTCTTATGATTCAGCGGGACCGAAAGGATGCCAATAACGCGAACCAACTGTCGAAACATCACGTTGGCGATGATTGGGACAGACGTTCATGTCAGAATCGGATGGACGCAATTTCCTTCATCAATAGTTGCCTGAGTTAGCACCGCCGGAACAATAAGTGTCGGGTTCAAAGGTAGCGGAAGTCGTCGAGACTTTTGCGAGCCGCCGGCCCTCTCTGGCGTTTGCTTGCTGCACAAACGCCATCTCTCCCAGAGGGAGAGAGTCTAATTGGTTGCCAAGAGATGCCGTTATACAATCGATATCCCGAAAGGATCACAGCCAGTAGCCGGAGGTCAGCGCAGCGCCACCTCCGGGCCACGCACCCAATCCTCCCCTCGACCCCGGACGGGGTCGCAGCGAATTCCCGCACCGCCGCACGCAAATCACTTGCACGCAGTTCATCGGCGTCGCGGTGCATGCCGCGTCTTGATCTCATTGGTGCACTTCAAACATCCTAAGACGCTCGACTCCCTTCCTAATGGTCATCCGCATTCATCTGAATGACTTGAATGTGTCGGAGCCAGCTTGCAGCTCAAGACGAACGTTCCAGTCAAGAAAACGCAGGTGCGGAAGCGAGCCATTCAGGGCTGCCGTGATGGAACCGCGGCACCGCGGGATGTCGGTTTAGTCGGGATCAGCTGAGTCCATGGTGAGCCGCTGGCCGTAAGGCCTCGGGCGGGCGTCGCAGTGCCATGGCCGCTTTCCAGTCGCAGTGCCCGGCCGCTTACGCGTCGCGGCTCACGAGAACGACAGCCCGCTCGTGATCTGCCGCTAAAAGATGCTTCGCTGCGCGGTTAGAGCGGCAGGGCGCAAGCCCTCCGGTTCCTCATCTTTAATTCGTGCACCAGCACCAAGGCGTAGCAGGCGATGTGAGCGGCGATCAGCCAGCCGTAGTCGATGCGAAAGCCTTCTGCCAACGCCATGCCGCCGATCCCGATCATCGCACCAAGGATCATCGGGTGGCCGATGGTGCCGTACGGAAATCGGTCCACCCGCTGTGGTGCGTCGAATCCGAGTTCCGCCGAAAACAAGGTCCGCCGCATCCCCAGCACGCGAGCGGCGTAACCGGCCAGTGCGAATCCTGCCACCACCAACGCCAGCGATCCGTAGTGATGGTCAAAGTGCCAAGCGTACAGCCCCAAAAGCTGCGCCATCGCCAGCGTTTTGAAAAACATCGCGTCGCGGCGAAACGTGCCGAAGGAAACCGGTGTCCGTTCTTGCAACGTGCCGACGTAGATCGCGTAGTGCACAAAACTTGTTGCCGCAATCAAGATCGTGGCGTTTCCAAATGCGACACTCAATAACATCGCCGTCGCGACATAGGCCAGATTGGTCCAGCCGCAAAACCGCACCGCCAGTTCGAACAGACGTGTCCAGCCGAGCACCCAGCGGGCTTTGATCGCCAGCAACGTTCCATTGGGATTGATCGTCTGGACGAACAGATTGCGGGCACGGATGTCGTACCAGGTGGTCAATCGCCCCAACAGGTTTCCGTACCAGCGCATGCCGCGAGGGTAGGCGACGAAGTGTAATTTCAGGTTGACCCGGGGCACGGTTTGGCGCGCATCCACCTGACGCGTGATGTAGTGCAATTCGCGATTGAAGTCGAACGCGACCGCGTCGCCGTGTTGCAGACGATGGCTTTCCGGTTCACCGTAGTCTGGATGCGACATCGGAAAGTGGGTTGTCACTTCCAGGTTCTGGTTCAGCGACAACATGCATCGGTACAAGCGTGCTCCCGGAAAGATCGCCCAGGGACCGTCGACATGTCCCATGT
This sequence comes from Stieleria neptunia, assembly GCF_007754155.1. Taxonomy (NCBI): domain Bacteria; kingdom Pseudomonadati; phylum Planctomycetota; class Planctomycetia; order Pirellulales; family Pirellulaceae; genus Stieleria; species Stieleria neptunia. The sequence continues at coordinate 8,233,040 of NZ_CP037423.1, read as the reverse complement.
AAAAAACGCTGTCCGAAGACGTCGTCTTCGGTGGGCCGGTGACGTACAACTCGTTCATGCCACCGACGGGCTGGACGTCATATCCGCTGCCGTGAAACGAGCGAATCCTTTTCATCAGCGTTTGCGAGTCTCCCAGTCGCCGAAACGACTCGGCCGCACCTTCCGACAGATCGGTGTGCCACCAGTGCGTGCTTTGGGAAACGTTCGGCTGTTTCTCGCGGACCCACTGCAGGATCGTGGCGAAGTCGGATTCATGTTGCCGGCCGGTGAGTTTTGTTTTGAGCACGGCCTTGCGGGCGACCAGCAACCGCAGCGGCGATTGGCGCCAGCGACCGGCAACCGCAATCAAAACTGGCAAGAGCAAGAGCGTGTGCTCGACGAAACGTTTCCACCAGCGGTTCGAATCCCGGTACGTGCTTTGAAACGTCGGCTCTCTGGCAAACCAGTGTGCGAGGTCTTGTCCGATGTAGCCGGCGACGACCGCGGCCACCGCCCATCCGAGAGGCGGCGTGATCAGAACGGCCGACGCGGCGATCATCGAAACGGCGACGGCGTGGATGCCCGCGATCCCCGCAGGCACCAACGCGACAACGACCGCGATTTGGATCGTCGCAACCAGGGCCACCGCGATCGGGGCCACCGCGATCGGGCTGAGCCCTGCGACAAGCGCGTAGACACCGAACAGGCCCAGGGGCGTGGTGAACAGGTGCAACGCCACATTGATCGGACGCCGATGGCAGCGGAGAAACCCACGACACAGTCGCGTCCAATCCGCCGCGACCGTCGATCGATCCGAAGGCCCGCCGCGGGAGGGTTGCAGACGAGACGCTGTGGCCTGATCGTGACAGATGCCATGCGGTCTTGTTGCCGCCGGGACAAGGGTCTCAACGGACATCGGTGCCTCGCTTCGTCCCGACAAACAAATAGTAAGGCGCTCGGATCAACGGCAGATAGGGAACTTTTCCCAGTCGCTCGCTGAAACGCGTGACCTCAAACTTGCGGTGCAGCATCGCGGTGTGATCGGGGCTTAGAAATACATTATCCGCACCGAACCAATGGGTCCAGAACGATCGGCGAAGCCAGTGATGTTGTCGATGCCCGTGGGCGGCGTACTTTCGCGACACATAAAAATCCACGACACCGATCACGCCGCCCGGTTTCAAGATCCGATACGCCTGTTCGATCGCTTCGAACCAGTCGGGGACCATGGTCAGGGAATAGGAAAACGTCACGATGTCGGCGCTTTCATCGGCTTGATCCCAACGCGTCACATCGGCCAGTGCAACCTGGGCATTGGTGATTCCCGCGTCGCTCAATCGGTCGCGTGCGACGTCCAGCAACGACGGCGAAAGATCGACCACATGAATGTGCCTTAAACCCGCGCAGCGATCACCGGCCCGCAGGATGTTCTCGCCGGTTCCGGCCCCCAGGTCGGCCCAAACCCCACCGATCGGAAAATCCAGGCCGTCGATCAATTCGTCACGACCGTGTAGCAGACGTGAACGAAACGAGTCGTAGTCGGACGCCTGGCCGCTGTAAAAACTCTCCAACCGCTCGGCGTGCGTCTTTCCCCGCACCGGATGAGCCAGCAGGTGCCAGATCACGCGCAGGTCGCTGGCCCAGGCCGATTTCTGGGCCACGGTCTGTTGGTTGCCGGTGCCCTTGGTGATGCCCGTGCTGCTCATGCTGCGACACCGTTCAGATCGGCGATGTAGAAGCTGCCGTAGGTGTGGACACGATCGGTGACATGCAACTGAGCCGCCAATTCTTTTTGGTAGCGAAGCAGTTCTCCCAGTTGGACGTGCGCGCCGTTAGCTTGGACCGTCACGGGATCGACGAAGTCAACATCCAGTGCCGCACTGCGCCACAGGATCCGCGTGTGTTGGGCCGATCGGTCGATGATGCTTTGCCATTCCGCGGCCAGCAAATCGGGGTGTCGTTCGTACAACCAATCCATGTGGTCCAGCAAGACGAATCGCGAGACGGGGGCGTCATGGACGCGCAGAAACGATTCCACCGTGTTGTTGTGGGTCGTCACGCGGTCCACCAATCCGCTGCGGAGTTGAGCGAACCCCTCAGGCGTCAGATACTCCGGGCAACAAGACGGCGTGTAGCTGCCGGTCAGATAGACACGCCAAAAGTAGTTGTCCTTCAGCGGGATCTTCTTGAACACCGTCTCGATTCGATCTTGGATAAAACGCCCGATGCCGCCGGGATAGCCGCGGTCGATCTGCATCCGCTGACTTCGCGGGACACCCAGCATCGCCAACGTCGTGTCGCGACGCAGCACCCATCGCATCGGTTTGGAGAACAACTGCTCCGAGACGCCGCGTGCGTCGTAGATCTCGGCTTGCTCCTGGACCGTTTCGGCCGAAAGGATTTCTTGAACGGATTCGCGCAGCCCCTGCGGCCGGTTGAGATAACCGTTGATCATCCAGGCAAAGAAGCCCGACGTTCCCCGAAAATAAAAACTCTTGCGTCGTGCCGACCCGTCAAAGAAGTCGAGTCGTCGATCCCAAATCGCGCGATCGGAACCACGCAGCGCCGGACGCACACGATCGTGGTAGATCGAGTGCCAGTTCGGGTGCAGGCCCTTGCCGAAAATCTCAAAGAAATCTTCGTACTCCAACGTCCGGATGGCGGCCATTTTCAGTTCCAACAGCGCGTTTTGCATCGCGTTCATGTCGACCGCGTGCACCGCCCTGGGGGCCTGTAACGCGTAATCGAGCGCGTTGCAGCCCGCCGACGTGATGACCAGTACCGTGTCCTCGGCGCCGAGGTCGAGCGCGCGACGATCAAGCCGCGGATCTTCCCAGCAGGTGTTGTAAACGAGGTTTCGCTGATGCACTGCGTTGAAGCAGCGTTTTCCAATCCATTCCGTGATCATTCCGGTGGTTTCCGTTGGCAAGGGTGTGTGTTGGGCGACGATTCAGTCGATGGAGGAAACGACACATTCGCGATCGGGGTTCGCTGCCGTGTCGTCAAAAACAGATTCGTTGGTGAGCGGCTCCGGTTGAAACACCGCTCTGGCGACCGGGGCCGACTGTCGTTGCCCGAGTTGCATCACTTGGGAATCGCCGTAGCGGCTGACGAGTTCCAGGTTGCCGTTGTGGCGTTCGACCAGGCCGGTGCAGTTCTCGACCCAGTCACCGGTATTGCAGTACAGCACCGAATCGGACCGTTTCATCACCGGCGTATGGATGTGTCCACAGATCACGCCGTCGCAGTCTTGTTGATGAGCGTGGTGCATGATCTTGTTTTCGTAACGGCTGATGAATTTCACCCCGCGTTTGACGCGGCCCTTGATCACCGCGCACGCACCGTACGGGTTGCGGTCGTGGTGCAGAAATCGATTCTTGACCCAGCGGTTGAAGCTGAGGCAGGCGTCGTAAAAGCTGGAACTTCCTTTGGAAATCCACTGCGCCCGGGTTTCGAAAAAATCAAACAGGTCGCCGTGTGTGACCAGAAATCGCCATCCGTGGAGCGTTTCCAAGATGAATTCGTCGGCGATGCGGACATCGGGAAATCCGGCCGGCATGACGCTGCGAAAGGACGCTTCACGCAGGAATGAATCGTGGTTGCCGGGGGTGTAGTGCAGCTGCGTCCCTTGCTGAACCAAATCCACCAAATGGCGGATGATGGCGTCGCAGGGTTCGGTCCAGTGCCAACCCGAATTGATTTTCCAAGCGTCAAAGAAGTCGCCGACCAGGAACAATTTTTCCGGGCGATAACGCTGGAGAAACGCCAGGCATTCTTCCGTGCGTGCGTGTTTGCATCCCAAGTGGACATCACTGACAAGCAATGTCCGTACTGAAAGCGGTGAGGTCCCACTCATGCCGATAACGCCTCTGCTCCTTGCGGAGTCGATGAACAACCGATTCCTTAGACAGGGGCAGAGCGTATCAGAAGAGTGTTGATATCTTGTTAATGCAGGGCGCAGCTTCGCGGAAGAAGTCATCTATTTTCAAAGCATGACAAGGCACTTGCAGCACGGATGCTCCCGGTTTGATCGCCCGATGGACCGAAGCTTGGTTCACCGCAAGCGACAAATCAAATAGACTTGCAGAACTCTCTGCACTTAGCGTTGAGTGCGGTGCCCTGAACCCTAAGAATTCCTGGGCCAAGTCCGTCATTCGAGTCAAACGCCATAATCGCATGAAACTCTATCAGTACGATCAAGCTGAGATTGAATCCGAGGTTGCAGAGTCTGCTGAGAATTTCGATCCGGCGGACTACTTTGCAGGCCTCCGACTTAGAATCGCGATCAAAACCGGTGTCGGGCAATTGATCGAAAGTGTTTCGGAGTTCAGCTACGACGAGACGAAGCCAGAACTCGAGCAGGGGCTCAAGGCACACGATGACATGGTGACGGCGTTTCTTGAGCGAGATATTCTTCCAGATCGACGACCGTTTGAGTCTGAGTTATGGCAGAACACGACGACGCGAGAACTCGTGCAAACGGCCCTGGTGTACTATCACGCGCGACTCGGAAATGAATCCGCGGTTGAGCGAATCAATCAATTGCTTCGCGATGGACCACACCATCAACGGTATGCATGCTTGGTCCTCTTGGAAGGCTTCGAGCTTCGGGACGTGCCTGATTTGCCGGAGCCATGGGTCGAATCGCTTCAATCGCTGGTTCGGCAGCGACCACACTTGTTGAAATTGCTTGCGAGTATTGCATCTGCAAAGAAGCTTCAGCAGTTGGTGCCAAGCCTTCTGAAGGCGCGCGATGGAATTGATCCTGACCAGGCAAATGAGATTTCTCTGGAAGTCATCAAGGTGTTGTCGGACAAGAATCAGCGACTGGGAATCCTCAACGAGCTATTGACGTCGCTCGATCATCGAGAGCTTCAATCCTGGTTTCGTGAGATTTCAGAACTGCATGATGACGGTGAGGATGCCAACTCGAATTCCGAAGTCATACGGCCAGTCTTGAATCAGATTTTTACAACCTTCTCAGAATCGGAATTTCGTGAGTTTCTGAATTCGTCGCGTGCCACAAATTACCCCCAGTTCGCGGACGAGGATCACCTCGAAATCCTCCGATCCATTGTCGCGACTGCGCAGCCGTCGATCGCAGAAGATCGCGCCGCATCCCGTGCGGCTGAAGCAATTGTACGTCTCGATCCAAAACGTGATTTGAACCTCTTATTCGCATCGAAGAATTGCTTCAACGTCTTCGCGAAGAAATTAATCGGCACTCTATCCGAAGACGAACCGGAGACCATCAACGCGATCGCCGCAGAGTTTCTTTCGAACGATCAACCTTACCACAAGCGACTTGGACGAGAGAGCGTCCTGCTTTTGTGGAATGAATGTGGGCCGCGTGGCAGGGAATTGCTCGTTAAACATCTGAGTTCCGTGTCGCTGGAAGGCCTGCAAGTCTTGGTGTGGCTGGCGGAAGAGTTCACGGTGCAAGACGCGTCGTCCCTGATTTGCAAGTTGGGCTTCGCGGAAATGGATCCCGACGAGCTGATTGAGAGGGCCCAGGGGAAACATCGGCTGACCCCAGGCCCATCCTCCGTCTTCACAATGATGCACATCTGCAATCGTTTGTGCGCGTTCGATGGCGAGTCCGGACAGATCCCTCCCGCCTACGATTTTCTGATCAAGACATTTTGCAGCGCGACGAACGGTCAGTTGTACGCCGACTCGATCGATATCGCTCCCGTGAACGAGGACGACGAGTACAGCGGCTGGAATATCTCGATGGTCTGCAATGGTGAGCCCTGCAAATTCAAGGTCGGCAATACCGGAGACTGTTACGATGTAGCCCCGGTCGAAAAAGAGCTGCATCGCGTTGCCAGAAAGCTAGGCATCAAGGAGCGATTCCACCTTGTGATCATGGAGTCCGGGAGCCAGTGCTGCGAGTACTTTTGGGGCAAGAAAGCAGCGGTGACAAAGCTTGCTGATCGAACTGCGATACCGCGGGCCGCACTGACCATTGATGGAATGGGTGATGTTCGCCAATCATACGTCCAGCGGATCCACAAAGCGATTGATTCTTAAGGATCGCGAAAAATCAATGGGGACGGGCGCAATACGATTGCCTTGGTTCCCTTTTCCCCAGCAAAGCGACCATCAGTCACCACCATTTTTTGACCACTCCACACGGTTAGGACCGTCGGAAGAATAAGTGGCGGGGATTGATTGTGGGATAGGCTTCCAGCCTGTCGTTTTCGCCATGACAGGCTGGAAGCCTATCCCACTTATTCTTCCGACGGTCCTTAGTAGACCTCTTCGCATCTCTTGGCAAGCTGGCACCGCGATTTGATGCCGGAGGCAGCTTCGCGGAAGAACTCATTTGTTTTCCATGAGTCGCTGTTGTGCGATGTCGATCAACGGCTTCAGGTCGGAGTTGTCGCCGTACAGTTCAACCAGGCTGTACCAGATCTTGCGCGCCTCGACGACTTGGTTTTCACTGAGCAATTGATCGGCTTCGTCCAGTCGTGCCTGAACGATCTTTGCCGCATCGCTTTCGACGGCAGATTTTTCTTCCAGGATCGCGATTTGAAACCGCGCCGCATTGACGGCGGTTTCGTATTCCGGATCGTCTCCCAAAACCGTCACCATGCTCCGGTACTTGTCGATCGCTTTGGCGAAATCGCCGTTGGCGGAAAACTCTTGCGCCTGCTTGTGCAACAGTTCGCCTTGGTTTTTGATCGGCAGGTTGTTTTTGATTTTGACCGACAACTGGTGCAAGAACTGTTTGACGTTGATCACGTCGACTTGTTGTTGGGCCCACTCGGCGTTCGGGCCGTCGGGAAAACGCACCAGCAGTTCGCGGAGCGGTTCGTCTTCCGCTTCGGCCAACGCCTTGCGCGTGTCCATCGCGATCAGACGTTCGGCGCGATCGCGGAGGGACTGTTCACTGGCGGGCCAGGCGACGTAGGCCAACAGCATCAACAACAAAACCAGGCCGCCCAGCAAGAACCAGGGCTGGTCGTGCCAAACCGTGTTGTCGGGGACTTCGTCTTCTTCCTCGATGGCATTCAGATCGATGACGCCACGTCCCAGCAACGTGCGGGCTTCGTCTTTGTCTCTTTGGTTGGTGACCTGCAACGGGCTAAATCCGCTGCTGGTGTGTTCGGCAACACTGGTGCGTGAGAGAGATCGTTTGCGGACTTCCACCAACGCCATTTTGACGGCGGTCGCGCTGGGCGGTCGGTTGGCCGGATCTTTTTCCAGCAATCGCATGATCAGCTTGTCGAACCAAATCGGACACTGCAACACGATCGATGCCGGTGTCGGCGGTTGCTCGTGCTGCACGTTCTCGCGGACCTCTTGCATCGTCTCGCCGCTGATCGGCAGGCGTCCCGTGATCGCCTGGTACAGCAACACGCCCAAGGCGTACAGGTCGGCGGAGGGTTGTAGCGGCGGCACCGAGTTGCTGACGACGGTCGCGACGACTTCGGGTGGCTGTCGGGCCACTTGATCGATCGAAGGCGGACGAGGCGTGCGAAACGGTGATCCGAACCGATCCGTGCGGAGATCCAGCAACACCGGTGCGAAGCCGGCAACGATGACCTTGTCAGGACAAATCGCGCCGTGGACCACGCCCTGGCCGTGCAGGTATTCCAACGCATCGGCGATGCCCTGGGCGATTTCCAAGACGTTTTCCCACGACAGTCGTCCCGTCCGCTCGATCTGGCTGGAGAGCGTTTCGCCGTCGACCAACTCATACGCCAGATAAGCGTCGGTTTCCTCAAACCCGCCGCCAAAACATTTTGCGATGCCGGGATGCGAAAGCGTCTTCAATTGCTCCCACTCGTCGGCCAGCGCACGCCTCGCTTCCGGCGTGCCGCCAAAGGGTGCCGAAAAAATCTTGACAGCGATCGATTTCTTCAGCTGCACATGGATCGCACGCCACACCGCACTGGTCGACGGATGGTCGCCAAGTTTCGATTCGATCGCGAGCGGGCCGAGGCGGCTTCGGGGCATCGTGGTAATCGCTGACTGAGGAGACGCAAGAATGGAATTCATAGCATAACCTCTGATGGCAAAATGTGGATGGCGCGAAAGAGGGGCGAGCGGATTGGGGGCAGGGTGACATTGCGTGACGTAAGCTTGGGTTCCGGCCAGCCTCCGATCGATGCGGTCGACGGCTTTGCCGAATCTGCCAGTTCTGACGATCCGATCGCCACCCGACACTTCGCAACACCACATGACGATTCGCCACCGCTCCTTGCGCACGGTCTTGTTTTCTCTGGCTGTCATCACAACGATTTCAGCAAACGCACAAACCAGTTGGGTCTCGGCCCAGCAAAACGATGGTTCGACGACCGCCCATCCTCTGGGGATCGCCACGCCCGCCGATCCCGATCGTGTGGTCGGGAACGACGCCTGCGTCAAATGCCACGCGTCAGAAGTCAAGGTTTGGCAGACGACGCCGCACGCGCTGACCTTTGACCAATTGCATCGCAAACCCGAAGCCAAGCAAATCGCATCCAAGCTGGGCCTCCGTTCGATCAAGCACTCCGGGCGCTGTGTCGCCTGCCACTACACCCAGCAATCTGACGCCGCTGGCCAGTCCGGTTCCGACGCGACGCATCACGTCGTTGCCGGCGTCTCATGCGAATCGTGTCACGGCGCCGCCAAAGACTGGCTGGATCTGCATCACCACTATGGCGGCGAAACGGTCACGCGTTTGACAGAATCTGCCGAGCACCGCGCCGAACGGATCGCGCAAAGTATTCGGGCGGGGATGCGCAATCCCGCCAATGCGTACCTGGTCGCGCAAAGCTGTCTGCGGTGCCACACCACGGCGGATGAGGAGTTGGTCAATGTCGGCGGTCACCCCGCCGGGTCACTGGACTTTGAATTTGTCTCCTGGAGCCAAGGGACGATCCGCCACAACTTTGTTCACAGCGACGGCAAGCAGAACGCGACGAGGACGCCCGAGCAGTTGCGGGTGATGTTTGTCGCCGGCATGATCGCCGAACTCGAGTCGTCGCTGCGGGCGACGGCCGTTGCGACCCAAAAAGCGACCTTCGCCATGACCGTCGCACAGCGCGCCAGCCGCGCCTCAAAGCGACTGCAAAGCGTTGCGGCCAAAGTCGAAGAACCGATCCTGGATCAAATCTTGAAGGTCGTCGCGGGCATCAAGCTGAAGCTCAACAACGAAGCCGAATTGACCGCCGCGGCGGATCAGATCGCCACGCTCGGCTACCGTTTCGCAGCCGAGTGCGACGGCCAAGGACTCGCCAACCTGGACCCGTTCATCCCCACGGCCCGCAAGTAACGCTGTGGTCCAAGCCTCCACAGCTTGCTAAAAGTGGCGTAAGCTTCCAGCTTGCGTCCCGGCAAGCTTCAGCTTGCCCCCCACCTCACGCCAAAGCTTGCGAAGCGGCAAGCTGGCAGCGTGCCCCACTGCAACCTGCAACGTGTTGACTCGTTCCCAGGTTCCGCCTGGGAACGCGATTCAACTCCGGCCCCGCCGGCGGACCGGAGAGGCGGAGCCTCCAAGACAGTGTGTTCCCAGGCGGAGCCTGGGAACAAGTCCGAACGTTAGACGAAGGCGCAACATGACATTCAGCATGCCCTACCGCGGCTGGCTGGGCAGGTTGGTGGCGATGATGCCGTCGTTGCCGTAGTTGTCGACTTCGTTGACGGCCAGGTCTTCGCTGTACTCCCCGGTCTTCACGATCACGATGTCGCCGGCTTCGTCTTCTTCGACCGCCGCACCGTGGTGTCGTGTCAGTTCCAACGTCGCGAGGAACCAGCCGATCAACGCCGACTTGTGGATCCCGCCTTCGACCAGATCCATCAATGCCACACGTTGCTGTGCCGCGAGGTGCGTGTGGATCTTTTGCATGTAGACGTGGATCGGGGTGTCATCGTAGATGACTTCGGTTTGCGGGGGGCCGGCGGATTCGCGCATGATCCGTCCGAAGGCGCTGACCAGGTCCCAGATTTCCAGATCGGCGATCGGTTGATCACCCGGGTCGATGCGGCGTCGCGGCAGATCATCACTCATCCGCTGGTAACGCTGTTGCCAACGGCCCGCCATTTCATCCAGCACCGCCGCCGCGTCTCGGATTTCTTTGTATTGCAGCAGTCGTTCGACCAGCTCGGATTGCGGGTCTTCGATCTGCTCGTCCTGCTCATCGGCGTCGACCGTTTGCGGCAGCACCGCTTGGCTTTTGAGTTCGACCAGGATGCTGGCCAGTTCCAGAAAGTCGCCGATGTCGGCCAGGTCCAATTCCTGAAGCAGTTCCAGGTAGTCGCCGTATTGATCGATCACTTTGGAAAGCGAGACCTCCATCAAACTCACCTCCTGGCGTCGCGCCAGGTAGAGGAGCAAGTCGATGGGACCGTTGTAGACAGCGAGTTCGACGCGGAATGGCATGGCCTAAGTTTAGCCTAAACCGCCAGTTGGACCAAATCTTTCGGCCCGGTGTGGCCGTCCGCCTGGATCGCCTTCTGCTCCAGTTCTTCGTCGACCAGGTTGTAAAACACGTCGCGTTGGCGCGGTTGGAATCCCAATTCTTCGATCGCCTGGCGAATTTGATTCAACGACATGAAGTGGACAGTTCCGGCTTCGGCGACGACGTTTTCTTCAATCATCAAGCTGCCCATGTCGTTGGCGCCGAACAGCATCGCCAGCTGTCCCATCTTCAAACCCTGCGTCACCCAACTGCTTTGGATGTTGGCGACGTTGTCCAGGAACAAGCGGGAAACGGCTTGGGTCTTGAGGTATTCAAATGAGCCCGACGCCGCGATGTGGCTCATGTCGGTGTTGTCCGGTTGGAACGTCCAGCAGATGAACGCCGTGAATCCAGCGGTCTCGTCCTGCAGGTCGCGAATCCGCTCGAGGTGCTCGATCCGTTCGGCCAGGGTTTCGACGTGGCCGAACATCATCGTGGCGGTGCTAATCCCGCCCAGCTGGTGCCAGACCCGCATCACGTTCAACCAATTGTCCGAATCGACTTTGCCGCGGGTCAGTTCATTGCGGACGCGGTCGACCAGGATCTCAGCGCCTCCGCCGGGAATGCTTCCCAGGCCGGCTGCTTTTAGCCGCGACAGGACCTCTTCGATCGGCAGGTTGTTCACCTTCGTGAAATGGTACAGCTCCGGCGGGCTAAAGCCGTGGATATTCACCGACGGGAACGCCGATTTGATGTCCGAAAGTAACTCTTCGTACCAATCGAGTTTGAACTTGGGGTGCAAACCGCCTTGCATCAGGATTTGGTTGCCGCCGACCGCCACCGTCTCTTCGACTTTGCGGAGCAGTTCTTCCCGCGGCAGCACGTAGCCTTCGTCGCTTTTGGGGCCGCGATAAAACGCACAGAAGTGACAGACGGCGGTGCAGATGTTGGTGTAGTTGATGTTCCGATCGACGTTGTAGGTGCGATACGGTTCGGGGTGCATCCGCCGCGAGACCTTGTCGGCGGCCGCGCCGATGGCGGCCAAGTCGTGGCTTTCCAACAGCGCCAGGCCTTCCGATGCCGAAAGTCGCTCGCCGGCAACCGCTTTATCCAGAATGTCCGTGATCATGATTCTTCAATCGATTCAGTAGTTTTCGTGTCCAGCAATCCGAGTTCTTCGCAACCGTCGCGAAACCGCCGCAGTCCCGCCAGCTCGGATTCGCCCAGTTGAAAGTGAAGGTTCTCGGCAAAATAGCGATACAGGTCTTCGTTTGTCAGCCCGTGTGCCGCCGCATGGGTTTGGGCGATCGATTCCATCGCATCCACGCCCGCATCGCGACAACGTTGCAGGATGTCGACCAGATCATCGGTGTTGATCCCGGGTCTGGCCACCCACATGGCGAAAACGAAGGGGGTTTCGGTGTAGCGGCACCAGCGGTCTCCGAGGTCCCAAATCTCATTGTAAACCCCCCGCTCGGGATGCATCGCCCGGTCTCCGATGATCAGCACGGCGTCGGCGTCCACCGATTCCGGTGACTGTTCCATCGACAGAACCGTCGTTTCGGGTTTCAGCCCGTGCATCTGCCAGAGCAACACACGGACCATCGCGGCACTGGTGCGGCTGCCTTCGTCCAGGGCGAGCCGCTTGATCTGCTTGACGGGCACTCGGCTGACCAACCGCACGCTCCAGACCGGCCCGCGACAGGCGATCGCGGCGTCGGAGACGATTCGATAGTCGTCGCCGCGAAAGTATTCGACCGAGGGGATCAGCGCGACGTCCAATTCGCCGTTGCGGAGCTGACTGGCCAATCGGCTGGGCAAGTTCAACGTCAACGAGTCACCGGGGCCAAGGGCGTCTTTGAGCCCGTGGATCAGCGGTTTGGTGTTTAAATAAGAAACGGCGCCCAGGCGAGTCATTGATTCCGACCGAATTTCAGTGGTGACGACGCGAAACGGTAAGTGGACCGTCGTAACGACGCGAGCGCAACACCTTAGCCGATCAATCGCCGCTCGCCGAGGTCATGATGTATTCAACCCTCCCGTGTGGAGGTCCTGCAGTTTGAAAGTCACCCTCCTGGCAGAAAGGACGTCGTGCAACGATCCGCTGAGCGTCTCTCCGTCAAACGACGAAAGCGTCCGTGTCTGTCGCATTTCGCATCTTTCCCAACGTCTACCCGCGAAGCGAATGATGTTGGCAGATTAAAATGGACACGCCGATTCGACTTGGATCAGGCGGCCGTTGGACGGGTCGTGAAATTCTAAGCGATGCGCGTGCAGCAGGATGCGGTCGGTGTGCTGTTTCGTCGCACCGCCCTGTTTCGCACCGCCCTGTGTCGCTCCGTAGGTTTCATCGCCGACGATCGGGTGGCCGCGTGATGCGGTTTGCAGCCGCAGTTGGTGCATGCGTCCGGTGATCGGGCTCAGTTCCATCAGGGTGCGATCGGCGGCCAGGTCCAGCGAAAGCGTTTTGACGACCGTGCTGGCCAGTTTTGCGCCGGGTGCTGCTTCGTCACAGACCTCCGCCCGCGGCTGGTCGTTCACCTTGCGAATGAAATCGTCCCACTGCTGAGGGCCTGTTTGGCCCACCTTGCATTGACCTTCGACCACCGCCAGGTACTGCTTACGAGTCTTGCGGCTTGCGAACTGGGCCGAAAGCAATCGCGCGGCTTTTTTGGTCAACGCGACCAGGATCACACCACTGACGAAGCGATCCAAGCGATGCGGAAAGGAAAGGTAGCGATCGGTGCGTGCGAATTGTCGATGCAGCCGACTTTCCAAGCTATCGATGCCCGCCGGTGCTTGAGTCGATAGACCGGCCGGCTTGTTGACTGCCATCATCAGATCACTTTGCCATAGCAATTCAATGTCCGATTCAGCCATCTGTGATCGAATCCGTCATGGGGAAGTGCGTCGACAGAGATTCAGCGATGCAGGTGCATCGCACGTGGTGGATCAAGCGAACTGTCGCGTTGGTCTCGGAAAAGTGGGATAGGCTTCCAGCCTGTCATTCCAGCATCAGCGATGCTGTGAAGCCCATTGAACCGGTTGAAGCACCGCAAACACAAGACGTTGCTCCGCGCGTGTCACGTTCAGCGCATAAAAAAACGAGAGATCCCGGCCACGACAAAGAGAAGTTTCAATCGGAATCGCAACTTCGCTTCGTACACGAATCTCTCGCTCATTGAAGTTGTACGCGTTGTCGCACATCAGTCAAGAGCGACTGGTGCGATCGGATTAAAAAAAATGAAGCGTTGGTGAGATGATTTCAACGACAATCTTGGACTTCCAACATCACTTCACGCCGTGCCGCGCGCGTGGGCGGCGCGCAACCGGTTAACCTTTATGACGGTGATTCCGTTTGAACGATTCCCGGCGTCCAAACACTTCCTTCTCTCGGCCAACGCGACATGCCATCGGCTCTCGAACTCTCCGAAACATCGCACTTGCACTTTGTCACCGGAACGCTTGCCCAGCATGCTGTCCGCGAGATCGTTGACGCGCTTGCCGGACGGCATGCGTTTGACTATTCGATCGGTGTCATGCCGATCACCGTTGCCGCATTGATGACCCCGAAATGGCTCGCGCGGAAGCTGGATTTGCCCAAGCAAACGACTCATTTGATCGTGCCCGGGTTTTGCGAATCGGGAATCGAAACGTTGCGCGATCACGTGGCGGCCGAAGTCGTTGTCGGACCGAATGATTGTCGCGACATGGCGGAACTGTTTGGGGAATCACGTTCGGAAATCGATCTCAGTCGGTATGACATCGAGATCATCGCGGAGATCAATCATGTGCCGAGGCTGAGCCGGGATCAGTTTTTGACCACGGCATTGCAATTGATCCGCGAGGGTGCGGATCGAATTGATGTCGGGTGTGATCCATCCGCACGCTTTGAATCGATTGCGGACTACATCGGCGCGGTGGTATCGCAGGGCGTTCCGGTTTCTGTCGATACGTTCGATCCATGGGAAGCGGAAGCCGCTTGTCGCGCCGGTGCGTCGTTGGTGTTGAGTGTCAATTCCCAGAACCGGGAGCATGCGGAGCGCTGGGGCACGGAGGTCGTCGTGATTCCTGATTCACCAACCGATTTGGCCAGTCTGGATGAAACGATCGAGTATCTGGCGCGGCGGAACGTCCCGATGCGATTGGATCCGATTTTGGAGCCGATCGGTTCGGGGTTGGCGGCCAGCATCGTGCGTTATTCGGAGGTGCGGCGGCGCTATCCGGAGTTGCCGATGATGATGGGCATTGGCAACGTGACCGAATTGACCGACGCCGATTCGGCCGGCATCAACACGCTGCTGTTGGGGATCTGTCAGGAGCTGAGAATTCAAAGTGTCCTGACCACCCAGGTGATCAATTGGGCGCGTTCTTCGGTGCGCGAGTGTGACCATGCCAGGCGTCTGGTGCACGCGGCGGTCCAAAACGGCATTCCTCCCAAAAACTTGTCCGACGAATTGGTGCTGCTGCGTGACCGAAGGCTGCGTTCATTTCCGCAGGACACTTTGGAGGGGCTTTCCGCGGCCATCAAGGACAATAATTATCGATTGTTCGCCCAGGATGATGCGATCCACCTGGTTTCGCGTCAGATCCATCTTTGTGAGCAGGACCCGTTTTTGCTGTTCGAGCGTTTACTGAACGCGCCGATAGCCGACAACGTGGACCGCGGGCACGCCTTTTACCTGGGGTACGAAATGGCCAAAGCATCGATCGCTTTGACCTTAGGAAAGCAGTACGAGCAAGATCGCGCACTTAATTGGGGGTTCCTGACCCGCCGCGAGGATTTGCACCGAATCGCTCGCACCAGCCGTCATCGCAAGGAGCCATAATTGCATTCACCCGCAACTGCGGGATTTGGGACCAACTCTCGCCTTTTGAATCTGGGCGGGCCGTGTAGACTGTAGTGTCCAAATGTAGCTGGCCGGTCAGGACGGAGAGACCGCAGAACGCTGCGTTTGATTTTGCCCCTCTCGCTATTCATAAAACGACGGACCGTCGCGACGATGGAATCCACCACACGATTCGAACCCAATCCAACGGTTACTTTTCGCGGCACCGTCAACACCAGCGGTGACGCGAAGCTCGTTCATTGGTATGACCACCTGATCGAGCGTCAGAAGGTCAGTTGGACGGGGCACCATCACATGCTTCGCCTGCTCGGCCGTGGCGGTCAGGGCGAGGTCTATCTGACGGAGTATCGCGGGACCGACGGGTTCACCGTCCCGGTCGCGATGAAAGTGTTCTCCCCGGAGCACTATCAAAGCGCCCGCGCCTACGACGAAGCGATGCGGCGGATCGCCACGATCGCCTCCAAGGTCGCGTTGATTCAGCACGACAACCTGCTGGCGGTGCAAAACTTTTTCGAACGTCACCGGATCCGCATCATGATGATGGAATGGGTCGACGGCTATGACCTTCGCCAGCTGCTCGCACCCAGTTGCCTGAAACTGTTGGGCCAGCACTTGGACAACCGTCGATTCAAGTACATCAACGACGTGATCATCACCAAGGGACCCGACCACTCGCGATTCAAGGCCGGCATCGCGGTGGCCATCATGCGTGAGTGTCTGGCGGCACTGGCGGCGTTGCATCGCGAAGGGATCGTGCATGGCGACGTCAAACCCGCTAACATCATGCTCAAACGTAGCGGCCACACCAAATTGATCGACTTGGGTTCAGCGATCGAATACAAGAATCCGCCCCGCGAACGCGAGTGCACCCCGATGTACGCGGCGCCGGAGATCTTGGAAAACGAATTGGCGACCCCACGCAGTGACCTGGCAAGTGTCGGCTACGTGTTGATCGAACTGCTCAGCGGACGAAACATTTTTGCGGGCAAAGAAAGCCTGCGTGATCTGGTGGAAGCCAAACTCACTTTGCCGTCGCGACTGGAAGAAGTGTTGCCGGTGGACATCAGTCGCAACGAATTGTTGATGAATTTTCTGGTCGGATTGATCTCGCCCGACCCGAATTTACGATTCCCCAATGCCGAAGCCGCCGAGCATGTCGATACCGGTGCGGCGGCATTTCATCGACAGTTGGTCATCGGTGACATGTCGACCGAATACAACAATGACATCCGGCTGTGGCTGGAAGAACTCCGACGACTCGAAATCGAATTGTGAATCAAGAACACTTGGACCTGGCGATCACGGCGGCGAAGGCCGGCGCCGTGGAATTGCTGAGCCGATGGGAAAACCGAACCGTCTCGGAAAAAGCCCCCAAAGATCTCGTCACCGATGCGGATCTGGCATCACAGAAAGCGATTCGCAAGATCCTGATGGAGGGTTACGACGGCTATGCGTTCGTCGGCGAAGAAGAGGGTGAAAATGATCCTCCCGCCGCGGTCCGCAGTGGCGACGCCGACGCGCCGCCGTGCTGGGTCGTCGATCCGCTCGACGGAACCGTCAATTATGTGCATCGCTTGCAATCCTTTGCCGTGTCGATCGGCCTGTACCACGCCGGAAAAATGCGGTTGGGCGTGATCCTGGATCCCGTTTCCAACGAACTCTTTTCCGCCGTCGATGGTGCCGGCGCACACCTCAACGGGCGGCCGATCCGAGCCAGCGATTGCGAAGACTTGTCCCAGGCGCTCGTCGCCTGCAGTTTTCCCGCCGGCGTCAAAGGGGATTCACCGGAAGTCACCCGGTTCGTCAAAGTCCTGGAGCGTTGCCGGTCACTCCGCCGCCTCGGCTCCTGTGCACTCAACATGTGCTACGTCGCCGCCGGACGCCTGGACGGTTACTGGGCGACCAACGTCTGCCCCTGGGACTCCGCCGCCGGAACCGTCATCGCACGCGAGGCCGGGGCACAACTGACCGCCTATGACGGATCCGAATTGGACGATTGGTTGCCCAAGTTCTGTGTCACCGCGACCAAGCCGATGCACGAAACCATGGTCGGCCTGCTCGGCAGCGATTGATCGGATTTGACTCTCCGGAGACCGAAATGGAATTTGACGTCGAAAAACTGACGCTGCAAGAAACCTACCTGCGGTTGGTTCAATTGATCACGCCCCGGCCCATCGCCTGGGTGTCGACGCTGTCAGTCGACGGCGTGCCCAATTTGGCGCCGTTTTCTTTCTTCAGCGGCGTCGGCGCCAATCCGCCGACGGTCTGCTTCGCCCCGGCCAACAACGCCCAAGGCCTGCCCAAAGACACCCTGGAAAACGTCCGCCGCACCGGCCAGTTCGTGGTCAACATCGTGACCGAGTCGGTGGCCCAAGCGATGCACCGAAGCAGCGACGAAGTGGGCTCGGAAATCGACGAGTTCCAGCACGTCGGGGTCGAGCCGATCGACTCGGTCAAAGTCCAACCGCCCCGCGTAAAGTCCTCGATCGCCGCCATGGAATGCACCCTGCATTCGGCGATCACCCTGGGCACCGGCCCCGCCGGAGCGAACCTGGTGATCGGTAACGTCGTCTATTTCCACGTCGAAGACAGCCTGGTCGACCAAAAAGCCCTGCACACCATCGCACGCGTCGGACGCCGCGAATACACCAAAGTCGAACAGACCTTCCGTTTAGAGTGAAAACAGCGGGTTGCAAGTACTCAGTACTCAGTACCCAAACACCGGAGGGCTCGCGCCCTGCCGCTAACAAATCGTTCACGGCGTAAGGCGGAGCCTTGGAACGAGGGTCATGCTCCCATCATTCTGCCATCCCTCCCCTGATTCCCGCCGAAGCCACAAACCGAACAATCTGCTCGGCGATCTCGCCGGCTCCGGGCGACTTCACCATGCTGTGATGATGCCCGCTGACCGTGCTCACGGTGACCTCACCGGTCCAACGTCCCCAACCACGATCGGGGCGCTGATCGGCCTTGCCTGGAACATCCCGCGGACGCAACAGCAACACCGGCGCGTCCATCGGTTGAATCTCATACCCTTGGCAAAGCTCCACATGGTGGGCGAACAACCGCTGTAGATCGGCGATGGCTTTCTGGACGACCGCCGTCGGTGTGTCCTCTTGCAGCACGCCCAGTCGCTGCGCGTGTTGATACAAAAACGGCAATTGCTCGTCGGCGGAAAGTTCACTGAGTTCGTCCAGCGACAGATCCAGACCATACTCCAGTCCCGCCGAGGCCGATTCCGGATCGCACCGCTCGGGAACGGTGGAATCCAACAGAATCAATCCGGCCAGATCCGCGCCGCCGGCGGCAAGCTGCCGCGCGACTTCGAATGCGATGACGCCGCCGAGTGACCACCCGCCGATGAAATAGCGACCCGACGGCTGGCGACGCCGGATCGATCGGACATAGTCGCTCGCCATCTCGCTCAACGTGCTCGGCAAACGTTCCGCGCCGTGCAGCCCCCGCGAACGAATCGCCACCAGCGGCTGATCCTCGGGAAGCCTCCCGGCCAATTCGCGGTAACAGACCACGATGCCGCCCGGCGGGTGAATCATGAACACGGGGGCCGCATCATCGGATCGTTTCAGTTCGACCAACAACGCATCCGCATCCTTCTCCGATTCTGTTTCATTCGCCGAAACGGCAGGACGACATTCGCGGATCGATGCGTCTCCGAAACGGTCGCGAAGGCTCGCTTCATGCAGATCCACCAAACGGCTGGCGACCGAACGGATGTCGCCCAAATCGAACAGCAGCGCGGTGGGGATCGAGAAACCGAGCTCATCGGACAGCTCCGACGTCAACACCGCTGCCTGCAACGACGTTCCACCGGCTTCGAAAAAATTGACGTCGATCCCGATTGAATCTTGCTCCAACGCGGCGGCGAACCGACGTTCCAAAAACGTTTCGAGTGCGTTACGCGGTCGCAGCGAATCGTCGACCGACGTGTCGTCGGACACCGGTTCCGTTAGCCGCTTGCGATCAATCTTTCCGTTCGCATTGAGCGGAAGTTGATCGAGCACGTGGATTGTTGCGGGCCGCTTGTACGGGGGCAGGCTGGTCGAAAGGTGACGGTTGAGTGATTCTCGCTGGGATGCATCCACCCCGGCGACGAAGGCGGCAAGGCGTTCGCCCCGCGATCCGGGCCGGATCACTTTGACCGCCGCACGCTCGACGCCGGGGAAACGTTCGATCGTTCGCTCGATTTCTTCCAGTTCGATGCGATAACCGCGCAGCTTGATCTGATGATCGACGCGTCCCAGAAACTCGATCGTGCCATCGCCGCGTCGGCGACCGAGATCGCCCGTCAGATAAACTCGGCTCGGCTTGCCGTCGCCGTCGCGGATCTGTTGCGACGCGAGGAAGGATTGTTCGGTCAATTCGGGTTGATTGAGATAACCGTCCGCCAAGCCGCGACCGCTGATCACGATCTGTCCCGGAACACCCACGGGGACCGGAGCCAATTGCGTGTCGACCAGATGAACGTGCACCCCATCAATCTCGCGGCCGATCGGAATGCGACGATCCGGCGGGACGTGGCTGACGCGATGCGCGGTGACCTGGCATGCGGCCTCGGTCGGACCATAAAAATTCCAGAGTTCACAATCCAGTTTGGAATGAATCCATTCCGGCAACTCGCTCGGCATCGCTTCGCCCCCGGTCCAAATCTGACGCACCGACGTGCACTCGGCAAATCGGGGATGCGCCGCGATCGCCCGCAAGACGCTGGGCACGGTCTGCAGAATCGTGATGCGATCGCGCAAGATCTGTTCGATCAATTGGTCCAGGTCCAGGCGGTCGATTTGATCGGGCCAGACCAGCGACGCGTTCTGTTGGGCGGTGGTCACGACCAGCGGCAACGTCGCATCGAACTGATGGGACAGCAGAACGAGCGCACGGTCGGACGGTGAAAACGGCGTCGCACGCTCTTGCCAACGCATCGCATTGCTGATCGCGGCGTGAGAAACCATGACGCCCTTCGGCCGTCCAGTCGAACCCGACGTGTAGATCACATAGGCCAGGTCGTCGGGCGTACAAGGCAAACACGTCGAAGTGTCCTGGTGATCCACTTGGTCTACCGAAACGATGTCCGCGCCGAATGCGTTTGCCCAAGGATCGTTCGGGGCGGCAACGACCGTTTTAATCACCGCATCGTGTCGGAGCACCTCGGATGAGACCGCCGGTTGATCGGCGTCGATCGGAATCGGCGTCGCTCCGCAATACATCACGCCCAGGATTCCGACCCAAGCATCGCGACCGCGTTTCATGCAAACGGGAACCAATGCACGGGGTTCGACACCACGCCGCTGCAGAAGTGTCGCGAATCGTTGTGCGGCGGCCACGATCTCGTGATCCGAATCGCCCAGCAAGTCGATCAGGGTCTCGCGTTTGTGGTCCGAATCATGTGGGGCCGCGGGCTGGCAACCGGACCAGGGGACATTTTTGACCGGCTGTCGCGGATCGGCGACCAGCTGATCGGACAAGGCAACAAACTGATTTGCCATCGAATCGATCGTGTCGGCGGCAAACAGGTCGCGGCAATAACAGATCATGCCACGCAATTCGTCGCCATGCAGTTCGAAGACAAACTCGACGTCGTAGTGACAGCTCGTGTGCTGGACCGGAAAACTCTCTTGTCGCATGCCGGCGAAGTCATCGAAGACGTGATCGTTGCCGATGACGAAACCCGCACGACCTTGTTCGCTGGCGATCTGTGATTTCTCGAACGTGCAGGAGACTTGGAACAGCGGGTGGCGACGCGGGTCACGCCCGACGCCACTGGCGCGAACGATTTCAGCCAGCGGCAACGATTCGCCCGCCAAGGCGTCGATCATGTTTTGTCCGACCGTCGCGATCAATTGTTCCAGCGTCGGGTTGCTGGACAGATCAACCGTGATCGGAAGCAGGTTGACGAAGAAGCCGACCGTCTTTTCGAACTCCCGCTGGCTCCGGCCCGAAAACGGTGTCCCGATCGAAAACGAATCCTGGCCCGCAAACCGTCCGACCAGCACCTGCAGCAACGCCATCACGACGACGTTTCCGGTCACGCCCAATCGCCGCGAAAGCGCCGTGACCTTGGCGCCCATTCCGGGCGGAAAATTCAGCGGAACCACCGACGCACGGTGCGTGAACGACGCCGGACGTTCAAAATCGGTCGGCCACTCGATCACCGCTGGGACAGCGGCCAATTGAGTTTGCCAATATTCGGCGATCTGCTCGCCACGGTCGCTGGTCACCAGATCGGCTTGGGCGCATACGAAACGTTCGTAGTTGCACGGCGCCGCTGCCAGATTCGGTTGCCGACCGTTGGCCAACGCGGGATACAGTTGACGGATTTCGTCCATGATCAAAACCAACGACCAGAAATCGACCACGATGTGGTGCGTGGTCGCGACCATGACGACATCATCGGCGGCGATTCGAAACGCTGCCAGACGAAGCAGTGGGCCACGTGTCAGATCGAACGGCCGGTTGATCTCGTCGGTCACCCATGCGGCCAGTTCGGCTTGGCTTGCCGACGGCGTCTCCACGACGCGAAACTCCGGCGTCAGCGTGGTCTGGATTCGCTGCACGGGCTGATGCGTCGATTCCGATTCGGCAAACACCGTCCGCAACGCACTGTGCCGATCGACCAACGCTTCGACGGAACGCCGCATCGCATCCAGGTCGATCGCCGAGCGAAACCGCGACGGCAGCGCGACGTTGTACGCGGTGACCTGAGGAGCCCGCTGGTACGCATACCACAACGCTTGTTGACCCGCCGAAAGCGGAAACTCGCCGGAATCATGCGGCTGCCGTTCGCGCTGCGCGGCCGCGTTTTGCTGCGCGGCCGCCTTTTGCTTCAATAAACGGGCTAGCAATTCGCGTTTTTGTTGGCCTGACAGACTGTCCAAAGCGTCATTCACGAGGCTGTCCGGGGGCGGTGCCGTCAAGCAGTTGTGCCAACAAGGCGTCGACGTTGGCATCCGACATCGCCGGTAATTGTTCCAGCAATTCTGCCGCCGTCGCGCCGCTCGTCTCCGCGTCACCCGTCTCTGCGCCATCGGACTCCGCGTCGCTTGTCGCCGCTTCATTCAGCTGCGTCGTGCCTGTCTCGATGATCGTTGAAACGCTGCGGCAGACCTCTCGCAAGCTTTCGCTGCGCATCAATTCGGAAATCGGCAAATCAATCTCCAGTCGGCTTTCGATCCAGTTTCGCATTTCCACGGCCATCAGCGAGTCCAATCCCATCGACAACAAGGGCCGATCCCAGGGCATGTTCTCCAGGGCGATCCCCAGCAACGAGGCCGCCTTGAATCCGATGATTTTAGCAACCATCGCGTACCTGGCGTCGGCCGTCGCGTCGCGAACTTCTCCTGCGGTGGCCAAAGGGTCCCCGTCGCTTGTTTCTTCCGCCATTCCACGCAACAAGTGTGCAAAACGTGGTGACACCTCTCCGGTGATGCCCAGCCCTCGCCAACGCGTCCAATCCATCCGCAACACGCTCTGTTGGACGGCGTCGGTTTGCATCGCCTGTTCCAAACAACGCATCGCCTCGTCGGCGGAGAACGTCAACACGCCCTGACGCTCCAGACGCTCGCTCAGTTCACCGCGCTGGGCCAGATAGCCGACTTGCCCGACGTGCCCCCAGTTGACGGCCAAACCTGGCATGCCGAGTGATCGCCGATAGTGGGCCAGCGAATCCAGGAACGCGTTGGCCGCAGCGTAATTCGCCTGACCGGCGTGCCCGAACACACTCGACAGCGACGAAAAGAGAACAAAGTGATCGAGGTCGTGTTCGCACGTCGCCGCGTGCAGGTTCCAACCGCCCAAGACCTTCGGGCCGAGTACCCGATCCAGCGTGGCGCGGTCCAGATCGACCAACAAGCGATCCTCCAGAATCATCGCCGTGTGAAAGACCCCGGCCAGCGGCGGACAGTCGCGATCGATTTGATCGACCACCGATTGCACCGAATCCGTCGACGTCAGATCCACCGGCATCACCCGGACATCAATCCCAGCCGCCGACCACTCGTCCAATACCGATTGCGTGTCCCCCGCAACGACCGCGCTGCGTCCGCCCAACACCAAGTGCCGCGCACCGCAATCGACCAGCCACTGCGCCACGCGCAATCCGAATCCGCCCAATCCGCCGGCGATCCAGTACGTTCGTTCGGCCGACAATCGGAGTGGCGCGTACTGTCCGGCAAACACGTCCGACGGGGCGTCGCGATAATCCACGACGACCTTGCCGATGTGTTTTCCTTGCTGCATGAACCGAAACGCATCGCGAGTTTCATCGGCCTCAAACGACGTCTCCGGCAGCGGCGCCAGCTCACCGGTATCGAAACGCGGCACCAGGCGACGAAGCATCTGGCCCATCCGTTCGGGTTGCTCGCGAAACAGTTGATCCAGGTCGATTGCGAAGAGGGCGAGGTTGTTTTTAAAGATTTCCAACCCCAGCGAGGCGTCGGCATAGATGTCGCGTTTTCCGATCTCCAAAAAGCGTCCACCGGTTTTCAGAATCGACAGTCCTTTCGTGATCGCTTCGCCGGGCAACGAATTCAGGATCGCATCGACACCTTCTCCGTCGGTCTGTTCCAGCGTCTCGCGGGCGAATTGAAGATCGCGCGAATTCATCACCGTTTCGGCACCGAGCTGTTTCACCAACTCACGCTTTTCATCCGTGCCGGCCGTGGCCAATACCCTGGCGCCGGCCAGTTTGGCCAGTTGCATCGCTGCGATGCCCACGCCACCGCTGGCTGCATGAATCAGAACACGTTCGCCGGGGCGGATGCGGGCGCATTCATTCAACGCATACTCGGCCGTCAAGAACGCGATCGGGATCGTGGCGGCTTGCTGATGCGAGATCGACTTCGGTTTCGCCGCGACCAGGTGTTGGTTGACGATGACATGGGTGGCGAACGATCCCGGCGCGACGGCGATCACTTCGTCGCCGACCTTGAACTCGGTGACACCGGGCCCGACACGTCGGATTCGCCCGCTGCATTCGGCGCCCAGCACGACCGGTCCATCGGGCAATCCCGGATACAGGTCCAACGCCTTCATCACGTCGCTGAAATTCAATCCCGTCGCGAGAACCTCGATCTCAACCTGGCCGTCGGCGGGACGGGCCGCAGGGACGGATTCGTATCGCAGTTGGTCGATCGACGACGAATCGCCCAGCCGCAGGGCGCTCGGGATGCGACGCCGGCTTTCCGGATGAAGCGGTTGTTCCTCGGCCGGGACGAAGCGACGGACCCATCGGATCGAGTCGCGAATCATCACTTCGTCTTCATCGTCGATTCGTTCGACCAACTCCGCCAGCAAGTCATCGGCAATCGGTGACGCGATATTCGGCGATTCGGCGGGTGCTAAATCAATCAGCCGGGTTTTGAAACGACCGCATTCGCTGGCGATCACCCGTCCGAAACCGATCAGCGGACCGGCCGCGACCGAAATCGGCAGCATCGTTTCGTCGGGCGGCTGGGCGCCACAGGTCACGATCGAAAGTCGAGCGATCTTGGATTGTCGGTTCGAATCCGCGGCCGATTGCCAGGCAGCGACCAAGTGCATCGGCGCCAGCGTCGTCAGAACGGTCGACTTGTTCAGCGTGTCGCCGGCGAGTTCAACGTTGTCGGGTGCATCCAGACCCCATAAATAGACCGCATCGGTCACTCCATCACCGACGTCCGTCAGCAATCGATCGAATTGGTCTCGGTTCTCGGGATCGATGATGAACGAGTCATCGCGCAGACGCTTGAAGTTGGCGCCGTGCTGAACGGTGACGATTCTTTCGTCGGCGGGCAATCGGTCCAGCAGTTCATCCGCCAGTCCGCTTTGGTCGCAAAAGACCAGCCATTTCCGATGTTTCGTGTCGGTGTCATGCGGCTGTGTCGGCGCCGCGGGTTTCCAAACGTATCGGTACAACAATTCGTCAACAGAACCTTCCAGGTTGGTTCGCGTCACCGATACCGATTCGAATCCACGGATCGCGACGCAGTGGTTTTGATCGGCGTCGTAAATGTCAATGTCGGCGACCATCCGAAAGTCGTCTTTCGAGATCAGTCGCACGTGCGCCGTCAACGGCGAACACGCTTTGCGGAACACGTCAAACGATGCGATCTGTTGGGGCAGGTACAAGCCGTCGATGACGTCGTCAAAATTCGGGCTGGCGATGATCATGCCGTGAAAGCAACTGTCCAAGAGCGCGGGACCAAACCCGAGCGGATCGGCGACATCCTTCGCATCCTCCGCGGCCGGGAAATCGACCGTGACGATGGCTTCGAATGGGCCACGCCAGCCCCCGGTGACGCCGCGGAAACGTGGCCCGTAGTTCAGGCCCAGCTGATCGCAATAGCGGTAAAGCCGATCGGAGGACACCGACTCGGTGGCTCGCCGCCGGGCATCTACCAAGGCGGAGTGATCCGAACGCCGCGCACCGGCGGTGCTGCTCAAGTCCGCGACGGCTAACGGTTGCCAGTTCGATTGATCGATGCCGCTGCAAGAAAGCGAAATCTGTCGCCGCTGTGTCTGATAGTCGACTTGAATGCGGACCGGAGCGTCCTCGCCGAGCAGACAAGGGTTTTGCAATCGAAATCGTTTCAGCGAGACGGCATCCGATTCCCCGACGATCGTGCCTGCGGCGATGGCCAATTCCAACATCGCTGCGGCCGGCATCATGCACGCGTTGCGAACGCGGTGATCGGCCAACGATTCCTGCAGCCGAAGATCGATGCGGGTTTGCCAGCTGGGGTTCGGGCCATCGATCCGTTGTCCCAAGATCGGTTCACCCGGGTTTGCCTGGCGACTGAGTTTCGATTCGTGCGATTCGAACCAGAGCGATTGCTTGTTCATCGCCATGGCGGGCAATTTGACGAACTCGGCATCGGCCGGCGCGTTCACGTTCCAGTCGATCGGATAGCCCCAGGCATACAGTTGGCCCAACGAGTCTGCGATTTGAACGGCATCGTCTTTCTTTCGACTCAGCGATGCGACTGCCAAGATCGATCGGTGATGTTTGGCAAAGCATTCGGCGATCGCGTAGCGCAAAACGGGATGCGGTCCGATTTCGATCGCCAGCTCGACGCCTTGATCGGCCAGGATGTCCATCGCGTCGGAGAACCGCACGCTCTTGCGAACGTTGTGCCACCAGTACTCTCCGTCGACTTCCGTGCCCGGCATCACGTCGCCGGTCACCGTGGACACAAACGGCGTGTGCGTCGGCTTGGGTTGAATCGTTGCCAACGATCGCAACAGTTCGTCGCGGACGGGATCCATTTGGACGCTGTGAAACGCATATTCGACTTCCAGACGTCGACAAAAGATCCCTGCCTGGTCCAGCCGTTGATAGAGCGCTTCGATCTCGATGGCGCATCCCGACACGGTCAGCGACGCCGGGCCGTTGATCGCGGCGATGGAAACGTTGTCGCCGAGTTTCGCGATCCAGGGCTCGATTTCATCGGGCGATAGTCCCACCGCGATCATCGCCCCCTTGCTGGTCGCGGCGTCCATCGTGCGGCCACGATGAATGGCGACCAAACAGGCGTCGGCAAAATCGAGTGCCCCGGCGACGTGGGCCGCAGCGATTTCTCCCACGCTGTGACCGACGATGATCGACGGGCGAATGCCTTTGGATTCCCACACCGCCGCCAACGCGGTCTGCAGAGCAAAGAGACTCGGCTGCGCGATCGCGGTTTCATTCATCCGCGATGCGTCTTCATCACGGCACAGTTCATCGATCAACGACCAACCGACGTGCTTCGAAAATTCCTGGTCGCAGCGCTCGATCGTGTCGCGAAAGATCGGATCGGATTCCAATAGTCCGCGTCCCATCGCCCACCACTGCGGACCCTGCCCGCTGCAGACGAATGCGATCGGCGGCGGGGTGTCGTCTTGGCCATGGGCATTCAGGTGCGCACGCCGGGCATGGGAATCACAGTCGCCGGCGATGTCGCGAAGCTGCCTCACCCAATCGCGACGGTCGCTGCCCACCACCACGCTGCGCCAATCGTGATGCGTGCGCCGACGCGCCGCGGTTGCCGCGACGTCGGCCAAGCAAACGTCGCCTTGATCCAGCCAGTCGGCCAGTTGCGAAGCGGTCTCGGCCAACGCAGTTTGGTCGTGCGCCGAAATCGGCAACATCAACGGCGGGGTGTCAACCGCTGGTGTTGAACCTTTGGGAACGTCTTGCGGTGGTTGTCCCACGATCACATGGGCGTTGGCGCCGCCGTAGCCGAAACCGTTGATTCCGGCCAACCGAGGTCCGTCACAATCCCACGGTTCGGTCGAACGGGGAACCCGCAATCCGTTGGCGTCGAACTGGATGTCCGAGTTGGGCGTTTCGAAATTCAGGTGCGCCGGGATGCTTTGATGCTTTAGCGACAGCGCGACCTTGATCACACTGGCGATCCCCGCGCCCGCTTCCAGGTGACCGATGTTGGTTTTCACGCTGCCGATGCGGCAGACGTCTGAGCCGGGGCGTCCGTAGCAATGCGAGATCGCGCGGGCCTCGATCGGATCGCCGATCGGGGTGCCTGTGCCGTGAGCTTCGACGTAGCTGATGTCTTGACCGGTCAAGCCCGCCGTTTGTAGGGCGGATTCGATCAAGGATTGCTGGGCCGTCTGGCTGGGCACCGTCATGCCGTCGGTGCGGCCGTCTTGATTGGTCGCCGAACCATGAATCACCGCGTAGATCGAATCACCATCGGCGATCGCGTCATCGAGTCGCTTTAAAAGCACCATCCCGGCGCCTTCGCTGCGGACGTAACCGTTGGCCGAGGCGTCAAAGGTCTTGCAGCGTCCATCGGGGGAAAGCACCCCGAGCTGGCTGAACGCGACAAAGAAGTCGGGCAGAATCAGCGCGTTGACGCCGCCGGCGAGCGCCATGTGGTTGGCACCGGACTGCAAATTCTGGCAGGCCATGTGGACCGCGATCAGCGATGATGAACACGCCGTGTCGATCGCGACGCTTTCGCCCCGCAAGTCGAAACAATACGAGATGCGATTGGCCGCGATGCTGCTGCTGCCGCCGGTGTTGCTGTACGGGCCGATCACACCGCGGTCACGGTAACTGAGCGCACCGACGGCGTAATCGAAACTGGAGATCCCGACGTGAACGGAAATCGGTCGGCCGGCCATCGATTCCAGCGGCACCCCGGCGTCCTCGGCGGCGCGATACGCGGTTTCCAACA
This sequence comes from Stieleria neptunia, assembly GCF_007754155.1. NCBI lineage: Bacteria > Pseudomonadati > Planctomycetota > Planctomycetia > Pirellulales > Pirellulaceae > Stieleria > Stieleria neptunia. The sequence continues at coordinate 8,204,648 of NZ_CP037423.1, read as the reverse complement.
ACATCCGTTGCTGGGGGTCCATCGAAGCCGCTTCGCGCGGTGAGATCCCAAACAGCTGCGGATCGAATTGGTCGATGCCGTCGACGTAGCCCCCCCAGCGGCTCTGGGTTTTTCCCGGTCGGGCCTGTCCCGGAGCGTAAAACTTCTCCAGACTCCATCGGTCTTGTGGCGTCAATGTGATGGCATCGCGTCCCATTTCGAGCAGCCGCCAATAGCTCTCGGGGGAGTCGCAGCCACCTGGAAATCGGCATCCCATTCCGATGATGGCGATAGGGCGAAAGTCGTTCGTCACGGGTTTGATCAAGGTGCGGAGTCTGGAAATCGTAAGGGCCGATATCGTCGGGGGCATGCCGACCGGGCCACAAAACACTCTCGTCGGATGGCGAGTGGTGTGCCGGCCGCAACAGCCCCTGCGTCGAAAGCGGGGGCATCGCTTAAGTCGTACTGACAAAATTTAAGCGTCGGGGAAGCGCGAGACGACACGATGGTCCGTGAACCCGTGTGCTAACGCTGTGAAGCAATGCTTCACAGCGTAGCCTGTGTGCCTTCCCCCCTCTCCGTGCGACCGCAAGTGCCGTTCCACTCGTCCGAAATCGGTGCCACCGATCATCCGGTGACGCCCGTCAAGAGTTTCGCAATGCTTCGGTCGGCATTACCGAAGCGGCACGTTTCGCTGGCAACAGCGCCCCGAGCAGCCCGATAAAGACCGCCAAAACCGTACCTTCCAACAACGTTGCGGCGTCGATTGCCGGCACCAGCACCCCGCGAACCGCGGGATGTCGGCTCATTGCATCGGTGGCAAGGATTGCGAGGCCGCCGCCAAAAAAACTGGCCAGCAACGCCAGCATGATCGATTCGGAGACGATCATGCCGATCACACGCCGCCGCGGCCAGCCGACGGCGCGGAGCACGCCGATTTCACGCGTTCGTTCCAAAACGCTGGTCATCATCGTGTTGAGCGTCCCGATCGCCCCGATCGCCAGGGCGATGATCGATGTCATCCAGGCCATCGCCGCCGCCAGTTGCATCCGGGTGTCGGTCCCCACGAATTCATCCGTCGTCATGGCGTGAAGCCGGCTGTCGATCCCGTGAATCTGGTCGACAATCGATCGCGCGTCACCACGGTCGACCGCCCGATCCAGCAGCACGTTGATGTACGTCACTTGCCCGTTGCGGTCGGAAATCGCTTGCAGCTGATCCAGTGGCATCACCATCGATCCGTTTTCCCATACGCTCGAACTTTCGAAAATCCCGTCCACGACGTACGGCTCTTCGAAAATCATCACGTTCTGGCCGACCGAAATCCCCGCGCGTTCGGCCAAATGAATCCCCAGGGAAAGCTGCTTCGGCGGCGTGTCCGTCGAGCCAGCTTTCGCTCCGGAACGCCGCTCGCGCCAGCGAAAATCATCGCGCAGCCAGCTGTCCGCCGCGATGCCCATCGTGGGGACGCCGAAAATTTGCTGGTCTTCCAGCGAGAGCGTGTCCAGCAGCACGCCGGCGGCCTTCGCCACGCCGCCGAGCTGCTCGATTTGCACGATCGCCGCTTCGCTCACGCTGCTGCTCAAGCGGTCCGCGGTGCCCTGACGGGAGACGACGATGTCGATCGAGTGGGATTCGTAGATGTCCGCGAACGACTCGGTGAATCCCTTGGCGATCCCCCGCAGCGCGACGACCGACGCGACCGCCATCGTCAACGCGATCAGGGTCAGCGCGGCCCTTAAGGGGCGGCGAGTCAGGTTTTTCAGGATTAACGCGCTAAATCGCATCGTGTCGGGCGAAATCGGGAGATTGGTGTTGCAGCGGACGTCCCGCAACCGGCAAAAGCAAAGTTTGGCCGGCGGAGCCCAGTGCTGCGTCAACTTTTCAACGGAGGGTGCCGCGGAAAAGGGGTCAGGTACCAAAAATGCGAAGCACCCTGCGAGCCATTTGGTTTTTGGTACCTGACCCCTTTTCCGCTCGACAAACGCAACCCGAACATTTGACGCTGACACAGCACTAGTTTCACCGATTTTACCCAGCCTGTCGATTCACCTACACCATGACCCCGCACCCGATCGACAACGCGGAAACGCCAAACAGATCTTCGCCGTCAATGACCGGGGCGTGCAGTTTTGAAAGCCGCGCTCCTGGCAGACCTCGGTGTCGACACAACTCACCATGGCTCCCTTCTCCCCCACAAATCGTAACAAGCTTGCTTGTCGATTTGTGGGGGAGAAGGGCTGGGGATGAGGGGGCTGGTGATCGGTTTTGCAGCCCACATCGATCGTCCCGAAAGTCGCTAAGCCTTTCGGGGCGCCGGCCCTCTCTGGCGTTTGCTTGCTGCGCAAACGCCGTCTCTCCCAGCGGGAGAGAATCTAAATCGGTTGCCAAATCCTGCAGTAATAAAATTGACGTCCTCCGGGGGCGGTTAAACTGTTTTTTAACCTTCCGGCCGTATTCGCTTCGCTCGACCGCCGGCTACTGTCTGCCATCCCATTCGGGATGCAAAAATGAAGGTAACCCGAAGCCCCCGGCCCCTCTCCCCGAAGCGGGGCGAGGGGAGCCAGTGTGTCTCAACGTGACGGGGGTCGATCCCACTGCTTCACCGCGTTCCCGATGGCGGGGCGATCCCACGCTGCTCCTGTTGCTCCTCGCCGTGTTGCTTTGCGGCGGTTGCGGCAGCAAGGTGTTTCGGCACAACGGCGCGGTCAACATGGCCGGCGGGTTCAACATGACCGGCGACATGACCGTCGACGGCAAGATGGACATGGGCGAGTTAAAAACGACGGTCAGCTTGAGTCCCAATAGCCGCGCGACGCCGCTGACTCCCATCGTCGTCTCCGGCCAGCCGAAGCGGACCGGAAAACTCGCCGTCTTGGACGTCGACGATTTCCTGGTCGATCGCAACGTCGGCGGGATCGGATCGATGGGCGAAAACCCGGTCGCGTTGTTCCACGAAAAAATCGACGCGATTCGAAACGACAAAAACATCAAAGCCGTCGTCCTGCGGATCAACTCCCCCGGCGGCGGCGTCACGGCGTCGGACATGATGTGCCATGAATTGGCACGGCTGAAACAAGACCGCGAGCTGCCGATCATCGCCAACATCATGACCGTCGGAACCGGCGGAGCCTACTATCTGGCCAATCACTGTGACGCCATCATTGCGCATCCGACCAGCATCGTCGGTGGCATCGGTGTGATCTTGAACATCTACAACCTGCAAGACACGATGGGCCAGTTCAACGTCCTGGCGTCGCCGATCAAGAGTGGCGAAAAAATCGACGCCGGAACACCCGAACGTCCGATCGAAGCCGACGAGCTGGCGATGCTGCAGCGGATCGCCGATGGATTCCACCAGCGGTTGATCGATCAAGTCAAATCGAAACGCCCGCAAGTGGCCGCGTCCGAGGACCAATGGTCCGACGGCAGCGTGATGACGGGAAGCGAAGCCCAGACGCTGGGGTTGGTCGACGGCGTCGGCTACATCGACACGGCGGTCGAGATGGCCAAACAACGCGCCGGATTAAAACCCGACGACCGCGTCGTGATGTATCGGCGTGAAAACGATCCCGCCTACACGCCGCTTGACGTCTCGCCCAACCAACCCGTCTTCAGTTCGCTGATCCCGCTCCGCGTCCCCGGGCTCGACCGCAGCACCATGCCGACGTTTCTATACCTGTGGCAAAGTGATCCGGCGATGGCGAGCCTGGCGCGACCCTAACGGCGACCGCCTGCGTAGCAAGTCGCTATGTCAACTTCCGATCACAACCCTCCGATCCAAACGCCGAACGCCCCCTCGCTCCTCGGCGACATTCAAAACCCCAAACTGATTTGGGCCAAGGGCGCGCTCTTCCTCGTGTTGGGCATGCTTTCCGCCGCGATTTTGGTCGCCCGAATGCCGGGGCTGACCGAGATCGCGCTGCTGTGCATTTGCATCTGGGCGTTCTGCCGAGCCTACTACTTCGCGTTCTACGTGATCCAGCACTACGTCGACCCGACCTACAAATTCGCCGGCCTCGGTTCCTTCGCAAAATACATCTGCAAACACCGGCGACCAAGCGACAGAGATTCAAGAAACGACCAGTCGATCAAGTGATCCGCGACGCGTAAGCGGCCGGGCATCGAACGTCTCTTCCGTTCGCCCTCGTTGCGAGGCTCCGCCTCGCAACGCAATGTCCGCGTGGCTCGGGACGTCGATTCTTTTGCTGCAGGAGTTTGCATCCATTTAGATTCTCTCCCTCTGGGGGTTCTTCGCGGATTTTAATGGGTGCTCTCGAATACTCGGGGAAGGTTTTTTGAGGGATGACTGCGATGTCCGACGGTTCTGTTCGGTAGGATGGCGAAGCCAGGTGAAGCGGAGGCGGGCTCTGCTCTCAAGGAACTTCCTACCCAGCTAGTTCATTGGGGACCACTCGCAGGTTGAGTGCAGCTGCCCGTTTCGCCAGGTTTTCCATTGCTCGCTTCTTGTATTGCTGTTCGTAATAGTCGTTGCCGACATCGACATATTCCCTCCCGTACTTCAGCATCCCATAAACTATTTTCGCGAGCTTGTGGGCCGTCGCCGTGATCGCTTTGGGTGAACCAAGACGGGAACGGATCCTGCGAAAGAACGCTCCTAAGGCGCAGTTTGATCGTGCCAGGGACGCGGCGGCTGTTCGAAGTGCGGCGGCGGCTCGGTTCGCACTTGTACGTGTTTTACCACTGAGCAATTTCCCACCTGTCTTCTTACTGCCCGGACATAGGCAAAGCCAAGAAGTGAAATGCTTCTCTGTTGCCCACCTACTCATGTCGGTACCGATTTCAGAAATCAGTGTGATTGCGGATTGACCGCTAATCCCATCAATGGTCGTCATGTCGACGCCCAGCACCCGGTAGAGCTGATTGCGCATATCGAACCGGGGGCTATTGCTTCCAGCTTTAGGAGCCTTCAGCTTCGGCAGAATCTCACCGTCACTTCGGTCGGAAAATGTACCCAAATGTTCTTCAAGCTTGGAATCGACTTCCGACAGTTTGGAACCGTAAAAACGGTACAGTTCCAGAGCCTGTTTTAACGCAAATACATGTTCTTCACGCCAATTGCCTTCCAGAGCTTTCGCGATCGTCGACTCGTCATTTTTGCACCTTGGATCGCGAAGTTTTGCGAGTAGGTGAGGGTCTCGACTGCCCGCAACAATGGCATCCAAAATGGCAAGGCCAGTGGTGCCGGTGATGTCCGAAATGACGTGATGGAGCTGGACATTCATTTCCATCATCGCCTTCTGCATCCGTTGGATATGCTCGCTCGCGTTGGCGACGAGCATGGCTCGTTGCCGCATGTAAGAACGCAGAACACAAATTGCCGCACTCTTCCAACCAATCTGCGAGCGACGCCAGATCGGATGTAAAGGTGCCGAAGCAGCGAACGTGTGATGAGTCGCGATCGGAGGGCACGGCAACATAGTGCTGGGTCGAACCAATATCGATGCCGGCAGCGTTCAAGTTGATTGTGTCAAGTGATTGTGGAACGGGTGCGTTGTCAATCGGAAACCCACCACGTGATCGACGCTTAGGTTTCCCAGAGGATTTCTTCTTGGCCATGGCGGAACTCCGAAAGGTGACTTCAACGGAAAAACGCGGCAGGCGCGGGAGTAGGGCTCTGTTATTCTCTCAAACGGGGTCAACGCCGTGAGGCGAGCCACCAATGTCATTTTCAAGCAAACTCCCGGGACCAGGCTGAGAAGCGGGCACGAAGCACCACGTAGAGAACGGCCTCCACGACCCGCCGCGTATCCGACATGATAATCCTCACACCCAGTTCCTCGGAATCATTTGGTCACTTGTGGCCTGCGGCGGCTGAGGAGCAACCCGCCAAGGAATCACCTGGTCTGCGATGCGCCGAAGGTGCTTCGTGCCCTCCGCCGGCCCCCGTGTCGGCGGAGGGTCGTTCGAACCGAGCGTTTGTCCTCGAACCTCCATTCGGGCATCGCAGCAATGCCTCGAAAAACCTGGGTCCTGAGCGATTAGCCACTAAAATCCACGAAGCCCCCACTGGGAGAGACGGCGTTTGCGCAGCAAGCAAACGCCAGAGAGGGCCGGCGGCTCGCGAACGTCTTAGCGCCTTCCGCTACGGTCAAATCCGTCACTGATACAATTGACGTCCCCTGCCACCCGCGGCGCGTTCCACGAGGCGGATGTCGCAGATCCCCTAAAAGCGGAGGGTCTCCAACCCTTTCACGATGCAAGCGTCTCATTGGGACAAGGGATTCGCAGTACGATTTGGGATACGATCCGCTGATCAAGACGCGAATTGCAGCGTGGCGCCGATGAACCGCGGCCGAGTGAGTTGAGGAACCGAAAATCAGTCGGTGCGTCGTCACTGGCAACGTCACGACAACAATTCGATCCGTCCCCACTTCGTTATTTTGATCATTCTGCCCCGAATCATTCTGCCAACCTCCTCCGCATCGTCTTACGCCCATCGTCCTGCCCCACCCCCCAGCGCCCACCAGCAGGTTTCGACGACATCAATGCTTAACGCCCCGCGAAAAACCTCCATGATCTCGGGGCCCGACAGTTCCGCCCGTCGCTCGCAACTCACCTTGTAACGCAACTGAGCCACAATGCGGTCCAACCGCTCGCCGGAGTCTCGATGAAAGCGTTTCTGATAATCCGAAAGTGCTTCGGCGATCTTTAGCCGTTTCCAAGCCGGCGCGCCCTTCTTTTTTCGGTCCACCAGAAATTCGAACACTTCGGCCTGGCCAAAACACCAATTCGAATCGCCACCGGCGCCATGAAAGATTGCCAGCGTTTGATGCCAAATCAACGCCCAGTCCGGCTTTCCGTCCCGCTGCGTCCCGCCACCACTTTGCCTCGCCACCGGCCTGGCCCCTTCTGCGAAACTGGATTCGATGCCCGCTGCAGAACAGCCTTTCTCGGCGGAGGGGTTCCGGCAGCCCCAATGGGTTGCAGCCTTTTCAGAAAACAGGATAATTCGACGATCACTTATCGCCGAGCCGGGGATAATGCCGCCCAATTCTTATCCACCTGGGGAATAAGGCGGCCGATAAGACCCCCGGCCCGCAAGACCGGGTAATAAACAAGTTATCGGACTAAATTCGATTGATGACGAATCCATACCAATCACCAGCGGCGGAACGTGTCCAATTGGCACCGAGGATTCACACCTTTCGATTCATCGCGATTCTGCTTGCCTGCTTCGCCGCCATTATCGGCTATCTCTACCTTACGCCTTTTCTGACCTCACCGATGGCAGTGTGGGGATGGCAGAATTGGTGTTTCGGATTTGCGCCAGCGGCTTACCTTCTATTTTGTGCCGCCGTGGCGGTGCCAACCGAATGGTACGCGAAGCCAATTGCCCTGCGTTTGCTACCACTGGTGCTGTCTCCACTTCTCCTGGTGACGTGCCTGATCGGATTTGTGTTCTACATCGACGCTGCAAACATTTTTACCGCCGTCTACATTTTGCTCGGTCTCCTATGTCCCGTGATCTGGATATACTTTGCGTTGTCCGTTCAGCGCACCTTTGTGCTTCTTCGCAGTGGCCGATAATCATGTCGTGCAACGGAGCACGGCAAGGCGCGATTACAAATGGTCGCCACATTGGCCGTGCCCGCTGACAACTGACGTTCGTCGTATTCGAAACTCTTGAGCCACTAAAGTGTTCAAAAGAAATCAACAATTTCCGTGCATACGAGGCAAGAGATGAACTCCTTCCGTTTGGTCACATTGATCTTTCTATTTTCCGTCACCTCCATCGCAATGGCGGATGAAGGATTGCAACGAGAGCCATCAGATGGTGGGCGATTCTCGCTTCTCCCGTATGGCGATACCATCGTCATGCTGGACGCGATTTCCGGTGACACTTGGATACTTGAAAAGAACGACAACAAGACTCCCATTTGGATACCAATTCGAAAAGTTTCGCATGAGATGACTGATGCCGTCATCGCAGCTCGAGCGACGTCAAAGGATGAGTTGAATATTCAGGTGATGCCGGAACTAGGAACGATGATCCTGCGAGGGAAAAAGGAAGATGTCCAAAAGACGATGGATGCGTTGAATCGGAACGAATCTGGGAAATCGAAAGCGGAATCAGAAAACTAAATGTATCGACGAACCATCCGATGCAATCGAGCGCCGCAGTCGGGCGATATAGAGTTGAGGATCATCCGTCGCCGCCGCTGATCCCGAACGTTCCTCGTAAGCAGCGAGGCAGTTCCAGGCATCAGTCTGACTTGCCGGATTTATTGGGCCGATTGTCTGAGCGTCGCACTTTTCCATCGCGTGCTTTCCGCGTTGAGCTTTCGGCGTCGGACGGATTCGGCCGATTGATCGATGCCGCACGTTGCGTCTGATTGCTTTGGATCGTCACGGCCCCTTGGCTGACGCAAATCGGAGACTTGGTCCGAGCCGCGACGGACCTGCGTGCGGTCCCGATGGATCGCCCGTCAAACTCTCCACGTGCCATCATGCCCGTTCTCTTTTCGTGTCTTCTCGTGTTTTTCGTGGCGATCAACCGCTGTGTGGTTCCGCCAAGTTCGTGCCGCTCGTTTCGCGGACAAAAATTTGCGTCGTCTGTTTCGCCGCGGTATCCTCTTGCATCCGTCGCAGCCAACGCTGCCGCCGAGCACTCGACGAGATCCGAGGAACAATGCCGTGCACCTGAGCACTCGATCGAGTCAGTTTTGAGTTCAAGATTTTCCGCTCGTGCCAGGTGACGGCGGACGTTCCTCGTAAGTAGCGAGACGACTCCAGACGTCGATTTGTATTGATGGATTTACTGGTCAGATTGTCTGAACGTCTCGCTCTTTCGGTGGGCGCATGCATCGTTGAACTGCGGGCGACGGATGGTTTCGCGCGATTGATCGATGCCGCATGACGTTCCATCTCGCTTTGGGTCGCGACGTCGCCTGATGAGAATTGGCAAAGGTAGTACCCGCCGCAACGGACCTGACGTGTGGTCGACTACAAGGCCGCTTCGGCAGCTCTGTGCCGGCGCTGACGCAAAGCTGCATTCCGCGTTCATTGATGCTTCGCGTTGAAACATTTTGCTATCACACAAGAATTTGCCTCGGCAGATCTGTCACGCTATCCTGAGTCCGCCGGCCCGCGTTACACGACATGCCCGAACAACGATGAAGACAGTCAGAATCGAGGAACAATGCCGTGCACCTGAGCACTCGATCGAGTCTGTTTTGAGTTCAAGTGTTTCCGCTCGTGCCAGGTGACGGCGGACGTTCACGCTGCTAGCCGACGCCTGACGACAGCGCCCACTTCTTCTCTGTGTCCCTCTGCGACCTCTGTGGTTGCTCATTCACACACGGTTTGATTGGTGCGCTCGAAGTGCGCCCTCTTGATCTCATCGAACCTCTGTTTCCTGGGATTCGCATTTGATGTCACGGTTCGATAGGTGCGCGGTCGACTCGACCGAGGAAGACAAACCGACGCCTGTCGAATTTAACACTGACAGCCAACGCCTGATGTGCCGACCGCTGGTTGGGATGTCAAATTTCCCTTGGCCATTCCAATCGGCTACATTGGCAATCAGCGACGATGGCTCAAACTGTCGTCGCGGCCGGACGCGTGAACCAAGTGGTGCACCGCAGTCGGCGAGTTAAGTTTGTTTTTGAGTTCAGGTCATTCGCGCCGACGCGGTGACCACAGCCGTTATGCGTACCTGGAGCCCCAAGATGCGCGTACCAATTTACACATTGGTTCTCATTGTGACTTGTGGGATCCAAGGCTGCAGCTTGACGGTGTCACCGCTAACGCTCGAAGAAAAGTTGATTTTGCAATCTGCTGATCTGGATGATTCGCTAGTCGTTTGGTCGAACATTGACAAAGTCCTGATCGTCGAGGTCGACGGCAATGACCTGGTACCCGACCAGAGACCAGCAACCGTAGATGCTTGGATTTCAGCGATCAACTCGTTGGAGGCACGTGGTTACATTTCAAATGAGGGACACAAGGGTGGACACTACGAACTCACAAACGCCGGGAAAGCAGCAGCCGAAACCACGCGCATCTCAAGCTCCGAGTAATTGAGCCGGACTGACGCATAACCATCGGATGCACGACGAGTCGGCGAGTCCGGTTTGATTGAAGTGGATGATCTCTCGCGCCGACCGCGTGATCCTTTCCGTTCCTCGTAAGTAGCGAAGCAATTCCAGACGTCGATCAGTGGTGACGGATTTACTGGACAGATTGCCCGAACGTCTCGCTCTTTTGGTGGGCGCTTGCATCGTTGAACTGCCGAAGTCGGATTGTTTCGCTCGATTGATCGATGCCGCATGACGTTCCATCTCGCTTTGGGTCGCGACGTCGCCTGATGAGAATTGGCAGCGGTAGTACCCGCCGCAACGGACCTGACGTGTGGTCGACCACAAAGCCGCTTCGGCAGCTCTGTGCCGACGCTGACGCAAAGCTGCATTCCGCGTTCATTGATGCTTCGCGTTGAAACATTTTGCTATCACACAAGAATTTGCCTCGGCAGATCTGTCACGCTATCCTGAGTCCGCCGGCCCGCGTCACACGACGTGCCCGAGCAATACGAAGACAGTCAGAATCGAGGAACAATGCCGTGCACCTGAGCACTCGATCGAGTCTGTTTTGAGTTCAAGTGTTTCCGCTCGTGCCAGGTGACGGCGGACGTTAGCCGATGGAGCTCAGCGAATGCGAACTCTTGAAGAATTTCGTGAAATCACAATTGCTCAACTTCGCGACTCCCTTCACCGGCCTAACCAGTACGGCTGCGAGGGTCGAACAGCCGATAGTTTCTTTTCCCAAATCATATGGCAGATCTGTTGGATTAATGAACGCGAGACTGACTTTGCTCGCTTGGTCGAAGGAATGCTGCGTGGTCCAATGCGAGTCTACGGTCAATTCTTTGACCAGCATCTAAGTATCCCTATCCCTGACCGTTTCAGCAGCGAAATAGCATCCGCATACGCCCAGGCAGCGTATCGAGTGGGATGTTACACGCCCGAACACATGCTGACTGACCAAGAATTCGATAAACTGAAAGGTGCACTCGATCGAAATTTCATGATGGCTGATCATACTATGTCGGAGATCGTGTCCCGATTCGGTGAGCCCACGCTTGATTCTCTCGGCTGTCAAACGATAGTTCACTGTTATGGATCCTACGATAGAAACTCAAGTTGGATATATTTTGACTACTCGCGTTGCTATCCAGGCACATACGAATGGTTTGAAGATCCCATATTGAGAGACATTCGCAGAGACAAGAATAAAATGGAATTGCTGCCGTTTGGTGCGTGGTTTCGCAAGGGCATCGACAATGCAGACGGCTAACAACGCGATGATCCGGAGTCGCGTTCGAGTTGATTCAAGACTTACAATTCTTGTCGTCGCGACCCGGATATCGCTGACCGTTCCTCGTAAAGACCGAGACGACTCCAGACGTCGATTTGTATTGACGGATTTACTGGACAGATTGCCCGAACGTGTCGCTCTTTCGGTGGGCGCATGCATCGTTGAACTGCGGGCGACGGATGGTTTCGCTCGCTTGATCGATGCCGCATGACGTTCCATCTCGCTTTGGGTCGCGACGTCGCCTGATGAGAATTGGCAGCGGTAGTGCCCGCCGCAACGGACCTGACGTGTGGTCGACCACAAAGCCGCTTCGAAATCTTTGTGCCGGCGCTGACACAAAGCTGCGTTCCGCGTTCATTGATACTTCGCGTTGAAACATTTTTCTATCACACAAGAATTTGCCTCGGCAGATCTGTCACGCTATCCTGAGTCCGCCGGCCCGCGTCACACGACGTGCCCGAGCAATACGAAGACAGTCAGAATCGAGGAACAAAGCCGTGCACCTGAGCACTCGATCGAGTCTGTTTTGAGATCAAGTGTTTCCGCTCGTGCCAGGTGACGGCGGACGTTCCTCGTAAGCAGCGAGGCAGTTCCAGGCATCAGTCTAACTTGCCGGATTTACTGGGCCGATTGTCTGAGTGTCGCACTATTCCATCGCGTGCACACCGCGTTGAGCTTTCGGCGTCGGACGGTTTCGGTCGATTGATCGTTGCCGCACGTTTTGGCCGATTGCTTTGGATCGTCACGGCCTCTTGGCTGACGCAAATGGGAGACTTGGTCCGCGCCACGACGGACCTGTGCTGTGATCCCGATGGATTGCCCGTCAAGATCTCAACGTGCCACCATGCCTGTTCTCTTTTCGTGTCTTCTCGTGTTTTTCGTGGCGATCCACCGCTGTGTGGTTCCGCTACGTTCACGCCGCTCGTTTGGCAAACAAAAATTTGCCTCGTCTGTCTCGCCGCGGTATCCTCTTGCCTCGGTCGCATTCAACGCTGCCGCCGAGCACAAGACGAGAATCGAGGAACAATGCCGTGCACCTGAGCACTCGATCGAGTCTGTTTTGAGTTCAAGTGTTTCCGCTCGTGCCAGGTGACGGCGGACGTTCGTCGACTGATCACTATTGGCCCCAGATGTGTGATGCGATACCCTGACCGCGGAATCACTTTCTCACACACCAACGAAGGATTGAATCATGAGACTGCCCACAGTTCTGCCATCGGTAATCCTAGTACTTGGGCTAACGGTTTTCGCGATTCAGCGGGACTCAATTGCTTCCGATAGCGTGGTAGAGAAAGCAAAGCAAACTCAGACAAGGGTTTACAAGGTTAGTGATCTTCCCGTGTGGACGTCCGAGAAGGAATATGATCCATCGGTACTGATGCGACTGATTCAGGCCTCAGTGTCTCCATCGGACTGGAAACCGGGTAGCGGCGATTCGACAATGGCTCCATATCCGCAAAATGCTTCGCTCGTGATTTCAACACGACTCGAGAATCATGACAAGATCGTTGATCTTCTTGTGTCGATGCGTCCCAAGAATTAGCTGACAACTGACGACGAACCAAGGGATGCAACGGAGCGGCGGTGGTGCAGTTTCTGGTGGGATTAGTGTCAGCTCCCGCCGCCCGCTGATCCCGGGCGTTCGCCGACTGACAACAGCATCTATAGACCTGACGTGAGAAGCACTACATGAGTCGCACTGCCATCGAGATGTTCAGCACACTGGGCGTCGGTGTGCTGTGTATCGTTTTGGGCGTGATGGCACTTGCGATCTTTTTCACGGTATTGTCTCGCATCAACAGTGGCGGCGCGAAACCAGATACGATGTCCGTTCGCGGGGTGCTAAAGAAGAACACTTGGGCAACCGTTCACATGACCGGTTCCGAGACATTCGATCGTGTACGGTTCGTAGGGTTTACGAATACCGAAAGCATCAAGACACACTTGCCGTATGAACTAAACGGCATGGTGATCCTGGAAGACGAGGATGGGCGACGCTTTATGGTGCGTGCTAAGGCAATTCGTATGATCGTTGTTGAACCGGAAAGGGAATCGCACGATACTGATGGTTCCGCCTTGTGACGTTCCATCGGGGTGCGAAGAAGCGGCGAACCAGGCGATGCACCCAAGTCGCGGCGTCGGCGTTTTTGACAATGGACAATCTATCGCCGCGACTGGGTGATCGCGGTCGTTATCGCACGAAGAAATATGACAGCACTAGCAATCTTTTTCTGCTTTGCCATCGCGCAAGCCGATGACGAGTTGGTTACACGACTTGCGTCCGACGACGCTGCCTCAGCATCCGCTGCATACGACTCGCTGGCCGAACGCGGTGTCGACGCTTTCCCAGCGCTGGCGGCACGGTTGGACGACGAGACAGAGGCGAATTACGAAGTATTTCGCAACCCAACCGTCATGACGAAGACAAGGCGGGGATGGGCCATCTACAAACCAAACGTTGGCGATGTTGCATTCTTACTGATTCAACGCCAAATCGAGGGCACGTGGCCTGGGGCGTTCAAGGATCACCATGCGATTACCCAATCTAACGCAAAAGACTGGATCACAAAACACAAAGGACTCACGCTTAAGCAACTACGGATACTTGCAGTCACCGAGTCGCTTTCTTCCGTCGCACGAGAATTGGCCAAAGATAGCTCCAGTGATCTCAACACGAAATGTCTCGCCTACTTAACGGAACGACTGACCAAACTTCAAGAGGCGAAAGACAAGCGATAACCACGCGATGATCCGAAGCGGCGGAGTCAGGTTGGTTTGGCCATCGCAATGTCGTTAACCGCTGCTCGGATATCGCCAACGTTCGGCCGCCTGAACGAACCTTCGTTGATTCGGCGTTGTCCTTGACCGAACACACTTTTTTTGTTCCCGATTCGTGACGCCAGCCGTGCCTCAGAAACAGTTAACTGCGAAATGTGAATTTGAGTCCGCGTCAGCAGATGACCTGTTCGACGCCATTGAATCTATTTCTGGCCGGTACGGTCAGGGCGTCGTGGTAGAACCGCCGGGCGATGGTCCTGACAACCCGCTGTCATGGTCGATTCAGGAGGTGAATCGTGCCGGCGTTGAAACTGATACTTTGGAATGCGGAAAACTCTGCACAAATGCGATGCTGAACGCCCGGCGTGCTTTAGCCTGCTTGGTTGATTGGTACGTTGCACGCGATTTGGGTGAACTCTGCAAGAACCCTCCGGGATCGCCGAAGCAAAAAGCAGAATTTCTTATGCGACGGGGCGTTATAGACGAACTAAGCACGTCAGCACGAGTTATTCGGCATAACTTTCAAGTGATGGCATGTAGGTTACCTCACCGATTTCGCATAGCTTCGTCGTCAGCGTTTGTAACAAGGTTTTGAATCGTTCCCAGGCCGTGGCGGGCATTTGTTGATACTTTAGTTGCCTCCATAGTCGCTCGATCGAATTCAGTTCGGGACTATACGGCGGAAGATGATAAACCAGCAGCCCACGCTCTGCCCAGCGTTCGATCGATGCTTCAAAAGCTCCGCTGGTGTGGCAAGATGCATTGTCGAGGATGACCACCGTTGTTTGGTCAATCGTCTCACAAAAATCATCCATGATTTCAATGACCGTTTGCGTGTTGACGTACCCTTTGTGAAGATAGGTATGGGTGGTTCCATCTTGATGCTCAAAGCCAAGTGCCTGAACCGTCGCCCCATGGGCGCCGGTGACTGGCACATCGGTCCGTTCGCCGATGGGAAGCCATCCGTATGGCACCACGCCCTTAAGCGAAAATCCCGCTTCGTCAAAGTATACGACATCCAGTTCAGGTTCATTGAGCAACTCGGCGAGTTCCTCTTGAGCCAACCGGAAAGCCTTTTCGTCTCGTTTTTTCCGCAGGCTGCGCCGAAACCGCTTCCAGCTCAAATTGAATCGTCGGGCGTAACGACGCAGCGAATGTCGGCTGATCGATTTGCCGGTCCGTGTTCGCAAACGCGACAGGACTGTGGCAGGCCGGGAGGGAAATTGCCGCAACAAATCTTTGAGGATTTGCTCTTCCTGTTCATTGAGCTTCCTCGGTCCGCCTGGTCGCTTTTCGTCCAGCAGGGCGTCTGGTCCGTCTTGTTCAAAGTGTTTGATCCAAGCTCGCACGCTGTCTCTACTGACACTAAGAATATCGACGATCTGCTCAATTTCGTATTGAGCATCGCTCAGAAGAATCGCGTGTGCCCGTATTCGTGTGTAATGGTTTGGATGCTGTTTCCAAAGCTCAATCAGACGGTCACGTTGCTGCTGGTTCGTGATTTTCGCGAAAACGGTTGCAGGTCTTGCCATGGTAAGTCTCCCGTGATTGTCGGGAGGCACCGACCTTGCCAGGCCCGTCCGACGACCGGACAATTAGCTAGCAAAAGAACGAACCGCGCCCATCGTGACAAACCTGCAAAAGCCTTGCCAATTTCCATGAACTACACATGCTCACGTGCTTAACGTCGCGAGTCTTGGCCCGCGCAATCGGCAAACGGAATCGGGTAGAGCACGATTACATTGTCCCTGAGTTGGAGACCGCTGAAGATGTGGTTGAACTTTTGCGACGGACGATGGCAACAATTCGTCAGCATTCCGACCCATCTCATGGGCCTTGGATTTTCGGCATTTTTCTTGGAGGGCATGGGGGTGGGGAAAACGGTCGATATGCAACATTCGGAGGATGGAGCGAACCACTGGTTGTTTTCTCCCGGTTTGATCCGCGTCCATGGGTTGGCGTTGTTTTGCCGGATGGCGAGACGAACGCTCTGATTCGGTACACCAATCTGGCGGACGTTACGCTTGATCAACTGCTAAGTCTTCTTTCTCTGGCCGAACAGAAATTTGGTCACGTTTCGTCTTTTTCTGATGCACAATCCTGTCAGGTGATGGCTAGTGAACTTGGATTCGTGTTGCCATAACGATTGCCTTGCGTCGTCAAACTTAACTTGGCGTGCCGAACCAAGCGATGCACAACGAGCGGCGAAGTCAAGTTGGTTGGAGTGGGTGATCTCTCGTCGCCGCCGTGTGATCGCCGCCGTTCCTCGTCAGCAGCGAGGCAGTTCCAGGCATCAGTCTGACTTGCCGGATTTATTGGGCCGATTGTCTGGGCGTCGCACTTTTCCGTCGCGTGCACACCGCGTTGAGCTTTCGGCGTCGGACGGTTTCGGTCGATTGATCGTTGCCGCACGTTGCGTCTGATTGCTTTGGGTCGTCACGGCCCCTTGGTTGACGCAAATCGGAGACTTGGTCCGCGCCACGACGGACCTGTGCTGCGGTCCCGATGGATCGCCCGTCAAGCTCTCCACGTGCCATCATATCCGTTCTCTTTTCGTGTCTTCTCGTGTTTTTCGTGGCGATCCACCGCGGTGTGGTTCCGCCGTGTTCGCGCCGCTCGTTTCGCAGACAAAAATTTGCGTCGTGTGTTTCGCAGCGGTATCCTCTTGCATCGGTCGCATTCAACGCTGCCGCCGAGCACTCGACGAGATCCGAGGAACAAAGCCGTGCACCTGAGCACTCGATCGAGTCTGTTTTGAGTTCAAGATTTTCCGCTCGTGCCAGGTGACGGCGGACGTTCGCCGACACTGTCGATTCCGCACGACCACTGCAAGAGATGGAAACCCATCAAGCAATTGGATACGTAGTTGTTGATTGCCTGGCCTTTGTCGGCGCAATCGGCATTTTAACTGGGCGCGGAATTCGATCGACGCTTACACTGCCAGCACGCGTTGCATTCTTATTCTTTCTCGCATTGTGCCCATTCTTGTTTATGGTCGCTTACGCACTGCTCGGAGCGTTCGACGAAATGCAACCGACTTTGTGGTCGACAGTCAGGATATTGGTCCTGACACCGCTATTGTCTGCTTGTGCAATACTCGGGATGTACATCTCATGGGCGGCCGCCTACTCCTGGCTCGTCACGGGGTGCGAAAAGATTTATTCACGGTGTCGCGGTTGTCCGACGCCACAGGGTCGGGATCCGCAGAACTTTAACGGATCCCACACAAGCTCCGAGGTCGATAGTAGACCGTCGGGCATTGGCACGGGCGGCGAACCAGCGGATGCACGTGAGTCGCCGAGTTGAGTTTTTTGAAGTGGTGAGTCGTTCGCGGCGGCCACGTGATCCGTATCGTTCTCGCTCCCAAATCGTACTCGTACTCAGGCGTCAGCCGGTACTCCTACTCGTACTCGACTGGAAGGCAAACAAACCGATGCCGGACGCCCACGCTGCTGAACGTTGTGACTGAACTCGGCCCACCTGATGTCATCGAACCTTCGTTTCCTAAGATTCGCATTTGATGTCACGGTTCGATAGGTGCGCGGTCGACGAGGACAAACCGACGCCTGTCGATTCGAGTAGGAGTACGAGTACCGCGGTGCTGAGCACGAGTACGATCCAAGACAAACCGACGCCTGAAGTGCCGACCGTTGATTGGGATGCCGAATTTCCCTTCGCGATTCCGATCGGGTACATTGGCCGCGAGCGACGATGGCTCAAGCTGTCGTCGCGGCCGACCGCGCGAACCAAGTGGTGCACCGCAGTCGGCGAGTTGAGTTTGTTTTGAGTTCTGGTCGATCGCGCCGACGCGGTGACCACCGCCGTTCTGGCATTGAAAATCGTACTCGTACTCAGGGCGCCGCCCGGTACTCGTACTCCTACTCGACTCGGGGCACCAATGACCGAACCCATCTTCGACCACGATCGACTAGACGTTTACCGTTTCTCTATCGAATACGTTGCTTCGTCATTCGCCGCCGCGAGAGATTTGAGCGGCTGTCATCGCCACGCTCGTGATCAATGGCTTCGCGCCGCTCAATCCATACCGCTGAACATCGCCGAGGGCAACGGGAAGCGAAGCCTCAAAGATCGTAGTCGATTTCTTGACATCGCTCGTGGCTCGGCGCTGGAATGTGTCGCAATTCAAGACGTGCTTGCCGCAACCGATGGACTGGATGTTGAACGCCACCACGAACTGAAACGTTCGCTTCATCGGATCGTTTCGATGCTGACTCGGTTGATCGCGAGATCCGATGCCGTGGCCGAATCGCCGGTGGAGTACAATGCAGGGACCGAGTACGAGTACCGCGATGCTGAGTACGAGTACGAGTACGATCAAGGCAGGAAGCCAGAACCAAGCCGTGCACCTGAGGACGGCTTGCGCGGTTTCACAAGTGGAAAATCACTCGTCCGTCCCAGGTGACGGCAACCGTTATGCGTCAAATCGCACACTCCTTCCGAACATGAAATTTCCACGTCTTCAGAAACTCATGCAGCGTGAGGACATGTCTGACAAATTCCAGTTCTGCTGGTTTCAGACATATCCTCCAGTTGGCGAAGATGATATCGCCGCACAGAAAGCAGCACGGCCATGGCTGCCCGATGACTACCTCGAATTCTTACGCCTAACCGACGGCGCAGTGCTCGAAATGTTTGTGCTGTACGGTATCGCTGAGGGGCACACGCATTCGATAGAAAACAAGGACTTTTACGTCGAACCATATGGGAAAGCCGACTGGTTCCCTGTCGGTCACGATCCTGCTGGTGACGCTTTTGTCATTCATCGGACTGGAAGCATCGCAACAATTGGCAGCGATCCACCACCTGACGAACCAGTTCCTCTATGTGAAAACTTCCACGAACTGATCGAAGATGTTTGTTGTGGACCGCGGTACATCGACTACTTTGGTGGACCACCTGGCGAACGCGAATGGCTCGACTACTTGCGTGGTCAGGGCTGGGTCAATGACGCATAACAAAAAAATGCACCCGAGTCGCGAAGTCGGGCGTTTTGAAAATGGAGAATCTCTCGTCGCGACCGGGTGATTTTGGTCGTTCTGCTAATACTTGCACGCAATGCCTGGGAATCCGCTAAATCGATTCGACTCCGATTGGGAGGAAAAGATACGGGTTCACTTCGCGGACCACATTCCGAAACCGATTCCCGATCGCAACACGATCGTAACTGGGTACGTCGTCGCAAATGCTCCATTTGGCATCTTCGTCGACATTGGCTATGGCGTGCCAGCAGTCCTTGGTGATGTTTACATCGGACACGACCAGCAGCAAAAGATGGATCCACATTGGACGAAACCATTAGGAACGAAGATTTGCGCGAAGATCGGAGACGACACAGGCCAATATCCTAAGCTGCACCAATGGGACTACGAAGAGTGGGGACCGCAACACTTAGCTGCTGAAGTCTGATGCTTGGATCAACTGCGTAGTATCATGAATCACACTGCCGGGAATCGCAGAACCATGGGTTGGACGCGGAGGCCTCGGAAGCGTCTTTTTGAAATGGTTGATCTTTCGCTCGGCCCCGGTCAACCCTGCCGTTCACGCTGGTAACCCACGCCTGACGACAGCGTCCACTTCTTCTTTTGCGCCTTCTCGCGTTCTTTTGTGGCAATTGATTTGCTGTCGTTTGATCGTGACCCGAAGGTCGCCCACCGGATGTCATCGAACCTCCGTTTACTGGGTTTCGCATTTGATGTCACGGTTCGATAGGTGCGCGGTCGACTCGGCCGGCGAAGGCAAACCGACGCCTGTCGATCGAGTACGAGCACGAGTACCGCAATGCTGAGTACGAGTACGATCCAAGACAAACCGACGTCTGAAGTGCCGACCGCAGATTGGGACACTGGATTTCCCACGGCGATTCCGATCGAGTACATTGACAAAGAGCGGCAATGGCTCGGGCTGTCGTCGTGGCCGGACGCGTGAACTATGTGGTGCACCGCAGTCGGCGAGTTGAGTTTGTTTTTGAGTTTAGGTCCATCGCGCCGGCGCGGTGACCACCGACGTTCTGCCAATTGAAAGCGTTTATGTCACCTCTACCTTCTCTGGATCGATCTACCGCGAAAATCTGCCGACTTGACGAGCAGGGACACGATCAGCGTGTCGTTGACCGGAGCCATTCGGATTGCTTAAATCTAGTCTGGCCATTAACCGTAGCCGCATGGTCCATCACGGAACCTGACGTTGCTCAATCCAGACTTCAAAGACATGTTGTCCGCGTTCATCGACGCGAAAATTGAATTTCTTCTTGTGAGAGCCTACGCGATGGCCGCCCATGGATACCCTCGCGCAACGGGGGACATTGACCTTTGGGTGCGGGCGGACGCCGCCACCGCTCCAAAGGTTTATCAGGCGATCGCCGAATTTGGCGCTCCGGTAGAGGGTTTGGACGTTTCTGATTTGTCGGAGCCTGGGATCGTCTTCCAGATCGGCGTCCCTCCGGTTCGAATCGACATTCTCACCCAGATCGATAGTGTCTCATTTGACGATGCGTGGCCAAACCGGATTTCTGTCAATTGGGACGGACTAAGCATTCCCGTGATTAGTCTTGGCGACCTCATTCAGAATAAACGCTCAACCGGACGAACGAAGGATCTTGCTGATGCCGAACAGTTGGAGCCGGACGCGTAAGATCAGCACGACTGGCAGAACCATGGGTTGTTACGGAGCGGCGGCAACCCGTTTTTTTGGTTTGCGAGCCAACCGTCGCCGCCTGCAAAACCCTACCGTTCTGTGAAAATCCTTCTTGCATCAACCTATGGAACACTGATTGTCTGATATACCGCAATTGTTGATCGTCGGCGGGCCGAACGGACCGGCAAAACGACCGTCGCGATGCAATACGCGACCGCAGAATCAATCCCATACTATGGCGCTGACGCGATTGCTGCCTCGATTAATCCCAGCGATCCGACATCTGCTCGCGTCGAAGCGGGGCGAAAGTTCGTTAGGTCCGTCGCCGATGCCATTGCGAGTAACCGATCCTTAATCGTGGAATCTACATTGTCCGGCCGATCATTTCGCAAATGCATGAGCGACGCTGGCAGACGTGGCTATGAGATTACCATCGTTTTTGTATTCGTCGATACGGTCGACGTTTGCGTCGCACGTGTTGCCGAACGCGTTCTCAAGGGCGGTCATGATGTTCCCGATGCCGACATTCGACGCCGCTATTATCGTAGCATCCGAAACTTTTGGACGCTTTACCGCAATCTGGCTGATAGTTGGGTCGTGCTGTACAATGGCGGAAGCCGCATCCAAGATGTATCGGTTGGGTCGCGGAATGAGCTGACGGTCCGAGATGCGACGCTCCACACAACTTTCATGACCTTGGTTGAATCGTCGGATGATTAAAAAACCTAGCTTGACCGCCGAAAAGTACGCTGCGATCGACGAGCTTGTGCGACTGGGAAGCATTGCGGTAAATGAGGCTCAAGACGAGAGCAGGCGTTTGGGGGTGCCAAACGTATATTCTATCAATGGTCGTTTATATTACGAGACTGCGTCCGGCGAGCTCTCCGCATCAGAGCCCAGCGTTAGCACCACAGAACAATGCCGTGCACCGAAGGACGGCTTGCGCGATTCTTGAAGTGGAAAATCAATCGTCCGTCCTCGGTGACGCGGGCCGTTCCCCGACCAAAGAATAGTGACTCGCTCTATGGATGTTTCCAAATCACGAACACGCGTATTCCGGTACTCAATTGCGACGATCTTACTGTTGGCTGCATGCGTTGCGGGGTTGCTGGCGGGCTACCGGACCGGATTTAGCAACGGTTACTCCAGCGGAATTGAGAAACGACGATCAGAGCTCCCCATCGTGACGATTTACGACATTGGTAAACTCTTTGGCGAATCTCAGCTACAACAATCTCAACTAGATGACGCCGGAATTGGTCGGCTCGACTTGGTTTTCATGGCAATTGAAACAACGATTGAGCCTGGCACCTGGGAGTCAATGGGAGGCGACGGCACGATGCGCCCGATGGGAGAAAATGCTATCGCCGTTACACAGCGACCCTACGTTCACGAACAGATCTCTGACTTCCTCAACAAACCTGACATTGCAAGAAAAACGATTGGCTACGCGCTACAAGAATCTCAGCGAATGGCGGCGCTGCGGACTTCCGGCCAGCCAATGGGAATGGGAATGGGAATGGGAATGGGGACGATGGAAGTTTCCCCAGGCAGCGACCAGGGCAATGACGGCGGGGAACAATGAATTGCACGGGAGGACGGGAGTCGCGGTTTCTGGTCTGCTTGCGAGTCGTTCGCCCGTCCCGCGTGATTTCTACCGTTGAACTTAATCGGCAGCGACTTCATTGGCGTGACCGTTTTCTCTTGTCAGTGCGGTGAGTGTGTGAGGGTCACAACGTGTCTGTCTTTCGGCGCGCCTGTAGGCGCTTTTGCGGTTAGCCAGTTGTGCGCGCTAGGCGTTCTTACGGTCTCTTTCTTGGTGCCTTGCCTTGCGTTTTAACTTGCGCTTTTTGCTCGTTGACGCACCCTTGTTGTGTTCCCCGCACGCTGCGGCGCGAACTTCTTTTGAACTCTGTTTCACAACAAGGACAAGCAACCGTGATGTCACACAAAAAACGAACCTGCAAACTCACCAAGCGACTCGCCGAAGACATGTTGATCCGCAACATGGCCGAAGCCACCATCGACGCCTACACCTATCACGTGCGAAAGTTTGCCGACTTTATCCAAAAACCGCTCGACCAGGCAACCGTCGAAGACGTTAGAACCTTCCAGCTCCATCTGATCCGAGAACGAAAGCTTGCCTACGGCTCTGGGCACGTGAAGGATACACGACGGGCGGTGAGTCGATTCAAGTTCCGTTGACTCTTTCGACCGCGGAGTTCATTCGCCGCTGCTGCTTGCACATCCAGCCCAATCAGCTAACCAAAACGCGTCAATTCGGAGGTTGGTCGAGCACGAAAGCGGTGGCGTATCAGCAACGCTGCCTTGCCTCCCTGAGTGCAGCCGACGGTGCGGAGGCTCGCATGGCCGTGATGGCTGCGGTGGAAGAAGCGGAGGCCGAGTTGGAGACCGAGCCGGAGCGATGCTGTGAGCACTGTGGCAGCGAGTCGCTTCGTCTGACGCACGAGTATCCGAAGCGATCCTGGAGCGAGATCTTGGGACGCGATTCGGAGTGTAGCCCAGGTTGGTACCGTGAGAGCCAAAAACTTGATGAGATTCGGTTCTGGGACGATGCGATGGGGGAAGGTTTTTCGGAGTGGTACGAGTGGTATCTGAAAAGTGGCATTGAAAGTGCAGGAGAGTCCCCGGGCATGGGCGCCATGACCGAGACGACCGCAGAAACTGGCATGCAGCAACTCATGCTGTTCTAATAGCGTCCCCCAGAAGCGGCCAAGTCGTGCCGACAAACTTCAACGCACGATCTATCCGTGTACTCCGTACCCGGATAGATCGCATTTCGTTCACCGACTAAAAATGAAGATTTCCATCGCCTTAAGTTTAGCGCTGCTTGTAGTCGCTTGCCCTGTTGCCGGCGATGAGCCAAAGGAGTTGCTGACACAAACTCGCGACGCCATGTTTCAACCGCACCCAGACGGAAAACGTTGGTCCGGGGTCTACGCATCGACAAGCGAAGTTGGGATGTTCACGTCGACGGTGCTAGTGATTGATGACGGCTCAGTGGGGCACATTGCCTACAACATGAAGTTTACGACAGATGTTGGCAGTGTCGATGACATTCGACAAGACACGCTGCACGGCACTGTGCTGACCGATAAAGACAAAATCTACGTTCCGCTTGCGCATGGAAGAAAAAGGGATGGTCAGATTTCATTGATGGCGAGTATCTCTCGATATACGCGTGTGGAAATCAATGGCAAAACCGTTTTGCTTCGAGACGACGCTCTTAGAGCGTACAAGAAAGACAAAAAGCTATACGATTACGGAGTCCTGATACGAGTGGCCGACTATCGGGGGATGCGCACGATGTTCGATATCGAAAAAATTACGCATCCGTCGATCAAAATTCTCTACAAAGACAAATCGAAGACGTGGTCCGATCCGTTTGTTGCGGGACCGAACGACGGCGGGTAACAATCGGATGCACGACGAGTCGGCGAGTCGGGTTGGATTGCAGTGGTTGATCTATCGCGCCGACCGCGTGATCCGTAACGTTCGCTGACTGAAGGCATCATATGACATTCCTTGATCCTCGCTGGGATGAACTCACCGATGCCGAATGGGATCAATTCGCTATTGCTTGGAATGCTGAACTCAACGGAAGTGAAGAATCACATCCGCTTCCGCGCCTTCCTTGGTTGCTCGATGATCCGCCGAGCGGCGCAAGCGACTTCGTCGTTCCAATGAACTTTACGGCATCGCCGAACGCTCAATGGAAATTCATTCTTGCTGCGTACTCGCACGGAAACGTGGATACTCACGGACACCTCGCAGCGGGACCAGTTGAGCACTTGCTTGGGAATCACGGAAATGACTACATCTCGGTTGTCGAAAAATCAGCCGCTGAAGATCCCGGGTTTGCTAATATGTTAAGGGGTTGCTACCAATATCGAATGACTGCGGACGTTTGGCGCCGCCTGTGCGTTGCTCGCGGAGAAAGCGGCGAACCAGACGATGCACGTGAGTCGCCGAGTTGAGTTTGTTGAAGTGGTGAGTCGTTCGCGGCGACCACGTGATCGTTACCGTTCCCCGATAAAGATTCCTTGAATGCGTTACGTCCTCTGTTTTGTCGCGGTCTCACTCGGTTTTGCGTCTGTCAATGCGCAAGAGCCTGCGGCAGAAGGCAATCCATTTGGTCCAGTTGAGGACGCAGTTGACGATGCAACGACGAAAGGCCAGACCATCCCTGGTTCAGTAACGTTTGCTTTCGATGGCGGAACGTTGCGATGTACGTTTGGTGTGTCAGATCGGAATGCGACACCTCACGTAGCGATGATCGTTTTTCCTTCGGCCGCAGACGCCATGGTCAAGCGAACGGGGATTTCCATCGAACGCGAGCGAGATAGGGCAATCGTTCTCTCATCCGCCGATGGTAAATTCGTTCAATTGACCTCAAAATCGGTTTCGGCATGGTCGAGAGTCCGCATCGCTGAAATGAGCGGTAGAAGGTCATCGGTCGCTGAAAACTCATTTGTGTCCGCCGCGGTCCATGCGTTGTCGAATGATTTGGCTGTTTCCGTATGGGGCTCCGACGCCCAAGACGCACTTGAGTCAGGCCACTGGTGTAAACTATTCGATAAGCAAGTGGCCGCTGCAAGTGAGGACTCATTTGGCGATCCATTCGGCGGCGACCCATTCAAATAACCAAGAATCACGGGGAACCATGCCGTGCACCGAAGGACGGCTTGCGCGGTTTTTGAAGTGGAAAATCCATCGTCCGTCCTCGGTGACGGCTACCGTTCCCCGACTGAGCAAAACCTCAATTCCAACCGCTTCCCATGTGCGAACTAGTTTTTGAACTCGAAGAGTCGTTCGGAATCGAAATCCCTGACGGCCCAGCGGCGGACATTGTCACGGTCGGCGATCTTTATGCCTTTGTCTTGCTGGCGACTGCTAGTCGTACCCGAAATCCTGAAGCGTGCCTCTCCGCTCGCGTTTTTCACTCTCTGCGGCGCCATTTGCTGCTTCACTCTCACGACCTACCCTCACCGACCGCTCGTCGAATCTCTCCTTCGACACCGCTCCTTGAAGCACTTCCCCGAGCCAAACGCCGTGAAGCATGGGCACGCATGGCTGACGACTTGTTGATTCGGCTTCCTCCGTTGTGCCGCCCTCGATACGTCACCTTCGTTGGCTTCGCTGTTTCTCTTGCCGCATCAATCACTTTCTTTTTGATGCTTGGTAGTTCGACATTTTCAACACTGGTCTCTGTTGGATGCTTCGTTGTGACAGCAGCGATTATCTTTTTCGCCACACGACCGCTTGCGACACTACCGGATGCCACATTTGACACGCTTCGCGGCTTGACCGAACAAGTGCTGGCTCGAAATGTCACGAAGCTTGCAGACCGGCACAACGCTTTTAGCCATCGTGACGTTTGGACCATTCTGACACTAATATTGATGGATCAGCTCGGTGTTGACCGCAATAAGATTACACCTGATGCTCACCTGATTCGTGACCTTGGATACGAATAAACGGGGAACAATGACATGAACGGGAGCACGGCTTGCGGTGTTTTTCGCGATGGAGAGTCAACTCTCCGTGCCCCGTGATGTCCGCCGTTCCTCGATGAGGAGCAGTTGATTGTCACGACCAAAGACAATCGTGTTTACGCGTGGACGCTGGGACCGAATCTTTGCGATTGCAACATTGGTCGCGTCCAGTGCTGCGCTTTTCTGCATGTATCTAACTGGTGGATTGCGTTTTCTCGTCGTGCCTGTTGTTTTCGTTGGCATGTGGCTCTATTTCCGACGATCAACACCGAGATCAGGCATACGTATGGACACGATTGAAGGAAATCCAGCGACGATTCGACTATTGGGTTGGTTGGGACTCATCTTGGTGTGGACCGCTTGCTTCTTCGTGTTCGACACTTTCGTTCTGGGTAACTCGTTTCATGGACCTCTGTCTTGGTATCATTGGGTATTCCTGATGACTACCGTAGCGGCCATGATCATTGGTTGCGGGCTGATCGGACCCATCTCCGCACATCACGATTCCGCAGCAGAGAACGACGAACCATCGGATGCACACGAGCCGCCGAGTTGAGTTTATTGAAGTGGTCAGTCGATCGCGGCGACCGTGTGATCCGTAGCGTTGAACCTAATCGAATTGCTTACCGCTTCGGCGGTTGATGTGCGGTCGCGGCGGGCTCAGGTTGCGTGGGACTCCGGGCCGAAAAGCTGACGCCAGATTCTTGAATCGACTGGCCGTAGGTCGTCCGCGTTTTGGTGCGACCAGCGTCTTGATCTGTTGTGGCCCAACGTGTGATCCTGCGGCGCATGACTCCCCCGTCACTCACGTTGTGTGGACCGAGGGGGTTTTTCTTTGACGAAGAGACGAATCCGACTCTGCACACGCTCACGCCGATCCTTGGGAGTCGAGCGCCTTCAGATGTTTGAAGTGCACCAGTGAGATCAGAACGCGGTTTGCACCGCGACGCCGATGAACTGCGTGCAAGTGATTGGTGAAGCGGACGGTGTTCGGAGGGCCAGGTCGTTCGGCGTGACCAAGAGCCGTGTAGTGCACCCTTGTGAGAGATTGCGTCGGCATTCTCCCCAACCTCCTCAACGGGAAGAGGATTGGGGGGCATTCATGATGATCCGCGGGGGATGCATCGGTCGGAGATGGAGGTAGGGGAATTTTGGGTAGGAAAAGAGAGCCGGGTGTTTGTCTTGTGTGTCGTTTTTCGGGTATCCGTTTTCCTACCCGAAATTTTCCTACCTTCCTGCTGCGTTCTGTGGGTTTGAAAAACGACTTGCCGACAGTGATCGCTCCCGATTTGTTGGTGGGTCTCTGGGATTCCGAGCAGCAAGCCGAGACGCTCGCCGGGATGCTGGGATTTGCTGCGACCCCGTCCGGGGTCGAGGGGCGGATTAGGGAGTGTGTTCCGGAGGTGGCGCTGCGCTGACCTCCGGCTACTCGCTGAAATCCCTTCGGGATACCGTGGACGCTGCGTCGGTGGCATCGCGATGGGTGAAGGTTTTTCACACTTGGTACGACTGGTCGTGCGAAAAGTGAACAAGAAAGTGCAAAGGAACGAGAGTCCGAACCTGACCGTCCTCCCGCCACCCAGTTCGAGTTCGCCTGGGCCAGAGAAACTGGCACCGTCTGGCAGGATCCGCTCTAATCAGGTCCTGGGACCGGCCCATTGAAGAGCGACAAAGTTCTGGCACACGATCGATCCCCGTTCCTCCGCGTGCGCGGATAGATCGCAATTCGTTCGCCGACCGCCGCGTACCTGCGTTTTCTAAACATGCCGACACTATTCCGCTTCGCAGCCTTGACTTGGTTTCTGTGTGTTGCCAACGCTTTGCTCGCGCAAGACCTCGATGACTTATTCGCGGGCTCCGAGGCAGCGCCACTTTGCGAGTGTCGGCATCACACGTTCAGTCTGGAAAACCCACCTGATTGGATGCCGAATGCTGTGAAGAATGCTATCGCGGCTGCTGCTCACTCTGATAAAGCCGAGTGGAAGGGAGCTGTTCTATTCTGTCCCACAACAAATGCAGTGATTGAACGGATTCCCCTCAAACGTGCCTACCGCTTTCTGGTGTGCCCTTCCGATTGGCAAGGATTTAAACCGAAAAAGGTGGCCAAGAACAAGCTGATCGAAAGCGGGATTCCGATTGACAAGATCAGGGCTATGTTTCAGAGCACTGTGATGGGACCGATCGAGGTTTCGTTCAGAGCACGCCACCGTCGTAGTATGATGGGACGCATCGAGACTGAAAACAAGTCACGAAGCGGCGGACCAGACGATGCACGTGAGCCGCCGAGTTGACTTTATAGAAATGGCCAGTCGTTCGCGGCGGCCACGTGATCGTTACCGTTCACGCTGCTAACCGACGCCCGAAATAGTGACTGCTCAGTGTTTGCCAAATCCAACGGGATCGATGGAGCGGATTTGGCTGGCGGTGCGATGTGTCTTAGGCCCGGAGGGCCGGTAGAGTGTCTGTCGGTGGCGTCAGCCACCGGGGGCGGATTCCAAGGGATGCTCAAGGCCCAGCGGGCCGACACAATGCCCGGGCTTGGAGTGGACCGGGGGACCCATTGTGCCGGCCTTCCAGGCCTCAGCAAATCTGTACTTTCGATACCGGTGGCTGACACCACCGGCAAGCATTGTGCCAGCCTCTCCGGGCTTCATCGCGACTCCACAAAGAGATCGGTACAGCAAGGGGAGTGAAATTTCCCACGGCGATTCCGATGGAGTACATTGGCCGTCAGCGGCGATGACTCGGGCTGTCGTCGTGGCCGGACGCGCGAACCATCCGCCCGCACACGCAGGCACGGAGTCGGCGTCCATTGAAAAAACAATGTCGTTCGCCGAACATGGAAAACGTGAATCCCTACGATCCGCCGCTAGCTGAGTCGCACGAGATTGGCGACGTTGATTCGAGTTCTGTCGGCACCATTACCTCCCAATTCTCGTTCACATCGCAACACCTGGTCGACACGCTTACGCGATTCCGGTCGCAACATTCGGGACGCCGGCTGTGGCGTTGGTTTCGATGCGTTGCTGCGCTCATTTTCGTAATCGTCGCAATTGTCGGACTGTTCATTCCACAATACTTCGCCTCGGCTTTCATGTTTGCTCTCGCGATCTTTGCGTTCTTTCCGCACAAGATTGACGACTATCTTGCCACACGCAATTTTCGCAAATCACCGCACTGTAATGCTCAGCAAATCATTCACCTGTCGGGTGACGGATTTCGCGCCGAATCTGAAATCGAGCAAACCGATCTCAAATGGGCAGCTTTTTCAAAGGCAGTGATCTTCCATGATGGCGTGCTTCTTTACCGCGGGCCAAAAATGGTAAACTGGGTTCCTGACGCTACACTCGATAGTGCCGATGGGCCGTTTCGGATACGCAAGCTTGTGGCTGAAAAACTGCCGACGAACCATGTCGTGAACCGGATCGACCGATAACGCTTTTGCAAATGGACAATCGTCGGCGGTCGCCCGGTTACGACTGCCGTTCGTCGGACACCGACGCTGCAACATGACCTACAGTGAGATTCAATCCGACTCAATTCTCGCTATACTTCAACACGTCATGGAATGTTGAACATCCAGTCGAGGTTGTGATTGAGGACTGGGGCATTGATCGCATACGTTGAACTTAATCGAATTGCTTACCGCTTCGAAGGTTGACTTGCAGTCGCGGTGGGCTGAGGCCAGCGTGGGACTTGCGACCGTAGGCTGACGCCAGCTTCTTAAATCCACTGGCCGTAGGTCGTCAGCGTTTTGATGCGATGAGCGTCTTGATCTCTTGTGGCCCATCGAGCGATTCAGAGGTGCTTGACTCAAAGACGAATCCGACTCTGTACCCGCTCACGCCGTTGCTTGGGAGTCGAGCGCCTTTGGATGTCTGATGTGCACCAATGAGATCAAGACGCGGCTAGCACGGCGACGCTGATGAACGGCGTGCAAGTGATTGGTGAAGCGGGGATTCTGATGATGAATCGCGGATGAAGCATTGGCTGGAGATGGAGGTAGGAAGATTTTGGGTAGGAAAAGAGAGCCGGGTGTTTGTCTTGTGTGTGGTTTTTCGGGTATCCGTTTTCCTACCCGAAATTTTCCTACCTTCCTGCTGCGTTCTGTGGGTTGCGAAAACGACTTGCCTCCAGTGATCGCTCCCGATTTGTTGGTGGGTCTCTGGGATTCCGAGCAGCAAGCCGAGACGCTCGCCGGGATGCTGGGATTTGCTGCGACCCCGTCCGGGGTCGAGGGGCGGATTAGGGAGTGTGTTCCGGAGGTGGCGCTGCGCTGACCTCCGGCTACTCGCTGTGATCCCTCCGGGATAGCTTGGACGCCGCGACAATCGACACGGCCTCTTGGCTGACGCAAAATGGAGACTTGGTCCGCGCCACGACGGGGCTGTGCTGCGGTCCCAATGGATCGCATGTCAAACTTTCCGGTCGCCACCATCGCTTTTTCTTTTTGTGTCTTCTCGTGTTTTTCGTGGCTACCCACCGCTGTATCGGTTCGCCAGACTCGTGCCGCTCGTTTCGCGGGCGAGAATTTGCTTCGTCTGTCTCGCCGCGGTATCCTCATGCATCGGTCGCATTCAACGCTGCCGCCGAACACTCGACGAGATCCGAGGAACAATGCCGTGCACCTGAGCACTCGTTCGAGTCAGTTTTGAGTTCAAGTGTTTCCGCTCGTGCCAAGTGACGCGTACCGTTCGCCGGCACGAGTTCATTCCGACCTGACGCTGCACACCAAGACTCCATTCGACGCCGATGCAATTCAAACCTCCTGGTGGTGAACTAACGTTTTGGTCTGCGGTTTGGGTTCTCTTCGGTATTGCTGCGTGTGTCGCCGCTACGACAATGGGTTTGACCGGATACTACTTCATTGGTGCTCTCGTCGGCTTACCCGCACTTGGAATGTGGTTCGACCAACGCTGGTGTGGTTACCTGCTCGCGGCAATTCTCGCGATAACGATTCCCCTTGCTCTGATCGCATTGGTCACGGTTGACAATACCCTATCCCAACGTGCGTATCGCCTTCTCCGCGTGGGAATGGCCGGGTACTTCGCGTTTATTTCCTACCAATGGGCACAAGAGGACTGAAGGTCTCGCTCGCAACCGTCGATTACTCTCGTGCGATGTGACTGCTAGAACGTTCTCAATGTCGTAATCGCTGACGTTGAACTTAAACGAATTGCTTACCGCTTCGAACGTTGACGTGCGGTCACGGTGGGTTGAGGTGGTGTGGAACTCACAACAGTAGGGCTGACGCCAGCTTCTTTAGTCCTCGGGCCGTAGGTCGTCAGCGTTTTGTGCGATAGCCGTCTTGATCTCCTGTGGCCCATCGAGCGATCCTGAGACGCTTGACTCCCCCGTCACTCGCGTCGTGTGGTCGAGGTTGTTTTTCTTTGACTCAAAGACGAATCCGACTCTGTTCACGCTCACGCCGTTGCTTGGGAGTCGAGCGCCTTTGGATGTCTGAAGTGCACCAGTGAGATCAAGACGCGGCTAGCACGGCGACGCTGATGAACGGCGTGCAAGTGATTGGTGAAGCGGGGATTCTGATGATGAAGCGCGGAGGAAGCATCGGCTGGAGATGGAGGTAGGAAAATTTGGGGTAGGAAAAGAGAGCGGGGTGTTTGCCGGGTGTGTCGTTTTTCGGGCATCCGTTTTCCTACCCGAAATTTTCCTACCTTCCTGCTGCGTTCTGTGGGGCGTGGTCCGGAGGTGGCGCTGCGCTGACCTCCGGCTAATCGCTGTGATCCCTCCGGGATAGCTGGGACGCCGCGATGGGGGGAGGTTTTTCGCACGTGGTACGACTGGTACCTGAAAAACGAAGATGAGAGGTGCAAAGGAGTCGTAGTCCGAGCCGGATCGTGCTGCCGCCACCCATCTTGAGTTCACATGGGCCAGAGAAACTGGCACCGTCCGGCAGGATCCGTTCTAATCAGGTCCTGTGAGCGGCCCGCCTGCAGGCCGACAAAGTTCTGTCGCCCGATGGATTCTCGTTCCTCCGTGTGCTCGGATAGATCGCGATTCGTTCGTCATGATCGAGAAGATGAAAACATTGCCAACAATCGTGCTGTGTCTTGCGGTTTCATTCATGGTGCTCGGATGCGGAAGTGGCATTGATTCCGCAAAGGCCGCAACGGAGTTCAATACGGCAAACAGCTTACGGGAGACCGATAAACCAAAGGCGATCGAGCACTATGGTGCCGCGATTCAGGCTGACCCAAGCATGGACGAAGCCTACTTCAATCGCGCCCTAACGTACGCCGAAATCGGTGAAGTCGCGAAGGCGGAATCGGACCTACAGTCACTCAGAGACCTAAAGTCCGAGCATGCAGAAACGCTAGACGGGCTGCTCAGTGTGGTCCGACAATGAGGAGCGGTTTTCGAACCGCTTGCTCGTGACCGACCAGGGCAATGAAATGACAAACCATCGGTTGCAACGTAGGACGCGAGAAAGCGATTTTGAAGTGGGCAATCTCCCTCGCGTCCCGACTGAACCGTACCGTTATCGCACAGAATTTCCCCCACCCATGAACATTCTTTGGCGTTGGTTCCACCGTTCCGTCGTCGCAAGCTTGAGGGGTTTCAAATGTGGCAATTCACTTTCCTTCTCTTGATCTTCGCTTTCGTTGTTGGTTGCGAGAACAACAACACCGAACGCGGTTCTCAAGTATCGACGGCATCTGCAATCACAAACGAAAAGGCAAATCGTGTTCGGGAACAGACCAGCGAGGCGGACATTCGCAAATTGATAGAACAGCTGGTGTATTCTGATGACGAGGCCAGCAACCAGCCTGTTGTCAATCCCAATATCAAAATTGCCGACTCCAATGGGAACGTCCGCCCAATCAACGGTGATTCTGAAGACGCCGAAAAGAAACGCCAGAAGTTTAACTCGTGCCAAGAGGCATTTACCAAGCTCTATGAGCTGAAAGATGCTGCGATTCCATTATTGGTCGAACATCTCGACGACAAACGTCAGTCGATCAATTTTCGCAATCACTACATGGGAAACTCCGTCGGTGACGCCTGCTTTTGGAATATCTATTTCCAATTGGTTGATCAACCAAGAGACTATTCCAAATACGGGTACAGCCGAAAAGGGCGTGACGGCGAGAATCATCCTAAACCGTATTGGGAAGGAACGCCGTTCGATGATGCGGGAGGCCTGAAGGAGTGGCTAGATGCAAACAAAGAACTGAATTACTTGGAAATGCAAATCGAATGCGTTCAATGGCTGCTCGACCGAGAGAAACTGATCGGAGCCTCGGATGCCGACAGCTATTTCCTCAATATTCTTCCACTGGAAATCCGAATCTTGGAACGCCGGTTGGAAAACGGCGACGACGTGAAAGCTGAATTGGATCGTTTGATCGAGATTCGAGACAAACGATTGGAAGATCAGATACCCAAGAAATTGCTACCTGACAACTGACCCGAAATGATCGCAGGGTACTGCCGTGAACCGGAGCGGCGAAGTCAGGTGAGTTCAAATTGACAATCTTGTGTCGCCGCCCGGTGACGGCCGACGTTCGCCCCAAAGAGGTTTGATTTGACAGTAACCGCACAGCAAAATGAAAAACGACGATTGCGGCGAGGGAACGGACTTGAAACGCTTGTCGACATGGTGGCAACTACGTTTCTCATTCTCGGCTCCATCGTTGAGACAAGCCGGTAGGAATCGGATGAACCGTGCCATGCACGACGATTCGCCGAGTCGTGGACATTGAAGTGGATGATCACTCGCGGCGACCGCGTGATCCGTGCCATTGAACTTAATCGAATTGCTTACCGCTTCGGCGGCTGATGTGCGGTCGCGGTGGGCTGAGGTCGTCAGGCTATCGCCAGCTTCCTCAAGGCGAAGAGGAGCGGGGGTTCTGATGGTGAAGTGCGGGTGTTGCATCGGCTGGAGATGGAGGTAGGAAGATTTGGGGTAGGAAAAGAGAGCCGTGTGTTTGCCGGGTGTGTCGTTTTTCGGGCATCCGTTTTCCTACCCGAAATTTTCCTACCTTCCTGCTGCGTTCTGTGGGGCGTGGTCCGGAGGTGGCGCTGCGCTGACCTCCGGCTACTCGCTGTGATCCCTCCGGGATAGCTGGGAGGCCGCGATGGGGGGAGGTTTTTCGCACCTGGCACGACTGGTACCTGATAAGTGGACAAGTCAGTGCAAAGGAGCCGTAGTCCGAACCGGACCGTGCTTCCGCCACCCAGCTCGTCGTCGCCTGGGCCTGAGAAACTGGCACCGTCTGACAGGATCCGCTCTAATCAGGTCCTGTGACCGGCCACCCGAGGGGCGGCAAAGTTCTGGCGCACGATCTATCGCCTGCCTCCACATGCGCGGATCGATCGCGATTCGTTCTACCATCAGACCAATGCTCGTTCGCACGCTACAGACTATCGCGTTGCTTACAGTCGCTTCTGTGATTGCGCTAGTGATCTACTGTGGTTCAATCGGGATTCGATCGGTTGATGACTTTCACGACTATCGTGCGATGCAATCCGTGGATGATCCGATCGTTGTCGCGCTTGCGGAAGAGACTTTGACCGCTGGAGCTACGACGCAAGAAATGCTCGCAATTGCGTCACCACAGTGGTCCGAGAGCTACGGACGCTGCGTTGTCTATGGCTTCACACCTGAGCGCAGCTACGATCATCAAACGATCGTGACGGTTGACGGTCGTGTTGCATCCGCACGTGTCGGTAGCTGCACTTGGCAATGGTCGTTTTTTGACAACACGCCCATCGGCGTTGCGGAAGCAGTTGGCCACGTGCGCGGTTTACGTGATACCATGGAACGCATGCCCGAATATGCCCACTATATGCAACCGCTGCTTGATGAACAGCTCGACATTCTTGGTGTCCATGTTAACGTCACCAACGAAGAGGCAGTACTATCGGTTGCAACGGAGCCGGGCTTGCAAGATTTCACAAATGGAAAATCAATACTCCCGGCCCGCTGATCGGTACCGTTTTGCAGCAACGTTGGAATGCACACCTTGAAAACGTTCGACACGACAATGCCAGATGTCGACACCTTGATTGAACTCATTCGTGACCATCGGACCACGGAAGCGTTGGAAATGCTGAAAGCGTCTCCAGCACTGGCCAGGGAGCACTCCGATCGATTGGGACAACTTCACGGCGCTACACCGCTTCATTGGGCCGCGCATCGGAATGCCACGGAAGTCTGTCAACGTCTCATCGAACGAGGCGCAAATGTGAACGACTCGGCAAGTGATTGGTGGCTGACTCCTCTCTCGTGGGGCGCTGACGCTGGTAGCGCCGAAGCCGTTGAGCTACTGCTGAAGCGCGGTGCCGACGTCAATCAAGATGCCATTGTCGGAACAACGGCGCTTCACGCGGTCGCGATGGGTGGGGCAACCCAGGGCAAACGCGATCCGGACGCGTATGAAAAAACCACTGAAATACTGATCCGCAATGGTGCAGACATCAACCGGCGAACAAATCAGCAGCGAACGCCGTTGGATGAAGCGATCGACAACGAAAATGATGCCGTCGCAAGTATATTGCGGCAACACGGAGCGCTGACGTCGAAGGCGTCAACCTGAAAAAAGTGCAACAATGCCGTGCACACGGAGCACGGCTTGCGAGGTTTTGCAGGTGGAAAGTCGTCTCTCCGTGCCCGGTGACGACCGTCGTTGAACTGAATTGAATTGCTTTCCGCTTCGACGGTTGACGTGCGGTCGCGGTGGGGTGAGGACAGCGTGGGAGTCCGGGCGGTAAGGCTAACGCCCGCATCTTGGATCCACTGGCCGTTGGTCGTCTGCGTTTTGGTGCGACAAGCGTCTTGATCTCTTGTGGCCCATCGTGTGATTCAACGGCGCATGACTCCCCCGTCACTCGCGTCGTGTGGTCGAGGGTGTTTTTCTTTGACTAAGAGACGAATCCGATCGAACGCACGATGCGCCGTTGCTTGGGAGTCGAGCGCCTTGGGATGTTTGAGGTGCACCAATGAGATCAAAACGCGGTCAGCACTGCGACGCTGATAAGCTGCGTGCAAGAGACTTCAGAAGCGGACGGTGTTCGGAGCGGCAGATCGTTCGACGTGACCCGGCGTTTTGTGGTGCGTCATTGCGAGAGGTCACGGTGGCGTGCTTGCCAACTTCCTCAACGCGAGGAGGAGCGGGGGTTCTGATGACGAAGCGCGGATGAAGCATCGGCTGGAGATGGAGGTAGGAATATTTTGGGTAGGAAAAGAGAGCGAGGTGTTTGCCGGGTGTGTCGTTTTTCGGGCATCCGTTTTCCTACCCAAAATTTTCCTACCTTACTGCTGCGTTCTGTGGGGCGGAAAAACGGCTTGCGGACAGTGATCGTTACCGATTTTCAGGTCGGAATTTGGGGGGCCATTGAGCGGGAGGCTGAACACGGCGGGGTGCCGGGATTCGCTGCGACCCCATCCGGGGTCGAGGGGAGGGTTAAGGGCGTTGCCCGGAGGTGGCGCTGCGCTGACCTCCGACTACTCGTTGTGATCCCTTGGGGATAACGACAGGATTCCCCGTTTGCGTCGTGTCGTTCACTACACGTCCACGAGGCGCTACGCCACGTCGGGAAGAGACGCTGCGCAGAGGCGGAACCGAGCGCATGCAGGATGGAGCGACTACAGGATGGAGTGACTGTTTAGGTCCAGCCGTAGAACCGCTCCTGCATGTCCTTCGTTTTGACCTTGATGGCATTGCCGTCTTTGTCTTGGCTGTCGACCACGCGGTGCGTGTATTTGCCGCCGGACCAGTTGTAGTACTGGGCATACATGGAGGCTTTGTAGCCGAGCACACAGCTGGCTTTGACGCCGCTCTTCCATAGTTCTCGAGCCAGCAGTTTGGCGAAGGGCGGTGAGCCCAGTGCGCTGTAGCAGACGTCGCAGGCGATGGTGCCGACGTAGCGTTTCTTCAAGCCCTTTTGGAACATCAGCTCCACCACTTCGGTGTAGCTGCGGTTGGCGCCACCGGTGCCGTGATCGGCGGCGATCGAATCCCAGCCGATGTTACCATGGCCGGCTACGCAAATTCGTGTGCCAAAGCCGAAGCCGATGTCAGCGAGAGGCTTGCCCGGGCTATCGAGATAGACGATGGACCATTTTCGCTTGTGATGGCTCGTGCCGCGATTCGCCTGGTTGATTTCATATTCAGTCTTGAAGTTCCCGGCCTGGGATTCGTTCCAAGGGATGAATGCCAAACGATCCGTTGCCATGATACTTGCCTATGATGTTGTTGAACTCTGCGCCTGTACAGGTTTGCAATGCGCGTGACCAGGATTGCAGTGGCGACGCACTGTCGATCACCACCACTTCCTAGATTGCGTGTGGCGGACCCCCATGTCAAGACCCGTTGGCAACCGTTCTGCGACAGATTGGTGGGGATCCGTCTTCTGCGAGTCCTCTGCGACAGATTTTGCCAAATCACCGCTCCGGGGCAGCGGATTTGTTTATCATGAACGCTGACGAACGAAGTTCTGCTGGACGAGGGAATCGGCACCTTGGGGCCACTCAGACGACGAAGACGAATGATCCGCCGGGCGATGATCGCCACGTCGTGTTCGATCATGGCGGGCTTGATCGCGTCGTGGTTTGTCGCCGGCGCTCTGGTCGCGCCGAGTCCTCGTGTGATCGGCGATCCGCCACGCGAACTGAACGCGACCAGTTTTACCGTGAACAGCGAGTCTGGGTCAGTGGTCTCGGGCTGGCAGACGCAGCCCCACTCCGGCAACGGAGTGATCGTCTTGCTGCACGGCATCCATGGTTCGCGTTTGTCGATGTTGGAACGTGCGCGAATGCTTCATGACGCGGGGTATGCGACGGTGATGATCGATTTCCAGGCACACGGCGAGAGCCCCGGAGACACCATCACCATTGGATACCTTGAGCAGCACGATGTCCGTGCCGCGGTTGAATTCGCACGACGCGAACACCCGGGGGAACCGATCGGCGTGATCGGTGTTTCGTTGGGAGGGGCGGCGGCTTTACTCGCGTCGCCGTTGCAGATCGACGCACTCGTGCTCGAATCCGTCTATCCGAACATCCACGACGCCATCCACAATCGTGTCGCCGCCAAGCTTGGCCCGCTTGCGTCGATTCCCGCGTCGATGCTGCTGCTGCAGTTTCAACCCCGCTTGGGTTTTTCGCCGCAGGAGCTTCGGCCGATCGACCATCTCCCCGGCGTCGGATGCCCGGTTTGCGTCGCTTCGGGATCGGAAGACCGGCACACGACGGCGTCAGAAACGCAAGCGATGTTTTCCGCCGCACCAGAACCGAAACGGCTTTGGTTGGTCGATGGGGCGGAGCACGTGGATCTGTTCCGAAAGGATCCGATCCAGTACCGAGAACGGATCGTCGGTTTCTTCGACGAGTACCTGCGCGGTGATCGCGAGGCTCCGGCGAGCCCCGGGGTGTTTGGGAAACGATGAGGCACCGGAGGGCTCGCGCCCTACCGCTAACAAGAACAACCCGGTTGGCGACTTAGTATCGAACGATCAACTCGGTTTGCAGCCGGCCTTCGATCACGTCTTTGAATTCGGTCAGCGGGAATTCGTATGCGATGCCCCATTCCGTCTTGGCGTTGGGTTTGAATTTCAAGCCGACGTTTTGCGTGACCAGATCGTTGCCGGTCACGTCGCTGGTGGAGAGATTGAACAAGTCTTGTCCGGCAACACCCAGCGCCGCGCCGCCTTCGGCGCTGTCGATCCAGTGCCACCACGCGACCTCCGTCACGAAGTAAGTTTTCTCGGTCAGCTTGAGGTCGAAGTGGTTGGACCAATGGATCGATTCTGACTGCAGGAACCCGTCGCTGGGAACACGCCAGCCGAAGGCCGACATCAGGTGGGCCTTGCCGCACATCAGCCGTTGACCACCGGTGGCGAACAAATGGAACTCGCCATCGCCGACGTCTTGCAACGCATCGCTGCTGCCGATTGGCAATTCATACGTGCCCCCGATCGAAGCGATCGTGCCGCTTTGTGTGTCGCGCAGAACGTTGTATTTCAAACCTGCCGTGACCGAAGCCCAGCCGTCATCCAACAGCGTGTCCAACGCTCCGTTGGTGTTGTCCCAAATGTAACCGTCCTTGGTCCCGATCAAGCTCAGTCGTTCGGTCAGCGCGATGCGGAATTGCATGGCGAGCAATTGAATCGATCCGCCGGCGGGAATGTTGTTTCCGATCCGATCTGGAACCCAGTGATTGACGAAGATCGGACGGATTTCGGTGACGGTTCTTGGGTCTTCGAAGTGAACGAAGTTGATCATCGGGCTGACGAAGTCGTCAAAGCATCGGTCACTCGGTTTGATCAGGCCGCCCAGCAGTCCCGGGTCACAGCAGCTGGAAACACAGCTGACACATCCGTCGCAACCCAGTCCGCTGCCGTCGGCCGCGTCGCAACACAGCGGGTCGCCGCAAGCACTGCCACAGGCGTCTGCGTCGCAGGGTGCCGTGACACATCCGGCGTCACAGGCGGAATGGTTGAACAAACCAAGCCCGCCGGCATCGGCATGGGAAGGCGAGCCGGTTGCGGCGGCGGCCAGTCCCAGTACGAGTGCGACGAATTTGGGCCGAATGAATGGGGGGATGAGTGAATGAATCATGGTTCGCGTCCGTGAGAAAAGTTCCGTCGATTGTCTTTTCTCTTCGGAAAACGCACACCCGTTCAGGCGACAGCAAAAACTGGAGGGCTTATCAAGTCCCCAAATCCTACAGTTTGATGGTGTCAGCGGTGAAACCCGCATGAATTGAAATTCAATTCCAGGCCAAACGTCGACAGTCTGTGACGTAGCGGCACGTTTGAGGCTCGGGCACCCGTTCCCAGTTCCATCTACGCTGGGTGTCTTGTGTTAGCGGTCGGGCACGCGAGCCCTCCGGTTTTTCAATCTTGAACCGGGCGGCTCGCGGGCTGTTGATATCGCAACGAGCGGAATAGAAGGGTCAGATCTCTTAAGGTGGGACAGGCTTCCAGGCTCGTCATTTCAGCATCGACAGGCTGGAAGCCTATCCCACTTATTTTTCCGCGGGCCGTCGGCACTCCCGAGCCGGTTTGCCTACAGCTCACGTAGTCGGATGTTGCGCCAGGAAACCTGGTAGGGGCCGGTGCCTTTCTTGATCGAGTGGACTTGCAGACCGATCACGCCTTCCGCGTCGCGGTCGTCGGTGAAGTCGGCGACGGGAACGCCGTTGACGAAGCTTTGGATCCGATCACCTTTGGCGACGATGCGAAATTGATTCCACTGACCGGGCTTGTAAACGGCTTGCTTTTCTTCCGCGTTGACGGTTTCATCCAGCCACTTCGTCCGTCGGCCTTCGTCCCAGAAATTCCCCGAACAGCCGTTGGCTCCATTCGTTTTCCCGGTGATCTCGCATTGGTAGCCGTACATTTCACCCTGTTCGCGGATGCGATCGGGTTTTGATTCTTGAGGCGTCGGTTTGGGATAAAGATGGCTGCGAATTTGCACTCCGGAATTGAGTTCTTGGTCGCACTTGACCTCAAATTCCAACTCGAAATCCCCGTACGGCCCCTTGGTCAAGAACGTGTTTTTTCCCGGCCCGGTTTTGCCGGTGATCACGCCATCGCTCAAACTGTAACTCGCCTCCCCACCGACTTTCGTCCAGCCGTCGAGTGAATCGGTGCCGATCAAGGACACCCAATCGCCGGCCGAAAGGGAGAGGGCGGAGAGCATCAAAAGAACAAAGGTAGCGGATCGCAGAAGCATTGCGGCGGCCTCGTGGGGGTGGGGGGGAAATCGGGTGATGGACAGGGATGGAGCCCCCACCATCATACCGAGTTCGATTCGGCGTCGCGTTTGATCCCGCGCAGCATGACGGGAAAGACCAGTCCGTGCAGCGGGAGAACGCTGTACCAGTAGGCCAACCCGAGCAAGCCACTGGGGCGAAACCTGGCGGTCATCGTGACGACCGTGGAATCGTTTTCCGCCGGAGTGAGTTGGAAATCGAGTTCGGCGTCACCGGGCAGTTTCATTTCCGCCCTCAATCGCAGTCGCCGGTTGGATTGGTGAGCCGTGACCCGCCAAAAATCGACCGCTTCGCCGAAATGGAGGTCGTCCGGGTGGCGACGTCCGCGCCGCAGCCCCGGGCCCCCGACCAGTTGATCCATCCAGCCACGCACCCGCCATAGCCAGCCGGCGCCCCAGTATCCGTGACCGCCTCCGATTCTTTCGATCACGCGAAACGTTTGTTCCGGAGAGGCGTCGACGGTGATCGAACGCTCATCGAGCTTGGTGGTCCCGCCGGCCCAATCGGGATCGCCCGGCATCACGCCGGCGGTCGACCAACGGGTTTCGATGTCGTGAGTTTCAATTTTGCCCAGCGCGGCGTCGAGTGCTTGTGGCACATTCAGCAGCGTTCCCGGCATCAATTGTTTGGCCACATCGTTACGGCACACCGTGCGGTTGCGAAGTCCTTCGGCAAGTGGGCGTCCGATCGCGCTGCTGACGGGCGTGACCAACGAAATCCACAGCGAACTCAGTCGCGGCGTCAACACGGGCACGGGCACGATGATGCGTCGCGGCAGCCCGATCGCCTTGGCCATCGCTTGCATCAGTTCACGATACGTCATCACGTCTAATCCGCCGATATCGATCGTTCGCCCACGTGTCTCTGGGACGCCGATGCACTCCACCGAGTACCGCAACACGTCACGAATCGCGATCGGCTGAGTCTCCGTGTTGACCCATTTCGGCGTCACCATGATCGGCAGCCGTTCGACCAGGTACCGCAGGATTTCGAACGATGCCGAACCCGACCCGATGATCATCGCGGCCCGCAGCACGGTGACGGGCACCGTGCTGGTTTGCAAAATCTCGGCCACCTCGCGACGGCTTCTCAGGTGGTGACTGAGATCGGGACCGAGTTCACCGAGGCCTCCCAGGTAGACGATCTGGCGACACGGCGATTGATCGATTGCCGCAACGAAGTTTTCGGCCAATTCACGATCGCGCTGTGCGTATTTGTCGCTGGCGGCGATCATGGAATGCACCAGGTAATACGCCACGTCGATGTCGACGACCGCCGCCTTGACCGCTTCCGGGTCTTGCAGGTCGCCTTCGAGCACCTGCAATCGCGGGCGATCTCGCCAACTGAATTTGGTCAGTTTCTCCTTATTACGGACCAGACAACGCACGGTGTGGCCCTCGTCCAAGAGCAACCGCACCAGCCGGCCGCCCACGTAACCGGTCGCCCCACACACAAGAATCGTCAACGGTGGCATATCCATAAGATTTCTGCGGCGAAGGGCAAAGTGGTTTAAAACGGCACGGAGCGATGAACTGGGAGTATCGTAGACGAGAAGGAAGTGGCCGTTTGGGCGCGAAGGAGGACTTGGTGAGTCGCCGAAATGATCTGCCCGTAAGTCTGGCGGAACGTCAGGCTGACCCCGAACGGCATCGCTGTGACGCATTTTTTAGCGGCAGGGCGCGAGCCCTCCGGTCTTTCACGGAGTTTTTGAAACGCAACCGGACGGCTCGCGGGCTGTCGTTTTAGTCGGGTTCTGCGGAGTTAATGGTGAGCCGCTGGCCGTAAGGCCTCGGGCTTTCGTCGCAGTGCCCGGCCGCTTACGCGTCGCGGCTCACTAAATCGACGGCCCGCTCGCGCCGTTCCGCTAACACCTCAAGAAACACAGTGGGAAAATGCTACTCGGCGTTGACTGCTACGGCCTGATTTCGTCTGGGCAGGATGGCGCGTACGGCTGCTTGCCGCAGCCCGCACGGTCGACCGATGGTCCGCCGCTTCTGCAATACGAAAGTTTTGCCAAACTCAGCAGAGTCGTTGGGAAGCACTGAGACGCAAATCGGTAGCGACTAGACTCGTTGATGTGGGGCACTTTTGTTTTCGTTTTGCTCAGCGAGGTTGTCCGCCATGGGATCACTCAAACGACGCCGCAAACCAATGGCAGAACGTT
Source organism: Stieleria neptunia (assembly GCF_007754155.1). NCBI lineage: Bacteria > Pseudomonadati > Planctomycetota > Planctomycetia > Pirellulales > Pirellulaceae > Stieleria > Stieleria neptunia. Next base: position 8,161,479 of record NZ_CP037423.1, on the reverse strand, counting down.
GGCGGCGCCGCCGCGCCGGACGTCTCGAAGTCTTGGAGACGCGTTGTCTGTTGGACGCCGCCCTGGGGGCCCCGTCACCTGTGCTGGACATCGACTCCAATGCGTTTGACAGCACCAGCGTGCTCGTGCGGTTTCACGCCGGTGCGGCGACTTCGTCAAGCGACCCGATCACCGAGTTTTCGTCGTTGCCGGGGCTCAAGCAGGTCGGGTTACCGCAGGGGCTTGATGTCGACCAGTCGCTCGAGTTTTATCGACATCATCCCGGCGTGATCTATGCCGAACCCAACTACCAGATTCATCTCTCGGCGGTCCCCAATGATCCGGATTTTGGCAGTCTGTGGGGGCTGCACAATGATGGACAAACCGGTGGCACCGCGGACGCCGACATCGATGGAAGCGAAGCGTGGGAGATCACGACGGGCGACGCGAGCACGGTCGTCGCGGTGATCGATACCGGAGTCGATTATCTGCATCCGGATTTAGCCGCGAACATGTGGTCCAACCCGGGTGAAATCGCCGGTGACGGGATCGACAATGACGGCAACGGCTTTATCGACGACGTTCATGGGTTCGACTTTGTTTCCGGCGATGGGGACCCGATGGACGACCACAATCACGGGACACACGTGGCCGGCACGATTGGCGCGGTGGCAAACAACGGGATCGGCGTGGTCGGCGTCAGTTGGAACGTGCGAATCATGGCCGTCAAATTTTTGAACGCCTCCGGAGGCGGATCGACGGCCGCCGCGGTTAGCGCCATCCAATATGCGGTCGACAACGGTGCCACGATCTCGAACCACAGTTGGGGATTCAACGGCAACGCGTCTCAGGCACTCGCCGACGCGATCGAGTACGCGCGGGCGGCCGATCACATCGTGGTCGCGGCGGCGGGCAACGGCGGCGGCGACCAAGTCGGCGACGACAACGAGGTGCGGCCCTTTTACCCCGCGAACTTTCCCCATGACAATCTGATCGCGGTTGCGGCGACCGATCACGACGATCAATTGGCGACATTCTCCAACTATGGCGCCACCCAGGTCGACCTGGGGGCGCCCGGCGTGGGCATCTACAGCACGACTCGAAACAACACGTACAGCACGTTCAACGGAACCTCGATGGCGACGCCCCATGTCGCCGGTGCCGTCGCGTTGCTGCGAAGTCAGCATCCCGATTGGCCGTCAGAGAAGATTCGTGATCGCATTCTGGATACGGTTGATCCGATCCCCGCCCTGGAGTCACGAACGACGACGGGCGGACGATTGAACGTCGCCACGGCGGTGGCACTCGATTCCGACGGACCGGTCGTCGTGGCAAACGTCCCCGCCGGCGAGGTGATGAAGGTGCAAGATCGACTTCGCATCACCTTTGACGAACGCATCGACGTCGATTCCTTTACGACCGATGACGTGGTGGATTTCCAAGGGCCGCTGGGATCGATCGTGGTCAGCGGAGTGCAGCCTGTTGCGAGTACCGCCGGGCGAGAGTTTGAGATCGCTTTTCAACCGCAAACCGCACTCGGCGACTACGTGATCACCTTGGGGCCGGAAATCGCTGATCCGTTCGGCAATGCGATGGACCAAAACGGGAACGGAATCAACGGCGAAGCGACGGCAGACCGATTCATCGGCGGCTTTACGATCGTGCCCGACACCGTCGGACCGTTTGTCGTCGCCGCCTCGCCCGAAGGCGCCGTCAATGTTCCGGTCAGCCGGGTGCGGATCACGTTTGACGAACCGATCGCCGTTGATTCGTTCGGGATTGATCGGATCAGCGAGTTCGTCGGACCGGCCGGACCGATCAGTGTTTCCGCGATCGAGTCGGTTTCGGATACCGAGTTCGACGTCGTTTTTCCGACGCAGGATGTGCTGGGAACGTATCGACTGACAATCGGCGGCGCGATCACTGATCCGGCCGGGAACTTGTTCGATCAGGATCAGGACGGCATCGGTGGCGAAACGGACGACGATCGGTATGACGTTGAATTCACGCTGCAAAAATGGTTGTACGCGGACCGAGTGATCGAGTTCAGTTCCCAGTACACGACCACGGCCTGGTCAGCTGCCCAAGCACTCGGGGCGCCGGATACGTTCAGCTACGGTGATTTGCAAACGGCTTGGGCGCCGCGATCGGAGAACGGGACCGAGGAGTTTTTGACGGTCGGATTTGCAGAACCCTTGCTGGCCAGCGGCGTCGTGATTCGGGAAACGTTTGGAAATGGATTCGTCCGGCAAGTCGAAGCCCGCAATGCGACGACCGGAGCGTTCGTCACGGTGGCTGAGCCACAAGACAACAGTTTGGCCAACGTCCCTTTTGATTTCCTGGTGACGTGGCCGCAAACCAACTATCCGGTCGACGCCGTGCGGATCACGATCGACACCGATCACAACCAGAACGCGTACGAGGAGATCGATGCGGTTCAACTGCGCGGTGTGACGGTTCCAGACGCCGACGGTGCTCGGATCCTCGCATCGACGCTCCAGGGCAGCGTCAACGGTCCGGTCAGCCGTGTCGAACTGACGTTCGACGAGCCGATTCAGGACGGTTCTTTCACGCTCGACGACGTGTCCAGCTTTGTTGGCCCCGACGGCGCGATCCAGGCCACTGCGGTCAATCGACTGACCAGCACACGGTACGAAATCACCTTCCCGCCACAGACCACATTCGGCGATTACTCGCTGTTGATCGGACCCGATGTGCTGGACCTGGAAGGGCGGCCGATGAACCAAGACCAGGATGCGATCGATGGAGAACCGTTGGAGGATGCCTACGCCGTCCAATTCACGGTCGAACTGTGGCAGTTTGCCGAGTCGGTTGTCGATTTTAGTTCTCAGTACAGTCCGACGTCGTGGTCGGCCGAACAAGCACTCGGGGAATCTGACACGTTGGTCTACGGTGACTCGCGGCAGGCTTGGGCGCCGCGGACCATCAATGGGACCAGCGAAACGCTGACCGTCGGATTCGAAACGCCTGTTCAATCGACCGGCGTGATCATTCGCGAAACCTTCGGCAACGGTTTTGTCACGGCGGTGCATGCCCGTGATGCCGACAGCGGCGTGTTCCATTTGGTTTCGACTGCCCAGGATGACAGCCAAGCGGGCACGCCGGTGGATTACAACGTGTCGTGGCCGATGACCGACTACCTGGTCGACGCGGTTCGAATCACCGTCGATACGGATCACTCGTTGTCGTATGAAGAAATTGATTCGGTGCGATTGCGGGGCATTGTGCCACCGGATACGTCTGGCCCACGCGTGGTCGCCTGGTTGCCCGACGCCGGGCATCCCGGACCGGTGGATCATGTGGAATTGACGTTTAACGAACCGATCGTCGGGGAGAGTCTGTCGCTGGACGACATCGCATCGTTTGATGGCCCAGGCGGCCCGATCACGATCGACTCGATCGAAACTGTTTCCGAGACGGTTTATCGGGTCCGTTTCGCAACGCAGACCGATTGGGGAACGTATTCGTTGGCCGTCGGTCCCGATGTCGTCGACCTGGCAGGCAACGCGATGGATCAAAACGGCGACGGTGTTTCCGGCGATCCTTTCACCGACATGTTTGAACTGTCGTTCGACCTGGAGCTTTGGCAAGACGCGAGTGCCGTCGTCGATTTCAGTTCGCAGTATAGTGCGACGTCGTGGTCCGCGGCACAAACCCTTGGACCGCCGGACACGTTTGTCTACGCCGATCAACGCACCGCGTGGGCCCCGGGTTCGGTCAACGGGACGACCGAAACACTGACCGTCGCGTTCGACACTCCCGTGTTGGCGATCGGCGCGATCATTCGCGAAACCTACGGCAACGGATTTGTGCGAACGGTGGAAGCCCGTGACAGCGATACCGGCACATTCCACATCGTGTCGACCGAAACCGATGACAGCCAGCCGGGAACGCCAGTCGACTACGTGGTTTCATGGCCGATGACGACCTACAACGTCGACGCGTTGCGGATCACGATCGATACCAGCCATTCATTCTCGTACGAGGAAATCGATGCGGTGCGTCTGCGTGGCATCGTCGCACCCGATACCAGCGGCCCCCGGATCGTCGCAACGGTTCCCGACGCAACGCATTCCGGGCCGATCGACCGTATCGAGGTCACGTTCAATGAACCGATCGATCCCAACAGTTTCACTTCGGACGATGTCGTCGGCCTGTCCGGTCCCGGTGGAGCGTTGGCGGTCGAGGAGGTCGTCCAGCTGAGCGAAGACACCTACCAAATCCGGTTCGCGACACAAACCGACTTCGGCGTCTATGCTTATTCGATCCGGCCGGAAATTCGCGATGTGGCTGGAAACGAGATGGATCAAAATGCAAACGGCGTCGGCGGCGAATCGGTGGACGACGTGTTTTCCTCGTCGTTTACGGTGGAACTCTGGCAATACGCCTCGACCGTGATCGACTTCAGTTCCCAGTACAGCCCCTTCGGATGGTCAGCCGCCGATGCGTTGGGCGAACCGAACACGTTCGACTATGGCGACGCCAGAACCGCGTGGGCACCGCGTTACGCAAATAGTGGTGATCAAACCCTGACCGTCGGGTTTGACATTCCGGTCTACTCCTCCGGCGCGGTCATTCGCGAAACGTTTGGCAACGGATTCGTGCGCGGGGTGGAAGTCCGGGATGCGGTCAGCGGACAATTTCACGTGATGCCGATCGGTCCCGATCCCAGCCAGCCTGGCACGCCGGTGGACTACGATGTGTCGTGGCCGCTGACCAGTTATCGCGTCGACGCGATTCGTATCACGATCGATACGACGCATTCGTCAAGTTATGAAGAAATCGATGCGGTGCGTTTGAAGGGAGAGTAGGCAGATGGGCATGCTGTGCATGCCGATCGCCTACTGGTCCGTCTAGCGGTAGATGTCGCGATTTGTACCCCGGCGGAGCCCTATGCCGTGAATGATTTTAACGGCAGGGCGCGAGCCCTCCGGTGTCTTGGCGCAGTTGCGGAACCGGAGGGCTTGCGCCCTTCCGCTAATGCCTCGTCACATTCGCTTGTTCCTGGCGGAGCCTGGGAACAAGTCGCAAAGTGACGGATTTGATCGTAGCGGAAGGTGCCAAGAGTTTTGCAGCGTGAGCCCTCTCTGGCGTTTGCTTGCTGCGCAAACGCCGTCTCTCCCAGAGGGAGAGAGTCTGATGGGTTGCCAAACACTGCCGTTAGACAATCGATCTCCCCAACGCGACTCACTGTTAATTCTGGCTGACCTTGATCAGTGTCAACTCGTTCCCGGCTTCGTTGTAGGTGACCTTGTCCATCAGCGTGCTCATCAGCGCGATTCCGATTCCGTCTCCGGTCCCGAAATAGTCTTCGCGTGTGAAGGTGCGGGCGGAGAGCCGTTGGTTGCCGATCCCGCCGTCACGAATGACGAACCGCGCCGTGCTGTTGGTGACATGGACTTCCAGCACGATCTGTCGATCACGATAGGGCGACTCGGAACGACGTTGGGAAATCAGTTCCTTGAGCCCTTCCCAGCCGGCGGCGCGACTGCGATCGAGTTCGTCACTGGTCAATTCCAGGTTGCCGTGCCAGATCGAGTGGAGTAGCGCTTCTTCGAGAGCCACGCCGACACGGATGTGCTCGGTCTCGTCGCTCAGTTCCAGACCGCCAATGATCTGCTGAACGTAATCCAACAGCGCGGGGATCTTGTCGGGATCGTTCTCCAGATAGAACGTTGCTTCGACCTTGCCATAAAACTTGGTCGACCGGTTGCGATTGCGGTTGGCGCGGGCACGGGCCAGCACGCGGTAGACGGTTTCCACCAGTCGTTCCACGCGTTTGGACTTGGGGACATAGCTGGCCGCGCCCTCGTACAAGGCGTCGACCGCCAACGATTCATTCCCGTAGGCAGTCATCAGCACCACGGGAATCTCGGGAAACTCGCGGCGCGAAGCCCGCACCAATTCCAATCCATCCATTTCGGGCATGACCAGATCGGTGATGACCAGGTCGGGAGCCGATTGACGCATCTGCTGCAACGCGTCGAGACCGTGTTCGGCAAAGATGATTTGAAAGCCTGGCTGATCCGCAATCAGGTCGCGCGTGAAGTACCTGTCGACCGGAGAGTCGTCGACGATCAATATCGTGGTCATTGAATACACCTGCATGTCGAGGGAACGGTCTCCGTGACGATTGCCCGGAACCACGCCGGTAACGATCTATGCTAGTGGATGGCCGCAACAAAAGCACGAAAAAAGGGTGCATTCCACAGTTCCGGGGGAGGTCGCCACAGGACTGGCCATTCGCACACTATTGGTTTTGGGGCGAAATCGTCACATCGGACCCGTCGTCAACCCGCCACCAATACGAGCCAGTCGAAACCGACTTCAAAAAAATCGCCATTCGGTGCGCAACACGATTTCTCCGGAAGACTCTGGTGTAGGTGAAGGGGACGCGTGTCACGGGGATCACGACGCTTCCCCGGATCAGTCCGGCGACGTGACTTAGTCTCTGCAATGCAGCCAGGAACGAAGCGTCTGTGAATGCCGGCTTCCCTGTTTCCCAAATTCGCAGGAGCCTGACGATGAGCTTTTTCTCGAGAGTGTCAGACATCATCAATGCCAACGTCAGCGACATGCTGGATCGGGCAGAAGACCCCGAAAAGATGGTCAAGATGTTGATCTTTGAAATGGAAGAACAAATCGCCGTCGCACGAGAGGGTGTGGCCAAGGCGATTGCCGGTGAAAAGCAACTGGAGGCGAATCTAGAGAAGAATCGCGGTCTGGCGGAGCAGTGGCGTGGGAAAGCCGGAGCGGCCGTTGGTCGTGACGACGAAGATCTGGCGCGGAAGTGTTTGGCTAGGAAAAAGGAATACGATCAGATCGCCGCCAGCTTGCAGCCTCAATGGGAAGCGGCCCGCCGGACCAGCGACGCGCTCAAGTCGGACTTGCGACGCATCGAAGAAAAACTGGAGGAAGCGGTTCGCCGTCGCGACAGTCTGATCGCTCGCCAGATGGCGGCCGAGGCGTCGCGCGAAGTCCAGGGCGTTGCACCTTCGATGAATCGTGTCCAACGCAGCTTTGACAAATTCGACCGCATGGAACGCAAGATCGAAGGCATGGAAGCGGAAGCGGCGGCCTATGCAGAGCTGTCCGATTTGTCGTCCGATCTGGATCGCGATGTCGAACAGGCCCAGCGTGATGCGGAGGTCGAACTGGAACTGGCGGCCCTGAAGCAGGAAGCGAAAACAAATTCTGGTTGAGCGGAGAATCAATCGGAATTTGGGAAGGATGGCAGAATGATGGGGGGGCCGAATGATGGGGGCACGTCGGCTGGCGTCCCATGCCACCAACGGAGTGTTTCGTGTTAGCGGCAGGGCGCGAGCCCTCCGGTCTTGCGGCACCGGACAGCCCGCTCGCGCCGTTCCGCTAACAGGTTTGATTCAACCGGTCGCATGATCCTAACGTGAGCCGATCCTTTCATGAATGCTGCCGACCTCGCTTGCCCCCACTGCAGCCATCGGAACTCCGGCTTTCGGTTCTGGTGCGAACGCTGCCGGGCTCCCCTGCCGCATCCGGCTAGCGAGCCGACGCCGGGTGACATCATTGCGAAACAGTCCGAGAGGAAGCAACTCTACGGGCGCGTCTTGGACGACCTGGAGCAACTCGAACAGTCACGCGAAGTGCCGCGGGATCAGACCGAGGCGGTCAAGGCGTTCTATCAAACGCAGGTCGATCAGATTGAACATCGCCAAGCAGAGCGATCAAAGGCTCGCTCGATTGACAATCTGATTCGCGGCGCACGCGTTGCGGCGCACGCCGGACGCTACCAACAAGCCGTCGAGACCCTACGCGCATTCGATCAAAAACATCCCGGCGTCTTTCCGATCGAATCCCTGACGCAGGAGATTCAAGCCCGGGACGTTCAAGAGCGGGCCGAACGTGAAGTCGATATTCCGAAATCAACGCGTTCATGCCAGCCCGGCGCGTTAGGGAGGAGCGGCTCGTCGCCCCTTGCTAACGCATGCGGGCTTCAATCGACAGCCCGCGAGCGGGAAACCAAGGCGACCGAGGCGCTCCCTGCTGTCGAAGAGGAGCCGGTCGCGCCCCAGCCGGTCGCGCCCGATCAGCCGGTTGTACCGCAGCTGGTTGTGCCCGCTGACGAACACGCTGACGAGCATGCTGCGGTGCCTGGAGTGAGTCCGTCACTGACACCGTCAGCGCCGACGTCGGCCGGTGCAACGGTGCGGCGAAGTTTTGACGTCGAGGAAGAAGAGATCCCCAGTGCGACGCAGCGATTGATCGATTCGGCATCGCAATGGTCCACGGTGCTCAAGCCGTTTCTGTTGGACAACGTCGGCTGGTTCGTCGGTGCGTTTCTGGTGATCGCCGGTTTTGTCGTCTTGATCGTTTCGTTCTGGGGCAACATCGAGCAGAACCGGGTTCTGATGCACTCGCTGGTGTACCTGTCCCTGGCCACGACGACCGGCGTGTTTTTCGCGATGGCGTATTTCATGCGGTTGAAGTACCCGCAACTGGAAAGTTCCAGCAACGTGCTTCTGGTGATCGTTGCGCTGTTGATCCCTTTGGTGTTCGCGGCCGCGGTGTTAACGACGTTGGTGCCCGGTGCGACCGGCGACGTCATCATCCAAGCCGGCATGAGGTAAATGATGAATCCACTGGCTATCGCTATCGGGCTCGTGTTCGGTGTCGTCTCCGCAGCGGCCTTTTATGGCGTCTCGATGATCACATCGGGTTTGTTCGCCCGGCCGTTCTATCGGACTTACTCACGGGTCTTGATCGGCATCTGTTGTGTGATGTTGCTCGCACCGGGTTTGCGCCTACTCGCTTCGTCGAATCCGATGGCGGGAGCGATCGGATTGGCGATGGCTCAATATCTGGCGATGGCGATTCTGGGTTACGGGGTCTACCGATTCAATCGCGACTTCATCAAACGCGTCTTTCTGCGGCGACGGACCACGACGTTCTTCATTTTCGGCACGCTGGCCTACGCGACGGTGGTGACGCTGACGTTTCTGCACGTTGCGGTCGGCGGCACACCGTCCTGGGCGGGCCACGGACACGGCTCGATCACGGCGGCGCATTATGGACCGCTGCTCGTGTTGCTGGCCGTGATGCTGTTCGACACGGACAACCGATTGAAATCGTTGCGTGATGAACGCCGGCGCTTCAGCCGATTCACGTTCGTCGGTTATGCGATTTCCTTTTTGGGCGTTTTGGTTTCCACGGTTCCGTTTGTTGCCGACGCGTTGCATCGACTGAGTTCCCTGGCGGTGGATTCACCGTGGATTCAGAGCGTGAGTTCGGCGGAGGCGTTGTTGATCGCGATCGGTTTATATGGTTGGCTGGTTTGGCGTTACGAATCGATCCCGCCGTTGTTTTTGTTGCTGCTGGCGATCATTGCCGAATACCATGTGCTGGTCACTCAGTGGGTGCTGCAAGCGTTCGGGCCGGAAAGCTGGGGTCTGGCATCGTTGCCGTTGTTTGCCGGGATCACGTTGCTGGACCACTACTTCAGCCATTGGGATCAGCGAAAGCGGGACGCCGACCAATGGCGGATCGTTGCGGGTGAGCGATCATCGATGGCATCGATCGAAGCACTGCGATTTGCCACGCCATTTCGGATCGTTCAATGGGGGTTAGCGGCGGCGCTGTTCGGTGTCACCTTTTGGACGCATTTCTACACCCCGGATGTCGGTCCGAATTGGCTGGGTGTCACGTTTGCCGTGTACGGCGTTTTCTTTTCGCTGACAGCGTTTGTCAGACGGCAACCTTCGCTGGTCTATCTGGCCGGCGGCCTTGCGGGGCTTGCCGCGTTCTTTGGCGTCGCCCCTGCCGGCGGCCCCGTCGCGACGGTCGTGCTGGCGGGTATCGGTTCGTTCGCCGGACTGCTGGCCTGGGTGGGTGAGCGACGTGGACTCATACGCTGTTGGAGGACGCCGCTGGCCGATGTTTCGATGGTCGCGTCGGTGCTGGTCATCGGCTTGGTGTTTTCACGCCACATCATCGGCGCTGATCCGTACCACTTTCACGCCGTCGGAGTGCTGGACGCGATCGCCTTGGCGGGATCGATGTTGGGCTGCATCGCGTGCGCGGTGCAGTATCGATCGCAATTGCCGATCTATTTTCTGATGATCGCCGCGATCACCTTGATTCCGGTATGGAGTGCGGGCCTGGGGCTGTTGGCCGCGATTGCCGCCACGTGGATCGATCACCGGTTTACACGAGATGGCCGCTTCAGGGTGGATGATCGAGTCCGTTGGTTCGATCGAATCGATCTGCCCCTGGCTGATGAATTGCCAGGACTGCTGTCGCGTCCCCTTTCGCTGGGTGGGATTCCGTTGGCGTTACTGGGGCTGGCGATTTCGATCGTGCATGTGATGCACGCTGATTTTTCCGTCGGTGTGTTGTTGGGGGCCGCGATCGCGGCGTCGGTGCTGTTGTTGCTGACACGCAATTACCGCCAGCCTTGGCTGTACATCACGGGCATTCTGGCCACGTACTTCGTTGTCGGTGCGGTTGCCCAGGGACAGTGGTTCACAGGTTGGCCGGTCGATGAAACCGTGGCCGGTCAGCTGACGATTCTCTCAGCGGTCTCGTTGCTCGGATGGCTGATCGCCGGCGGTTATGCGTGGTGGTGCACGGCACGGCTGCGGCGTTGTGCGGAGGAGAAGGAGCCGTCGGTTGTCGCCGATCGGGCGTATTACAGCGGTTGGCTGTTTCATGTCACGGCGCTCGTCGCGCTGGTCCCCCTGGCGGGAAACTGGGCCATCTGGCTGCAGACTGAGATGCCGTGGTGGACGATGGTGTCGGCTTCGTTGGTGGCGATTCTGTTTGCACGGGCGGCATCGGTCTACCGGACTCAGTTGGCAACCTACTGCTCGTTGACCGCCCTGACGCTGGCGGTGTTCAGCGGGATGGAAGCGGCGGCGTGGTTCGCACCCGAGCCGTCGACCCTCCTCGCCGGTCTCAGTCTTCTCGCCGCCCTGGTTTCTTGCTTTGGGGGCCGGCGGCGATCGGATGCGGGGCGATCGGATGCGGGGCGATCGAAGCAGCCGTCGACGTCGTGGCTGGCCGCCATCGAGGCGCTGCCGGCGGGCGGGTTGGAACTGTGGATCCGCCCCTTGGCCACCTATGCGTTGGTGTGCAGTCCGATGGCCGTGCTGGCGTCGATGTACAGCGATGCGACATGGTCGTTGAGTCATCTGTGGATCCGGCCAGCGCCGCTGACGTTCGCCCTGGCAAGCGTCACGTATCTGTTGAGCACCCGTGCTTGTCGCGTTGGGGCCATCTACATCGCCAGCGTCACCATGGCCATTGCGGCGATTCATTCGGCAGCCCAAGTGGGGTTGAACGCAGGCTGGTTCGATGTGGATGTCAGTGGCGTTCACATTTTGGTCGGGGCCATCACTGCATTGACGAGTTGCTTGATCGCGAGTGCGTTGACCTGGGCAATCAACCGGCGGCTCTCACGCGTCGACGAACCACTTCAGTCGGTGCTGAGTGCCAATCGGGAGTTTTACTGCGGGATCCTGCAGCATCTGGCGTTGCTGGTGGCCGCGTTTTGCTTGACCGGTTTGGCCGGCAAGTGCTTTCTCGATTCGGGATCGTTTGCGGCTTCGGCGTCCGTCCAGCTTTTGACGGCGTCGGTCCTGGCAACCGCATTTGCAGTTTCCGGTATCGTCTACCTGTCACGTTTGCAATCGTATGCGGCGTTGATTTCGATCTTGATCGCGGTACTGGCCGGAGTCGCCATGTGGGTCGGTCCGTCCGAACACTGGGCCCAACACTGGGCCGACCAAACGCTTGCGGTGGCGTTGACGGCGACTGTCTTTGGCATCGCGTCGTGGTCCATGGTTCCTTCGGGTCAAACCGGCGCGGTCGAAGAAGACGAGACGCAGGGCGTCGGCATGGCGTGGCGATTCAACTCGTGCTGGGAGCGTCCGCCGCTACCCTTTGTTTCGCGCGACCGAACGTTGTGGGCCCAGCCGCTGGCCCACACCTCGACGATCGTGGCCGCGGCCGCGCTGGTGCCGCTGGCGACGCTTTGGGGGCAAACACCGATTTGGATGGTCGTGCTGCCCGTCTTCCTGGCGTCGTTGGTTTGGTTGATCGCCACTTTTACTTACGGCTTCGGCATGCTCGCGGGTCTGGATCACGTTGCCAGTCCATCGGGCAGATCCAACGCTGGATTGCGATCCGATTTGACCGAACGCCGATTGCTTTATGCGGCGTCCGTTCTTGCGTTCGGTGCGGGCGTTCACTTGACAACGCACTTGTACACATTTGCGACGTTCTCTGATTCGATGGCCCTCGCCTGGCACCTCGCCATTGCAGCCGGTTTGTCGCTCTTGGGATGGTGTGTGGCAACGATGATCGCCGCGCAACGACCGGTTCCGATCGACACCGACGCCGAAACATCACGCAGTCGCGAATCTCGAGAGCTTTACAGTGGTGTCCTGCAACACGTCATCGCGTTGGTCGGAGTTTGCGTCCTGACGGTGACGATGATGCTAGGTCTGATCGATGAAAACTTCGCGCCTCCGCTGGCGATCGCTTGCGGCATCCTGGCAGTGTTCTTTGCCTTGTCAGGAGCTACGTATCGAAGTCAGGTTGGTAGCTATCTCTGTCTGGCATCATTGGGGTGGACGGTCACGCAGCTGACCACGACGTTCCCAGATGGTTGGGGGCCGGTCGCAGCCATGATCGCCACGTCCTGTGGATTGCTCGGATTGATATGGATGGCGATTGCCTGGGGCAACCTTCCCGTGGATCGTCCCCCACAATTGTCCTCTCCGAGGCATGGGTTGTTGCCCACCGCATGGCTTTCACCTCCGTTGCCGCTTCGCGGTGATTCGTGGCCATCGCTGTGGTTCAATCCGTTGCGTCAGGCTGGGCTGCTGTTTGCTCAGATCGGCGTCACGATGGTCGTGTCCAACATCGTGTGGCATGGATCGTGGGCGGGCTGGGCAATGCCGGGTTTCGGCACACTGATCGCTGCTGCGATGGTCTGTGCCATCGGTGCAAAACTTTATGACAGCGCCGTGTTGACCTACATCGCCGCCGTTCTGATTGCCGGGGCCGTTTTTCCGTGGTTCCCAGCCGTCGCGGAGTCGGATCCGGGCCTGGGCGTCGTTTGGTCGCTGATCGCGATCGTTTTCTGGGGAGTCGGCTATGGTGTCGAACGATTCACCAGTGCCGCCTTGGCAGATGACACGGACGGACCGGCCGAACTTCCGTTGATGCGTGTTTACGAGCGCCCGCTGATCCGGTCCTCGGCGGTGCTGGCGATCATCGCGATTGCTCACAGTCTGTACGCGTGGAAGGTTGATTCAGCGTCCGCTTCGCTGATGCCGATGCTGGTGGCCGGCGGCGTCGGCACGTTGACGCTGTTGTTGGGCGCCCGCTCGATGAACGTCTTGCACCGGTTTTCGCTGGGGCGGCTGCTGGTCTACCTGGCGTGTCTGGCGGTCACGGTGTGTGTCTTGGTTGTCGCGTCCACCCACGCCGGCCTGGCGTCGATCGGTCCCGCCGCGGCATGGACTGCCGTGATCCTCTCGGGACTCGGTTTGTTGACGATGGAATGGGGACGAATGGAGAGCGTGAAGAAACCACATCGAGCGGCCGGCATTTTGACCTTCGCCCGACCACTGTCCAATTTTGGTGTGGGACTTGCGATGGCGGCGTCGCTGGCGGCAATCCTGGTCGCGGTTGGTACGGCCGGCTATGACACGGGGCCGCTGCTGATCACGAGTCTGGCGCCTTGGTTGCAGCGTCTGGCACTGGGCCCGATTGCGGTGACGTTGACGTTGGCTGCGGCGGTCAGTTTGCTGACGGTCCGGGCATCACGCAACGCGATCTGGTTGGACGTGGCCGTGGTGCTGGGAAGCACCGGCCCCTTGTTGTTGGCCAATCAAGCGATGGATGGGTCGGCAGCCTCGTTGATGTTGATGGCTTTGATCACGATGAACGGACTGGTCGTCATGGCTCGCCTGGTCCAATTCGGATCACGGCGTTTCCAGGTGTGGTTGGGGCTTTCGGATGCGTGCTGTGAACGCTCGTTTTATCGCTGGCCGTTGGTGGTCGCGTCGGGATGTTTGGTCGTGCAGTCGGTCAGTCTGTTGCTGATTCGTTCGGGCGTGGCGGAACCCGACCCCAACTGGAATTGGTTGTTGGGCGGCGGACTGTGCGCCGCGCTGTTCTTCCACGTCATGTACCTGCGGCCACATGCGGCGTTGTTGCACCTGATGGTTGCCAGCACGGTGATCAGCTTCTTCGGGGCCTGCCTGAAACGCGGTTGGGACGTCACTCCGGATGTCGCGTTATCGGTGATGGGCTTTGTTTGGGGGATGATCGCGGTTCAATTTCATCGTGACATCGGAAAACGCGTCTTGTCGATACTTCGCATGCCGATGCCAGCGGCCGAAGAGGCGGCTGCGGCTCGCGCTTTGGTCGGCTGGGCCATCGGGATGACCAGTTTGGCCGTTGCAATCACGTTTCCGATTTTTCGGATCGTTCGTCCAGAGTTTCCGAACTTGTCCGTCACGTTACTTTTCGCGTCGATCAGTTGCCTGTTGACGGGCGTGAGTTGGCGCAACGTCTACGCCACCATCGCGTCGGCGATCTTGTGGCCGACTTGTCTGGTGGCGACCGTCGTGCTTTACGTGGACCCGATGCTGTCACGCGACTTTGCCGCACTGGCAACCGCCGGATTCGCATTCGGTTATGTCGCGATCGAGTTCGTCTTTCGGCGCCATGCGAGTTTCAAAGCCGGGACGTCCGATGTCTCGGCAGACGACTACACCCGAGATGTCAGCCGGTGGATGATCACGCTTTCCAACGTGATGGCGTCGATCGCGGTCGTGATCACCGCAGCGTCAATGACGATGTTGGCCCCGTCGCCCGTGTTCGCCATCGCAATGGCGTTGGTCGCGGTCAGTTGGTTGTGGATGGCTTGGGAATCGGGACGGGAGTGGTTGGTCTATTTGTCGGTCGCCGCGACCTTCACGTCGTTGATTTACCTGTGCACTTCACTGCTGGGAATCACGTTTGAACGCAGTACCATTGCGGCATTTTTCGTCGTCGGTTACAGCTTTGCGCTGTACGGGCTGAATATCCTGATCGGTCGCACGCAGAACCCGCGGGCCGGTGTGTTCTTGAATCCGACCTATCACATGGCGCTCGTTTCGCCCGTCGTTTTGATGCTGGTGACGCCACTTGATCAGAAAGGGGTGGCCGCATTCACGTCTCTGGCGGCCGGTTCGTTCTATCTGGTGGTTTCGCATCGCACGCACGCTCGATGGACGATGTACATTGCCGCAGCCCTGTACAATTTGGCGATCTATCTTTGGATTCCCGAAGCCGAGCAATTGACGGGGCTGGCTCAGGTCTATGTGATCCCGGCCGCCGTCACGGTGTTGATCTTTGCGCAGTTGCATCGCAACGATTTGGAACCGCGAGCACTCAGTGGAATTCGGTCGACAGCCGCGGGCGCTATCCTGGCGGTCTCGACGTTCGAGGTGTTCTTCCAGGACGACGCGGGGTTGACGCAGTTTATTGTCGTCCTGATGCTCAGCCTGATCGGAATCGCGGCGGGGATTTCGCTACGGATTCGGCCGTTCGTTTCGATCGGGATCGCCTTTCTGGTGATCAACGTTCTGGGCCAGCTCGGGTTGCAATTCCACCGCGAAGGAGGCGTCATTCGGGCCGTGATCCTGATCGGCTTCGGCGTGCTTGTGCTGATGGCGATGATCTTTTTCAACATCCACCGAGAACGGATTCTGCGTCGTTACCGCGGGTTTGTTGCCGATGAGAATTGGAGCTGAACCATTCTGCCCCGAATCATTTTGCCTTCCTTCGCGAGCGTTTCATCCTGCAATCACTCCGGACTTGCCATCTGGAACGTCTTGAGCAAGAAGTCGACTTGCATTTGACGGATCTCGGGCTCAGAGAACTTTGGACCGCCGTGGCCGGCACCTTCGATGATGTGCAGGGTGCTGTCGACCTTGGCCGCTTGCAACGCCTTGTGCATCAATTCACTTTGGTTCGGCGGCACCGTGCGGTCGTCGCTGCCGTGGATGATCAGGAAGGGGGGATCGTCCTGGTCGACATAGGTGATCGGGTTGACTCGTTTGATGCCCTCGGGTTTTTTCAGCACTTCGCCGCCGCCGAGTAGCTTCGATTCGGGGGAACCCGCTTCGTTATGGCGTTCGTATCCCGGCGTGGTGACAAAGGTCTTGAAGTCGGTCGGTCCGTAGAGGTCCACGACCGCGTGGACTCGGCTGGATTGATCCGGCCAGCCCCCGTTGCCTTCGAGTTCTTTGACGCCGCCGGAGGTGCCCAGTAGTGCGACCAGATGCCCGCCGGCGGAGCTGCCGCCCACGGCGATTCGGTCGACATCGAGGTTGTACTTGGCTGCATGGGCGCGCAGATAGCGGATCGCGCACTTGCAGTCTTCGATCTGGGCCGGAAAGGGGGCTTCGCCGGTCAAGCGGTATTCGATCGTGGCTCCGACGAACCCGCTGCGTACCAGCGGAAGGACTTGGCGAACGCCACCGTCTTTCGTGCCGCCCTGCCATCCCCCGCCGTGGATCCAGACGTACACCGGCAGCGGCTTTTCAGACTTTTCCTTCGGCAACACCAGATGCATCGTCAGATCACGCCCTCCGCCGGTGCCGAAAACGACGTCGCGCTCGACGGTGACATCGTCCGGCGTGTTCAGCCGACCGGCATTACGGCGATTCGTATTGGGGCGATTGGCGATTGGAAAATCCTCCCGGGTCAGCACGTCATCTCGATTTCGATCGAGACGCTGAAACAGCCGCGGTGGGCCTTTGAATTCGTCCTTGCTCACCTTTCCATCACGATTGGCATCTTCGCGACGCAGCACTTCGGCAAACGGAATTCGTGGCGTTTGAGTTTGGGGCGTTTGCCCTTGGGGTGATTGTGCTGGGGGTGATTGTGCTGGGGGTGATTGTGCTGGGGCGTCAACGGCATCCGCTAACAAAACTCCCAGGCACAGGATCATGGTCAGGACAGATTGTAAATTCATGGGTCACCCGTCGCTGCTCGCGACGCCGGAGAGTTCGTTGAAAGTATATGGGTAAAGGTCGTCGTCGAGCGACAAACCGAGTCAGAAACAGAGGTTGATACCCAATATAACTCCGGCCCGATGGGTTCGTGGTGCTGGAGGCGGCCATGAAATGCCACGGCATCACGACCGCATGCGTGCGCTTCCGAGACACTTGGATTCCCCTGCAGTCGATGCACTTCACTTCCGAGCCACGGCGATCTCGCCCAAAGCGAACTGGGCAAGGCAAAAGTAGACCAAAACAACGGCCGCGTGTCGAAAAAGTTGGGGGCCCCATTTTTCCATCGTCGTTTCATGAACGACCCGTCCGTGAAGTCGCGTGGTTGCCCAATTGGCAGCGGTGTGGTGGAATCAGCTTGCAAGCAGGTCGTCAGCGACCTCATCGCCACCAACGACGCTTGATTAGCAGGCTACCCCGCGCATCACGAGGATCGCACCCGGGAATTGCAGCAATCAAGCGGTTCTTGGATAGAGATAAGATAGCTGTGCTCGACGGCGGTGGGAACATTTGGCATTTCTAGCAAATTAATCATGACCATTCAACTTCGAACTGAATCTCCATCTGGCAACGTGCAATTGCTAGAGGTGGAGCAATTCATTGACGTGCTTCGCAATTCGGAAGACGCTTATTGGCTGACTGGTACCGGCGAGATTGAAGCATCGACCGTTGATCGCAAGAATGGCTTTCTCCTTGTCAAAAGAATTCCTCGACAGATGTTTCGTTTGGCGTGGTCGTCCCCCAAGTCTGATGGGATATCGGTAAGGGTTTTTCGCCCGAATCAGCCGGGATTGGTCGCCGTGTTTACCGGCGGCGACTATTCTCTCGAACCGACAAGCCTGTTTGCCAAAATCGGGGAGATTGAGTCAGAAATCCGAGTTTTTGCGAATGGCGATTGGGTTGGAACCAAAGAGGGATGGGTGAACTGGCAAGATTTGAATTTCCCGCAACAAGGCGAACCCATCAGCGATCTAGCCAATTTTGATACAGAGATAGACCAATAGCACGTCAGCAGGAAAGTTGCGGTGTAATCGTGTGAGCCGTGCGTGCTGGCGCCCGAGAAAGTAGGGTTCTTCCGCGACTTGAGAGGCTGCTCCCGGATACTCGGGGAAGGTTGTTTGAGGGACGGTCGCGGTGAAGTCGATGGCTTAACGGAAGACATGCGTGGTTTGATCAAAAAAGGGGGGGCGATGGTGTCGTTCGACGAGGTGTCACAAACAAATGCTGCCGGTGACATCGAGAGACTACAGGGCTATTTTGCGAGCGGTTTCGATGCGAACACGACGACAAAGACTGAGAAGTGGACGCTACTTCACAAAGCTTTGCTCTTGCCCCATGCGGCTACGAACCCAGATCTGATCGCACTGCTGATCGATTCAGGCTGTCATGTGAATGCCGTCGATGCCAGTGGAAACACGGCACTGCACTATGCGGCAAGAAAGTGTGACGAGGCGTCCATTGGGATCTTGTTGAGCTCCGGTGCGGACCCGAATGCGGTCAACAGTGAAGGCCGGACTCCCCTTCAGAAGCTCCTGGGGTCAGGGAGATATAGCGTTGAGGCTGTCCAGGAATTCCTGCAAGCAGGAGCTGATCCTGATCTTGGCACGCCGGGCAGTGCGAGGAAGCTTGCGTCGGCGCTAGAGGATTCAAAGGTTATCGAGTTGTTCGACAAACGAAAGCCGGATTGATGGACCTGATCGGGGCAAGGTCCTGTTGGGCGGAGCGACGGCACTGCAGTGGGTTTCGTCAATTCGCGAGTTCGGTAAAGTGGACCGAAGACTTATGCAATGATCAATCCTTCGCGACTTGCGACGCTTTTCAGCCTATAGGACTAAACGCATGGTGCCCGACCAAATTCTAGACGACGTCTTGGATGGTAACTTGAAGGAGTTGTCAGAAGGACTTCGCAAAATGAAGGATGTCAATGCAGTCACGGATGAAGATCATTGGAACCTGCTGCATCTTTCTTTGGTGTCGATCTACGAATCCCCATCTCACGAAGCGTTAGAGTTATTGGTTGCGAGTGGAGTGAACGTCGATGCTCAAGATCAAGAAGGGTTTACGCCCCTACATTTCGCCTCTCGAAAGAAAGATCTCTCCTCCATGGAACTGCTGCTTCAAAACGGCGCTGATCCAAACCCGGTCAATGCCCAGGGAGTCACCGCATTGCAGCTCTGCTTGAAAGAAAAGCCCGTGTCGATTGAGGCTGTCAGGGTACTGTTGGAGTACGGCGCGGATCCAGACGCAGGAGAATATGGTTCGGCACGAAAGCTGGTTGACGGAGCCGAGTTTCCTGAGAAGAAGGCGGTCCTCGATCTCTTCTCAAAAACAAAAGAGCGAGGTGATTGAGCATGCATTGGTTTCGCCACGATGTCGGTACCGGGTATTTGATCGATCCCGCGGAACCCGCCGATGGAGACAAGGTAGAGATCCTTGAAACTTGGGAGCGATTCACATTTCTTCCAAAATCATTTTTCGGTTTGGTCAACGATCACGGACAAACGTTTCAGTTCCGTCGAGAGCTTGACGGTAGAATGCTTTTCGACACGCCGGACGAGTCGCTGGGCGGTTCACGGCAATCGTTCGGAACGCTTGAGGAAGCACGTGATTTGATGCTCCAGTTTCTCGACTCTGGACAGCTTCCAGACCGGGAGGGGATGGTGTTTCAAAGCTGGCACTAGGTAGCAGGACGGGTTCAAGCTCAAATAAAACCCCCTTGCTCTTTACGTGACTCGTTGGTGTCTAGCCTTTAGGCGATTCCCGGTCGCTGCTACACAGCGACATTGGGCGGCTCAAACCTGCACGCCAACACTTAAGCCCGTGCCCTTCAAGTTAGAAGTTTTCTCCGTCTTCCGGAGATGAGGAGGGTGGGCTTGAATCTGCTGAGATGGCAGAAAAACGAGGGGCAGAAAAATGGGTGGGGGCTGCGGAGAGAGCGGGCGACAAGAAAATGGCTGACAAGAAAATAGGTCCTGGAAAGAGCTGAACGTGCAGATGCTGTGCGGCGCCCAGGTATGACTGAGTAACGCCATTGGAAACTGCTGCAGGCGTTCCGTCTTCTTGCCACCGATTTTCTTGTCCTTCTGTTTTCCGAGTCTCCCGTTTTTCTGCCCGCCATTTTTCTGCCATCCCGGTCGCGACAACGCAGCGACATTGGGCGGCTAAAACCTGCACACCAACATTTAAGCCCGTGCCATTTACCGGTGGCCCCTTTATCTTACTACGGCTAAAAAACGGGGGCCGCTTGCCCTTGCGCGACTGATGTCATTGCCCGGCCTGCGAAGCTTCGTGCGGCGAAGATAGCTTCCCGAGGATCTTCTCGGTGTCGATTCGGAGTTGATACGAAGCAGGTCCTTCCGGAGTATGCCCCTGACCGGGGATCGTTGTGAGTTCGACGCTCGGGACGCCAGAGGCACGCATCCGCTGGACCGCCGCGAACACATTGGCGATCGGGATGACTTCGTCCTTCTCACCGTGGAAAAAGTGAATCGGCGGAAAGCCCGGGCCGGTTTGCACCTCCGGCCAGACGGCTCCAAAATTTCCCACCACGACGTCGGGATAACCCTTTTCGCACAGCTCCGCGGTGGCTGCGGTGGCAACGTAACAGCCGAGTGAATAGCCGATGATCGCGATTCGATCGTGATCGCGCTTTTTGACTTCCTCTATCGCATCGCAGGCGATCGAAACCCATTTTCTCCAATCCTCAAGGCGGATCCTTTCGATCTCGTCCACATCAAGTTTTCCGTTCTTCAGCAGCATCAAGTTGTCGTAATCAAAGTCATCGAAATAACGCACGAAGAAGGTCGGATGCCCGCGTTCGCTAATCGCTTTCGCATTGACATAGTGAACTGCCCTTCTGACCAATGGCGTTGCTCCCTCCACGCCATGAAAAATGACGACGGCCGTGCCATTGTCTGCGTTTTCAGGTGGAGAGAAATAGTCAATCGCGATAGGGCTGCCGTTGGGGCCAGTGACCGTGAACGTCCCGTCAGGACGCGGGGCCGGAAGGTAGTAGCCGACCGCCAACGCGGCAGCGATGCAGACCATCGAGGTCGCCGTGAGAAAGGCGGTCCATCGCCATGGTCGGACCGTATGGGACAGTTTGACAGTGGTCATACCACCGACGATCAGTTGGAGCAGTGTTTGAGCGACCCACACGAAGATCACCAGCGTGGGGACTCGCAATGCAAGGCAAACGGGAATGGATAGCAGTGCGGCACCGGAGAAAAAGGCAGCGATCATCATCAGCGCATGTTGTCGTCTGCTCCCATCTGTCTGTTGAGGACCAAACGCGTTGTACCAGACGCCAAGGAGAACGCTGGCACATAGGGCCTGGACAAAAGTTTCTCGCAAGCCGAATCCCCACCAGGATCGGAAAACTCGGGCGTCGACGAACGCGACCGTCACCGATGGCAGCAGCAATGGCACGGCGACCTGCACGATGACACCTGCTAGCAGCATCATCGCGAACGCCGTCGCCAGCTTCGCCGCTTCTCGACTCAATCTCCGGGCCATTTCAAGTGCTCATCGAGCGATCAGAGTAGAGTTGTGCTTTCAGCTTCTGGTCGACCAAGCCAAGTTCTTCCTGGATGTCGCAGACAACGGACTCGACAAACGGTTGCCACTGCGGATTCGTCAGATGAAACTTGTCCGGATGCTTTCCATGAAACGTCGTACTCTTGTTCTTAGTGTCGATCGTCATTGCAACGCCCTGCAAGGGTTGCTTGAGTAGGGGAACGAGCGGGGGGCAGATTGATTGTCCTGCGAACCACAACCAATGGCAAGCCTCGCCGGGCGGATCGATCACATTTTGGCACCGCAAGCTGGAAGCTTACGCCACTTGTTCTTCCGACGGTCCGTGAGAAGAGGTAGGAAAATTATGGGTAGGAAAAATCTCAGCTTCGACAGCTGATCCGCTGGTCACGTTTTTTTCAGCATCCATCTTTCTTGCCCAAAATCTTCCTACCTTCAAAACTCCCCACGGCTCTTACCCAGTCTGTCAAGCAGGCCGACTGACTCTTCCACACCTGCTTAGAGAATTAAAGGGGAAGGGGGTTTTATTCGGGGCATCGTCACGGAAGACAACTAAGACACGGTGCCCGAATGCTTATTAAAAACCCCCTTCCCCTTTTTGGCTGCCGGGGTGGTTCGATCTGGCTCGGTAAGACGTTCGAGTCTCGGTACTTCCTGGACGGCCGTTTTGCTCATCGTTAGCGTCCTGGTTGAATCAGCGACAGAATTTCCATCGCATATCTTGAGGCCAGGTAGTTGTCATTGACGCCGAACAGGCGGAGCTTGTTGCCCAGTCGATCGTCGCTCGGATCGATGAACTCGGTTGGGATTCTCATTGCGTTAATTCTTCAAACGTACGGTTGCCGATGCGGTACCGTTTCCAGTCTTTGAAATCGAAGTGCCACCATTCATATTCGTAAACGGTAAACCCTTCCGATTCCATTGTGCGACGCAGCAGTTGCCGGTACCAGCGTTGACGCGATGTTCCGCCGGGGTATTGCGGAAAGGAACGCGGTGAGAACTCGTCGTAGCCGGCGACCATTTGAATCGGGTTGCCGGTTTCCAGGTCGTAGAGTGTCAGGTCCACCGCGCAGCCGCGATTGTGTCGCGAGCCGTTGGCGGGATTGGCGACGAAGTCTTTGAGGTGGCCGGGCGTTGCATCCCAGAACATCTTGGTGACATGCCACGGGCGATAGGCATCGTGAATGAGCAACCCGAGCCCTAGCGGTTTGAGTTTTGCGTTGGCGCGAGCCACGGCCTGGGCTGCAGGTTTCTGCATGAACGCCTTGGGTTGGCGGTAGAACACGGCGCCGGTGAAGTTGTTTGTCGTCGCGTAGCGAATGTCTAACTTGATCGTTGAATCGAGCGACACCAGTTCGATGAGGTCCGCTGCGCGAAAGTCGCCGGGTTCTGGCGGCGGCGAAGCGGCCAAAGCGCCGGCGCGCAAGTCGTCAATCGGTTGCACGGGCACAATCTTGAACGTCTCGCCGTCATTCGTGCCGACCTCGCGTCGTTTGAAGACGACTTCGGCGGCATTGACTTGCGTGGCAACGCCGTCGGCATCGCGTGTAAAGTTCAGCGATTCACCGTGATAAAGTCCGTAATCGGGAAATTCAAAAACGTCATCACTCACCTCCGTCAACGGGTAGTAATAGAACCATTCGATCAATGCGTAGAGTTTTCCCTGTTGCTCCAGGATGTACAGCGTGTTGTGATCCCAGCCATACTCGCCGATCAGCCCACGCCATCGATCGGGGATGTCGGTCGGGGGTTCATCGGGCAATCGCTCGTAGGTCGTGTCTGCGATCACAATCTCGGAATAGCCATTTCGAACGACTTTTGTCCCGAAACCGATCTCGTCGTCGGTCACGATGGAACCGTCGTCGGCCGACGCGCGCAATTCGTATCGGAAGGAACCCCGCTGCATGAAGACGTCGCCGTTGATTTCAGTGATCGTGGTGATTCGGTCGCCGTCGCGTTCTCGATAGGTGCCGATCAGTTCGGCCGCGCGTGCCGGGGGAATCGGCGCGGTTGTGGGATAGTCGGGCAACGATCGACTGTCCTGAGTGGCGACCATCAGCCGCAGGGCGTAGTCGGTCAGCCGCCCGACCATTCCGTTGGTGCCATCGAGTGAGGACGCGGCGGCAACACCGAGCTTGCGTTTGGGCAGTGATTCTAGCTGTGTCGAGAATCCGTACACCGCGCCGCCGTGTCCAATTTTTGTCTCCCCGTCCAAATCACGGATATGAAATCCCAGCCCGAATCCCTGCGGTTTCCCGTCTTCATCCTCGATCGGTGTGGTCATCATGCTGAGGGACCGGCGATCCAGGATTTTACCGTCGGGCGTGCGGCCTTCGTTAAACAGGCAAGAGAGAAATTTGGACAGGTCCAGGACGTTGGAGTACATGTTACCGGCCGGTCCGGTTCCCAGCAGAAACGTCGGTGCCTGGAAACGCCGCCCGTCGTAGGTCCGCATCCAGCCGCTGGCCAGCTTGGGGTCGATTGCCGGCGTGACCACAAAACTGCTGCTCGTCATCCCCAGCGGATCAAGAATGGTCTGCCGGACGCGTTGCGGGTGTGACGTGTCGATCTGTTGTTCCAATACGGCTCCGACGACCGCGAGCGCCGCGTTGGAATACTTGGTTTTGGTTTCGGGTTTGTAAACCAGCGAGGTCTTGTTCAGGCTTTTGACGGTCGCGGCGAGAGTCGGTTCGTCGGGATCGAAGTAGTTCCCCACCGGCGATTCGCGGACAAGACCGGAACGATGCGACATCATCTGTCGCAATGTCTGTGGAACGTCGTACGGATTGTTCGGCTTGAAATCGGGCAGATACGTCTGCACGGGAGCATCGAGATCGATTTTGCCTGCTTCGACCAGTTGCAGCACCGCGATGTCCGTGAACAATTTGGAAACCGAGCCGACGCGATAGACCGTTTCAGCGGTCGCCGGCGTCTCGTTTTCGGCATCTTGAAATCCGAATCCGTCTGCCCAGACAATCTGGTCACGATCAACCAACGAGATTGAAAACGCAGGCAATTCCTTTTGTTCGACTTCAGCACGAACGGCGGCCCGCAACTTTTTGATTGCCGGTTGGTAGTCGTACTTCGGCGGATCGACGAGATCAGCAATCGCCACTGCGGTTTGCATCAGGCTCAGCCGCTGCAGGTTGCTCATGATGGCGACGCACGTGCCGGTATCTGGATACAGCAGCAAGAAGGTTGAGGTGCCGGATTGGGCGCCACCGTGCCAAACCGCTTTTCGTCCCGACTTGCGACCCACGCTCCAACCCAGTCCGTAGTTCGTCGTTTTGCCGTCGGTCGTTTTCTGGCGGGTCCACATCAGATCGCGGGTGTCTGAATTGAGCAGTTTTCCTTGGTTCAGGGCCAACGCAAAACGGACCAAGTCAGGCGCGGTCGAGAGCAGTCCGCCGCCGGGGATTTTCATGCTCGTGTCGTGCAACGTCGCGTTGTACAGTTCCCCTTCAACCAGTCGATGGTCGTCTGGCAGCGTGGTCAGTAGCGACTTGGTGGCTCGGATGTAGCCGCGGGCGCGATTGGGGATGATGGCGAACGTATCGTCGGCCACCGTCTGAGTCATCTCGGCGGGCTGAAGCACTTTTTCGTGTAGCAACGCCATGAATTCCGCTTCGCCGGCACCCTCGGCGACGGAGCCGAGCAGGTTGTAACCGAAGGACGAGTATCTGTATTTCGAGCCCGGTTCATGAATCAGCGGATCGTCGGCGAAGGTTTTCAGGGCCGAGGAGAGGCTGAAGAAGTGTGCGGTCGAAGAGGATTCCGCGGACGATTTGTAATGCCGAACGCCACCCAGATGACCGAGCAATTGACGCGTGGTGACTTGCCAACGTTTTTCGGGATAGTCCGGCACGTAGGTCTGTACCGGTTCATCGAGCGTGAGCCGACCGTTTTCCATCAACGACAGGACGACTGCGGCGGTCATCGGTTTAGCGATCGATGCGGTTCGGTACCGCGTCGTCTCGGTGGCCGGAACGGAGTGTTCCACGTCCGCCAGCCCGAACCCCTTGGCGTAAATCAATTCATGATCCTGAGCCACTGCGATCGACATCCCGGCAACCCCTTGGTCCTGCATCAAACGCTGGACGATGTGATCGATCTGCGTTAACGTCGTCGACCGGGCCTGTTGAGCGCTGAGAGGTGCATGGAAAAAGAAAACAACCATCGCTAGCGACAACCACATCACCACTTTTGCACCGGCAGGCTTGTGTGCAGAGATCGTGTCGGGGGCATCGAACCAACGTCGTCGGATTTGCGATCTCACAAACATGTTGCAGCGGGCCTGGATCGGATCGGGGTTACGCCAGCGGCGCGTGGGATTTTTGTTTTGATTGAAATTGTAATCGACAGCCGGCACAGCGAAGGAGCGGTGCGACGCTTGGGCATTTTTTCGGTTGCGATGTTCCGGTGCCGGGTCGTCGTGGCAGCGGCAGAGATCGACCGTCGGAGGTGACAGCATTCCAGCAAGCGCGGTGCGAACCGGGAACGATTCGGTCGAAACATGCGGCGCGATGGCTTGGCCGGCCAGCGACTCCGACGCCGGTCGATGGTTGGCAAGCTCGCCATGGGCTACCATATTGGTTCGTCCCACCCTTTTGCCCTTCCCCAGTCGAACATCGACATTCGCTTTATGTCCATTGACACCAACCCCACGCCTGGTCGTTCTGAACCATCGGAGACGTCGGTGCTGTCCCATCGTCGCATTGCGATTCTCACCGATGGTTACTCGACGCCGTTCGTGGCCAAGACCGCGATCAGTCTGCTTCGTTATCGCACCGCGGATGTCGCCGGCCTGATCGATGCTGCGGCGGCGGGTTCGACCTCGCAAGAATTGCTGGATGTCGGTGGTCAGATTCCGGTTGTGAAAGCGTTGTCTGATGTTCCGGATGCGGATGCGTTGTACATCGGCATCGCACCTCCCGGGGGAAAACTGCCAGAAGAGTGGCGTCCGATCATCCTCCAAGCACTCCGTCGCGGGATCGATGTCGTTTCGGGGCTGCACGATTTTTTGACCGAGGATGCGGAGTACATCGACGCGGCGGCGGGATCCAAGAGTCGCTTGATCGATGTCCGTCGCAATCGATTGAAGTCGACGGCGGATTGCCACCGGTTCCGCCCCGGTTGCACCCGCATCCATACCGTCGGCCAGGATTGCAGCCTGGGCAAAATGGTCACGTCGTTGGAGGTCCACCGCGGATTGGTCGATCGCAAGGAGAACTCCAAATTTTTGGCCACCGGTCAAACCGGCATCATGATCTCTGGCGAAGGCGTGCCGATCGATTGCGTGGTCGCGGATTTCATCAGCGGTGCCGCCGAGCAACTGGCCCGGCAAAACGAACAGCATGATTTCTTGCTGATCGAAGGCCAAGGCAGCATATCGCATCCGGCGTTTTCCGCGGTAACGTTGGGGTTGTTGCACGGCAGTGCGCCGGACGGGCTGATCTTTTGTTACGAAGCCGGACGCACGCACGTCAAGGGACTCGATGACATCCCCATTGCGCCGATGAAAGACCAGATGGAAGCGTATTTGGTTGCAGCGAATTTGCGGCATCCGTGCAAGTTTGTGGGCATCGCGATCAATTCACGTCATTTGAACGACGAACAGGCGATCGCGGAAATCGAGCGTGCCGAGGCGACGTTTGGGTTGCCGGCGTGCGACGTCTATCGCACCGGTGCCGACAAGTTGGTCGAAGCCTGTCTCGGATTGCGAGCCGAGGTGCTGGGCCGATGAAGCTGACCGCGTACCGATTGAAGCTGCCCCTGAAGCACGCGTTCACGATCGCACGCAGTTCGATCGAGACACAATCCAGCTTGATCGTGGAACTGGAGCATGGGGGCGTCCGCGGCTATGGCGAAGTGACCGAAGATTCGTTCTATCGTCACAGCTACGATTCGATGATCGACTCGCTCCAGCGGATTCGTCCCGCGTCACTCGATCGGTATGCGTCGACGTCTCCTGCGGAACTGTGGCCGCTGATGCGAGACGAGACGGCGGGAGACATGTTTGCGTTGTCGGCGCTGGACATGGCGGCGCACGATTGGCGCGGCAAAAGCCTCGGGATCCCGGCCTGGCAGGATTGGGGGCTGGAATGGAACGACGGCGTGGATTCGAGTTTTACGATCGGAATCGACACACCCGAAACAATGATCGCAAAACTGCGCGAAGAGCCGGGGTGGAGGGTTTATAAGATCAAGCTCGGCACGACGCGAGACATTGAAATCGTGACCGAGTTGCGACGCCACTGCGACGCGGTGTTCCGTGTCGACGCGAATTGTGGTTGGACTGCGGACGAGGCGATTGCCAATTCCAAGCCATTGGCGGACCTGGGAGTGGAGTTCATTGAGCAACCGCTGCCGATTGACGCGTCGCGTGAAGACAAGCAACGGGTCTATCGCGAATCGGTGCTGCCGATCATTGCCGATGAAGATTGTCAGGTGTTCGAGGACGTCCAGCGCTGCCGCGGTCTGTATCACGGCGTCAATGTCAAACTCTGTAAGTGTGGCGGCCTGTCCCCGGCGCTGCAAATGCTGACAACCGCCCGCCAACTGGGCTTGAAAACGATGATCGGCTGCATGGTCGAAAGCTCGGTCGGAATCAGCGGCGCGGCGCAGTTGTCGCCGTTGTTGGATTTTGCCGATTTGGATGGGGCAGTGTTGTTGGCAGACGAACCCTGTGTCGGTGTGGCGGTCGATCTGGGCAAGATTGTCCCGTCCCGGTTGGCCGGTTGTGGCAGCGATTTGAATCGCGAGCGGTTGCCGGAGTTTCTGGCGTCGCCGCCGGTCGTGATGGGCTAGGGCGTAGGGCATGCTGTGCATGCCGGCCGTCACGCACAGCGTGACCTACGGGTCTGCCGTCACGCACAGCGTGACCTACGGGTCTGCCGTCACGCACAGCGTGACCTACGGGTCTGCCGTCACGCACAGCGTGACCTACGGGGCTGCCGTCACGCAGAGCGTGACCTACGCAGGCAGCCGTCACGCACAGCGTGACCTACGGAGGCTGCTGGCCCGCGACAAAATGGGCCCACACCTTGCGTCCCCGTTAAGTAAAATGCGGCGAATCGTGTTCCCAACGGAAATCCCCTGTTCAACTATTCGAAGAGCTGATCGTGAGTGCCCCTGCCCGTTTTATCTTGCATCCGACTGATTTTTCGGCCCAATCGCATCTGGCATTTGCCCACGCCTTGCGGTTGGCGCTCAGCAATGAATCGACGTTGTCGTTGTTGCATGTGGGAGACGATGCCTATGAAGACTGGGATCGCTTTCCGGCGGTCCGAAAGACACTGGTGCGTTGGGGGTTGATCGCACCGGACGCCAAACGTCGCGACATTCAAGAAAAGCTCGGTGTCGGTGTGGAAAAGGTGATCGCCGAGCAGAAAAATGTCGTCGAGGCGATCACGGGTTTTTTTCAAGAACGCCCGATCGATTTCATGGTGCTCGCCACCTCCGGCCGCGACGGGCTGGCATCGTGGTTGATGCCATCCAAGGCTGAGAAGATCGCGCATCAGACGCATGTGCCGACGCTGTTTGTCCCCGCCGGTGGGCACGGCTGTGTTTCGTTGGAAACCGGCGCCGTTAACCTCGATCATGTCATCGTGCCCGTCGATCAGACGCCCGACTCCAGTGAAGCGATCGAGCGCGGGCTGCGAGCGATTTCGGCATTTGGAAGCGAAAGCGCGAAGCTGACACTGTTTCACGTCGGCTCGACGTCGATGCCCGATGTCAGGGTTCCCGATGGCCCCTGGCAGGTCGAACAGACGGTGGTTCCCTCGGGCGATCCGGCGACCGAGATCATCGCACTGGCGAGCGAAACGAAGGCCAACCTGATCGCCATGGTGACCGACGGGGCGCACGGATTCATGGATGTCTTTCGCGGCACGACGACTGACAAAGTCGTCCGTCACGCACCCTGCCCCGTCCTGGCCATCCCGACCAACAACTGATCACCAGTGGCCTAAACTGCCAGCCGTGGCGTAAGCTTCCAGCTTGCGCTCCGCGTGTGAAACACGCGAGGCTTCCAGCTCGCGCTCCGCGATCGTCAGGCTGGAAGCCTATCCCACTGTTCGCCCTACTGGGCGAACTCGACGAAGCCGAAAAAGTCGGGGTGGTGGAAGCGAGGGTAATTGCGGTCACCTTGCGACCATTGGCTCTTGACCGCCATGTTGCCCTCCAACCGATTCAGGTTCAACCGCCAGCGGTCGCCGACCTCGGGACGGCCCGCCGGCAGCACGTGTGGAAACAATCGGAATGGAATGGCGACTTCCAGGGTCCATCCACGGTCGGTGTCGCTTGAATCATTCAGTGTTCCGTCGACAACGACCGCGCATCGAATTCCATCCGGGTTCCACTCCTCGCCAGGCTGCTTTCCCAGCGGGCGATAATTGTCGAGCTGGGTTCCCAGCGCGTTCATTTCCAGGTTGAAATAGTTCTCGGGATGATCGAGTTCGGGTGACGCAAACACCTCCACGCAATCATCGCGATAAACGTCGCTGTCGCGTTCGGTTCGCGTCGCCGCCACATCGCTGTCGGTGCAATGGAACGAAACGTAGAGAAAGCGATCGTCCCAAAGCATTTTGGCGTCCGTTTGTTGTCTCGGACCATCGCCTTCGTTCCACCAGGTAAAGACAAACTCGCCGACCGAGGGCGCCGATTCCCACGCGGCTTCATTTCGTTTTCCATCGATGACCACCGGCTCGGCTGTCCGCCGGATGATGGCCCGCCTGTGTTGCAGCGGTCCGATCTTGCGTTGTGATTGCAAATAGGCCAACAAGTCGGCCGCCTGCTGGGGCGTCATGCCGGAGAGCAACTGGTCGGGCATCACGGACTTCGATGAGGGTTCCATCAGCTCGATTTCGTCGGTCGCAAGGGTGTGTGACTTTCCGGTCGCATCGGCCAACGTCAGTTGCTCCGCTGTTTCCTCGGTGACGATTCCGACGAGCACTTCGCCGTCGCTGGTTAATAACTTTCGGGCACGGTATGGCGCGTCAATTGTTTCTGATGGTCGGACCAGACTGGCCAACAATTCGGCGGGTGTCCTTTGGGTTCCGATGCCGCTCAGGTCGGGGCCGACGTTCTGTCCGATCGCTCCGATGCGATGGCAGAGGCGGCAATTGACGTCGTTTGCTTTTTCAAACAGGTGCTTGCCACGCTCGGCCGACCCTTCGATCGCCAACAGAGCGTCTTCGTCGATCGTTGCCCCCAAGCGGGTGACACGTTGGTCTTCGGGGAGATAATGTTCAAACAGATCTCGAACCAGCGGATCATCGCTCTGGGTCGCTCGCCGAATGATGGCACTGCGAAGCTCGTCGGTCGCGGTTTGTTGGCCGCAGGCCAGCGACAACGCCAACGCTCCTCCGGGCGACTCAAGCATGCGGTTCAATTTGTGGTCAAAATCATCGTCCAGTTCCAATCCCTGTATCACATCGGCGACGTTGTTGTCGGTCCTGTCCGTGTCGTTCATCGAGGCGATCCAGTCATGCAACAGCGTCACGCCTTGCACGTCGATCACGTTGGATCCGAATTGCGGCATGTGTCCTCGACCGGATTTCAGTGCGCGATAGAGCAGCACGCTGCGCTGCGGATCGCCCGGCGCGACGACGCGCGCGTCGGCAATGCCGAACGTTCCTTGAGCCGGTGGTTCGTCGAGATAGTTATTGAATTCCAATGACTTCGTCACATTGAAATTAAAATTGGCGGTGCCGCCGCCCTGTTTGCGATGGCAGGTCGAACAGTTCAGGGCGAGGTAAGATCTGGCCCTGTCCTGGATCGGCTGGGTCTCATCGTGTGGTGATGCGAGCGGTGGTTTCGCGGGAACCGGTTCGCGAAACAATCCCAGCTCGGCCAATCGGGTCAGCTGGTTGTCTTGCAGGGAACCGATGTTTAATTGTTCTGGCCAGAAGGCGTGCACGGTCCCGGCAGCCCAGATGTGACAGAGCAGGCACTCGCTGCGGCTGGCATGCCGCCAAGTCTGCGTCCGCATCCCGCCGGGAAACCGGTCGTCTTTGATGGTTAACTTGCGTTCGGTTGCGATGTCGTCTTGCAGCACCGCATCGGATTGATCGTCGTTCCAGACGTAGTTGTACGCTTGCCATTCGTCGCCGAGCAGATGCAGCAACTGGGTTTCCAAACGCCGCTCGGTCGCCGGGTCAGCCGGATCGCTGCGATAGGTGACCGTTTTGGCGATGACGGTGTCGGGAGGGAATTGGAAGCGCCCCGCCAGTTGTCCGGTTTGCCAATCGTCTCGATCGTACAGCGTCAGTTGTTCGTCGCCCGGGATCGCGATCCACTGACGGGATCGTGTTCCATCGGCCCAGTGGTGCGCGCTGATGCGGTACTCGACGACACCCTCGGCCGGCGTCAGAGAGACAACGTCGGCGAACAGTCCGGTCTGGCTGAGTCGCGTCGGAAACGATTGACTGGCCTCGGTGACCGGATTGGGCTGCAACCGCAGGATCGTGCCGTCGTAGCCGACGATCAGCACTTCGCCGCTCGGATCCAGCATGAAACAAATGACTTGCAGCGGCGTGTCGACCAGTTCTTTTTGCCACAACACGCGATCACCTTCGGGCTTCAGCGCCCACACTTTGCCGGTCATCCAATCGCCATAGATGTAGGCTCCCTTGAGTTCCGGCAATCGATCGCTGTTCCAAAAATGGCCGCCCGAGATGGATCGAGAATCCAGGTGGGTGTGTTCGAACAATGGCGGTGTGATCGGGATCTCGGGTTGTACGTCTGGCTTGACCGGTTGGCTGCCCTCCATCACGCTCCAGCCATGGTTGCGGCCCCGAGCGACGCGGTGAATCATTTCGCGCATTTCCCAGCCGACGTCGGCCGCCAACAGATCGCCGCTGTCGGGGTCAAACGCGATCTTCCAAGGGTTGCGGAATCCGTAGGCCCAAATCTCGGGGCGAGTTTTGTCGCGACCGACGAACGGGTTGTCCGCCGGAATGCGATAGGGTTGGTCGGCGGTCGGGTTGTCGACGTCGATTCGCAAGACCGCTGATTCAAGGTCGCTCAAGTCTTGGCCGGTGTTGTTCGCGTCCGGCGGATAGGGCGGCTGGCCGTCGCCGATCGAAACGTAAAACATGCCATCGGGTCCGAACTGCATCGAGCCGCCGGTGTGCCCCGAACCGCTCCATTTCGCCAACACGACCCGGCTGGTCAAATCGATCGTCGGGACGGTGGGATCGAGTACCTTGAAACGTACGAGCATGGTGGCCGGGTCATCGCCGCCTCGAAACGAATAGGTGACGAAACACCAAGGCTGGCCCGCAAGGTCGTGATGAAACTGTGTCGCCAGCGCTTGCGAGATCGGACGTTCGTGACACTCATTCAGGTCCAGGCACGGTTCCGCCGTTGCGTTTTCTGGATCGTTTTCGAAGGAGACGATCTGACCCTTGAGCTGTGTCGCAATCCATCGCTCGGCCTCCGGCAGCCAGACGATGTCCGTCGGGTGATCGAGCTGGACTCCGGCGAACACGCGTTGAGTGGTGTAGGGCAATGGTGGAGCGGGGCTGCCCTGGATCTTGGAACTCGTCCAAGGCACCTGCCGCGCCGGTGGCGTCTCCTCGCCGACCAGTCCGATGGGTGGCAGAGCGACGAAACAGACAGCGAGAAAGGAACCAAACGTACGCACGATGAAAGGTCTCTGCGGATCGGGAACTCCAGCGACAAGATTGATTTTTCAATCATACCAGGAACCTGCGCCGCGGCGTGACGGATTCCCGACCGGCTCAGAGCGTTCCCAGCCGTCCCAGAATTGCTTTCCGCAAATTGGAGAGTAGTCGGATGTAACGCAGCAGCAGCAGAACCATGATCACCAACAGGACGACACCGAACAGTCCCGCGATGATGCCAACGAAGTAGCCGGCGACCGCGGCAGCGATCCCTACGACAAACAAGACTGCCACCATCACCATCAGTGACTTCGCGTTCCCTTCCAAATCAGGACGTTGTAGGTGCGCGGAAAGGCGTTTTAGAAAGAGGACAAACAGCGCCGTTGCGGTCAACGACAGCAAGTTCCCTAGGCTTTGCGACCAAAATGGTACCGCGACAACCCACGAGATCGTCCAAATCAAGATGGCGGCCAAATCGAACGCGACCGCGGCGTTGATCAACCCCCTGGCTCGGCTTGCCTGGGGGATCGCCAGACAGAAAACGCGACCGATCAATCCCAGCACAATGCCGAGCATCATGACCAAGCCCATCGCGAAGGAAATCCAGTTCATCGTGCCCATGCTCGATCCACGCATCATCAGCGGCAAAACGAAGCGGCCACCGACGACCGACAGCACGATCAATGCGATGCTCCAGTAAACGAGACGCAACCCGGTTGCCACCCGCGCCATCGCCTGCGGGAAAGCGAACGCCGACATCGGATCAAACGAGTCATCAGGAATCGTCTGCGTTGGAGCGTACGGATTGAGTGGGGCTTGGGAGTGCGTCATGGTTGAAGGCTAAAGCTGGAACGGTGACTGCGTCGCGGCGATGGGGGCAAGACGATGGGGGCAAGACGATGGGGGCAAGATGATGGAGTGGCAGAATGATGGAGTGGCAGAATGATGGAGTGGCAGAATGATGGAGTGGCAGAATGATGGAGTGGCAGAATGATGGAGTGGCAGAATGATGGAGTGGCAGAATGATGGAGACAACTGCGGCACCGCAGGTCATATTTTGATCGAACGCTCCACCCCTATCTCCCTATCTCCTTGTCTCCTTGTCTCCCTATCTCCATCACTCCATCTTCTCCAAGGGCCCACCCGCGATGCCATCAGGGCCGCGGCGGCGGAGTGACCACCGCGGTGTCGAACAGACTCGGTTCGTTTGATTCCTGCTGTTCCAAGTCATGGGCGAGTTGCTCGGCGATCCGCTTGAAGACCGATGCCGAAGCACTGGGCAGTTCTCCCAGAGCCTGATGCGTCTCCTGCATGTGCCGGCCGAGCTGTTGTTTACTGACTTCGCCGGGGTCGATCCGCAGAAACGTGCCGGTGGAGCTGGGGGCTTTGGAAAGCAGTGTCAGGTATTTATCGAGAGAGGTCGCCGTCAACAACCTGGTCCGTGCCGCTTCATCGGCGGCGACATGAAATCGCTTCATCGTGCCCAGGCGTTGAAGCTTGAGCAAGCAACCCAGGAAGGTGCTGTCCAGGTATTCGCACCCCAGCAAGTCGACGGTCACCGTGGCAGCGGGATCTTCGACCAGGCATCCCTTGACGAATTCCGCAAACGCGGGGCTGTGGGTCGCCGTCCCTTTTCCCTGAACACGAACCACAAATCCATTTCTGGTTCGCGAAACACACAGATCACAGCGTAACGTCATCGGACCCACCTCCGCCAAGGAATCTCACTCGCTCCAGCACAACGAAAGCCTAACAGAGTTTTTTGATCGCAGCAAATGTTGTGAACGGGTGGCGCCACCCGGCGAAAACGGCGTTGAACGGCTCGTTCACGGCGGCGATCCGCGGGCCACCTCCCTGGCGGTGTGGCTATGATAGGGCGGAACGTTACCACCATGACACCGGAAGGCCGTTTGAATGTTGATCGTTTATCTGTTGTGTTTCTGCTTGGTCTCTCTGACCGCGTTCAGCGCTCTGCCTGCGGAGGTGCGGTCGTTGATTCTCGACAACTGTCGGAATTCGCAGGGACGTTTGAGACCTCGCTACGTGGCCCGAGAGATGCTTTCCGTCGCCAGGTTTTACGCCCAGATGCTGTTTGCCGCGTCACTGGTCGCTTGCGTCGTCCTGATCGCCGCGGTGTGGATCGACGATTACATCAAGTTGCAGCTCATCGCCGAGGCGCTGGAAAAATTCGAGCCGGACGCTGCCGCGTGGGAGGAGAATTTGAAGGCGGGCCCGAACAGCGTCAGCTCGCAATTCACTCAACACCATATGATGCAAGGTGGAACACAAGCCGGCGCCAAAATGCTGATGTGGACGTTGTGGAGACTGGTCCCGGTGGCGACCGTGCTGGTCTTCGCCGGGATGCTGCTTTATCTGCGATTGATGTCACAGAGTTTCAATCGCGCGCTTCGAGACCTGGTGCGCGAAGAATCGGCGCGAGATTTGAGGCGAATCCGACGTCGCTATTTGCAGAACACGGCTCAATCGCAGCGACCCGGTTGACGCAGCGACCCGGTTGACGCAGCGACCCGGTTGACGCAGCGACCCGGTTGACGCAGCGACCCGGTTGACGCAGCGACCCGGTTGACGCAGCGACCCGGTTGACGCAGCGACCCGGGCGCGGGACGTCGATTGTCGAAGTGGCGGAGTTGATCGTAGCGGAAGTCGTCAAGACTTTCGCGAGCCGCCGGCCCTCTCTGGCGTTTGCTTGCTGCGCAAACGCCGTCTCTCCCAGAGGGAGAGAATCTAATTCGGTTGCCAAATCTTGCGGTCCAAGAATCGACGTCCCACGCCCGGGCCGCATCGACGCCAATGGGGTTTTGACGACCCGCTGTCAGTTCTGAAAGAACTCGTGCTTGGGATCGCCGGCACTGATCAGGTAGGCGACCAGATCCAGGATCTCGTCTTGGGTCATTCGGTTGAACAATCCTTCCGGCATCGCCGACGTTTTGGAGACCATCATTTCTTCGATCGTCTTGCGGTCGATGTTGACGCGAGCATTGGGATTGGTCAGATCGGTATTGAGCGTCATCGAATCGCCGTTCAGGTTGACCACGACACCGACGTGAATGCGGCCGTCGTCGGTCAGAACTTTGACTGCCGAAAACTGGTCGTTGATCACCTTGCTGGGATGGATCACTTGATCCAACAGATCGTGCGGCGAGTAACGGCGTCCGGCCGACGTCAGGTCGGGTCCGGTCATGCCGCCTTGGTCGCCGAATCGGTGACAGGCATAACAGCCGGTCGCGGCGAACATTTTTCGACCATTTTCAAAGTCGCGTTGCTGCAACCCGGTGCGAGCGGCGGCCGACAATTCTTCCAGCGTCCACTTCGTTTCGGGGCGGCCCTCAAAGATCTGGCCCAAGTTCTCCAACGCGGACTTTTTGACCGGCTTGCGGGCCAACAGTTCCGCCATCTCGGTTCGTTGCGTTTCACTCAGCGAGGCCACCGCATCGTCGCGAATGAATTTGATGAACTGATCGAAACTGGCACCGCCTTTGTAATTGGCCGCCTTCAAAAACCACTCGAAGTACGCGGTGTGCAACTCGGGCGTCCAGCCGGCTTTCAGCATGCGAATCGAACGAGCATATTGCATCTGCTCTTCTTGCGTGGGGGCGTCGTGGATCAACGCGATTGCCTTTTCAGCGACCGTCGGCGATTGCAGCCAGGCGAGCGTTTCGCACAACAACCAATTCAATTCCGGCGTCGCGGCCGGAAACAGCGGGTCCAACTTGGCGATCAAGCGGTCGACCATGGCGTCATCGGGACGGCCGAATCGATTGAAAATGATTTGCGTTGCCCGGTGGAGTGTCAGTTGCTGCGTTTCGGTCAGGCTTGGCACGTCGATCGCGATCACTGCGTCCAGCAATTTGTCTCGCATCTGGGTGTCGACCGCGGCAGTCGAATCGTCGCGATGTTGTGGGCAAACGCCCGCCACGCGCGCCAGGGCCAGCAGCGCTTCGACTTGCTTGGCTGGGTCCGATTCGTTCAACGCTTTGTCGGCCCATTGATCGATCGGTTGGTGCTCGATGGCGGTGCGGGCGGCAAATCGAATGAAGCGATCTTGATCGGAAAGGTACGGCCACGCGACCGAGATCGCTTGGGGGGCCTGTTGACCATGAAAGGCTTCCAGCATGTGTCGAGTGTCGCGGGCTTTGTTTTTTGCCGCCTTGGCTTGGACGGGTTCGGTCGACTGATCGCCGACATAGGTCACGCGGTACAGGCCCGATTGCACGCGTCGCCCGCCGATCGTGAAATACATCGCCCCGTCTTGGGGACAGATGATCGCATCGGTGATCGGCAGTGGGGCGCCGGTCACGAACTCTTCTTTGGTCGCGGTGTACGACGACCCGCTCGGTTCCAGGTGAATCGCGTACAGTTTTCCCCAGCTCCAATCGAGTGCGTACAGGGCGTCTTGGTACTTGGCGGGGAATTTGGCACCGTAGCCGAACGTCGTGCCGGTCGGAGACCCCGGGCCGATATCAAGGACGCCGGGCAGGTTGTCGGCGTAAAACGGCATTCGTTTTCCGGCACCGTTTCGCCAGCCGAACTCGGCGCCACTGGTCACGTGGCAAATCCGCGTCGGGCGATACCACGGCGTGTTGAAGTCGTATTCCATGTCGGCGTCATAGGTGAACAGCTCGCCGTCACGATTGACCGCGGCGTCAAACACGTTGCGAAATCCGGACGCGTAGGCTTCGAAGGTTTGCCCGTCGGGAGAGACACGGTAGATGATGCCGCCGGGGGCGAGCACGCCGCGGTTGTGTCCGCGTCCGTCGGGCATGCTGGGCAACAAGTGGTCTTCGCCCCAGACCTGACGCACCGGCGAGCTGTCCGCCAGCGGCGGCGGCGT
Source organism: Stieleria neptunia (assembly GCF_007754155.1). Lineage (NCBI taxonomy): Bacteria > Pseudomonadati > Planctomycetota > Planctomycetia > Pirellulales > Pirellulaceae > Stieleria > Stieleria neptunia. Next base: position 8,123,419 of record NZ_CP037423.1, on the reverse strand, counting down.
CGTGTTGTTGCCGGTGACCAGATACAGTGCTTTTCCGTCGGGGGTCGGCATCAGTGCATGAACGCCGTGATCGCTTCTGGATTTGACTTCGTGAAGCAATTCGACCTTGTCCAAGCTGTCGTCGCCGTCACTATCGCTGACCCGGTACAGTCCGGAGGGGATTTTTTGTTCGTAGTCGTTGACGCCGACGTAGAGCGCTCCGAAGGCCCAGACCATTCCGTTGACCGCTCGGATGTCGGCCGGGACTTTTTCGACGTCCGCGGTCTGGAGGGTTTCGCCGGCCGGCGGCGGTGTGATGCGATACAAGCCGCCGAATTGATCGCTGACCAGAATCCGGCCTTTGTCGTCGGTGCAGAGATTGACCCAGGAGCCCTGTTCTTCGCCGGGAACCGAATACAGCAGTTCCACTTCAAACCCCTCGGCAGCCTTGATCCGATCGATCGGAGTCGCGGTATTGCCGCCGATGGCCGGACCGACGGTCTTGGACCGCGCCGGTTTTGCTGCGGCTTTGCGAGCCTTGGCTTTGGCTGCCCCATTTTGGGCCGCCGCATCGGGGACGACGAAGGCAACGCAGAGTGCCGACAGGCAGATCGCAGCGACGTTCCGGCTGGTCGTCAGCGCCGCCGGGGAGGGGATCAATCGGAGGGAGGCTGGGTTCATTTCTGTTCTGGTTTCGCGGAGAGGATGGCGTGCGAGTGGGTGGGGGACGACGCTCTGGACCGAGCGGGAGCGATTGCGTCAGAGAGTGTTCCGCTCGGGGCCCCTTATGTTACACCGTCGGCCCGTGGATGACAGGCTGGAAGCCTTTTCCACTTGATTTCCCCTCGGAGCGGAAAAGGGGGCAGGTACCAAAAACCAAATGGCCCGCAGGGTGCTTCGCATTTTTGGTACCTGACCCCTTTACCGCGGTACCCTAAGTATAAAAGTTGACGCAGCACTAGCGGACGCGGCGCATGTAGTTGACGAGGTACTTGTCGATCTCGGCGACCGAGGCGTCGAAGGTTTCTTCGAACATTTCGATACGTTCTCGCGCGGTCAATTCGGCCATCGGTTTTCCGCTGCTCAGTTTCCGCAAATACTCCACGTACTCTTCCCGTCGCGTTTTGAGCAAGAAATAGGTCAGTGCCCAGCTCTCGGCGTAGGCATCGGTGGCGGTATCGGAGCTGCGAAACCGATCGTCGTCGGACAGCAACGTGACGAGCGAATTGGGGGGACGGACCGGCAAGTAATTTCGCCAGCGTTTGAGATTCACCTGGTTGACGCGACCGATCCCGCGCCAGCGTGACGCACTTTGGAAATCGGGCGATTCAAAAAACATCGCCAACCCTTCGCTGATCCACATCGGGTTGTCGGCGAATCGTCGTTGCAGGCCGCAGTTGTAGGCCAGTTGATGCGTGGCTTCGTGAATGATGGTCGCGACGTTGCGTTCCAGGTTGGGCATGTTGAACGTCGTCATCCGGTTGCTGGACAGGTGGTAGTAACCGATGACCAATTGGGCCGTGTCTCCGACTTCCGCTCCGGCGTGTTTTAAAAAGTCGTTGCGGTCGGCCAGCACCAGGGCGACCAGCGGAAACTTGGGCTCGGGCAGCCGCCAGCGTTGGTTTTTCCAGAACGTGTAAAAGCCTTTGTAGAGTTGCTCGAACAGCAATCCGACCTGTTTGACGTAGGCATCGGATGTGTTGTGGGCGATCACATAGTGGGCGGTTCGATAGATGGAAAAGCCGTGGGGCAACTCCTGTTTCATGCGTTCGGCCATCTCGTCGGCCGTCACCGGCTGCATCGCTTCGTCGTCGGAATTGCGTTCAACGATTTGATCGGGCTGGATCATCCAAATCCGGCCGTCGTCACTTTGCAGCATCAACCCCCCGTCCTGTGCCTCGACCAGGATTTCGCCGACGACGGTGCGTGTCGGCATCGGCGCACCATTGACCAGATCTTTTTTGTCCGATCGAAAGGTCACGGTTTCCACGCCGATGGCCGGGGTCGCCATCACGGTCAGGCCGGTGAAGCAGAGAAGACAAATTCGAATCGCAATCGCGTGGGCGTTGATCAACTTCAATTCGAGCATCCTTGGATTGAGAATCCATCGAGGGGGGGCAGGCGGCAAGTGGCCGCTTCCGTCTGCTCCAGTGTACGTTATCCGGCAGAGCGCTTCCAACGAATGGAACAAACGATCGTCACCCCGATGATCGAAATGACGTACCAGAACGCCAAAGCGGCTTCCTGATTGCGTGCACCGCTGTGCAGCAACGCGAACAATCGGGTGCCGACGGTCACGACACCTGGTGGCAGGACGGGCAGCGTCGCCGGGACATCTCCGCTGGCCATCACCGCCGCGGCGACCGCCGCGATCGCCAGCGGCTTGGCCAAAAGCGGGCGTTCGATCCACCAGACGCGGCCGATCCAGCCCAGATCGAGTTTCGCACTGTCCAGGATCGAGGTGTCGATTCCCGCATAACCGGCTCGCAGGATCCAGTAGGCGACCGGCACGGCGCGGGCCAACAAGGCCACCACGGTCGGTAGTAACGTCTGATGGTAGAGGGTTTGCAGACCCGGCACGGACAGCGTGAACAACCGCACCACCGTCAAGCCGACAACCGGACCGGGAATCAGAAACAGGATCAGCGAAACGAGGTCGACGGTGCGGCGCAGCCGGGGGCGTTGCCGCGTGGTCGACGCGACCACCCAAGCCAGGGGGAGACAGACCGCGGCGGTCAGCGCCGCCAGGACCGCCGTCCAAAGGTACTCCCTGGAGAATTCTTGCGGCGCCGACCCCAGCAACCCGATCGCCTGCCGCAGTGACCAACCGACCGTGAACGCCGGGTCGGAATCCGCGGACACGGTGATCCGGTGTCCGATCTTGACCCACAAACCGCCCAGCGGGAACGCAAACATCATCGTCGCCAGCACGATCGCGGCCGGCGCGGCGAGGTGGCCAAGCATGCCCAAGGGTTCGGCCGCGTCGCCGGCGGAGCGATTTGATTCGAGCAGTTGCACGTCCAACCGACGGCGGCGAGACACGGCGACGGTGCTGATGATCCCGATCGCCAGCACACAGGGCAGCACCAGGACGATCATGATGGACGTGATCGAAGGTTGGACGGCATGAAACAGGTAGAACTCGTCGGCCAGGGTCCGCACGCCGTACAGGTCGACGACCGTCATTTCGGTGGCGGCCAAAATCGCCGTCGCCAGCAGCCCCGTCACCACCCAGGGCGCCGCGATCGGCAACCGGATCCGCCACCAAGTCCAGATCGGTCCGCCGTCGAGTCGACTTTGATCGATCACTTGAGAAGGGATCCGCGAGGTGCCGAACCAGGTCGCCAGCGACACCAGGGCGGCCCCCAACAGTCCGTGGATCCAAACGCAGGCGACCAGTCCGCCGTATCGGCCGGCCAGCCCGGTGTAGGTGCGTGAGGCGGTTTGGGAAAACGTCAGCCAACCGAACTTGCCCGCCGTCGCCTCCCAAGCGGCCGCGTGCAGAATCATCGGGGTGGCGATGCAGGCGACCAGGCTGATCAGGCAATACCCGATGACCGCCCGGCCGACGCGGCGCTGGCGTGGGACCAACGAAATGAAAAACGCCAGCGTGATCCCGATCCCCGCGGCGACCAGAACGCTGAGCCCCATCAGCTGGAGCGTCAACAGAAGCGGACGGAACCAATGCATCAACTAATACACGCGGATTTCGATGGCCGTCGATTCGCTCGGGCGTTCCATGATGGTTTGCTCGTAGGTCGGCGGCCCGACCAGGCTCCGCGCGTTATTGGAAAAACCGTACGGTTCCACCGGGGCATTGAACAACGCCCGGTTCAGTTCGCCGTTGTCGTCCATATCATGGTAGGCCGCGATCGCGAATTGTTCCGGCAAAATGGCGAGCTGGATTTCCCAAACCACGAATCCGTCGATCGGCACCAGGGAGTCCTTGATGATCGCCCGTTCGGGATTCCCAAAACTTTCCGGGGAATCGTAAACCGCGATCCGAATCGGGCCTGCGGAATCGATCTGATTGGTCGTGACGCGAATCAGGATCACGTCGGGCGGCAGCGGTTGGACTTGGTCGGTGTCGGCCACGGCGCCCAGATCGACGTCAAACTCGGTCGGGTCGGGCGGGCTGGCCCAAATCATCGCCAACCCGATCAAGAAAATGATGCCGGCGAACAACAGCAACAGGTTGCCGTGACTTTCTTTCCAGGCGCGGCGGTAGCGGCCTTTCTCGTTCGGAGATCGGAACGGGAGTTTGTCTTTCTGAACTAGCATGCGATCAACGGCCGGGGGAGTCACCGAAGTTGAGTTCCAACTGAGTTTCGTCGACGGCTCCGCCGAACTCACGGTACATCAAACTGGGCTGAATGTCGCGGCTGTGCTGGTACTTGTCGCTGCAATACGCGGCACCGTCGCCGCTGAGTTCTTGATAGTAGATTTGGCAGATCTGCATGCCCGGAACGATCCTGACCGGTTGGACGCAATACATTTCCAAGGTCCAGGTGCCACAATAACCGACATCGCCGATCGACCCGCCGGGGTTGATGAACAAACCCAGCCGGCCGAGTGAACTGCGGCCCTGGATCAGCGGCACCAGACCGCGGGTTTCGGTGTATTCGACGGTTCGCCCGAGGTACAGCACGTTGGGCTGCAGCGTCAGCCCTTCGGCGGGGATTTCCAACCGTCGATAACGGTTGGGGGTGGCGACGTCGAGCACGATTTCCTCGTAAACCAACAGTTCGTCGTGCAGCGCCAGGTTGTATCCGTTCGGATTCAACCGGTCGGCATCAAACGGTTCGATTTTGATCTGGTCATTTTTCAGCCGCCGGTGAATCTCGTCGCTCGATAGAAGCATCGCCGTTCCGAATCGATCCAAATGGAAAAACCCGAGCCGGCAAACGATGCCGAGATCGGGCTATCCAGAGTGTAACAAAACCTCAGTGACGTCGAGCGAGAGGCCACTATTTTCGTCGCTTGGCGGAGACTTTTCCGCTGACGAATACCTTGAGCGAATGGCAGGGCATTTCGACGGCCCGATTGCTGGGCGGCATCGGCCCATTCAAATTGGGATAGATGTCGTTGGGGGAATCCGCGGCGGTGTCCAGGAACAGGTTCCATTTCATGCCACGCCCGATCGCCGGCATTTGCTGGGTGCGGTCGTCCCCGGTGCTGTTGAACAACATCACCAAATCGCGGCCGAGCCCGGCGGGATCTTCCGCGCGGCTCGGGGCGGCAATGTACGCCACCATGCTCAGGTGGTGTTGTCCCCAGTCCAACGGGCTGCCGTCATCGGCGTACCACGAAACGTCACGGATCAGGCGGCCGTCGACGGGCTGGCCGGTCAAAAAGTGGATTCGTCGCACGGTCGGTTGCTGGCGTCGAAACTGAATCAGCGTTTGGACGAATCGCAACACGTCCTTGTTTTTCTCGACCAACCGCCAATCGAACCAACTCAGATCGTTGTCTTGGCAATAGGCGTTGTTGTTGCCGCGGGCGGTGCGTCGGACTTCGTCACCACTGACGATCATCGGAACGCCTTGAGACAACAACAGCGTGGCGAGCATGTTGCGGACTTGTCGCCCCCGGATGGTGTTGACCCCTTTGCGACGCGTCGGGCCTTCGACCCCGTAGTTGTCGCTGATGTTGTGATTGTCACCGTCGCGATTGTCTTCGCCGTTGGCCGCGTTGTGTTTCTCTTTGTAACTGACCAGGTCATTGAGCGTGAAACCGTCGTGGCTGGTGACGAAGTTGATGCTGCAAAACGGCGGGCGTCCGGCATGCTCGTACAAGTCGCTGCTGCCGGCCAAGCGGGTCGCCAACGCGCCCAAGGTTCCGCCATCGCCACGCCAAAATCCGCGTACGTCGTCGCGGTAGCGGCCGTTCCATTCCGCCCAGCGGTGATTGCCGAACGAGCCGACTTGGTAGGCGCCGGCCGCGTCCCAGGCTTCGGCAATGATCTTGGTGTCGGCCAACAATGGGTCTTCGGCGATCAGCTCCACCATCGGCGGGTTGGGGACCAGGTTTCCGCCCCGGTCGCGCGACAGAATGCTGGCCAAGTCGAAACGGAAACCGTCGACGTGATAGTTGTGCACCCAATGCCGCAGGCAGTGGAAAATCATCTCGCGGACGACCGGGTGGTTGCCGTTGAGCGTGTTGCCGCAGCCGCTGTAGTTGGTGTAGTGCTCGCCTTCGCTGAGGATGTAATAGACTTGGTTTTCCAGTCCCTTGAACGACAACGTGGGGCCCTGCTCGTTGCCTTCACAGGTGTGATTGAACACGACGTCCAAGATCACTTCGATCCCGGCCGCGTGCAGTGCCTTGACCATCTGTTTGAATTCGTTGACTTGGGCGCCGGGCCGTTTGTCGTGGGCGTATCCGCGGTGCGGCGAAAAGAACGCCATCGGGTCATAACCCCAGTAATTGGGGCGTTGCGGCGGGTTGCCGTAGATGTCCAGGATCGGGAATTCGTTGACCGGCATCAATTCGACGGCGGTCACGCCCAGCGATTGCAGATAAGGGATCTTTTCGATCACACCGAGGTAAGTGCCGGGGCACTTGATTTTCGCGGTGCGGCTTTTAGTGAATCCGCGAACGTGCATTTCGTAGATCACCGATTCGCTCAATTCACGCCGCAAGTGCCGGTCGCCTTCCCAATCGAAGTCGTCTTTGACGACGACACACTTGGGTGGGCGAACGACGCCGTCGGTGCTGCGTCCGAAGGTTCCCGCGAGCGCCTGGGCATAGGGATCGATCAGGCGGGCGGCCGAGTCGAATCGTTGCCCCTTGGCCGGATCCCACGGTCCGCTGGCTTGGTAATGATACAGTTGGCCCGCTTCCAGCCCTTTGAGGTTCAGGCTCCAAACGTCGCCCCAGCGGTCGGTCTCGCGATCAAACTCGATGATGTCGGCCGGTTCCTGGTCGGTGACCTTGTTGTACAACAGCAAACGCATTGCGGTTGCCGAGCGGCTGAACACCGAAAACTGGACGCCGTTCTCCTGCAACGTTGCACCGAACGGCGGTTGGTAGGTGAACTGAAGGTTTCCGGTCGGTTGTCGCATAAGCATGTTGTGAGTGTCTCCTGCAATCCTTTCTAAACGCGTCTGTGGGGTGGCACACCATGTGCCATCTCCAATACGCCTGCATCACGTGCTTGCACAATGCTTGCCAGAAACCCTACCACCTGCGGGCCCGAGATCAGAAACCCTCGGGCCGGAGATTGGAAAACAGGCAGGCAGCCGATCACGCGATGACGCCTAGCGATGGATTGCCGAAGAAACCTCAGGAAACAGTTGGTGAAACGGTGACGGTCGGGACTATCAGCCGGGTTTTGGACCCGACATCTTTTGGTCAACCGGCACAGTTTACCGTTTTTCGGCGTATTTGGCGGCCTCAATGACGGCCGGCGGACGCCCGCAGGAGTGGGCGGATCATCGCAGCGCACTACACCGCCGATAATGGCGTTCTGATTGCCAGACGGCTACCAGAGCCGGGGCGGGGATGTCAAACTGGCTTTTGCTGACCAGACTTTCACTTCAATCTTGACTGCTGACCCCCCCTCCATGGCTGCGACTTATAAGGACGCCGGCGTTGACCTCGACGTTTACGCCGAATCGATGCGGCGTTTGCCCAAACTGATGCACCGCACTTTCTCGCCGCGCGTGCTGGCCAGCGATGGTGGGTTTGCCGGGCTGTTTCAGCTCGATTTCGCCGGCAAACTGTTCGCCCGCAATTACGAACAACCCGTTCTGGTCAGCGGCACCGACGGCGTCGGGACCAAGCTGAAAATCGCCCAAACCACCGGCATCCACCACACCGTCGGGATCGATTTGGTGGCGATGTGTGTCAATGATCTGCTCTGCACCGGCGCCGAACCGCTGTTTTTTCTCGATTATGTCGCGATGGGCAAAGACGATCCGGCGCGGTTGGAACGGATCGTTCAAGGGATCAGCGACGGCTGCGTCGCCGGCGACATGGCCTTGCTGGGCGGCGAAACCGCGATCATGCCGGACATGTACGGGGATGACGACTATGACCTGGCCGGCTTTGCCGTCGGTGTCGTCGAACGAAAACGATTGATCGACGGCAAACAGATCGGCGAAGGCGACGTCGTGCTGGGGATCGCATCCAGCGGGCTGCACAGCAATGGTTTTTCGCTGGTCCGAAAAATCATCGCCGATGCCGGCCTGACCTGGGATTCCACCCCCGACGCCCTGGGCGGCAAGACCATCGCCGAGGAATGCCTGACGCCGACTCAGATTTACGTCGCGGCCGTTCGCGCGATCCAAAATCACTACCGCGTCAAACAAGTCATCCACGGCCTGGCCCACATCACCGGCGGCGGGATCGAAGAGAATCTCGATCGCATCCTGCCCCCCGGCGTCGATGCCGAGATCGATCCCCAGTCCTGGGAACCGTCGGCGGTGTTCCGCTTTCTGCAGCAAACCGGCAACGTGGCCGACGCCGAAATGCGACGCGTGTTCAACATGGGCATCGGCATGGCCATCATCGTCAGCGATTTCTACGCCGCCAGTATCCAATCCCAGCTGACCGAGCTGGGGATTCAGGCCACGCCGATCGGACGGATCACCTTCGGAACCGGCAAGGTGCGCTACGTCTAGTGCTTCGTCAACTTTTATTCTTAGGGTACCGCGGAAAAGGGGTCAGGTACCAAAAATGCGAAGCACCCTGCGGGCCATTTGGTTTTTGGTACCTGACCCCTTTTCCGCTCGACAAACGCGGGCTCGAAAATTGAAAGCTGACAAAGCACTAGCCGTACACGAATTCGATCGGTGCCTCGATGTCGGGATGAATGCTTTGGTGAACCGGGCACTTCCGCGCAGCCGTCTCCAGTCGGGTTCGCATCGCGGCGTCGGTGACCGAGCCGGCCGGGAGTGTCACGACGGTCCGCAGCCCCCCGATGCGACGCACCGGTTGTTGGATCATCTCTTTGGTCACCGAGACCTCTGTCCCGGTTAGATCCAATTCGTGGCGCTCGGCGACGAGTCCCAAGATGGTCAGAACACAGCTTCCCAGTGCGGTGGCGACCAGGTCTGTCGGGGAGAACGATTCCCCCTTGCCGCCGTTGTCCAGCGGTGCGTCCGTGGTCAGTGTTTTGCCGCTCGGGCCGTGCGTGGCGGTGCATCCGAGCTGGCCGGTGTACACCCCGTGAATCTCAACAGCCATGTTTGCTACTCCTCGTCGCGCTACAGTAATTCGTGACGCCGCCTGAGACGGCATCCCCATTGATAGCCGAACAGATCGTCGGGGTGGATCCGGGGAGAGCGTTCAACCGCTGTGAAAGGTATGAGATTTTGGAAAATTTTCAGAAAACAAAACGTTTTTTCGAGCGTCTGATTAGCGTTAAGAGACGATTGCGGTAGATGGAACAACATTACGCGTTTTTACTGAATCCGAAAACTTGACTCCGATTCGGGTCGACGTAGGTGTTGCCGCCTGATATTTCTGCGTCCCAGCAAAATTTGCATTTTTGTTTGTCACTTCTGCGGCCGAAGTTCGCTTGTTCCCTTAGCTGAAAAACCCTTCTGCCGCTTGGGAGATAGCCCGATGGCTACTACACAATTTTCTGATTCGCGAGTCACCAACCTGATTCAGCGAATCGACACGGTTCTGTGTGCCCACCACGAGCTCTGCAACCATCTCGCAGACCTCAAAATTTCGATGGAGGGTTCCCGCATCGTGCTTCGCGGTCACCTGCCGTCGGTGGCACTCAAGCAAGCCCTGGTGCCGGCGATCCGCCAAGCCGGCGTGCTCGGCCAGGTCTGCAATTGCGTCGAAATCGCTTGAGACCGGATCGGCGTCAGCCGCTTTCGTGAACGTCTTCCGCTATCCGCTCCTGTTTTTTATGAGCGGAACGGCGCGAGCGGTCTATCGATTTAGTGGGATTGGTCGAGTCAATGGTGAGCCGCTGGCCGTAAGGCCTCGGGCGGGCGCCTGGATGCCCGGCCGCTTACGCGTCGCGGCTCACTCACTAAACCGACAGCCCGCGAGCCGTCCGGTCTATCAAGCTGTTTTCAAGCGAAACCGGTACGCCAGAAACGCGATCGGTACCAGGATGACGGCCCAAGGGATCACGGCGACGGCGAAGAGGACCAATCCGGTCGCGATCTGGACGATGGATCGGGTCGAACCGCCCCAGACGGCCGCGATTCGGTCGGTCAACGTCGGTGCCGCCGGCGGCTGGTAGGTCGCTTCTTCGACCACCCGCAGGGTCACCGTGGCCAGCGACGTTTGGTCCTTCAACACACGCATCCGGCCTTCCATGCGTTCGATCTCTTCACGGACGCGCGAAAGTTCTCGTTCGATTTCCATCAAATCGGTCAGCTTGCCGGGGCGTTCTTCCAGCATCGCCAGGATGCGTTCTTCCAGTTTCTGTTTGTTGCTGATGCGTGCTTCTAAATCGACATAGGCCTCGGTGACATCGTCGGACGTCTCGCTGCGGGAGCGTGCAAAACCGAGCGAGTCCAAACCGGAGAGGAAGGCGTCGTAATTCGCCACCGGAACGCGAATCACCCAGGTTCCGCCGCGGTGGTCGCCGTGCCGGCGGTCACTGCTGCGTTCGGAGGCATAGCCGCCGTGGCTGCCAATCACGCCGGAGATTTGTCGCTCGAAAACGGCGAAATCGTCGACGACCAATTCGACATCGGCGGTGTAGATGATCTTGCGGTTGGACACCGATCGCTCGACCGCTTCGCCCCCGGCAACCAGCGCGACGGGGATGGTTTCACCCGCCGCGGGCGCTTCGGCATGCTCAAGCACGCTGTCGAAATCCGCGCGATCAGCCTGCTGACCACATCCCAACAGCGGCAAGCAGACGGCGAGGGCTGCAAGGATGGTTTTCCAGTTGGCTCGTTTGATCACGTTTTCGTCCTCGGAGGGGGCCGTACGGGCTAGCACTACCGATCAGACGAGCGGGGAATCGATTCGGATTTCCGCAAATGGGAAATGTCCTGGAATTTCACCGCGTCCGCAATATTTTTTCCATCTTTCGCCCCTTCGCCAACTCGTCGACCAGCTTGTCCAAGTATCGGACCCGCTGGGTCAACGGATTCTCAATCTCCTCGACCCGATGACCGCAGATGACGCCCGTGATCAGGTGCGCGTTCTCGTTGACCTTGGCGGCCTGAAAGAATTGCTGGAACGTCGATTCGCCGCCGATGTGTTTCTGCAGCGTCTTTTCGTTGAAACCCGTCAACCATTTGATCACCTGATGCAGCTCTTCCTTGGTCCGGCCTTTCTTCTCAACCTTCGTGACATAGTGCGGGTACACGGACGCAAACGTCATGTTGGCGATGCGTTCATCGGTGTTGTTGGTGCGGTTCATGATGTTCAACTATTTCATCGTAGTGGTGGACGCTGACGTATTTACTCCGTGCCTCGCAGCACATCGGCCAAGTTCAGGTAGGTCGCCGGGTTGATGCTGGAGACAAATGCCGTGATCGCCTTCTGTGCCTCGGTGTCGTACCAAAACAGTCGTGATGTAATCGATGTGCCGTCGTTTCCCTCAATGAAAAAGCGACCGCCACGGATCCCGGTTCGACTCGCATCAATATCGCTCCATGCCAGAAATCGAGCGGTTGAAATAAACATGAATCCGGGACCTTCAATCCCCTGCGACGTGAGAATCACTCGCAAATTGGTCATGTCCTTCAATGACCAGAGTGCATACTTCAACACGTAGAGCAATGCGATCCAGCCGTATGGGTACCCAAGCAGCAGCGTTCCGATGTAGATCGAGATGCCGGCGGTGGAAGCAAGCCAACAGTTGTTGATGAAGAACCGCCATCGGACGACGTGGAACTCGCGGGGTTCTAACTCAGAGGTGGTGGAAAATGGTTCGTGGATGCTCACATCAACGACAGCGAATCGATTGTGATCGATCCGCTTTTGCGGAGGTATGGAGTTGGGGTGTCTGCCGGCGCCATCTCAGCACGAGGCGCGCCAGCGACAGGAACAGATTAGAGCGGATCCCGTCGGTCGATTCCAACGTTCGGGGCCCATGCGAATGATAAAAACCGATCGTCCTAAGCTGGATGGTCCCTTTCGCCGATCCCCGGACATCGCGGGGGCCCAGCAGGCGACTGCGAAGTCGCCCTCGCTCCGCTTGCGGAGCAGGTTTTACGCCGAGAGGGGTTGCAGCAACGAGACGGTGGTCGCCTTGACGCACCACCGGAATCCCAAACTCGATTGCCGATTGACCCCGGATGGGGTCACAGCATTGAGACGCTGCGATCCCCGGGGACGTCAATTGTATCAGTGACGGATTTGATCGTAGCGCAAGACGCCAAGGCCTGCGCAGCGCCGGCCCTCTCTGGTGTTTGCTTGCAGCGCAAACGCCGTCTCTCCCAGAGAGGGTTCTTCGTGGATTTTAGTGGCTAATCACTCAGGACCCAGGTTTTTTGAGGCATTGCTGCGATGTCCGAATGGGTGTTGGACGACAAACGCTCGGTTCAAACGCCCCTCCGGCGACGCGGGCCGGTGGAGGGCACGAAGCACCTTCGCCGCATCGCAGACCAGGTGATTCCTAGGCGGGTTGCTCCTCCGCAGATCCAGTCTCCGCTACAGCTGGCTTCGCCATCAGACCGAACAGAACCATCGGACATCGCAGTCATCCATTCGACGTCCTTCGGGGTCGATTGGACTGTTTTTTACCGTTCCGGCCGCGGTAGGTCTTCAGTCGTCAAACAGCTGCTCAAGTCGCGCCCTTCGCTGCTGTCGATGGTTCATCCCCGCGGCGCGTTGAAGCAGGGCCCAGGGCGGAATCATGGTCGCAGCGATCGTTGCCAACAAGAGCAAGAGTTGCCAGGGTGTTGGGTCAGTGACCGTGGTGTTGCCGTACGTCAATTCCCCGCCATTTCCGAAGCCGGCCACCAGCAGAATGCCCGCAAAAACAAGCCCCACGATCGTGAACGAACTGATGAGTCGTGTGAGGGCGATGGCGATGCGGAATTGCATCGCGACCAACACGCCAAGTCCGGTCAACAACAGCGGCGTCCATTGGGCAGTTGCTACGGAGTAGGATTGTGAAAGAAGATTGATCGCGAAGAAATGCAAAAGTCCAAAGACAATCAGCCAACTCCCCGCGACTGTGTTGAGATGCGTTACGGTCCATTCCGACGGACGAGCTTCTTCGACAGTCGACGGAGCATAGGGATTCGTCACGAGAGATCAATTCAGTAGGGGAACGAATTGCGATGGATCCGCGCACGCGGAGGAAAGGAGGGCGAACGAGCGCCCGGTTTCCTATTATTGCAGCATCCGTCCGATGCCGGCCGAACGGTCTTTGCGTTTCGCGTCGGGGTCGGTGTTCATGCCCTGGAACAGTCGTTCGATGGTTTGCCCAACGCCGTCGAGCGCCCGGCGTTCGATGTTGGGGTCATCCAGCGGTCCCGTCACGTCGACCGTCCACAACGTGTAACGCTGGTCCATCAGCGGACGCAGGATACGCGTGAACGTGTTGCGGGGGGAGACGCGGGTGTTGAAGGTCAGGTCGAGTTCGCGGCGGCGATCGAGCATGCCGTTTCCGTGCAATGCGATCAGGCTGCCCCACAGTTTCAGGTCATCAAAAAAGATCTCGTTCTCGCTCAGCCGGTAGTTGATGTCGGCGTTGGTGAACGCGACGTCTTCGGTCGGCGTGATCGACAGGACGTTCAACAATTGCATCAACACCGGCACCTGATAGAGGTTGGCATCGGTGATGACGGCATGGCCTTGGCCACGCAGCAGGTCGGTGGTCCCGAGCACGCCTTCCAGATTCATGCTGCCGACGAGCGAACCGGTCAAATCGCTCATGCCCTGCCCCAATTCGGCCAACAACACCGGAAGCTTGGCCTGGATCAGCGCCAGCCGCACATCAAAATTGGCGTCGGACAAGGTCACGTTGCCATCCATACGAATCGTGCCGTCGAATAAACGGCCTTCGATCGGTTGTTGGAACTCGCCGTTGCGACCCATGCCCCCCAGGCGAAGACGATCGTCGCGGATTTGAAACGGGCCGCGCAGCTGCGTGATTTGCAGATCATTAATGTGCAGCGAATCGATCCGGACTTCGCCCTCGGCGGCGATCTCGCGCGCGTCCTTGTGCCCCTTGACCAACAACTCTCCGCGCAGCCCGTGTACCGGACCGACGTCGCCGATCCGATTCCCTTCCAGTTGAAATTGCAGATCCCAGCCAAAGATCGGATCGGGATGGCTGTCATCAGAGAGCAGCGTTTCGGTCAATCCGCTCAGGCCGACCGGTCCGCGGAGGTTCAATCCACGCATGGCACCTCGCATCTGTTGGGGCAATGCGTTGATCAATTCGGCGTCGGGGATCAATCGGCTGCCGTTATGCACATCGACACTTAGCAGCCAGCGTCCGTCGTTGATTTGCCAGCAGCCACCGTCGGCGGAGACGGCGGACCTGCCGTGCTCGGCCCGAATCGAGTCGATCATGACGCGGCCGCCTTCATACCGAACCGCGGCTTCGACGATGTCCAACCGGTACGGCAAGGCGATCGGTTGCAAACGCAGCGTGTCCGAGCCGATGCGTTTGGAATCAAATTGGTGCGCGGCGACGTTCAGCTTCAACGGGCTATCGGGGACATCGCGAACCAATTTGATTCTCAGCGAATCGAGCACTCCACTGGGTGCGAGGTTGTCCCAGGTCTGTTGCGAAGCCGGCGGAAGCGAACTGCGAAGGGCTTCGTCGAGCGAAATGCGGGTGGCATCGAAATCCAAGACCAGCGATGGCCCCGAGAACGACGTGCCGGATGCCTCGTTTCCGGGTTCGTCGCGGCGGGGAGGAACCCGGTAGTCGCCTTCGCACCGAATCACGCCGCCGTTGGCATTGGATCCTTGAAATCCAGTGAGTGTCACGTGATCGTCGACGACGCGAATGTCGCCGGTGACGTTGTACAGCGGATACGGAAACGCATTGAACCGGAGCGTCGCATCACTGACTTTCAGCTCCATGTCCTGATGCTTGACTCCATCGGCATCGGTCCGCATCGTGCCACGGACCAGATGAATCGCTCCGAGTGGGTTCAGCGAACGAATGAATCGCTCCAGCGGCGTGACCTCGCCTCCGCGCGGCGACAGCGCGTTCAATAGTTCTCCATCAATCGCAATCGGTCCGGCCATCGCCACGGAAAACACACGTTGCTGCTGCGAATCAGGGCGCAGGGGCAGATCAAACACACACTGCATCAGTTGGCCACCGATCCGCCCACCGGCCAGTTTGGTTTGGACACGCTGGTCCTTGATCAACAATTCTCCGGTGATCTGCTGAACCGGGTAGGGGAATTTCTCATAGTTCAGGTCGACGCCCTTGCACGTGATTTCGGCAGTCGTTTCGATCTGGTCACCGACCACGTCAAAGTGTGCGTGGGTGACGTCGATCAATCCACGCGGCTCGAATTTTTTCCAGCCGGCTTCCAACCGCTGGGGGATCACGGCGGCGAACCGCTGGTCCAGCAACAGGTTGTAGGCCGAGACATCGAGATGGGCTTCGATGGGGTTGGAATAACCGACGGTGTAGCCGTCCAGCTTGATCCGCGCGTCGCCCCAGAACGCCTGGCAGGATTCCAGTTGCACACCGCTGGGACGACAACTCAGCACGCCACGAATGTCTTTCACCGGCATCGATGACTTGGGGTGCCGAAACCGGCCGTCGTGAATGCGACTGCGGGTCGCGAAGTTGATCGGATGGCCGGGCTGAATCCGCGCAATCGCCGTCGTGTCGGCCACCAATTCCAGTCCACGAAGCGGTTTCAGTTTTTCTTGCACTTGTGCCGGCAAGCGATCGATCAGCTCACCGGTCAGCTTGCCACCGCGAACCTCGCCGCGCAGATCGGTTTGTTTGTCGTCGCTGGTGATCTGCAACGCAAAATGCTCGGCAAACGCGGCGGTGCCATTGGCGGTGATGGTCGATGAGCATGAACCGGCGGCTCCGGCAGGATCCGTCGCGCATGCGAAATCCTTTAAGATCACCGCTTGAGCGACATCAATTTCGATCGGACGCGAATCCGGCGACTCGTTGGCCAACACCAGTTTCGCGTTGCGGACCTCCATCCTGGGACAGGCGACTTTGCCAAACGTCGGCAGCGGCCACAGCGATTCCAGCGACAGTTTGCCCTGTTCATCCAGCCAAGCGTGGGCGCGGACGCCACTGATCACAATCCGACGCGTGACCAGCGGGTTTTCGTTTTCCAACAGTTTTGAAACGTCGGCGCTCGCCACCACAACGATCTGACCAATCTGCACCAACTCGCGTGACGCGTCCGCGGAGATGCCCAGACGATCACTCAAGCTGCGCACTCGCCGCGTCGCAGCCGACTCGGACTTCTGCGGCTGCAAAATCCGGATGTCATCCAGGATCAATCCGATGTTCGGTTC
Source organism: Stieleria neptunia (assembly GCF_007754155.1). NCBI lineage: Bacteria > Pseudomonadati > Planctomycetota > Planctomycetia > Pirellulales > Pirellulaceae > Stieleria > Stieleria neptunia. The sequence goes on along the minus strand of NZ_CP037423.1, from coordinate 8,107,042 downwards.
GAAACGGCCCCGACCGATCGAGATTTCCAGATCCGGGTAGTGGTCGCGAAACGTCTGTTCGACATGACGTCGAACCTGCTCCCCCACGGTCTGCGGGGCGATGAAGCGAAAGATGAAAACGATCGCCGCAATCAACAGCGCAACGACCATCCATCGAGAGGACTTTCCCGACGATGTGATGTCGTTCGATTCGGCTTCCTTGCCGCTCAAAGAGTCTCTAGCTCCTGTGGAATGCGAGCCAGCATGGGGACGGATCGCCGGTCCGTCGTCCTGTTGGGCGTCTGGCGGATTGGCAATCCGCCAGACGCTCCGATAGTAGTCCCTGTTTTACGGGGCGAGCCAGCCCAAATACTGCCAAAAACGGTAAAGCCAGGGAGACTGCCAGGGACCGTCCAGCGAGATCGACATCGACGTCACGCTGGCTGCTAGCAAAACGTACGCCAGCCATCGCCCCCACGGGCGATCACTGAGCCACTCCGCAGGCCCGGCGATCGCGAACAACCACAGCGGAGCAAACCACAGCATCCAACGAAAACACACGCTGACCCCGCCGTAATTGCGGTCGATCTCCGGCCGAAGCAGATAAAATACGGCACAGACGACGGTCGCCAGTGCGATCACGGCGAGCAACAGACGCAGCTCGGTGGAGCGTGATGACAGCAATCCCAGAAACCCGATCGGCATCAGCAACCAGATCGGGGTCAGCGAGAAAATCCCATAGTGCCCCACCGTCATGTTGGCGAAATAGACCAGACGAGACGGTTCGCCGACGTCGACGCCTCGGCGTTTCCCATCGACCCAGTAGCTGGACGGATAGTCGTACCAGTCGTCCCAATGCCGCAACTGCGAAACTCCGTCGGCGTTGCGAATCAGACCGAATTGTTGTTTCCCATCGACGACCACGCGGGTCCGCCGGGGATCGCGTGACGGGCCGGTTTCGATCTGGGATTGTTCGGACGCCAAATCCTCCGCCACGAGTGCCGAACGCAATTGATCGTCGGTCGGTTCGGCTTGGTCGAGTGTGGTGATCAGCGCGCCGTCACCGCGGTGCGTGTAGGGCGGCCGCAGACTTTGGTGGGCGATCCAATTGGTCGCAAAAAATGCGGCCGCGACCACCAGCACGCCGGCGGAGTAGGCCGGGAGTGCCCGCCGCTGGACCAGCAACAACAGCCCGCCCCAGAAAACGGTCATCGACAGCGCCGGCAACTCATTGGCGGCGGTGAATCCGCCCGCCAGCCCCGCCAGCAACCACCATCGGTGGCCGGTCGGCACCTGGAGCGATCGGACGAAGATGAACAGCACCACCGCAGCCGACGCGGCCGCCGGCAAGTGATTGTTCAGCGCCACCGAAAACGGCAGCAGCATCGTGCCGAAGCAGACCGAGGCGGCGAGGAAACATTTGGCCCAAACGGAATGCGTGACGCGGTCGAGGGCCAGAATCGTGCAGAGCAAAAACACCAACAGCGTCGGGACGTTGACCAGCCACAGGATGACGCGGCCGACATAGATCGGATGGTCGCTCAGCCACATCCCCATCGTCCGCGACACACACCAATACACCCCGGCGTAAATCGTCGGCAGCAGCGGCGGCTTGCTGCTGTAGTAGTGCAGTTGCCCGTCGCGGCCGCGATGCCGAACCAGATCGATCGTCGCCCAGGGACGGCGATTCTGTTTGATCCCACGACGCTCCAAGAACGGATCGATTTGATAGGTTCCGTTTTCGACCAACGCGGCAATCGTACACCAGCGGGATCGATCGTTGGCGCTCAAGAACGGCGTGTCGCCTTCTCGGCTGATGACGGTGGCGATGCGGCCGGAGACGACCGACAGCGCGATCACGATCAACAACGTGTAGACGCCGGCGATCGGAATTCCTTTTTCGCTGGCGTCCTTCATCGTTGACCTCCGCCGGTTGATGCCGCTGACGCGTCGGTGTCTTGCAGGATGCTGTACGGGTACTTGGATTGCTCGGAAAGCGAAACGATCAGCTCGGCCAACAGCCCGGCCAGGAACATCTGGGCTCCCAACAGCAACGCGGTGATGCAGTAGTAAAACAGCGCCGAGGCGTGCAGATCGACGTCGGTCATCGATTCCAATTGTCGCGAGATCACCCACATCGCGGATAGATAAACCAGCCCGAAACCGCCGGTCAAAAAGAACAGCAAGCCGATCGCTCCGACGAAATGGAAGGGCCGCTTGCCGAACGTGGTCAAGAAAAAGATGGACAGCAGGTCCAGGAATCCTTTGGCCAATCGCGAGACGCCGTACTTGGATTGGCCGAACTGGCGGGCGTGATGAACGACGGGGATTTCGGCGACGCGCCAGCCCCGGGCGGCTGCCAGGACGGGAACGAAGCGGTGTCGCTCGCCGTACAGCGTGACGTCTTTGGTCACCGGCCCGCGGTACGCTTTGAACCCGCAATTGTGGTCGTGCAAGTGCACGCCGGTCATCCGGCTGACCAGCCAATTGAAGACCTTGCTGGGCAATGTTTTGTCGAGCGCGTCTTTGCGTTTCTGTTTCCAGCCGCTGACGACGTCAAAGCCCTCGTTCAGTTTGTCGATGAACGCGGGGATCTCTACCGGATCGTCTTGCAGATCGGCGTCCATCGTGAACACGACGTCGCCGGTGGCCTGGGCAAATCCGGCCGAGAGCGCCGCCGCTTTGCCAAAGTTTCGTCGGAACCGGATACCGCGGACGTGATCGTGCTGGGCTGCAAGCGTTTCGATCCGGGACCACGTTTGATCGGTGGAACCGTCGTCGATAAACAGCACGTCGTGGGGCAAATCGATGCCGCCGCAGGCCTCGCCGATCTTTTCGACCAACGTGTCCACGGTGTCTTGTTCGTCCATTGTGGGGATCACGAACGTCGCGGATCCCGGAAAACCATTCATCAAAGCAGTCTCATCAAGCGATTGACCTGTCGAAAAGGGGGACGGGGCATCCTAGCAGAAATGCGGTCGTTTTGTCCCGCCGGTGCGGTCGGTGGCGACTGCAGAGGGGGGGCCGGTGGGCTGGAGACGGACCGCATCGACTTTGGCACTGAAGGTGTTAGCGGAACGGCGCGAGCGGGCTGTCGATTGAGTCGGGATCTGCTGAGTCAATGGTGAGCCGCTGGCCGTAAGGCCTCGGGCAGCGTCGCAATGCCCGGCCGCTTACGCGTCGCGGCTCACAAAAACGACAGCCCGCGAGCCGTCCGGTTTCAGCGTGAAAGACCGGAGGGCTCGCGCCCTGCCGCTAACAAAAAACACCCCCGCGGCACTCAGCTTCCGCCCCAGACCAATTTCAGGTAGCGAATCTTGTTAAAGCTGCTCCTGCTTGGGATCTTTCACATGATCCACTCCGTCCTACAAACGCTCCATGATCCCGCGATAGGCGGCTTCGTCGATTTCGTCGGTCAGGAAGCGATAGGTCGCCACGTACTTGCCCACCCGTGCCAGGTCGCGCTGGAAGCGTTCACCGCGGAGCAAGACCCGGTCCAGGGAGAGGTTGTCTCGCAAATCGGACAATTTGACTTGCCGGGCGAGTTCGTTTTCTCGCAGCCGAATCACATAATCTTGGTACGACGTCTCGCTGCGGTGGGTCATCCGATCGACGCCGCGGACGACGGAATCGCTGAACCCCTGTGATCGAAGATCGTCCAGGGTGACTGACGTGTCTTCGACCAGATCGTGCATCACGCCGATCATTTTGGCGTCCAGCGAGTCGACGCCCATCATCACGCGGATGCAGTGCAAGATGTACGGTTGGCCCGACTTGTCGGTGATTCCGGCGAAGTGTTTTGCCGCCAGGGCGATGGCGTCTTCCAGCGTCGCTGACATGATGTTGGTTTCCTTGCGGTTGGAGCAAATGGAGTGAAATCGTGTCGGCCGATGCCAAGACTGGAACACGATTTGCGAATCACAGCAACCGCGGCGAGTGTTGTGCCAAAAAGACCTCCCGCTGTCACGCAATCGTCCTTTTCACCGCATCGCCGAGCCATGCACGCAGCTACTGAGACTTACGGAGCCCCCGGCCACGCCGCGGCCTATGAAATGACGCCGACCCATCCGGTGCTGGTCGGGTATCTCTACTGGATCCTCGGCATTTTTGGTGCCCATCGATTTTATTTTGGCCGACCGATCACGGGAGTGCTCTGGTTTTTCACCGGCGGCGTGTTCTTGGTCGGCTGGATTGTGGACCTGTTCCTGATCCCTTCGATGGCCGACGACGCGTCGCGACGGTACCGCAGGGGACGGGTCGATTACACGCTTTGCTGGGTGCTGCACACGTTCCTGGGCCTGTTCGGCGTACACCGCTTGTACATGGGCAAAATCTTTACCGGTGTGCTGTTCTTGCTGACCGGTGGGCTGCTGGGAGTCGGGTTCGTGTATGACCTGCTGACGTTGAATGAGCAGATCGATGAACTGAATGCGTGGGAGTAGGGGGAGGAAGTGGGATAGGCTTCCAGCCTGTCATGAGTCTCGTGACGGGGCTCCGCCTCGTCACGCACTGCTCTTGAGGCTCCGCCTCGCGTTCGCATGGGTCGAAGGCGGAGCCTCCGGGACCTTGCGTTCCCAGGCGGGAGCCTGGGAACGAGTTCGGTGTACTCGTGACGGGGCTCTGCCTCGTCACGCACTGTGCTTGAGGCTCCGCCTGGGCTGCGCAAAACCGACCGGTTTTGTGTTGAAATTGCTATTTGAGAATTTGACGGAATTGGTTCTCTTATATGCAGTTTTTCCGCGTCATGGAGGTTCAGTCATGTCTCAAGCCACGATTGAGTATAAGTCACCTGTTTCCAAACTTCTTGGTTCGGCACGCCGTGGACGAGAGAAATGGAAGAACAACGCCATGCAATCCAAGCGGTTGATTAAGGAACTCAAGCAAAACCTCTGCAATGCGAGAGAGAGCCGCCAGCGATGGAGAGGCGAGGCAAGCCAACTGCGGCGGCGCGTCGCCGAGCTGCAGAGTGAATTAGAGCAGTTAAAAACGCGGAGCAGCCCCTGAAGAATCGCCCGACGCAGCCGTCGACTCAATTGCTGCCGCCGGCCCCCCAACATTCTTTTTCGTTGAGTCTCGTTGTACTCACGATTTCTTGGGTGCTCCAAGCAACCATCAGCTATCGAGCTTGTGAGAAAATTGCCCGCACGCTAGGCACCATCCATTCTGGATTGTCTCACGCCCCTACGGCAAACACGATTCAGAACTGGACGCTGCGACGGGGGCTGCATGAATTAACGCGTCCCAAAGAACAGGCCGACGATTGGATTCTCCTGGTCGACCACACGATCCAATTGGGAAACGAGAAATGTCTTTTGATCGTTGGGATTCGCCTTGAACATTGGCTCAATCTCGATCGGCCTATCCGACTGAGCGATCTCTCGGCCATCCTGATCGAGATTGTCCAGACATCCAACGGCAAGATTGTTGCCGAGCAACTGAAGAAAGCTGCTGACCGAGTCGGTCAGGTCAAGGCCATCATTTCCGACCAAGGTTCCGACTTGGTCAACGGAATCGCTGGTTTTCAACAGGAAAGCGAGTCGACGATCGCATTGACCGACATGTGTCACCGAACTGCGACGGCACTCAAACATGTCCTGCAGAAAGACCCTCAATGGGATTCGTTTCTCGGGCACTGTGGAAAGACACAACCGAAAGCCAAACAGACTGAGCTGGGATCGTTGTTGCCTCCCAAACTCAAGGTCAAGGCACGCTTCATGAATCTGCACAGTCTGATCGGGTGGGCAGAGCGGATGTTGCGTCTGCTTGACACCCCCCATGAAGAACGTCAGCAACAAGATCGACTTGGTCGCCTGGAAGAGAAATTCGCTTGGGTGCTTGACTATCGTGAATCGATCGCAGTCTGGGCACGTCTGATGCGGATGGTCGACAAGACGTTAGAGCACTCACGAACAGTCGGTTTTAACGCAGACTCGGCTGCTTCCCTGGCTGAAAAACTTTCGTGTGATGTAGGCGATTGGCAGAGCCAAGCGTTTCGCGACGAGATCGTCTCGGCGATCGAAGAGAATTCAAGCATTCTTGCCCCCGGGGAGAGGTTGCCGGCGAGCAGCGAAATCCTTGAATCCTTGATCGGTAAGGGCAAGCAGATGGGTCGACAACATTCTCGCAGCGGTTTCACCCGCAACGTCTTATCAATGGCTGCCAGCGTCGCCGACGTCAGTGCGGAAGCCATTGAAACGAGCCTCGCCTCCGTTACCCACAAAACCCTATGCAATTGGGTGAAGGACAACCTCAGACAAACCATGACGATGTTCCGCCGCAGCGTACTACCGTCATCCCCAGGAACCGATACGGCCTAAATCTGCTATCCTTCTGAGTTGCAATTTTGCGCAGCCCAGGCTCCGCCTCGCGTTCGTGTCGGTCGGAGGCGGAGCCTCCGTGACCTTGCGTTCCCAGGCGGGAGCCTGGGAACGAGTTCGGTCTACTCGTGACGGGGCTCTGCCTCGTCACGCACTGTGCTTGAGGCTCCGCCTCGCGTTCGTGTCGGTCGGAGGCGGAGCCTCCGTGACCTTGCGTTCCCAGGCGGGAGCCTGGGAACGAGTTCGGTCTACTCGTGACGGGGCTCTGCCTCGTCACGCACTGTGCTTGAGGCTCCGCCTCGCGTTCGTGTCGGTCGGAGGCGGAGCCTCCGTGACCTTGCGTTCCCAGGCAGGAGCCTGGGAACGAGTTCGGTCTACTCGTGACGGGGCTCTGCCTCGTCACGCACTGTGCTTGAGGCTCCGCCTCGCGTTCGTGTCGGTCGGAGGCGGAGCCTCCGTGACCTTGCGTTCCCAGGCAGGAGCCTGGGAACGAGTTCGGTCTACTCGTGACGGGGCTCTGCCTCGTCACGCACTGTGCTTGAGGCTCCGCCTCGCGTTCGTGTCGGTCGGAGGCGGAGCCTCCGTGACCTTGCGTTCCCAGGCAGGAGCCTGGGAACGAGTTCGGTGGCTCACGTATCTGTTGGCGGCTACCGCCAATCCCTGCAGACCTCTAAAAGCCCTGGCTCACCAGCGTAGCTTCGCGCGCTGGAGTATCGCCAATGAATTGGGTCGTCGACATAACCTCGCTTGACCGGGTTGTGGTGGATGTAATCCAGTTTCTGCCACATCATCTCGTCGGTATCGATGCGTTTGGGATGACTCCCTTCTTGCCAGAGTTGGTGGTCTTGGTCCTTCTTGAAACGCTGCTTGAAAAAACGGAGTTGGTCGAGCAAAGTCTGGTAGCCTCGTTTCTGCATCTGACGAAGAATTCGTGTTGCGGTGTATGACTTGAATTCCCCCACACGCTTGCCGAGTGAAGGTCCCAGACCGATCCAGTGCAGGTGGTTTTCGAGGATGACCCAACCTAAGATTTCAATGTCGCGTTCCCGCTGCAGGAACCGCCAAGAATCAAGCGTGATCTCCACAAAGTCTGGATTGGAAAAAACCGGTAGCCATGCGTTGATGGTGCACGTCAAGAAATGGGGATAATGATCCTCACCGAATTTGTAACGTGATCGGCCCATTGAATGTCTCCTACGCGATTACAGTAATGGATGAGCTGTTGAATTTGCATAGGTGTGCTATGCAACCTTGTTTCATCAGCGCATCCGATATCGCGGGAGAGGCGGAGCCTCAGCGACCTCACGTTCCTAGGCAGGAACCTAGGTGCGGGATCGTTCTCGTGACGAGAATCCCCAGAGACATACGTCTCAGGCATCTTGCTTTAATGGTCGGAGGCGGAGCCTCCGGGACCTCGCGTTCCCAGGCGGGAGCCTGGGAACGAGTTCAGTGTACTCGATTCTACTCGTGACGGGGCTTTGCCTCGTCACGCACTGCTCTTGAGGCTCCGCCTCGCGTTCGTGTCGGTCGGAGGCGGAGCGTCCGTGACCTTGCGTTCCCAGGCGGGAGCCTGGGAACGAGTTCAGTGTACTCGATTCTACTCGTGACGGGGCTCTGCCTCGTCACGCACTGCTCTTGAGGCTCCGCCTCGCGTTCGCATGGGTCGGAGGCGGAGCCTCCGGGACCTTGCGTTCCCAGGCGGGAGCCTGGGAACGAGTTCGGGTTTACGCGCCGAGTTGATCTCGCATCGACGTCTTGGCGGCGTCGAGTGCGGCGGGCAGTTTGCTGGGGTCTTTGCCGCCGGCTTGGGCCATGTCCGGTCGACCGCCGCCGCCACCGCCGACCATCTTGGCCGCGGCGCCGACCCATTGGCCCGCTTTCAAGCCCTTGTCGACCAGCGTGTGACTGAGACCGCCCACCAGCACCACCTTGTCGCCTTGCACAGTACCGAGCAGTACGGCCGATCCGCCCGAGGATTTCTTGCGGATCTGATCGATCCAGCCGCGCATCACGTTCGGGTTCGCACCGGGGACTTCGGCGACAACGATCAAATCGTCGCCGACCTTTTCCCCTTTGCCGATCAAGTCGTCCGCGGTGATCTTTCCGCCGGCGGTGGCTTGCTTCAATTGGGCGACCAAGCCGGCGCGGTCGGCGAGCATCGAATCGATTCGCGAGAGCACGTCATCTTGAGACACATTCAATCGCCGTGTGATCTCACGGACGCTGGCCCGGACGCTGGGATAATCGCCGACGTCCGCGGCGGGGCAATCCTTGGCGACGGCGAAGGCGTCGGCATGCTCGGACGGTTTACCACTGGTGAGTTCCTTCTTCAGTTGTCGGACTTCGCCGGCCAACTGTTCAATCGCACCGCCGGCATGTGCGGGGTCGGTACCGAGTCGCGCGGCGATGTCGCCGAGCAACGCTTGCGTCTGTTGGCGATGCTGCTCGGCGCGGGCGCCGGTCAGGGCGACGATTCGACGGGTGCCGGCCGAGACGCTTTCTTCGGCCATCAATTCGAACGTTTGCACGCTGCTGGAACGGGTCACGTGTGTCCCCGCACAAAGCTCTTTGCTGTAGTCGCCGATGGAGACCATGCGGACGGGATCGGGGTACTTTTCACCGAACAACATCATCGCGCCGGCCTTGCGAGCTTCGGCCAGCGGGATGGTCTGCCACGAGACCTCGGCGTCTTCGCCGATCCGCGTCATGACGTCGCTTTCGATTTTGACCAAGACGTCATCGGGGATCGGTTTTTGGTTCGTGAAATCGAAACGCAATCGATCCTCTTCGACTTTGCTGCCCTGTTGTTGGGCGTGGTCGCCGATGTTGGTGTGCAGCGCGTGGTGCAGGATGTGGGTGGCGGAATGGGCGCGTGCCAGCGCGCCGCGTCGTTCGGTATCGACGACCGCTTTGCAGCTCGCGCCTTCTTTGATTTCACCCTTGGTCAGCGAGCCGTGGTGGACGATCAAGCCGCCGTGTTTTTGTGTGTCGTGGACGATGAATTCGAAATCGTCCGAGCGGATGACACCGGTATCGCCGACCTGGCCACCCGATTCGCCGTAGAACGGGGATTCGCTGAGCACCAAACGAAATTCAGCGTCGCCGGGACGGCTGATCCGGCTCAGCAATTGCCCTTCGTCGTCTTTGTCCTTGCCGTCGCCGGTGATGATGCCCTTGATCGTCGCGGTCGTCTCGGTCGTGTCGTAGCCGACGAACGGTGTTTCACGCAGCGCTTCTTTGAGTGTTTCCAGGGGACCGGTCTGGAACAGTTCGACTTGCCCGGCACCGCTGGCGATCGCGTGTTCGTGCATCGCGTCGCGATAGCCCGGCCAGTCGAAGGTGAAGTTCTTTTCGGCGGCCAGGGTTTGCAGCAATTCCGGCGGGACGCCATAGGTCGTGTTCAGTTCGGCGGCTTCTTTGCCGGGGACCATCACCGCGTCTTCGTCGTTCATCTCCTCGAACAGTTGTCCGATACGTTTCATGCCGCCGTCGATGGTTCCGAAGAAAGCATTCTCTTCCGACGCGATGACTTCGCTGACGCGCTCGACGGTTTCGCCCAGTTCGGGGTACGCGGTTCGGCTGGCGTCGGCGACGGCGGCAACGAGCTTGTGCAAGAAGGGCTCGCGGAGGTTCATCTGGTAACCGTCCAACACCGCGCGGCGGATCAGACGACGGACGACATACTTGGCCTTGTCGCGTCCGGGGTAGACGTTCTCGTGAATCGCGAAGGCACACGCCCGTGCGTGGTCGGTGATCCGTCGCAGGCGTCGTCCGTTGTCGCTGTCGGGGTCGTAGTGCACGCCGACGACATCGGCGGCGGCATCGACGATCGGCCGCAGTGAATCGATGTGGAAGTTGGTCGAGACGCCTTGCAGGACGCTGGCGGTTCGTTCCAGCCCCATGCCGGTGTCGATGTTTTGGCTGGGCAGGGGTTTCAGGTTGTCCGGCGGATCGCCGACGCGATTGAATTGGGTAAAGACCAGGTTCCAGATTTCGACGTCGCTGCCGTCGTCCAGGTGATAATAGATTTCGCTGCACGGACCACACACCCCATCGGGGCCTTCGCTGGGCGCCGAGGCGGGCCAAAAGTTTTCGTCTTCGTCCATCCGAACGATCCGCTCGTCCGGCAAGCCGATCGATTCTTTCCAGATCCCGTAGGCCTGGTCATCGTCTTTGTAGACCGTCACGGACAATTTGGCGGGGTCGATGGCCAGCCATTTTTTCGCCGTCAAGAACTCCCAGGCCCACGCGATGGCTTCCTTTTTGAAATAGTCGCCGAAGGAGAAATTCCCCAGCATTTCGAAAAAGGTGTGGTGATAGGCGGTCCGGCCGACGTTATCGATGTCGCCGGTGCGGAGGCATTTTTGGCAGGTCGTCGCGCGGGTGAAATCGAGTTTCACTTTGCCCAGAAAGTGATCCTTGAACTGGTTCATCCCGGCCGGGGTGAACAGGACCGAGGGGTCCCAGGTGGGGACCAACACATCGCTGGGCTTTCGGACGCAGCCCTTGGATTCAAAGAATTCGAGATATTTTTCGCGGAGTTCGTCGGTTTTCATGGGTCAACGCACGGAGATTGAAAGAAGTGCAGTGCCGCCGATGATATCGGATGGATCCGATTTCTCGTAGACGGAGCGTTACAGCTTTTCCGCCGGCGTCGGCACGTTGGCGATCCGGATCAGCAAAACGGTTTGCTGTTCCATTTGGTCGACGTTTTTGCCGCCGAACATCTCCGTGCCGAGCCCCTTCCGATCGGCCGTTTCGGAGATCACAAACAGGTCGCCCTCGCCGCCGATCAGTTCAAATTCCATCGCGTCGAGCGACCAGGATTGACGGCGGACGTCGATCCGCAAGGCCGCGTCCCCCTGGACCCAATCTTGTTGCATGTCGCCGTGCTGGATTTCGGGCCGCACCCGCAAGCGGATTTGCGCGGCGGAGCTGCCCGGCTGTGGGGTGACCGCCAGCAGAAACTGGGGGTCACGCAGCGTTTGACCGATCGGTTGCGGTTCCTCGTGAATGATCACCACGTGGTCGCCTTGCACCGGCAATCGAACCGGCAATTCATAGCGTTTTCCCAATCGCATCGGGATCGTCTTGGAGCCTTCGCTTTGGTGGCTGGCGACCGAGACCGAGCTGAGGAATTCGGCGACGACGTCGGGCGGCTGGGCCGATTGCAGCGAATCGAGTTTGCCGACCAATCGATCCAGCTGAGCCGCTTTCCCGATCCGTAACCCGTTGTGCCGGAGCACCGTGCGGGTTTCCGGCGGCAGCACCGTTTCATCGACCCATTGCCACATCGATTGCAGCTGATCGGGATCGGCCGGATTGAAGCGGATTTGGACAAATCGCGTTTCCAGCTCGATCGAACGGGGGATTTTTTTCAGCGGCAACGCGGCCGTCCGGGTGTCGTGCTGCGACTCGTCGCGGCCGGGCCAGCTGGACCAGGACGCACAGCCGGCCAGCAAGACGGGGGCGGCGAGCAGGGGGGCCAGAAACAGGGGCATCGCCAGGGGGCAACGGCGGCGGGTTTTGCCGAGTGGTCGACTCGATCGCGGCGGGTTGTGGCAGCGCGGCATGGAGAGCATATCGGCAAAGAATCGGATGTGTCGGGGGCCAACAACGGCAGCGGCCCGTCAGCGTCAGGGTGAACGTCGGCGACCGCGATCAGGCGTCGTTTCACGCCCCTGAACTACGAATTCTGCGGGCTCCGCGTCAAGACAAGGCCGCCGCAGATTCCTCTTTTCGTGAAACACGACTTTCACTAAAGTGCCCCGATCCCGCATCCCAGCTGCCTGATCCCCGCAACGTCGAAATGAATTTTGGCCGTCGTTCAGGTCGCTGAAAATGTATTGTTGCTGTGGCCAAGGAGGAGCCCGACCATGTTGTTGGACCGGATCGATATCGATACTCACGGCCCCCTGACTCGCGTCGAGCTGGGGCCATTTTCAGAATCCTTGAACGTGATTTGCGCGCCGGAGGGTTCCGGGAAAACCGCGATCGTCCGCTTCATCCGGGACTCGTTGATCCGACGCGACTACCCGCTGGGGATGATGAGTTCCTCGGCCGGCCGCGTGGTCTGGGCCGACCGCAACGGAAAAATCCATTGCCGGCGTGAGCATGACGGAACGCCCAGCGGACGACGGACCATCGAATTCGAATCCCGTGGCGAGGCCGCGCATCGATTCGATTGGCTGCACGGCAGCTGGATCAACGGGATCGCCGATTCGACCGACGCGACGCGTGCCTTGGAATCGATTCGCATTCCCGAATCGATCGTCGACGGCATCGTCACCGACACCGCCGTGATCAGCGTTTCCCGAGTTATCGGGGCCTGCCTGCGGAGCGGGCTGGGCGACCCCGCCTTGTTCGCCGGATTGCCGGTCAACCGTTCGATCGTCAGCGGGCTCTCACCGGCGGAATCCGCCGACCAACACACACCGCGGCGGGCGATGCGAGATGAATTGGCCCGCATCGAAGCGGAATTGGCATCGATTCGGCAGACGTCCACCGGCCCTGCGGACACGTTCGACGAGGGTTCCGGCTACCTGTATCCCTCCCTGTCGGACACGCAGTCCATCGCGGCGCGGCGGCGGCAGTTGCAGGCACGTCTGGCGGCCCTGCATCGCGCACAACAATCGGCACAGGCTTCACCCCAGCGGCGCGACCACGGCGCAGCGTTCGGCGCCGAGCTGGCGGAGCTTCACGATCAGATTTGGCAGCTTCGTGTCCGGCACAGTGAGCTGTCTCGCTGGCTGGCCCATCTGCAATTCGATCGCAATCGCGTTCGATACACCGCACCGATCACCGCGTCGCCCTACGCCCGCGACGCGCACGCCGATCTGGCCGGTGGGCTGGCGATCGGCCACGGGGCGGCGCTGGACGTCGACGCCGAATTGCGACGCAAACTGATCGACGTCGATGCCCAAATCACCCGTTGGCGTCGGGTGATGACGGAGTTGTCCGGTCTGCGCGAGATCATTTCATCCGATGTTCACCGTGACGCCGTCGGTCGGCCGCTGGGTGACGCCACCGCGCTGCCGATGTCCGAGCACATGCTGCGTCGCGAACGCATGCACCATTTCCTTTCGTCGCTGGACCGCTACGCCGGAGATCCCTCGGCGGCGGCGTCGTGGTCGGCATTTGCCGCCGGCGCACGTCCGACACGCTGGCCGGACGAAATCGATCTGCGGATCGAAGCGATCGTCCGACAAGTCGATTGGCTTGCCGCACGCTATGATCAACCCCACTCGGCGGCGCCGGTCTGGTATCGCGACCTGCCTGAGGATCTGGCCTATCGGGGAAGTCGCTCGTTGGTGCATTCGCTCCACGCGATCCGTGACGACTTGCAAAATGTTCGCCGACATGGATTCCGGTTTGCCCATTCGGCAACCGAACCATCGCGTGAAGCACGTGCCGCCGAACACGCCCTGGCCGTGCGTCGAGACCATGAACTGTACGATTTGCGACGCAGCGAACAGTGGGTCGTCGCGACGATCGAGCGGCTGCTGGCCTATCGCGAAGGCCTGGTTCGCAACCGCCAGCTGGCCGAACGGCTTCGCTATCCGTCTTGGATGGACGAAGCCTATCATCGGCAAACCTGGTCGGCTTGGTACATCAATCACCTGGATGGTGAAGCGATCGCGCGCGGCAAAGAACTCGATCAAGTCACCGCACAACTCGATCGCTGTGTCGCCCGGGCGGCGCAGTTGCGTCGTCAGATGCTGGCCCAACCGATGCACCCCGTCGCCGCACCACCGTCGGCCTACGCTGGGTTGGGCGATCCGGGCTTGGGTTATCTGGGCCTCGGCGATCTGGGGCCGAGCGGCTTCGCGGTGGATCCGTCGATGCTGCAAATGGAAATCGACGCGGTCGAATCCGAATTGCGAGCACTCGATTCGCTTCCCCAGCCGGACTGGGCCGATACGCCGCGAATGAAGTGGCTGAAACGTCGTCGAGCCGAGTTGATCCAAAGGCTCGGGGTGCCCCAAGCGGCGTCCCGCTCGGCGTCTCCGTTGGCCGATGAAGCGAGCCAATGGCTGGTCCGTCTTTCCGGCGGCCGGTTGTCGCGGCTGGATTGGAGCGACGCGGATTTCACCACCGCCCCCGGCCAGGTCGAGGCCGCGACGCGAGTCGGATTTGCCAAGATCGACGGCCGTGAAGAAGCGAACTGCCCCGCGGCCGATCGGGCGCTGGCGGCTCTGGCGCTGCGGATGGCCGCCGCCGACTTGCTGGCCCGAACCGGACGCGCGATCCCGCTGGTGATCGAAGTCCCGCGCGAACTGGTTCGCCTCCAGGATGTCGGCGACGCGTTTGGGGCGATCTCCGCCAGCGACGCGGCCTTCCCCATCCAGACCGGCGGTTCACCAGCGGTTGGCGTCAACCTTTCGGTGCTCGCGGCACTGGATGATTTCGCCAAGAATGGACGGCAAGTCGTGATGCTGGCCAGTGACTCGATGTTTGCCGACCAGGTCGCTCGCCACGGGGGCCAGGTTTTCACGATTCATGGTCAACGCGTTCAACATGAGCACCGGCCGCTGTGGAGTCCCCATTTTTCGGACGAAGGCTACGCCGGCCCCCACGCAGCGTCGCACTTGCCGCCGAGTTCCAATGGTCTGGGGGCCGATGGCGTGGTTCCCCATGACCCGATGCCGCATAGCGATGCCTTTGTGGACCGCTATCACGACGAGTACTTTGATCACCTGCCGATCGGTGCCTCGCTTGCCGACATCAATCGCAACCTGGATGCCGTCTGGCAGGAAGCGTACGGAATTTCGCCCTACGCTGAATCGCTGTCTGGCCGACACAACGCTCACGTCGCGCCTCATTCTCCGTCTCCGCGCTCGCCCTACGCAGAGTCGCCCTACGCAGAGTCTCCCTACGCAGAGTCTCCCTATTTGGGGGCTGGTTACATGGGGCCGGCGTCATCAGCCGCACCGGTTGCTCCCGCCACGCAGACGCAGACCTACCGGGCGTCGATGCCAGCGGGATCGCCCGGCCCGATGTTCGTTGATCCGGCGCAACACGACTCGGGGCATTGGCATGACGGGTATTATTTTGCCGATTCCTACACGACCGCGCCGGCTGCCCCGTCGATGCCGGCAACGCAGTCGATTCACGGTTCCCCCGCCGCGGCGTCTCGGTCGGCGTCGGGCCACCTGCAAGCCAAGACGGCAGACGCCCGTTCGACGACCCCGCAAGGGCCGGTGTCACCGTTTTTCCTGTCCGTCGACAGCCCCATCGATCAAGCGCCGTCGATCGACGCGGTCGCCGCGGCGCGGTTGCGAAGGTTACAGGTCACCCACATCAATCATCTGATGAACCAGGACCCCAACCGGCTGGCCGATTCGCTCGGGCTGGCCGGCGTGACGGCGGCGACGATTCGGCGTTGGCAGGCTGAAAGTCGCTTGGTTTGTCATGTTCCCCAGTTGCGTGGGTTTGACGCCCGGGTGCTGGTCGGATGCGGGATCGCCGATGCGGGGCATTTGGCATCGATCGACCCGGCCGACCTGCTCGATCGTGTGGAAGCGTTCCTGGCGACCGAACGCGGACAACGGATCCTGCTCAGCGGTACCAGTTACGAGCTTTCGCGGATCACCAGCTGGATCGCAGCGGCAAACGTGGACACCGACGACAACCCGTTGGGCATGATGCGCGACCACCAGACCGTCGATGGCCGGGTGCTCCGCCAGCCACACGATCGCAAGTCGCTCGACGCCAAACTGGACGACGATCGCTACGAATACGAATTTGTCGATGACAGCGGTAACGTCGTCCGCGCCTCGTCCAATCGGTCTCGATCAACCCGGCGTTCGTCCGGCACGCGGCAACGCAGCGGCGGACTGTCCGAACGATCCAACGGGTCCCGAAATGGCAGCCGATCGATCAACGGTGCAGCCCGCAGTCGCGACACCGGTTCCGACGGCCGTCGTCGCCGCGCCAGCCGGTCGGGATCAGGCCGCCAAGCCGATGCGCCGGAAACAACGGATCAGGGCTATCGGACCAGCGGTGACGAAACCGACCGGAGCGATCGCACGCGAAGCCGTCGCGGCGGCGACGCGCGGTCGCGTCGTTCGGCAAGCCGTTCGGCCAGCCGTTCTTCACGACGTGGAGCCGAGCGTTCGTCCTCCGAGCATGCTTCATCTTCAGAACGTGCGTCGTCCTCAGATCGTTCGCCTCGACGGGAGCGGATGCGTGATGAGACGCGTTCGTTCGACTCCGCAAACGACGACAAGGAACTTCGGTTTTACCTGCAACGCGAGAGTCCCATCGTGGACGCGCCGTCGATCGGATCGCGGATGGCGGAAAAGCTCGAGGCGGTCGGAATCTTCACGGTCGATGACTTGCTCAATGCCGATCCGACGGAGGTGGCCGATCAATTGAATCATCGTCGGATCGACGCCGAAGTGATCACGGCATGGCAAAACCAAGCGATCCTCGTTTGCCGAGTCCCGATGTTGCGTGGGCACGACGCGCAATTGTTGGTGGCGGCGGATGTCACGACGGCGGAGGAAGTCGCAGAGTACGACCCGAGCGAGTTGTTTGCGTTGATCGATCCGGTCGCCCGCAGCAACGAAGGCAAACGCATCATCCGCGGAGGCCAGTTGCCGGATCTGGATGAGATCACCGAGTGGATTCAGTATGCGGCGTTGAGTCGCGAATTGGTCGCGGCGTAGGGCGTGGGGCACCACCTCGTTCCAAGGCTCCGCCTTGGGACGGGCATCGCCGGAGGCTCCGCCTCCCGGTGACAAGGCGGAGCCTTCGAGCCATGGCGTTCACAGGCGGAGCCTGGGCTGCGCAAAATTGCAACTCAGAAGGATAGCAGATTTAGGCCGTATCGGTTCCTGGGGATGACGGTAGTACGCTGCGGCGGAACATCGTCATGGTTTGTCTGAGGTTGTCCTTCACCCAATTGCATAGGGTTTTGTGGGTAACGGAGGCGAGGCTCGTTTCAATGGCTTCCGCACTGACGTCGGCGATGCTGGCAGCCATTGATAAGACGTTGCGGGTGAAACCGCTGCGAGAATGTTGTCGACCCATCTGCTTGCCCTTACCGATCAAGGATTCAAGGATTTCGCTGCTCGCCGGCAACCTCTCCCCGGGGGCAAGAATGCTTGAATTCTCTTCGATCGCCGAGACGATCTCGTCGCGAAACGCTTGGCTCTGCCAATCGCCTACATCACACGAAAGTTTTTCAGCCAGGGAAGCAGCCGAGTCTGCGTTAAAACCGACTGTTCGTGAGTGCTCTAACGTCTTGTCGACCATCCGCATCAGACGTGCCCAGACTGCGATCGATTCACGATAGTCAAGCACCCAAGCGAATTTCTCTTCCAGGCGACCAAGTCGATCTTGTTGCTGACGTTCTCCATGGGGGGTGTCAAGCAGACGCAACATCCGCTCTGCCCACCCGATCAGACTGTGCAGATTCATGAAGCGTGCCTTGACCTTGAGTTTGGGAGGCAACAACGATCCCAGCTCAGTCTGTTTGGCTTTCGGTTGTGTCTTTCCACAGTGCCCGAGAAACGAATCCCATTGAGGGTCTTTCTGCAGGACATGTTTGAGTGCCGTCGCAGTTCGGTGACACATGTCGGTCAATGCGATCGTCGACTCGCTTTCCTGTTGAAAACCAGCGATTCCGTTGACCAAGTCGGAACCTTGGTCGGAAATGATGGCCTTGACCTGACCGACTCGGTCAGCAGCTTTCTTCAGTTGCTCGGCAACAATCTTGCCGTTGGATGTCTGGACAATCTCGATCAGGATGGCCGAGAGATCGCTCAGTCGGATAGGCCGATCGAGATTGAGCCAATGTTCAAGGCGAATCCCAACGATCAAAAGACATTTCTCGTTTCCCAATTGGATCGTGTGGTCGACCAGGAGAATCCAATCGTCGGCCTGTTCTTTGGGACGCGTTAATTCATGCAGCCCCCGTCGCAGCGTCCAGTTCTGAATCGTGTTTGCCGTAGGGGCGTGAGACAATCCAGAATGGATGGTGCCTAGCGTGCGGGCAATTTTCTCACAAGCTCGATAGCTGATGGTTGCTTGGAGCACCCAAGAAATCGTGAGTACAACGAGACTCAACGAAAAAGAATGTTGGGGGGCCGGCGGCAGCAATTGAGTCGACGGCTGCGTCGGGCGATTCTTCAGGGGCTGCTCCGCGTTTTTAACTGCTCTAATTCACTCTGCAGCTCGGCGACGCGCCGCCGCAGTTGGCTTGCCTCGCCTCTCCATCGCTGGCGGCTCTCTCTCGCATTGCAGAGGTTTTGCTTGAGTTCCTTAATCAACCGCTTGGATTGCATGGCGTTGTTCTTCCATTTCTCTCGTCCACGGCGTGCCGAACCAAGAAGTTTGGAAACAGGTGACTTATACTCAATCGTGGCTTGAGACATGACTGAACCTCCATGACGCGGAAAAACTGCATATAAGAGAACCAATTCCGTCAAATTCTCAAATAGCAATTTCAACACAAAACCGGTCGGTTTTGCGCAGCCCAGGCGGAGCCTGGGAACGAGCCGCCGAGTGATCCTTGATCCACCACCGAACAATCACAACTCGGTTGGGCGTCCGTACGCTTGCTAGCAAACCGTAGCTCCCGCAGGCCAAGGGTGATTGCCGCAAAACGTTCGATTTTCGATCCAGGCTCTTTGCCAACGGCTTGATCATCGCTTACTCTCTCGTCAATTCTTGCCACCCTTCATTTGCCCGACCAAAAGGAGTTTGGAATGAGCACGCGAATTCCACTGAGCCGCGCCGACGAGGAAGCTCGTTTGCGCAAAGAGCGTTTGGATTTGAGTATCGCCGAGATGGGGCTGTCGGTTCGGACGACGAACTGTCTTGAAGAAACCGGTATCCTGACGGTGCGTGATCTGCTGGGCGCGACGCCCAAGCGGCTGCTGTCGATCAGCAACTTCGGCGAGAAGACTCTCGGTGAAGTTTACGCCGCGTTGGAAGAGCTGGGATTCTTTCGTCCCAGCCGACGACCTCAGCAACCCCGTTGACATGGCGCGCTTTCTTCGACCCTGGAGCAAGAAACGGGGAAAGCGGTTCATCGGCACGGAGCTCCGCAGCCTGCTTTGGGAAACCGCCTTTTACAGCGGTGTTTTCTTAGTCGGGGTGTTTGTCGTGTCGTTGGTGGTGATCAGCCAGCTGTCTTCCTGGGACCAGCTGGAGACACTCAAAGAACTGACGAAAATCCAGCCCGAGGCCGTCACGCCTGAAGAGCTTGAGGGGGGCGGCTTGGCGAGCTGGATTTTCGGCATTTTAGGGGTCGCGGCGATCGGATCCGGCGCGGGCGGTCTGATTTATCGCCTGGTTCGCGTGGGGGCCAGCAATGAGCGTCGTTCGGCGATGGCCAAACGGGCTTCATCGATCGAAATCATCGTGCCTTCGGCGACTGACATCGAAAAGATGCCATCGGTGCCGCGGGGCAACGCGCTGACGGACAGCCCGGGGGAGCGGCTGACGTACCGTTTGGCGGCCGAGGGGACGTCGGGCAACGAACTGGTCGGGCCGGCGCTGCTGGCGCTGCTCTGGAACGCGGTCTGGTTCGTCTTGCTGGCCGTGGTCGTGCTCGGATTCTGGCATTCGAGTCCGCGTTATATTCTGACGGGACTGCTCGTGCCGTTTGGCGGGGTCGGTTATTGGTCGTTTCGATATTTTCTGGCCCAGTTGCGTCGATCGGCGGGGATCGGGCCGACGATTGTCGAAATCAGTGACCATCCGCTCTACCCAGGCTGCAAATACCGCCTCTTCGTTTCACAATCCGGACGGCTTCGGCTGCGTCGGCTGCGTGTTCGTGTCGCGTGCGAAGAAGAAACGGTGTATCGTCAAGGGACAGATGTCCGGGTCGAGCGATATGAAGTTTTCACGCAAGAATTGTGTGCCGAACGCGATGTTCGAGTTGACCCGCAGGCACCTTGGGAGCAACAATTCACGATCGACCTTCCATCCAATGTGATGCACTCCTTTGTGGCATCCCATAATGCGGTGCGATGGAAAGTGATCGTCTCTGGAGAAGCCCGTCCGTGGCCATCGTTCTGCCGAAGCTATCCCGTCGTCGTTCATCCTCCGGGTTTGCCTCCGAAACGCAGCCCGCGATGAGTGTGTCGCTATGCCGCGAGGACGGCATCTACGAGGGCGGGAAAGAGCTCTCGGCGACCTGGCGGGTTTCCCGCGTCACCCTGGATTCGCTCAGTGCGATCGAGATCTCCGTGCTCTGGTATTCCGAGGGCAAGGGCGACACCGACCTGCATGTCCACCACTTTGAGCGGTATGAGGAAGAGCAGATTCGCCGTTTCGGGCTGGCCGACAAGCACTCGCTGGCCTGCTTGCTGCCGGCGACGCCGTTGAGCTATCACGGCCGGCTGATCCGACTGCGGTGGTGCGTCCGGATGCGATTGTTCCTCAGTGACGGCCGAGAGATCGTCACCGACCAGCCGTTCTACCTGGTCGCTCCCCAGTCGATCCAAAGGGGCACCGCGATCGTCGTCGGCGACGAACGCCGGAGCCGTCCCCAGTAGTGGCACCCTAAGGTCGATCCGTTTCGCAGGTACGATGGCCCTTCCGCGCCGTCGTCCGTTGGACTCTGCGCGACGACCTGGAAAGGACGTCGTACAAACGATCCGGTCGCCTCGTGCCGGAGGCGGGAGCCTCTGTGACCTCGCGTTCCCATGCGGGAGCCAGGGAACGAGGTGCGTGATTGGCCTTCGCAGGTACGATGGCCCTTCCGGGCCGTCGTCCGCTGGGCTCTGCGCGACGACCTGGAAAGGACGTCGTACAAACGATCCGGTCGCCTCGTGTCGGAGGCGGGAGCCTCCGTGACCTCGCGTTCCCAGGCGGGAGCCTGGGAACGAGGTGCGTGATTGGCCTTCGCAGGTACGATGGCCCTTCCGGGCCGTCGTCCGCTGGGCTCTGCGCGACGACCTGGAAAGGACGTCGTACAAACGATCCGGTCGCCTCGTGTCGGAGGCGGGAGCCTCCGTGACCTCGCGTTCCCAGGCGGGAGCCAGGGAACGAGGTGCGTGATTGGCCTTCGCAGGTACGATGGCCCTTCCGGGCCGTCGTCCGCTGGGCTCTGCGCGACGACCTGGAAAGGACGTCGTACAAACGATCCGCCTCGCCTCGTGTCGGAGGCGGGAGCCTCCGTGACCTCGCGTTCCCAGGCGGGAGCCTGGGAACGAGGGGCGCAGCAAGTCATTTCAGCATCGACAGGCTGGAAGCCTATCCCACTTTTTTGTCCGCGCGTGATTAGCCTTTCATCGCATCGACGACGGCTTGACCCATGTCGGCCGGGGTCGGGGCGACGGTGATCCCGGCGGCTTCGAGCGCAGCGACCTTTTCCGTCGCCGTGCCCTTGCCGCCGCTGATGATCGCGCCGGCATGGCCCATGCGTTTTCCCGGAGGTGCGGTGCGGCCGGCGATGAAGGCCGCGACCGGTTTGGTGACGTGTTCTTTGACAAACGCGGCGGCTTCTTCTTCGGCCGATCCGCCGATCTCACCGATCATCAAAATCGCTTCGGTTTGATCATCGGCCTGGTAGCGTTTCAGCAGATCGATAAAGCTGGTTCCGACGATCGGGTCTCCGCCCAGTCCGACACAGGTGCTCTGGCCGAGTCCGAGTGCAGAGGTTTGCCAAACGGCTTCGTAGGTCAGCGTCCCGCTGCGGCTCATCACGCCGACTTTACCGGGGTTGTGGATGTAGCCGGGCATGATCCCGATCTTGCACTGGCCGGGGGTGATCAAGCCGGGGCAATTGGGGCCGATCAAAACCGCATCGCTGGCCCGGATCTTTTCGTAGACCCGCACCATGTCGACGACCGGGACGCCTTCGGTGATCGCGGCGATCACTTTGATGCCGGCATCGAGGGCTTCCAAGATGGCATCGGCGGTGAACGGCGGGGGGACAAAGATCATGGTCGCGTCGGCGCCGGTTTCGCCGACGGCTTCTTCGACGGTGTCAAAAACGGGGATCCCTTCGACGTCTTGGCCGCCCTTGCCCGGCGTCACGCCGCCGACCATTTGGGTGCCGTAGTCACGGCAGCCCAGGGTGTGGAATTTGCCCGCACTGCCGGTGATGCCCTGGCAGATGACTTTCGTACTCGCGTCAATCAAAATACTCATCGGAAGGTTCGTCTCAGTCGAGTCAGGTGTGCGTTGGGTTGGATGGTGAAGCGCGGTGAAACGCTTCGGGTTTCGGCTCTGGGGCGTCCCGGAGGAAGCTTGAGAGCTCGGGTTTCAGAATTGGGAATCAAACCCCGGTCGCGGCGACGATCTTCTTGGCCGCGTCGGTGATGTCGGTGGCGTTGATGACATCGACATCGCTTTCGGCCAACATCTTGCGTCCCTCTTCGACTTCGGTGCCTTCCAAGCGAACCACCAGTGGGACATCAAAGCCGACGGTCTTGCTGGCCTCGATCAGTGCACCGGCGATGGTGGTGCAGCGGGCGATGCCGCCGAAGATGTTGACCAGCACACCCTTGACGTTGGGGTCGGACAACAGGATCCGAAAGGCTTCAGTGACTTGTTCGCTGTTGGCGCTGCCGCCGACGTCCAGGAAGTTTGCCGGTTGGCCGCCGTGGTACTTGATGATGTCCATGGTCGACATCGCCAGCCCGGCGCCATTGACCAGGCAGCCGATGTTGCCTTCCAGTTTCACATAGCTCAGTCCGGCGTTGCCGGCGCGAAGTTCGCTCTCCTCTTCTTCGGCCAGGTCGCGGAGGTCGCTGTAGTCGGGATGGCGGAACAGGGCGTTGTTGTCGAAGGTGATCTTGGCGTCCAGGGCGATCATTTGGTCGTCGCCGGTGATGACCAGCGGGTTGACTTCGGCCAGCTCGCAATCCGAATCGACGTAGAATCGGCACATCGCCGGCATGAACTTCGCCGCCGCCTTGGCCGCCGCGCCGCTGATGCCCAGCTTTTTGCAGAGCTTTCGCACCTGATACGCTTCGAGCCCGACGGCGGGATCGAAGTGCTCTTTGTGGATCAATTCCGGTGTGTTTTCGGCGACCGTTTCGATCTCCATCCCGCCTTCGGTGCTGACCATCAGCACCGGTTTGGCGGCGGCGCGATCGAGCACGATGCCCAGGTACAACTCGCGGGCGATGTCACAGCCCGCTTCGACGAACACCTTGTTGACGGTTTGCCCGGCCGGTCCGGTCTGGATCGTGACCAGCTTTTTCCCCAGCAATCCTGCCGCGGCCGCCCGCGCTTCGTCGGCACTTTTGGCCAGCACCACACCGTGCTGCTTCGGGTCGTCGATGATCGTGCCCTTGCCCCGTCCACCGGCGTGGATCTGTGCCTTGACCACTGCGATCGCGCCGCCCAGTTTGTCGTAAGCCGCGGCAGCTTCATCGGGTGTGGTGGCGACGACGCCGTCCAAGACCGGCACTCCGGCCTGTCGGAAAAGTTCTTTGCCTTGGTATTCGTGGATTTTCATCGAGGTTTCGATCCGCGTGCGTGGAAGACGATGTTTCGGCGGGACGGCTGCGCCAGCCCGAGCCCCAGTTCCCGACAGCTCCAGCTGCCGAGAAGTCCCGAAGTGTGTGAGCCCCAGACCTTTGTATCGCAAGGACAGGTCGTCAGCGACAGACTCCCTTCGCAAAGGCAGACTGTCCCTGCGGCAAACATCCCAGCAAATGCTGTACCCTGGTGCTCCGGCTACGGGTCCGCGAATATACGTTCGCGGCGCAAGCGCCGGAACCATAGGCAGCGTGATTACGTCATCAGCAACGTCAAAGAAATGCCCGACTACCTTCGATTACACGCCGACGACAACGTGGTCATTGCGACCGAGTCACTGGACGCCGGCCGAGTCGTCCGGGTCGACGGAAATCCGATCACGCTGGCCGGCCCGATCGCGACCGGGCACAAGTTTGCGATTCGCCCCATCGCGGCCCAGTCGCCGGTCCGCAAGTATGGCCAACCGATCGGAATCGCTCGGGAATCGATCCAACCAGGCTGCCACGTCCACACCCATAATCTGCAAGACCAGCACACCGTTGCCGAGACGATCACGTCGACCCATCCGCCTGCAAAACCTTCGCCCCTGCGACGTTCTTTCCAGGGTTACGTTCGACCCGATGGGCGGATCGGCACACGCAACTACGTGGCGGTCTTGTCCACGGTCAACTGTAGCGCGACGGTTTGTCACAAGATTGTTGCGAGATTTGACGAACAACGGATGCGGCGTTGGCCGAACGTCGACGGAGTGTTCGCGGCGTCACACACGACCGGCTGTGCGCTCGAGTACGACGGACGCAAGCATCAAATGATCGCCCGAACGATGGCCGGTTACGCCGACCATCCCAACGTCGGCGGACGGCTGATCATCGGTTTGGGTTGCGAGCAAAACACGCCCGCCTATCTCGCCCAGCACCACGGGATCGTTCCGCTGCATGCTCCCGACGGTCGACCGCTGACCCGTGACGAAGGTGTTCCGATGCTGACCATGCAAACCGAAGGCGGGTCGCAGGCCACCATCGAACGGGGCGAACGGATGCTGGAGCAACTGCTGGATTTGGCCAACCAAGCCACCCGCAGCACCGCCGATGCGTCGGCACTCTCGATCGCCGTCGAGTGTGGTGGCAGCGACGGCTATTCCGGAATCACCGCCAATCCGGCCATCGGGATCGTCTCCGATCGAGTGGTCGCCTGTGGCGGCACCTCGATCATCTCCGAAACGACCGAACTGTATGGCGCCGAACACTTGTTGTGCGATCGCAGCCGGTCGCCCGAGGTCGCGCAGAAATTGGTCGATCGGTTGCATTGGTGGCAGCGGTACGTGGCCTACTACGGCGGCGAGCTGAACAACAACCCTTCGGTCGGAAACAAAGCCGGCGGATTGTCGACGATCACCGAAAAATCACTCGGCGCGGTTTCCAAAAGCGGGGCGACGGCGTTGGAAGCGGTTTACGACTACGCCGAACGTGTGACCGCCAAGGGGCTGGCGGTGATGGACACGCCGGGATTTGACCCTGCCAGCGTGACCGGCAAGGTCGCCGGGGGAGCCAATTTGGTGATGTTTTCCACCGGCCGCGGCAGCTGTTTCGGCTGCAAACCCGCCCCGGTGATCAAAGTGGCCTCCAACAGCGAATTGTTTCACCGCATGCGCGACGACATGGATCTGGACGCCGGCGAGGCGATCAGCGGCAAATCGATCGAGCAACTCGGCGACGAATTTTTTGAGTTCGCCTTGCGGGTGGCCAGTGGCGAACCAACGGCCAGCGAGCGGAACGGATTCGGCGACCATGAATTCGTCCCCTGGACCGTCGGCCCCACCCTGTGACGGGGAGTCTTAGGGGCCGTTCACTTCGGGGGCCGTCGCTACGGAAAGCAGCCCAAGGATATAACGCTGTGAAGCATTTTTTAGCGGTAGGGCGCGAGCGGGCTGTCGATTTAGTCGGGATCGGTTGAGTCAATGGTGAGCCGCTGGCCGTCAGGCCTCGGGCAGCGTCGCAGTGCCCGGCCGCTTACGCGTCGCGGCTCACAAAATCGACAGCCCGCGAGCCCTCCGGTGTTTTTGCAAAGAGGAAGAACCGGAGGGCTCGCGCCCTGCCGCTAAAACCTTGAGAAACACATGGGGGAAATGCTTCGCAGCGCTGCCATCGGAGGGCCATTTTTTCAGAATCCCCGTTTTTTGGGGCCCGTCGGTTTGGCAAACCCCTCTCTCACGTCACGATCTCCGCGCCAGCCCGAGTCCAGAGATTCGACCGCAGCCTAACCGTGGCGTAAACTAAAAGCCCCCGCGCCGTGTCGCCTCGCACGCGCAAGCAGCGAATCGTTCCGGGACCGCGGATCCGGATCGGATCGGTGAACCGAATTCTCCCCAGCCGAACTCCCAAAAGGCACACCAGCATGATGGCGCGATTCTTCTCTTCGACCCGCTCGGGGCACGCTGTGAAGCATTTTTCCCCTGTGTTTGTTGAGGCTAGAGCGGCAGGGCGCGAGCCCTCCGGTTTTTCCTCTTTGCCAACAGACCGGAGGGCTCGCGCCCTGCCGCTAAAAAATGCTTCACCGCGTAGCCGCTCGGGCCGTCTGTTGTTTGCAATGTTGCTGTTGGCTGCGCCCCTCTGTGTCTCGCAAGCGGCGTTCGGACAAGGCGCAGGATTAGGGCCGAGTTTGGGCCGCGAACCGATCGGCAGCGGTTATCCGTCGCCGGAGTATTACTTTGCGTTGGAGGTT
Source organism: Stieleria neptunia (assembly GCF_007754155.1). Lineage (NCBI taxonomy): Bacteria > Pseudomonadati > Planctomycetota > Planctomycetia > Pirellulales > Pirellulaceae > Stieleria > Stieleria neptunia. Next base: position 8,080,577 of record NZ_CP037423.1, on the reverse strand, counting down.
TACCGCAGCGGTGATCTGGAACGGGCCATGGACGCCTTTGACGTGGCGATCGCGCGGACCCGGAAAGACATCAACGGGCATTGGATCGATGCGATTCCGGTGTTCGCGATGATGGGCGAATGCCAGTATCGGCTCGGTGACCTGGAAGGCGCGATGCAGAGTCTGGATATGTCGTTGAAGATCGCGATTCGATACCGCGGCTGGCTGGGGCGACCGGTGTGGACGGAAGTCCTGATGTCGCAGTTCAAAAATTCACCGAAGCAGTACTTGTGGCCCGAGGCCAACGCGGTCAATCGATTACCCGTCACGCGAACGATCAAGTTCTACTCCGGCGAACAAATGACCGAAGCCCGCTTGGCTCAGGGCGGCGTCATCGAAGAATTGAACATCAAGCCGATCGACGCGATCGAGATTTTGCGCGGGCTGGCGATCGCGTCCTACCGTCGTCGCATCATCCTGGGGCCGCTTGCCGAAGGGGACGCGTTGGCGACGCAGTTACTCGATAGCACCAAGTATCCCGCGGGGCTGCAATTGCCGATCGCGCGCAGTCTGATCGGTGCGATGCGGGCCGCCGAGCGTTTCGGCGCGATGCAAGATGAAGAGGCCGTGACCGATGCCGCGACCAAGGCCACGTACAACGGTGGCGTCCACCCGATCACGCCGATCACCGGGCTTTGTGCCGCATCGGCGCTGGCCGGATCGGACAAGCCCGCCGCGGCGATCCCGCTGTGCTTGGCGATCACGAACCAAGCCGCGTCGATGGATTATTTCGAATGGGTCGGCGAAGCGTTGCAGTTGGCCGCGGGATGTGCGACGTCCAAAGACGCCGCGGTGATCCAGCAGGCCGGACAAGTCGCGGCGACCAACCTGTTGCGGAAATCGCGATTGGCCGCACTGCATTGTCTGATCGCGTCGGCGGATGCCGCGGTCACCGCAGGCGATTTTGCTTCGGCCCAGGCGCGTTTGGGCGAAGCGAAATCGATCGCGATGCGGCGCGACGTGGTGCAACCCCGGCTGGATGCCTACGGTGCCTACGTCGCCGCCCGCTTGGCCACGCGCACGGCAAACGCATCGGCTGATTCCGGTGGGGGCCGCCCCTGGGACGATAGCTTGTCACAGATCTTTAACTTTGCGACCAACAGCCGAATGCGAAAACGTTCGCTGATTTCGATGCCGCGACTGTATCAATTGCAGCGTGTGCGGCTGGCGTTGGGGCGAAACTTGGATGGCCAGTCCGCCGATGTGTTGTTGTCTCGCTATGCCGATGATCCCTCGATCGATGTTTGGCGGCGCGACCCCGTCGATGCCATTGCCGGCGTGATCGCCGATCGCGATTCGTTGCGGCTGGCCCGCTTGCGAACGGCGGCCTCACGCGACAGCGGCCAAGACGTGCTCGCGCGCATCGAAGACCTGCAAGCGGGGCGGGTCCGCAGCCAGTTGCCGTTGGGGGGACGCGTGATGCAAGTTCGTGCGCTTTCGCGGATGCCGGATGAATTGCTGGAAAAGAAGGTCGTTGAATTTCGTAACGCCGCCGCTCAATCGATTCGTGACCTCCGCACCGCCGCCAAAGCCGCGTTGGATGCCAAGCCCGCCGCCGGCGCCGATCCGGCACTCGTTCAAAACCGCATCGATCAACTGGATGCTCAAGCTTGGGCGATTGCCATCGATCGCAATGAGCTGCCCGTCGTGATGCCTCATCCGCTCGATGACAAACAACCCACCGCGGTGCTGGCCGACGACGTCGGCATCCTGGCGTTTTGCGAGGACGGCAATGTGCTGCACGTCGTTCTGTGCACCAAACAGAAATCCACGTATTGGGCGATCAAGGGTTCCAGTCGCATCGCCGGCGAGATCGCCAAACTGACCCGTGGGATCGGGGCGGCACCGACGCGCGGCGCCCGGCTGCCCGAAGACGACCGCTGGCGGGACGACGCGGTCGCGTTGCGCGACCGTCTGATCGCGACCGGGACCGGGCCGCTGGTCACCGGCCGACTGGCAGGAATCAAACACCTGGTGGTGATCCCCGATTCGCTGCTTTGGTATCTGCCGTTTGAGCTGCTGCCGACCGACGGGCCCGATTCGCCGCTGTTGGGTGATTCGATCCAGGTGTCTTACGCCGCCACGCCTTCGCTGGCGATCTATCCGACGGCTTCAAAATCCACCAATCCTGTCATCGCCATGACGGCCGGAAAATTCTTCGCCCCCCGCGAAGCAGAAACCAATGCGTCGTTGGTGCAATCCATCCTCGATTCCATTCACGCCGGTGCCGCCGTCCGTCTGCCCGCCGATGCGTCGATCCCGACCAGCCGCAGCGGCGAGGTGGCCGGGCATCTGCTGGTCGGCGAACCGGTGACGCCCAACCCCGCTTCAGTACTCGATTCGCCGCTTGCCGCTTACGAAACGTCGCTGCGACAAGGCCGACTGCGATCCTGGCTGGGCTATCCCCCGGGAACACCCGCCAGTGTGTTCCTGCCCGGTTTCCGTTCCAACCTGGACACCAGCCAAGGCGTCTCGGGCCATGAGATCATGCACACGATCGCCGCGTTGCAGTACAGCGGCGTCCGTGATGTGATCCTTAGCCGGTGGGCGGTCGGGGGAGAATCGACGGCGATCCTGTTGCGTGAATATGTCCAAGAGTTGCCGTTCTTGGGTGCCGCCGATGCCTTGGCCCGAGCCAGGAGTGTCCTGCGTCGCAGCGAAATTTCGCCGCTGGGCGAACCTACCCTGTCCGGATCCGATCAAGAACGGGAGACACTGACCGGAAACGAACCGTTTTTCTGGTCCACCTACCTGCACGCCACACCGCTGAATTAACGCGTGGACACGACACACGAGATGATGACCGTCACAGGCGACGCCCTGGCGACGCTGCCGGTCGGCGATGACCTGTCGCCGATCACCGTGATCGGGACCGAGCCGATCCGCCAGTCCTTCGGCGGCGAAACGCTGGCTCAGGCGATCAACAGTCGCCGCGCACCGGGCGTTTCGCGCGTCGTGCTGAATCCCGACGCCCATGTCGGCTACGGCGCGCCGGTCGGCTGTGTGATGGTCTCGCCGACCCATGTCTATCCCGGCCCCGTCGGCGTGGACATCAAGTGCAGCATGAGTTTGTTGCAGATGGATTTGCCGGCCGAAGCGATCGAGTCGTTGCCGGTTCGGAAAAAGCTGATTCGCGCGATTTGCAAACGCGTCCCCACCGGCGCCGGGCGCGGACAACGTCACGCCCCCAAGTCTCGCCGCGTCGACGGCAAACTCGGTTTCCAAATCGCGACCGAAGGCGCTTCGAAACAGGTGCTGAAGAAACTCGGGATTCCAAAGTCGTGGGCCGACGCCTGCGAAGATGCCTTTCACACGGCACCCGATGGCAGCTCCGACACGTTGGCGGCGCGGCTGGAATGGATGGGACGCAGCTGCGATAAACTGGATCGGATCGAATCAAAGTATCGGCAACTGGGCAGCTATGGCGGCGGCAATCATTTCGGCGAAGCCGAAGTGGTCCGTGTCGTCGACTCGCAACGCGCGATCGCGGAAGCCTTCGGGCTCAAGGATGGATGCGTCGCTTTTTTATCGCATTGTGGTTCGCGCGGATTCGGGCATGACCTGGCCGTGGCGCAGTTCCGGGCATTGAAGACGGTGTTTCAAAAGCAGGGGCTGGCGTTCCCCGCCGGTGATCCCCAGTTGGTCTACGCGCCGGTGGATTCACCCGAAGGCCGTGACTATCTGTGCGACATGGCGATGGGAGCAAATTTTGCCACCGTCAATCATCTGCTGATCAACGACCTGGTCCTGGAAGCGTTCCGCGAAGTCTTTCCCGGCGTGCGTGGTGAACTCGTTTATTTCATTTCGCACAACATCGCCCGTCAAGAACCGATCGATGGACAGGTTCAATGGGTCCACCGCAAGGGGGCCACGCGCGCGCTGCCGGCCGGGCACTCACAATTGCTCGGCACGCGGTTTGAATCGACCGGTCACCCGATCTTGTTGCCGGGTAATCCACGCGACGGGTCCAGCGTGATGGTTGCCAACGTGGGAGCGGCGGCCGCGGCGTTCAGCGTCAATCACGGTGCGGGACGTCGGCTCAGTCGCACCAAGGCCAAGAAACAGTTGCTGCAACACGAAATCGATCGGGGTTTGGCAGAGCACGACGTCGTCAGCAATTGCAGCGTCTATCCTCGCGACGAAGCACCCGACGCGTACAAGGATTTCGAAGAGGTGCTGCGGAGCGTGCGTCAGGCCGGATTGGCCGAAGAAGTCGCTCGGTTGAAAGCGAAATTTGTGATCAAAGACGGCGCGGCCGCCGACGACTAGAATGGGCGGCGATCTTGCCCCGCCCATCACATCGCTTTCAGGATTTAAGCTCCGTGAGATTTGCCAACCGGTTCCCTTCCTTCGGACTTTTCGTTACCTCTGTCTTTCTCTTTCAACTCGCCTCAGCCGGATCCGCGGTACACGCGCAACAATCCCATTCCCGATCCTGGTCCATCTTTGCCGGAACCGGAAAACCGGATTCGCCGATCGCCGTCCAACCCTCGGATCCCAAGACGGTCGCACTGCAAAACGTTTACGGCATCGAGGTCACCGCCGACGGGATCTTTTTCAGTACCGTCGATGACCATTCGATTTGGAAATCGGATCACGACGGGACGACGATTCGGCGGATCGCCGGCACCGGAGAAAAGGGACTCAGCGGCGACGGCGGCCCCGCAATCGAAGCGACGTTCAATGCGCCGCACGAAATCCGGGCCGATCGTGACGGCAACTTGTTTGTCGCCGACACACGCAATCACTGCATCCGCCGAATCGATGCCGCCAGCGGAGTGATCGAGACCCTCGCCGGCGATGGAGTCGAGGGGTTTCGTGGCGACGGTGAGACCGGAGACAAGGCCCGCTTCAGTCAGCCCCACAGCATCGTGCTCGACGGCGACGGAGGCTTGTTGGTGGCCGACACCACCAATCATCGGCTGCGGCGAATCGATTTGGAAACCCGGATCGTGACCACTGTTTCCGGAGACGGCCAACGCAAGCTGCCCCAAGAAGGCAAGTTGGCATCCGAGGTTTCTGTCTTCGGTCCGCGGTCGCTGGCCATCGACGCGCAGGCGATTTGGTTGGTGCTGCGCGAAGGCAACAGTGTCTGGAGAATCGATCGTCAATCGGGATGGATCAATCGTGTCGCGGGAACGGGGAAACAAGGGCACAGCGGTGACGGCGGCGATCCGTTGTCGGCAACGTTCCGGGGACCGAAAGGCATCGCCGTGGATTCCGCCGGCAACCTGTTGGTGGTCGACACCGAAAACCAGGCGATGCGTTACGTCGATCTGGGGAACAACGTCATCGATACGATGAAGATTCCCTTCAAAATGAAACGCCCCCACGGAACCGCTGTGCTGTCGCGGGAAGGCAACCAGGATGTGTATTTCGTTTCCGATTCAGAAAACCACCGCGTGCTGGCCGGGCGGTAAAGTTTCGCTATAAATGCGGATCCAGGGAATACGCTTCGAAAACCGCCCCAGACGCACAAGGAATAGGTCGCGACGCCATGGACGAACAAACACTGAAACGAATTGCCGACGAACTCGATCTGCCGTTCAACAAGGTCCGTGCGGCGATCGAACTGCTCGAAGCCGGCAACACCATCCCTTTTATCGCACGCTATCGAAAAGAAGCGACCGGCACGCTCGACGAAATCCAGTTGCGGGCGATTGAAGACGCGCTCGAGCGAGCCAACGCGCTGGCGGCCCGTAAGGAGACGGTGCTGAAAACCATCGATCAACAGGGGCAACTGACCGACACGCTGCGAAAGCAGATCGAACAATGCGTCGACCTTCGCACGCTCGAAGCCATTTATCTGCCGTTTAAACCGAAGCGTCGCACACGGGCCACGATCGCGCGGGAACGCGGACTCCAGCCGTTGGCTGATCTGATCCTCAGCCAGAAAAAACTCAATCGTTCCAAGCAAGACGTTCTGCAATCCTTCGTCGCCCCGGACAAAGAAGTTCCCGACGGCCAGTCCGCGCTCGCCGGGGCGATGGACATCATCGCCGAGCAGTGGTCGGACGACCCTCAAACGCGGACCTGGCTGGCTGATCAGGCCAGCAAGTTCGGCAAGGTCACCTCGGTCGTCAAACGGGGAAAGAAATCCGCCGAAGGTGCAGAGAAGTTTGACCAGTATTTTGAACGACAAGAATCCGTCAACCGCATCCCCGGGCACCGGCTGTTGGCGATGCTGAGGGGATCCGCCGAAGGGATTCTGCGTCTGGGCGTAGCGTTGGAGGGTGATCGAGAGCTGACGGATTTGAAACGAAAGCTGGTGCCCAACCGCAACGGTGACTTCGCGGCCGAACTCAATGAATGCGTCGAGGATTGTTACGAGCGACTGTTGATGCCGGCCACCGAATCGTCGGTGCTGGGGCAATTGAAAGAACGCGCCGACGCCGAAGCGATCGAAGTGTTCGGCAAAAATTTGCGTGAGTTGCTGATGGCGCCACCGGCGGGCCCACGCGTAACGATCGGGATCGATCCCGGGTTTCGAACCGGCTGTAAAGTTGCCGTGGTCGACGGGACCGGGAAGTTTCTAGAGAACGCCACGATTTATCCCACGCCACCCAAAAGCGAGACGAAAGCCGCCGGCGACAAACTGTTGGCGTTGATCAAGAAACATCGTGTGGAACTGATCGCGATCGGCAACGGGACGGCGTCACGCGAAACCGATGCGTTTGTCACCGCGTTGATCCGCGACCATCAACTGGACATCACCAAGGCGACGGTCAGCGAATCGGGGGCGTCGATCTATTCGGCCAGTGAGATCGCGGTGAAGGAGTTTCCCAACTTGGACATCACCGTCCGAGGCGCGATCAGTATCGCGCGGCGTCTGCAAGACCCGTTGGCCGAACTGGTCAAAACCGATCCGAAATCCATCGGCGTCGGACAGTACCAGCACGACGTCAATCAAACCCAGCTGCGAAAGTGCTTGGACCGCACGGTCGAGTCCTGTGTCAATCAAGTCGGTGTCGATCTGAACATGGCCAGTGTTTCGCTGCTGTCGCACGTCGCCGGGATCGGGCCGAAGCTGGCCGAGCGGATCGTGGACTATCGCGATTCCCATGGCCGATTTTCCAGCCGATCGGAGCTGACGTCGGTCCCCAAACTGGGCAAAAAAGCGTTCCAACAAGCGGCCGGATTTTTGCGGATCCGCGGCGGCGATCAACCGTTGGACCAATCCGCGGTTCACCCCGAATGCTACCCGTTGGTCCAGCGAATCGCCAAACAATTGAAATCCGACGTGTCGGCGATCATCGGAAATCCACAGGTTTGTCAAAAGATCCGTGCCGAGGAGTTTGCCGATCAAACGTTTGGCATCCCGACGATCCAAGACATCTTGGCGGAATTGGGCAAACCCGGACGCGATCCACGCAGCGAGTTTCGTGCGGTCAAGTTTGATGATTCGGTCAGCGAAATCGGCGACGTCAAACCCAACATGGTCCTGGAAGGCGTCGTCACCAACGTGACGCATTTTGGCGCGTTCGTCGATCTGGGCGTCCACCAAGATGGGCTGATCCACATTTCCCAACTGGCCGATCAATTTGTTTCCGATCCCAACGCCGTCGTTTCGGTCGGAGACGTGGTTCGGGTCAAAGTGCTGGAAGTGGACATCGCCCGAAAGCGGATTTCGTTGACCAGAAAGTTTTGACCCGGCTGCGATCGGTTGATCTATAATCTGGCCCTCTCCTTTTTCCACCTACCGTTTTGAGACACCTGATGCTGCGCCGATCCTTGACCTCTCTGCTGACCGTTTGCGTTTTCTCACTGTTGTCCACCCCCGTGACCCATGCCGAAGACGGTTGGACGGAATTGTTCGATGGAAAAACCTTGGACGGATGGTCCGTCAAAAGCGGCTTTGCAACGTACAAGGTCGAAGACGGCGGGGTGATCGCCGGCAAAACCGCTGCGGGCAGCCCCAATTCGTTCTTAACCAGCGACAAGCAATACGGCGATTTTGAATTGATGTTCGAAGTCAAAGTCGATGACGGACTCAACTCCGGCGTCCAGATCCGGTCGCTGCTGAAAAATGTCGACGCCAAGAACTCCCACGGCGGTCGTCTGTATGGACCGCAAGTCGAAATCGAATCCGGACCGGGACAAGCCGGCTTCATCTATGGCGAAGCCACCGGACGGGGTTGGTTGTCGCCCGAGCCCCAGTCGAAAGACCCGTCGGTCAACCAGCACGACCACTTCAAAAACGGCCAATGGAATCAGTACCTGGTCATCGCCCAAGGGCCGAACATCAAAGTCTGGATCAACGGCGAAATGATCGCCGATCTGACCGACGCTGAAATCTACAAGACCCATCCCAAGGGCATGATCGGGTTGCAGGTCCACGGGATCGGCAAAAACAAAGAGACCTACGAAGTCCGCTGGCGCAACTTGAAGATCAAGCCGCTGTAACGCGACCGTGTTGTCACCGCGTAGGGCATGCTGTGCATGCCAACGACCTGGATCGCGGACTCAAATCGGCGGGCTGCCGTGCGACGTTGGAAACGCCAGCCAGAGGGCAGTCCCCAGTTCCCGATTTGAATGAACCCACCGATGGCAGAGCGAACCCACGGATAAAAAGCAGCCAGGGATCCGTGGGTACGCCCTGCCATCCGTGGGTGTGATCGGTTGCTGAGACCGGACGGCTCGCGCCGTTCCGCCAACCCCTTCCAATGATTGTTAGCGGCAGGGCGCGAGCCCTCCGGTCTCCCTTCGGTGCCAAGGCTTGCCCCGAAGGGTCACCGCATCTCCGAGCGATACCATCCATCCTCTCGCGAATCGACGTGCACGTCGGCGCGGAATAACGACGAGATCCGCGGGCTGGTTAGCCCGTCGGCCTTGGGGCCGTCGAACGTCACCCGTCCCTGATCCAGCAAGATGACGTGATTCATCGCCGGTGGGATCTCGTCGATGTGGTGGGTGACCAAGACCATCGTCATGGCATCTTGCTTGGTGATCGAATCGAGGATGTCCAGAAACAGGGCGCGGGCGGTCATGTCCAAGCCGTTGGTCGGCTCGTCGAGCACAAAGATGTCTGGATCGTGCACGATGGCCCGAGCGATCATCACCCGTCGTCGTTCACCGGTGGACAGCGTGCTCAGCGTTCGACGGCTCAGGTCCGACATCTTGACCGTTTCGATCGTGGCGGCGATGGCATCGGCCATGGCTTGATCCACGCTGGGGCCAAATTCTTTCAAACGCGTGGCCGTGAATCCGCTGGCGACCGCCTCGGTGACCGTCATGCGACCGGTACGGCCCGAGCTGAACTCGTAATCCAACGCCGGCGTCACGATTCCCATGCGACGACGCAGCCGGCTGACCTCCCAATCGGATTCCCCCAAAATCCGGACCGTGCCCTGGTGACCCTGATCTTCGACGGAGGGATAAAAGTCACGCGTCAGCAGTTTCAGCAACGAGCTTTTCCCGGACCCGTTGGGCCCCAGCACCGCGGTGTGGCGTTTGCGGGGGATGCGGACCGATACCCCACGCAGAATGTGAGTCTGTTCCCGAAAGACCGACACGTTTTCGATTTCAATCAGTGTTGTATCCAAGGTGGGGGTCTGCTCCAGAAAGAACGAAAAAACGACGACGGGGCGGGCGGAAGACGATTCGGAATCAAATTAACAAGTGTCGGCGATCAGCTTGTACAATATGCGCCACCCGGGCCGTTTCGTCCTCCCGGGTTCCCCCACTTCCCACCTCGTATCCGCCCGATCCACCGTGAATCTTTTTCGATCGACCCTGTCACGCATCCTGCCGGTCGCCTGCATCGTTTTCGTCAGCCACAGCGTGGCTTGCTCCGCTGAACCGGAGGCCGGTAAGACCGCAGCGGCGCGGCCCAACGTGTTGATGATCGCCATCGACGACTTGAACGATTGGGTCGAACCCCTCGGCGGCCATCCGCAGGTCAAAACACCGGCCATGGCCCGGCTGGCATCCCGCGGCGTCACATTCACCAACGCCCATTGCCAGGCGCCGCTGTGCAATCCCAGTCGAACTGCCATCATGACCGCGCGTCGTCCCACCACAACCGGCGTTTACGGGTTACGACCATGGATTCGGGACGTGGACGAATTGTCCGGCCTGGTCACCATGCCGCAACATTTCAGCGCCCATGGCTACAAGAGCTTGATCGGTGGCAAGATTCACCACGGTGCAAACGGACGTCGCAAGAAGCCGGCACAAGAGGCCGACGTGTGGGGGCCGCCGTCGTCGGTCGGTGCACGGCCCAAACAAAAACTGATCGGACCCACCCCCGGCGGCAACAACCCGCTGATGGACTGGGGAACGTTTCCGCACAAGGACGAGGACAAGGGCGATTGGGCGATCGCCAGTTGGGCGGTTGACCAGCTTGACGAATTATCCAAGACACCGGACCAACCGTTCTTTCTGGCCGCCGGATTCTTCCTGCCGCACGTGCCCTGCTACGTGACGCAAAAGTGGTACGACATGTACCCGGAGGAATCGTTGATCCTGCCACCGATTTTGAAAGGTGATCGCGACGACACGTCTGAATCGTCGTGGTACATCCACTGGTACCTGCCCGAGCCCAGAACGAGTTGGTTGCGGGAAAACAACCAGTTGAAGAACCTGACGCGTTCGTATCTCGCGTCGGTCAGTTTCGTCGACAGCCAAGTGGGACGCATCTTGGATCAATTGGACGCCTCCGGTTTGGCCGACAACACGATCGTCGTCTTGTGGAGTGATCACGGTTATCACATGGGCGAAAAAGCGATCTCGGGAAAGAACAGTCTGTGGCGTCACAGCACACGCGTCCCGTTGATCGTTTCGGTCCCCGACGGATTGACCGCGTTTGACGTCCCCGAAGCGGCCAAGTGCAATCAGCCGGCCGAGTTGATCGATCTGTACGCGACGCTTTCCCAATTGACCGGATTGCCGATCCCCGACGGGCAACAGGGGCTCAGCTTGGTGCCGCAGCTTGTTAATCCCGACCAGCCGCGCGAGCGTCCCGCCATTTGCACCCACAACGCCGGCAACCACTCGGTCTGTGACACCCGCTGGCGTTACGTGGTCTACGCCGACGGTGCCGAAGAACTGTATGACACCGTCGCCGATCCGTTTGAGTACACCAACCTGTTGGCCCAACGCGACATCAGCGACCAGCAGTCGGCGCGTTACCGCAACGTGATCGACCGCTTGAGTGCGTTTCTGCCCGAGCAGGAAGCCCCGCTCGCCCCCGGCAGCGCGGCGCGAATTCTTGAAAAGCGTGCCGACGGGTTCTACTGGGAAAACAAAAAGATCGTGCCCGAAGACAAGCTGTAGTGGTTCGGGGCGAAGGGGATTAGCGGAACGGCGCGAGCGGGCTGTCGATTGAGTCGGGATCTGCTGAGTCAATGGTGAGCCGCTGGCCGTCAGGCCTCGGGCAGCGTCGCAGTGCCCGGCCGCTGACGCGGCGCGCGGCTCACAAAAACGACAGCCCGCGAGCCGTCCGGTTACGCTTCAAAAACACCTCCAAAGACCGGAGGGCTCGCGCCCTGCCGCTAACCCAAGGCACACCCCGTCCGTAGCGCGCGCTACAGCGCCGCGGTGTACGCGAACGCGAGCGCACCGATCACGGGGGACTCGTCACCACAGCTTGAAAACTCCAGGCAATCCAGGTCGCGGAATCCATCGAGTGCGTGTTGGCGATACGCTTCTTCGGCGATCCGCTTGTAACGCTCTTTGACGTCGGCGGAGAGGTCACACACGCCGCCGCCGATAATCAGCAGATCAAAATCGCCGACGTAATTGAGGTCCAGCAGGGTGATCCCGAGGGCACGTGCTTGGTCATCAAACAATTCCAGCGCCAGGGCGTCGCCTTGGGATGCCAGCCCCCGCAAGGATTTGGCTTTGTCGCGGGTTGATCCGGCAACCGATTGCAGCGGATGGTCCGCCCATTGCGGCAGTGTTAGCCGGTATTCCAATTGGTGGGTCAATCCGGTCAGCGAAATCGCCGACTCGGCGGTGCACATGGCGTTGCCGACGCGCAGTTGTTGGTCATGTTCGTAGCGAAACGCATAGGGCGGAAGCAGCAAGTGTCCCGCATGGCCGGCTCGTCCTTCTTTCCCGCGCACCACGCGGCCGTCTTGGACTTGCCCGCCGCCCAGCCCGGTGCCGACGATCAGCATGAACAGCGACGACAACGCCTTGGGGCCGGCCGCCATCGGTCCGACACGATTCCATGTCACCGCACCGCTGCGAATTGAGTACTCGCCGTAGGCCGCCGCCTGGCCGTCGCCGATGTAATGAACCGATGCCCGGGGTGACCACTGGCGAATCTTTTCTTCCAGGGCGGCCCGAAAGGGAAAACCGTTCCACAACGCGGGGTCCAGGTTCGGCGTATTGCGGAGCACGCCGTCCAGCGTTGCCGGTCCCGGCGTCGCCAAACCCACATCGATGATGTCTGCGGTGGTTCCGCCGATCTCGGTCAGATGCGTTTCGATCTGATCCAAAATGGCTTGGGACGTGCATTGCGGGCCTTCCGCTGTTCGCGATTCGAACTGGTCCGAAACCACGACGACTTCACGCGTGTCATTTCCGATTGCGATCGTTGTGGTCGTGCCGCCTACATCAATGCCGATACGATACTTCACTGCTTCGGTGTCCGTTTGCAAGGCCAGCGACGTGGCTTGGACGGGAAAAACCCCCGTCCTCAGCCGGCGTGTCATTCGAGGAGCGTTCCGCCGGTCGGTTTTCAAGCATCCCGGCGGAAGGATGATCGGCAAGCATAAGCGTTTGTGCGAGAGTTTCCAAACCCACTGAGTGAAACGCCCGAATGCGTTCGAAGTTTCCGTCCTTTTTGTATGGGATTCACTTCGTTTTGTTAAAGAAGATCACCAGATTCTTGGTTTGACGCGCCGCGGCGACCAGATCGACCTTGCCGTCGCCGTTCAAGTCGCCCGCCTTCAGATCTTCCACGGCAACCCGTTCGCCGGAGATCCGCGTTTCACGCCACTCGGTTCCCTCGTCGTTTGTCGGTGTAAACATCTTGATTCCCGGCACGCCCGGCTCATTCATCGCCCGCCAGCCGACGACGATTTGATCGGACCCGACGCCCAGGTAATCGGCGACTGCCAGTGCATGTCCGTCTTTCAGTTCATTGCTCAGCACCGGAAGCGGCGTCCAAAGCTCGCCCTTTTGATCCGGTTGCCGGTACGCGGCGCAGCGTTGACCGTGCTTGGGCTCGACCGTGGCGATGAAACGTTGGCCGCCGGGCAGGCGTCCGTCGCGAATCTCACCGGCGAAGGGGGCGGTCAGCTGGGTCGATTTCCAACCGTCACGCTGCCGGTCGAAGTGCCAAACGCCTTCTTTGGCGGCAATGATCAGTTCCTCTTCGACATCGTCGTCCCAATTGACCGGATGGAAGTTGTGCGACAGGTGCAGGAAATCACTGACGACATCGTACCGCCACGGGGCGTCGGGATTGTCGGGTTTTGAATAGGCCAGCACCTTCAACCCCGGACCGTCTCCGTCCACGCTGCCTTTGCCACGCAAGGGTTTGACCACCAACTGGTACTCGTTGTTCGTCCCGCGTACCCAGTGCATGCGGTGGGTGCTCGGCTCGTTGTGCAGCTTGACCGCCCGCCACAACTGTGTCCGGTCCTGCGGCGGAACAAGATAAAACACCGCGCCGTCTTTGACGCTCTCGCGATAATTCCATTGACCGCCGACTGCGATTTCACACTTGCCATCGCCGTCGATGTCGCGTGCGGTGACGCACACGTTGTCGCGTTGGGTCAGGTCGCGTGCGATCACATGTTTTGTCCAGCTGGGATTCTCGTACCACTGGATCGTGTTCTTGTCGGCCAGCACGATGTCTGTTTTTTCGTCGCCGTTGACGTCGGCCAGTTGGATGCCATAACCGATTTGGATTTGGTCAATTTCCACCGCATCCCACGCGAACTCTGGAATCGGCTCGGCAAACGCAGTCGGCGCGATCAGGCAGAACAGGGCGAGCGAGAATTTCCACATGACGGTTGTTCCTGGTCGAAAGGGGCACAAAACAAGTGGGATAGGCTTCCAGCCTGTCGACGCAGATCGGTGGGATAGGCTTCCAGCCTGTCGATGCAGCGATGACGCGCCCGGAAACCTCTCCCACGTTTCCGATCCGGTCTCTCGCCTGCGCGCGATCCATCGGTTGCCGTGTTCCCGCATCATAGCACGGATTCTGCAATAATTGGCTGGCGACGCTCCAGACCCTCCCCACCGAAACCGCCCCCAGCGAACTCACCATGAACCACTTTCGATTCCGGCCGGCGTTGGTCATCGCGGCAGCCTGGCTGGCATACGGCCTGTCCTTCTCAGCCGCGTGCCCCGCCGCCGAACGCCCGAACGTTTTGTTTCTGATTTGCGACGACTTGAATTGTGACATCGGTTGTTATGGACACGACCAAGGACCGCCGGAACAATTAGTGTCGCGGGTTTTCGCTGGATGGGGTAGACTTTCCGCGTCTCAATCCACCAGCGAGGGTGCCAAGGATGGCGTTTGTATTCGAAAATCAGCTTGACGATCTGGCTGCCAAGCGAGCAGTCGATTTTTATTCAACCTTGTCCGAAAAGGATCGCCGTCGGTTCGCGGCTGTCGAGGCACAGCGTCTCGGGCGAGGAGGTGTACCGTACATCAGTCAATTACTGGGCTGCTCGACTCGCACCATCGAACGAGGTATCGCTGAGCTCGATCAACTCTCCAATGATCCGGCGAAAGGTAGGATACGGCGGCCAGGTGCTGGACGAAAAAAAAGATCGAAACCGATCCCGACCTCGAAGACAATCTGAACGAACTATTGAGCGTTCGTGTTGGAGGCGATCCTGATGAGCCCGACGTGGTTTACACAAACCTGGCCTCCACTGAAATGGCTGAGAAGGCGGCCGAGGCCGGCACCCCTGTGAGCGACAAGACGGTCTCCGCTTGGCTGAATAGCTTGAAGATCGGTTTTCGAAAAATGATCAAAACGATTTCCGGTGGCTTGTCAGCGGATCGCGAGCAGCAGTTTGATCTCATCGCAGGACATGTGGAGAGCTATCAGGCTGCCGGCAATCCGGTCTTTTCGATCGACACAAAAAGCAAAGAATTCCTGGGCCGTCTTTACCGGGCCGGTCGCATTCGCACCACAGAGCCCATTGAAGCGTTCGACCACGACTTTCCGAGTTGGGCTGATGGCGTTGTGATTCCTCACGGAATCTACGACATCGGACGAAATGCTGGGCACGTCAACATTGGACTCTCTCACGAGACGAGTCGCTTCGCGACCGATAGCCTCAAATGGTACTGGAACCGGATAGGGAAACGTTGTTATCCGGATACCAATTCCATTTTGCTATTGTGCGATTGCGGCGGTAGCAACTCAGCTTCAAAATACATCTTCAAGCACTACCTTCAAAAGTTGGTCGACACGATCGGCATCGAAATTCGGGTAGCCCACTATCCAAGCTACTGTTCAAAATACAATCCGATTGAACGCCGTTTTTTTCCGCATCTTGGACGTGCTTGCTCCGGGATGCTTTTCGATAAGTTGGAAACAGTTGTCAAGTTGATGCGGAACACATCGACTCGGACCGGCCTTCGCACTACGGTCAACGTCTTGCGAGGGTTGTACGAGACGGGTGAGAACGCGACCGCAACAATGAAAGCAGCTCTGCGTACAGTTTTTGACGAACAAATACCGAGATGGAACTATCGATTCTCGCCAATTAACCGACACTAATTGTTCCGGCGGTCCCAAGTCAAAACGCCGCACATCGACGCGCTGGCGGAGCGCGGGGTCCGCTTCGCCAACGCGCATTGCCAATATCCGCTCTGCGGCCCCAGCCGAGCCTCCTTCATGACCGGCTGGTATCCCGACCAAACACTGATCCACCGAAACGCGATCCATCTTCGCGAGCGCGCCCCCAACGTGAACACGATGTCCCAGCACTTTCGTGACGCCGATTACTTCGCCACACGAATCGGCAAGATCTATCACTACAACGTGCCGCTGCACATCGGCACCGGCGGGCACGACGATCCCTATTCGTGGAACGAAACTATCAATCCACGCGGACGCGACGTGATCGATCAAGACCAGGTGATCACCTTGCGGCCGGGACAATACGGTGGGACGCTCAGCTGGCTTGCCGCCGAAGGCACCGATGCCGAACAGACCGACGGCATTGCGGCGGCCGAAACGATCAAACGATTGAAACGGTACGCCCAAACCGGCGAAAACTTTTTCATGGCCGTCGGTTTGTATCGCCCCCACACGCCCTACGTCGCGCCCAAGCAATACTTCGACCTGTACCCGATCGATCAGATCGATGTGCCGACCGTGCCGAAGGGTTACTTGGAAACGATCCCCAAGCCGGCGGCAAAGTCGTTGAGTCGAAAAAAGGAACAGGTCAACCTCGACCCCAGCGTTGCCCGGCAAGCCATTCAAGCCTACTACGCATCGATCTCGTTCGCCGATGCACAGTTGGGATTGATTCTTGACGCACTGCGGCAAACCGGACTCGACGACAACACCATCGTCTTGTTCACTTCCGACCACGGGTACCACATGGGCGAACATGGCCACTACCAAAAGACGACGTTGTTCGAAAACGCCACGCACGTCCCGTTGGTGATCGCCGGCCCCGGCGTGCAGGCCGGCGGCGTCGCCGAAACGATGGCCGAAATGGTCGACTTCTACCCCACGCTGTCCGAGCTGGCCGGACTGCCGGTTCCCCCATCGGTCTCCGGGGTCAGCCTGGTGCCGGCGCTTCAAGATCCCACCGCGATCGTGCGTGAATCGGCTCTGTCCCAGTACGACATCGGCTACAGCATCCGAACACCGGGCTTTCGCTACACCAGTTGGGGAACCGATGGCAGCGGTGGCGTCGAGCTGTACGACGTTTCAAAGGACCCCGCCGAGATGAACAACGTGGCCGACGATCCGTCTTATGAAACGCAGCGCCGGCGGTTGGCGGCACACTTGCGCGACCGAATCGAACAAGCGGGCGCCGTCCCGGCGGGCAGCCGACGTGTCAAAGTGCAATTTGACCGCCAGCTGCGATCAAAGAACTGAGGCGCGGCTCGGCGGTTCGAATTCGGGTTCCTGGGTGGTCAGCCATTGATGCAGGTGACCGGCAAGGCTTTCACCGACTTGTTGTTCATCACCGGTCACCACGTGGGCACCGGCGATCAGAAAGTCGTCGGTGTGAACTTCATAGCGGGACCGAACGATCACATGAACGAACGGTGCGTTGCGGCGGACATGCTTTAGAATCGTCATCGCGGATTGGTGATGGGGAACGGTGATGACAATGGCTTTGCATTCATGCAGACGTGCGTGTTCGAGCACGTCGCTCTGTGTGGCATCACCGATCTCCGCATGAAAGCCCAATTGTTGGGCTTTGCGAACGCCGACTTGATTCAATTCGATGATCGTGACCCGCAGCCCTTTGTCGACCAGGGGGCGTGCGGCGATCTGGCCGGCCGGACCGAAACCGATGATCGCAACATCGGGCGGCGGCGTGCGTTCGCTGGTGTCGTCGGCGGTTTGCCGCTGTGCCCCGGTCAGGTTTGCCACCCAATTCCCCAGACGCGGCGCCGCCGGCACCAAGAACGCGCTCAGGAAGAACGACACGATCGACGCAGAGACGACCAAGGCATAGGTGTCTTCGGTCACCACGCCACTGATGCGTCCAATGCTTCCGAGCACGAAGGCGAATTCGCCGACCTGTGCCAAACACAGTCCCGTCGCAACGGAAACCCGTGTGGTTTGGCCCAGCAGGGCAAAGATCACCCAGATCACCAACAGTTTTCCGATGATCAAGGCGGCGACGACCAACGCAACGATGTGACCGTTTTTCACAATCCAAATCGGATCGGCCACCATCCCGGCGGCGCCAAAGAACAGCGTCAACAAGACGACCTGCAGCGGAGAGATGTCCGCACGAATCTGGGTGGCGAACGCGGAGCTGCCCAACAGCATGCCGGCGACAAAGGCACCCAGCGCCGGCGAAATTCCGGCTTCATGGGATGCCCAGGCGGCGCCCAGGCCTGTCACGACGGCGAAGATCACCGTCAGTTCGCGATTGCGGTGCAACGTCAACGTGCCCAGCGTCAGCACCGCGATTTTGGTCAACAGCATCAATCCGACGATCAACCCGCCCGCCATCAACAGCAAACGGCCGATGTTCCAGAGGACCTCGCCGGCACTGCCTTCGCCGCCCAAGATCGTCATCAACAAGGCCAAGGGCACCACCGCGATATCCTGGGTCAGCAAGACGCCCAAGCAGTTCCGCCCATGCGGCATCTCCACCTCACCACGCTCGGACAAGATTCGGAGCACCACCGCCGTGCTGCTGAGCGCGATCATCGCCCCGAACGCGATCGATTCCTTGCCCCCCAATCCGAACAGCCGGGCTCCGGCAAACGCCAGCAGAATCGTCAACACGACTTGGGACATGCCCCCCAACAGCGGTTTCGCGCCGAGCTTTTTCAGCCGCTCGACCGAAAACTCAAGCCCCAAACTGAATAGCAGCAATGCGACACCCAGCTCCGCGATCGCCTCGATCTCATGTTCCGATCCGATCGCGTGAATGCTTCCGGGCCCACCCAGCATCATGCCCGCAAACAGGTAACCCACAATCGGGCTCTGCCCGAATCGCGAGAACACGCCGCCGACCATCAGGGACGCCCCCAACAGCAGCACGATGTCTCGAAGAATCGTCCAAAGTTCCATAAGTCCTTCTGTGTCGAACAAACGTGACGGCTGGGTGACGGATCGGACTGAAATGTGGCGGTCGTTCCATTTTTTGTCACCACAGCTCGCCGCGGTTTCCAGAGTAGCGGTGGGGGCCGGCGCCTAGAACCCGGCCTACCGTCAGGTCAAAACCCGCAATCGTTTCGCAGGTTCGCCCCTTGCGTTTCCGGTGGGGCGCTCACGCGACCACCGGTGAGGTGCGTTGACTCCGAGCCGAAAACCAGGCGTTGACCAGGCGGGAGGATGGAGAGGGCCGGAACGGCGATTGACGTGGGGCGTCCCCCCCGAAAATGCCGCGATCGGCGTCGCCGCGACGAGTGCTCGCGAATTTTCGTAAAATTGGGGCGTCGTAAAGGGTGGTCTCGACAGACTATCCTGTAGCGTCGCGTCAGGAGCCGTTTGACCGTCATAGTTGGATCTCCCGCCCTCCGGGAACTGCACTGTCGCCCATTGAATCTGGGCGACCGGGGTGGGGACGTCCGATGGAGACCGACGGTCGACCGATCTTTATTTCGTCGATCGTCCCATGGATCGGGAAGGGACACTGGCAGGATGCCAGGGCCGTTCGACAAAACGTTTTCACGCGTTGGTTTGGTTCGTGGATTTTAAGCAATTTTTTGGCAGCGTCGTTCCCCCAACGGATCACTACGTTGCGATTCTCCGGCATTGGGCCGAGCATCGCAGCGATTCGGTGGCGTTCCGTTTCACAGACGTCGAGACACACGACACCTCGCTCACCTACGATGAGCTGTGGCGGGAAGTCCGCGCGCTGGCGGGGTACCTTCAGGGCAAGTGTCGGATTCGGCCGGGCGATCGAGTCTTGCTGTTGTATCCGCCCGGTTTGGATTTCATCGTCGGTTTTTTCGCCTGCCATGCGGCCGGTGCGATCGCCGTCCCGGCGTTTCCCCCACGATCCAATCGCAAAGCGTCGCGGATCCGATCGATCGTCGTCGATGCCGACGCCAAGTGGGCGTTGACGACATGCGGCATTGCCGAACGTCTGACCGGCCAAACCTGGCACGAAGACCTGGTCGGCGTGCAGATTCTGGGCACCGACAGCCCCGGCTGCCGCGACCTGGATCGCTACCGTGAACCGGCGATCGACGGCAACACCCTGGGGGTGCTGCAATACACTTCCGGTTCGACCGGATCGCCCAAGGGCGTGATGTTGACTCAGCGGAATCTGGTCGCCAATGCGGAACTGATTTGGCACGCGTTTGAACCCCAACCGCAAACGATCGGATTGTCCTGGCTTCCCACCTACCACGACATGGGCCTGGTCGGCGGCATCCTGATGCCGCTGTTCCTCGGATGCACCAACGTGCTGATGAGTCCGATGACGTTCCTGCAACGGCCGGTGCGCTGGTTGCGCGCGATCACCGAATACGGCGTCACGGTCACCGGTGGCCCCAATTTTTCCTACCAGTTGTGTGTCGACAAGATCGGCGAGCGGGAAATGGAAGGGTTGGACCTGAGCACGTTGGAGATCGCGTTCAACGGTGCCGAACCGATTCGGCCGAACACCTTGGAAGCGTTTCGCCGCAAGTTTGAACCCTACGGTTTTCGATCTTCGGCGAGCTTGCCGTGTTACGGGATGGCGGAAACGACGCTGATCGTCACCGGCGGCCCGAGCGATCCGCGTCCGGTGATGCGCTCCTTCGATCGCTTTGAACTCGATAAAAAGCATGTCGTCCCACGTGCCGAAGACGATCCCGCGGCACGCAAGTTGGTCGGCTGCGGTGCCGTGCTACCCAACGAAACGGTTCTGATCGTTGACCCCGACACCCGCCAGGTGCTCGCCGACGACCAGATCGGCGAGATCTGGGTGGACAGTCCCTCGGTCGGCGCCGGCTATTACCAGCGGAAAGAGGCGACCGAACGAACCTTCCGAGCGATGACCGAAGACGGCCGCGGCCCGTTCTTGCGGACCGGCGACCTGGGTTTTTTGTACGAAGGCCAACTGTACGTTTCCGGCCGCCTGAAAGACATGATCATCGTCCGCGGGGTCAATCGGTATCCCCAGGACATCGAAGAAACCGTCGAACGGGCCAGTTCCATCGTCCAGGCCGGAGCGGTCGGCGCGTTCGCGATGGAAAATGACGGTCGCGAACAATTGACGATCGTTGCCGAAGCGGCCCGGATCCGCGACGTCGATTGGGACGCCCAAATCCAAGCCATCCGGCGCGCCGTGACCGACGAACACGATCTGCCACCCGATGCGGTTTATCTGGTCCGCAACAGCAGCGTGCCGAAGACCAGCAGCGGAAAAATTCAGCGGCATGCCTGCCTGCACGCCGTTCGTGACAACGAACTGAAATTGATCGCCAAATGGGTCCGCTGGGAGGAAGTCGCCGGGATCGGCGTGGCCGCCAGCGAAGCGATGCCGATGATGCAAGCCGCCGCCGCCGGAGGGCGGGGCGAAAGCATCAGCGATGCCGACGTCAATCCGCTGGTCGTCGCGGCCATTCAATATCAGGTGCGGAGCGTCGCCGGTGAACGCGCCAAGTCGTTGAAACTGGACACCAACATCGTGCTCGATCTGGGGTTGGACAGCCTGGAACGATTGGAGATCGCACGCAATCTCGAACGGACCTTCGGCGGGCGATTCCCCGAACAGGTTCTCGACGAGATCGAGACGATCGGCCAAACCGCGCTGGCCGTCCAGCGGTATCTGCCACCGGGGGCCGATGCACGCGCCGAAGCGATGCTCTCCGGGACGCCCGACGTCCCCACCGAAACGCTCTCTGCCGGCGCCGAACCACGACCGGCCCCGCAGGAAGTGGCCGTGGAACCGGAGGATCGGGTGGAGCAATTCGCCGAGTATCGCCGGCTGAAGGCGACGATGGAACAGATGCGAATGACGGGCGTGCCCAACCCCTATTTCACCGTCCACGACAGCATTGTCGCCGATACGACCGTCGTCAACGGACAAAAACTGATCAGCTTTGCGAGCTACAACTACCTGGGGCTGAGCGGTCATCCGGACGTCTCCCAAGCCGCCGCCGATTCGGTCAAACGGTACGGCACCAGCGTCTCGGCCAGCCGGCTGGTGTCCGGTGAAAAACCGATCCACGGCCAATTGGAACGGAAGATTGCGGAGTTCATCGGAGTCGACAATTCGATTCTGATGGTCGGCGGTCACGCGACCAACGAAACGACCATCGGTCACTTGGTCGGCGAAGGTGATTTGATCCTGCATGACGCGCTGTCACACAACAGCATCGTGCAAGGCGCGTTGCTCTCGGGCGCCCGACGCCGACCGTTCCCGCACAACGATTACGAAGCCCTGGATCGAACGCTGGCGGAAGTCCGTTCGAAGTACCGTCGTGTGCTGATCATCGTCGAAGGCGTTTACAGCATGGACGGTGACTTTAGCAACGTGCCCGAGTTTATCGCGGTCAAGAAACGACACCAGGCGATGTTGATGGTCGACGAAGCCCACAGTTTCGGAACGATGGGTCCGCATGGCCGCGGCATGGCCGAGCATTTTGACATCGATGCCCGTGACGTTGACATCTGGATGGGAACGCTGTCCAAATCGGCGGCCTCCTGCGGCGGTTACATCGCCGGTTCCAACGCACTGGTCGAACTGTTGCGCTACACCGCCCCCGGATTTGTCTTCAGCGTCGGCATGCCACCGGCTCAAGTCGCCGCGGCACTGGCAGCGATTGAAACCCTGGAGAAAGAACCCGATCGCGTCGAGCGATTGCGGGAACGCAGCGAATTGTTTTTGACGCTCTGCAAAGAAGCCGGACTCGACACCGGGGCCAGCGGGGGCACACCCGTGGTGCCCGTGATCACCGGCAACTCGATGGTCGCCTTGCGTTTGTCCAACCGCTTGAAAGCCGATGGAATCAACGTCCAACCGATCCTCTACCCGGCCGTCGATGAATCCGCCGCCCGCCTGCGTTTCTTCTTGACCAGCGAACACTCCGAGGAGCAGATTCGCTTTGCCGTCTCCCGCACCTCGCACCACCTGGTTGAACTCGGTTTCGGCGCCGCCGCATCGGCGTAGGTGACGCCGGCCCTCTCTGGCGTTTGCTTGCTGCGCAAACGCCGTCTCTCCCAATGGGAGAGAATCTAAATCGTCACCACGCCCAACCGCCGCAACCAATCGGCGCACAAATCGGGCCATTGTTTTGCCCCCGGCAACTGCTGGGCCAGTCCCAGTCCATGCCGGCCTTCGGGGAACACGTGTAACTCAGCCGGAACGCCGTGCCGAACGCAGGCCAGGTAGTAATCCAAGCTGTTCTGAACCGGGACCGCCGTGTCGGCACCGGTGTGGAACAGAAACGCCGGCGGCGTGTTCTCGGTCACCTGTCTTTCGTTGGACAGCGATTCCAGCAAGGCCGCGTCTGGCTCCGCGCCGATCAGGTTTCGTTGGCTGCCCTTGTGCGTGTACGGCTTGCCAAACGCGACCACGGGGTAGCACAGGATGCTGAAATCCGGTCGTGACGAAACGCGTGCAATCGGGTCTTCCGAGGCAGGATCGGCGTCGGCAAAGTGTGTCGAGACGGTCGAACACAGGTGGCCACCGGCGGAGAATCCGATCACGCCGATCCGCTGCGGATCGATGTTCCACTCTTCGGCCCGGGCCCGCAAGGTTTGAATGGCCCGCTGGGCATCCATCATCGGCGCGGGGTGCCCGTAGCCTTTGCCCGCATTGCCTTTTCCCCGCAACCGGTACGTGCAGATCGCCGAACTCACGCCCATGGACTTGAACCATTCCGCGAATTGATAGCCCTCGTGATCCATCGCGTGCCCGCCGTATCCGCCACCCGGCAAAATCACCACCGCTGCGGTCGGCGCATCCGACTCGACTCGCGTCACGATCAATTGCGGAACGTCGCCTTCACCGCGGAGTGTGGTGCCGGGCGGCAGGTCGGGCCACAGCGATTCGGTCGTCGAGCCCGCAGGCGGCGCGGCTTGGGAAACAGAGACTGCGATCGAAAGGAATGCCAAACAACAAAGTCGAAATCCAAAGTTCATGAAAGGAATGCCAAAGTGTGAAAGAGTTGCAAGTTTGTCATGGTGCACGTGATGCGAGACACAGTTTACACACCGCGGCGCCCACCGCGCCATCAGAACCACCCGCGGGCGATCATCGCATCCCGAATTCACGTCGGCGGCGTGCCCATCCAAAGCTTGGAGTCTTTACGTACGACTTTCAGGCCCGGAGGGCCGGTAGAGTGTCTGCCGGTGGTGTCAGCCACCGGGGGTGGATCCCTCGGTTATGCCCAAGGCCCAGCGGGCCGACACAATCTTCGTCAATTGTATTACTGAGCGTTTACGTTTCTAGTGAAACGCCACACCGCAGAGCGGTGCCACAACACAGCCCGGGGTCGCGGAGCGCACCCCGGGTTGTGTTGAAATGGGAACTGGAACCCCAGCGGGGTTCAACAAATGACGCGATGTGATCCGGGGGACAACCTGCGTGAATCCGGCAAAACGTCTTGTTCAACCCCGCTGGGGTTGGCGGCCGAATGGTGGCCGGAACTTGGGGTGCGCTAGCGCGACCCCAAGCTTTGCTGTGGCACGCCGCTGGCGTGAAACCGCTGCCTCGGTGGAACGAGAATTGCGTCAGTAAATCAATTGAGGTCCCTCTGAGGCTTCATTGCGGATGTCCAGCGAAAACGGCAGCGCGATGGACGCGAGATGCCCACGGCAATTCCGATCGATTACATTGGCAAAGAACGATGGTTGACGTGCGTCCCCGTTGGCAGTGCGTCCCCGTTGGCAGTGCGATGCCGGCGATTGGATCATCTCGCTGACGCCGTCTCATTCGGCAAATCCCGTGTGCGAGTTGAACACTGATGTTCTGAAGAAACCAAAAAACTGTCTCCGTGTGCATTTTGCGCCTAACAAAGATGGACCCCACGCGTCGTCGTGGTGTGAACCTGTGTTGCTCAACCGTACATCCACCCAAAGAAGGACCATCTTATGTGTTCTCGACCTTCGCTCGTCACGTTCACTTCGATCGCCTTGCTGGTTGTAGGCACCGCGACAACGAGCCATGCGATGATCGGAATCAACGTCGTCACCCGAAAGGAAGCGAAAGCACTTGGCATCGACATTGGTGCAAAACCGAACGGACCGAAACAGGTTTGGGGCGAACTCGAATTCAAGGCCGAAGGCAAGCTGAAGGGCTTTCAGCATGTCAGCATGGAGATCAGGGACGGCAAAGAATTCATTGACATCACCAAGCTCCGCAAATAGCTCTTTGCAACCGGTTATCCGACAGACTCACTCCGATGACTGAACGTACGAAACGTTGGACTGCATTTTCGTTGCGATCACTGCTGATTTTGGTGACGATCGTCGCAGCGATACTCGGCCTGAGGACTCGCGCAAAGCATTTTCGCAATCTCGCGGCCGAGCATCATTTCAAAGCCATGGATGCCGGATATCAAGCCGCTGCGATTCAACGGCCCGTCGATCTGCGATGGGAATGGAAACGCCCGGCACCGATGAAGATGGATCATGCTACCATTAGCAAGGCCGCTCCTTTTTGGCAGGTCTCGAGGTATCACGCAGAACAACGAGACGTCTATCTCGCCGCAGCGCAACGACCGTGGCTGCCGGTTCAGGCAATGCCACCGAATCCATCGCCAGTCGTAGTACCCGATGGAGACGGACCGGCCGCACAATGGTGGAACGCCATGTTTGGTGCCTACGCTGAGCACAATCAGTGCCTGCTGGAACCACACATGGGTTTTCCTCCAGCCGATGATCAGAATCTAAACTACGCTCAGACGTTGCTGACGGCCGAGCAATTCTCCTCGCTGCAGAGTCGTTTCCGAGAGCGTCGTGGAATCGCCATCGGCCGCTAGTGGGCAGTCGGTTTTGTGAGTCGCGGGCGCGTAAACAACCGGGCACTGCGACCGGGCACTGCGACGTTGCCCGAGGCCTTACGGCCAGCGGCTCACCATTAACTCAGCAGAACCCGACTCAATCGACAGCCCGCTAGCGTACGATCTGACGAAGCGGCAGCGTCAAGTAGATGGACGCACCGCCCAAGACGGATGTGCCGACAACCAGCCGGCCGGCGTGCCCTTCGACGATCCGGCGGGCCGTGGCCAGGCCCAGGCCGGTTCCGATGGTTTTGGTGGTGTAAAAGGGTTCAAACACCTTTTCCTGATCCGCCGCAGGGATCCCCGGGCCGTTGTCGCTGATGACCATGGTGATCGCCGGACGCCCGCTCAATTGAGCCGACTGGTACGAAACATCGACCAGCGTGGTTTTGGAGCCGGATTCGGCCGCGTTACTCAAGATCATTTTCAAGGTTTGCCAGATCGCGTCTCGGTCCATTTCGCAATCCAGATCGATCCCTTGCAACAGATGTTGCAGCTTCAGTCGATCGTCAAAAGGGGGAAGGGATGCCCAAGCCTCCTCGACCACGTGGTCCAACCGGCCGACCGAAAACGACAGTTGGATCGGCTCGGCATAGCGTTGGACCTCTTGGTACATACCGACCAGGCGTCGTTGGGCGAGCTCGATGCGGTCAAGCAACTTTGTCGCCTCGGCGTCTTGCTCGATCGAATACCGCAGCAAATCGATAAAACCTTGGGCGCGATGGAGCGAGTTTCGGCCCTTGTGGCTCAATCCCTTCATCGCTTCACCGATCGCCGCCAGCCGCGTCGACTCGACCAGTTTGTTTTCCACCAGCTTGCGTTCGGTGATCGTCAGGTGGGCCGTCACCGCCTTGTCGGGATCGTTTTTCAAGGGTGAAGCATGCAGCATGAACCACCGCTGCTGTGTCGGCGAATGGCAGGGGTACTCGAGTGTGAACACCTGTCGCTTGCCGTGGAGCACGTCGCTGATTCCTTGGAAGGCCTGTTCGGCGTAAAACACGTCCGGGCCCTGAGTCGATCGGCAGACTTCCAGATAGTTTGCCCCGACGCCGGTCGCCGGGGGCCGGCCACCGTTCTGCATCGCAAAATCGTCCCAAGCTTGGTTCGTCGCAGCAATCGTCCCCGTTGAATCAATCACCGCCAACGACACCGTCAGCGAATCGAGCACTTTTGCCGCCAAGTCCAGACTCGGATGGATCCGCGTGGAACCATTCAACGCGTTGGTAACTGCCATTGGATGCTCATGGGACAGTGGTTCGTTTCCAGCGAAACCGGCGACTGTTGATTATAGCGCTCTTTGATGCGCAGCAACGCACAAAACTTCGACTTAATGTGCGAGATAGGCATCCATCTCCGTCCTGCGCCGCCGAGTTGGTTGTGGTGCACGTCGCATACCAAGCACATCTGGATCTGTTTGCATGGAATTAGGCGCGCACACTGGCCGGCGCGCTGAGCGTCGTTTCGACGATTCGAAACTTCATGCCGCGGATGGCCGCGCCGCCGTTGTGAAAGCAAAGCCCCTGGTACTGAATGCCGTCCAGATCGACATGCGTGTGTCCGAAGTAGACATCTGTCACGCCATCGGTCAGCCCATGGCCGATTCGTTCGACGTACGCGTTGATCCGCCGCAGCACTTTCATCTCTCGAATCGAGAGCACCACCAATCGATGCAGCCGCGCATGAATCGCCATGTCATAGGCGACGTGCCACATCCCGGTCTTTTTCTTCTTCCGCTCGAATTTCTGCCGCCTTGAATCCAATCGTGCATGATCGAGCGGCCCGTCGGCAACGTCGCCGTGCAAAAACAGGCAGTTGTCCAGACGGGCGAAGTAGCGATGCCGCGTGAAATTTGGATGTCGCGATGCCAACGCATCCAATTGCTCGACGAACTCGGGGCGTGAATCATGATTGCCCAGGATGTAGTGGTACTCGCAGTTGGCGTTTTGCTCCAACAGGTCCTCGATCCACTCGACGGCCTTTTCCACCGACCGCTCATCGCTCTCGTGGGTGCTCCACTTGAAATCAAAAATGTCACCGCCCAGTACAACCGTGTGCGTCTGACGAACCTTGTCGCGCAGTTCCGGCAGGATCAGGTCTCCGGTCGACCGATTGGAGAACAGATGCAGATCCGAGAGGAAATAAGCGTTTGTCGTTTCCGATTCACTCATCATTCTGCTCTGACTCCCTTTACGCACACGTTGCGGTAACGCTGTGAAGCACTTGTTAGCGGTAGGGCGCGAGCCCTCCGGTGTTTTGGAAAAGATGAAGAACCGGAGGGCTCGCGCCCTGCCGCTAGAACCTCAAGAAACACATGGGGAAAATGCTTCACCGCGTTGACGTTGCGGGTTGCGAACATTGCGCGTCACTCCACTTGTCGATGCCGGACATCCAGGGTCAACGGCCATCCCGGGATTTGCTCCTGATCCGGTTTGCGATCCGAATTCAGCGTGTGTAATTGTAGCGTGATCCGGCTGTTGGGTTTGTCGAACAGGACCATTCCATAGCCTTGCTTGCCCGGCGCGGTGGCGGCAACGGTCAGCTTGTTGCCGAAGCGGTCGTGGTGGTTCCCGGAGCCTTCGATCCCAGGGATTTCGCGGCCCTGGGCAGCCTCGCTCGGCCCCCAGCGGCGGTTCTGTTCGGAGGCAAACGCTGGCACCGAGAACGACCACGGACCATCGCCCCAGTCCTCGATTGCTAATTGTGCCAACGTTCCGTAGTGGATGTCGCCGGAAAGCATCACGGCCTGTGACGGCGCGATCGCTCGCAACGCCCGGTCCCGAGCCGATTGCGGCCAGCCGTTGGAATCCATGTCGCCGAAGCGTGTGTCGTAGTTTGCGATGTTGACCAACGGAGACTGATTCAGGACGGCGGCCAACTGTTTGCGTTGCTCGACCCGTCGGGCCCAGGTGCGAACAAAGTCTTCTTGGGCTTGACCGAGTAATTGCAGGTCCGGCCGGTCCAGCTTGGCCGCGTCGAAGGCCGGATCCATGATGACTTCCAGGGTCCGATTGGGGGCATCGGATTCGGGATCCTCGATGGCCGCCGAGAGCACCTCGCTGGGCGGAGATTTGAATTTCCGATCCTCGAGAATCGCCAGGGAGACCCCGCCATAGTCGAGTGACGTGAAGTACGCGTTGATGCCGTCGCCCCAGGGGCCCGGAGACGCGGGGTCGGGTAGATGGGCGGTTTGAGTCAACTCGACCGCATTGACCCACATCGGATCTGCCGGATAGCCGCCCGTGGTGCGGTCGCCCGTCATCCGCCGCCCGCCGTCGCCCCACAAATCGTTGGCATACACGTCGTGGTCATCGGTGATCATGATCGACGGTCGGTCTTTCAACAGATCACGAAAAATCAGTCCGAACTTTCGCCACTTGGCCAGATAATTGGCCATCCCGGCGGCGACTTCCGATTCGTCTTGCGGCGTGATCACTTCGCCGCCCGCATTGCTTTCATAGATTTGATCCCCGGCAAAAAACACCAGGTCGGGGGCTTGCCCGATCATTTGGGCGACGGCTTCGGTGTACGGAAAGAACTTGTCGTTGACGCAGGCCACGACCATCAATTTCACCACCGGCTGGTCCGTCGGTTCCTTTCGGATCACGCCCTGCCAACGGCTCTGTCCGCTGACGACGCGATACGGCACGCTCTGCGTTGGATCCCAATCTTCCAACCGGAACGTCGCCATCGAAGTCAGCGGATCAACGGGTGCCTCCGCTTCGGTCGACCACTGATTCTGACGATAAAGCTGCAATCTTACCGTCGCATCGCTGGGATGGAGCGGACTTGCGTCGGTGTGGGCGGTCAATTTGACGGTGCCGTCGCTCAGTCCGTACTGCGTCCAAAGAACCGCCGGCGTCTGATCGTCCGCGTTGGGCAAACGCGTGACCGTCACGAAATAGGCGCCGTGTCGCTTGCCCTCGGGCGTGACCAGCCAAGTCGACAGTTCACACGGTCCGGCCGGCAATTCCAACTCGAACTCGGCCGACGTTGCCTGTCCGGGATCCTCGATCGGCCGCTCCATCGTTCGACCAGCGATCTCGATTCCGGCGGCGGTGGAATCGATCGGTCGCTCCAGGTAGTCCGGCCAGCGCGAAAGTGAAAACCGATAGTTGCCGGCCTCGGCCACTTCGATCCACCAGGGACCATTGGCGATCATCCGTTTAACGACGTGGGCGTGTGCCCACGGCGGGTTTCCACCGGACATCACCCATTCCTGGCTGGTCAAATGGGTCGGATTCTCCCGCTCGGATCCGATCAAGATGCGAGTCGGTTGCATGCCGGTTTTGACCGAATCGAACCAGTCGAGGTGGGCTTGATTGAGGCTCGCGAAGACGTCCGGATGGTCCTCGGCCACATTGTTTCGCTGCGTCGGGTCGTTCTGCATGTCATACAATTCGCGGCCTTCGACGAGATGCCAGCGCTGTGTCATCGCGACACCGATTTCCCACGGATCGCCCGGTTTGACGTAGCCGTTTCCGCCGTGCATCTGACTGTGCAGCACACGCTCCGGCCAATCCGGGTTGGCATGCCGATTTGGGTTGAGAGGGCTGATCAGCGGCACCAACGAGCGTCCATCGAGTGCGGGCCAATCGGCCGGGCGGGTCAGACCGCACAGATCGATCAAGGTGGGCGTCAAATCCAAGTGGGCCGCCAGCGTGTCGATCCCGCGTGGCGATCCCAGATTGCCCTTCGGCCAGCGGATGAACAACGGCACGTGATGGCCGCCATCGTACGCCGAACTCTTTCCGCCACGTCGGCCGGCATTCTCGCGGGCGTCGACGGGCCAACCGGTGATGCGTCCTCCCTTGCCAAAGATCGTTCCGGCCGACGTGCCGTTGTCGGTCAAGAAGATCAGCACGGTGTTGTCGGCAAGTTGCTCGGTTTCCATCCAACGCAGCAACCGCCCCAGGTTCCAGTCGAAGTTCGCGACCATCCCCTTGAAAGCCGCTTGGGTTTTCGGCAGCCCCGCATCCAGAAAGGGCTGTTTCCATTTGTCAGCGACCAGATACGGACCGTGCGGCGCGTTGGTTGCCAGATAAACGAAGAACGGTTTATTGCCGCCGGCATCGCGCGACGCTTCGCTCATGAAGTTCATCGCTTCGTCAAACCAGACGTCCGTGCAATAGCCTTCGAATGGCTTCCAGCGATCTCCGACCAGATACGTGTCGTCGAAGTAGTCGTTCGTCCAGTAGTCCGAAATCTGAGTCAGTCCGCCGCAGCGGTGCCAAACGGATCGATCAAACCCGCAATCCATGGGACGTGACGGGGCACAATCGCCGAGGTGCCATTTGCCGAACATCCCTGTCGAGTAACCGTTTTGCGAAAATAGATCCGCCAACGTTTTTTCGCGTGGGTGCAGCGACGTGCGACCGGACGAGGTGCGATAGGCGCCGGTCCGAGCCGGGTAGCGGCCGGTCATCAAGGCCGCGCGTGTGGGCGTGCAATACGGCGAGACATGGAAATCGGTAAAGCGGATGGATTGGGCGTGAAGGGCGTCCAAGTGCGGCGTCTGTAAATGCGGGTCGCCGTGGCACGACATGTCGCCGTACCCTTGATCGTCCGTCATGATCAACACGACGTTCGGTCGAACGCCTGTGACAGCACCGCGCGCGGATTGGCCCACAACGGATGCGATCAAGACCACGCATGCAGCCACGGGCACCATGGCCAATCGCTCGGGCAGCAGGTGATCGAAAAGCAGACCATTGCCCGCGGAATGCCGAAACGAAGAGAAGATCATGATGGCACTGATGAGGTGTCGAAGAGATGACGGCGGTGTATTCACTTCCACTGCACTATAACAAAGTTGACCTGCCAACGAGCTTCCCTCCCGCGGTCCAACAACCGCGGCCATGCCGATCGTAATCTTCGCCATGCTCTTTCGGCGACTTCCCCCCGGAATGAGTAAGATAAGTTGCGACGATGCTCGCCCGCTTGTCGTCGAGCCTGAAGTCAACAGAATGTGATTACCAATTGACGCTGGTGAATTATAAAAAACCTGTCACAGTCGCGCGACAAACACGGTATGATCACAGCTTCGAGAGAACTGTTTTTCGATGACGGGGTTGCTTACCCGCGGCCGCCCAAACGCGGTCCAATTCATTCGGAACGACGCGATCCGAGACAGGAGTTCGGGGTGGTAAATTCGGCTGACTTGATGAATCGACACGGCGGTATCAAGTTGCTCTGCATCGACGATGATGTCCTAGGGCTCAAATCGTTGACGGTGCTCATGCAAACCTTGGGCTATCAAATTGATTGCGCCGAAAACGCGGTCACCGGATTGGAAATGATCCGCGCGGGAGACTATGACCTGGTCATGACCGACATGAATATGCCCGGGATGAATGGTCTGCTGCTGACTCAAGAGATCAAAAAGATCGTACCCGAAACGCCCGTGATCGTGATCACCGGTAGCATCGACATGGGGGATCGTGATCTGTCGTCTGCCGGCCACCCCGATTGCGTGCTCGTCAAGCCGCTCGATCTGCACGAATTCTCCGAGCAATTGAATCGCTTGTTGCATCGTGAAGCGTTGCCCGAGAGGGACTGAACGGTTCAGCCTACGTCATGCCTGCGCTCCGGGCCCGGGGATGCCGGCACCATGCTTGCCGGTGGCGTTACGGCCAATACCATCTCATTTGGCCTTGGAGCCGTTAGCGGAACGGCGCAAGCGGGCTGTCGTCTTAGTGAGCCGCGACGCGTAAGCGGCCGGGCATTCTGGCGCCCGCCCGAGGCCTGACGGCCAGCGGCTCACCATTGACTCAGCAGATCCCGACTCAATCGACAGCCCGCGAGCCGTCCGGTTGCATCGTGAAAGACCGGAGGGCTCGCGCCCTACCGCTCTTGCACGATCTCCGTTACCCGATCGCGGAGCGGATGCGATCGACCAATCCGTTGTCGCGGTCACGACTTCCGGGCAACAGGTACGTCGACGCGGCCAGATAGCTGTTGCGGAAATTCGGCGAGACCGCATAAAAATCTTCCAGCACCGCCGAACTGAATTTGTAGTCGTGGGAATCATTGCCTTTCAGGAACACCAATTGGCGGGCGGTGTGAATCATCTGGTCGGCCTGACCGCCGGCGGCCAGAAACTCCATCGCGCCGCGTGATGCTTCTTCACGATCGTCGTTGATCAGTTCAAAAATCTTAGCCACCGACGTCGCCTGCTCGGGGGCATCCATCTGTTGCAACTGGTCGATGCTGCGGGTCGCCACCTTGCCGCGCGACTGCATCGACGATCGGAAATGGGGAATGAACGCGGCGTTCTGCAACAGCAGCCGAATCCGAGTCTTTGGATCGCGGGCCGTCCGATAGGAGTACTGCATCGCGTTGGTGGTCGTGGACGAATGCAGCGAGATGATGCCCGGTTGCTGCATCAGCATTTCACCGGCCGACAAGAACAACGCGTCGGCGATCGATTGGGGATGGATGCCGGATTGAATCAGTTTGGCCGTCTCACGCACCGCCTGTTCGGGCGTGGCATCACGCAAGGTTTGCAAATGGGCCAGCGAGGCCGACGAATCCAGTTTGCCGCTGTTCCAGCGATCATCGAAACCGTCGACCAACGCATCCGTCACCCGCCATGCCGCGTCAGGCGCCAAATCGCTGGTCGCCGGATTGGGTTCCCCATGATGGTTCAACAGCGCGTAGGTCAGCGAACGCAAGACGGGTTCGGCATATCGCCAGCCGATACATTGCAAGGTGCGAAAGCTGTTGGCCACGAAGATGGCTTTGTGCCCGATGCTGCGAAAGTCGCGGCATCCGTAATGGGCCATCAATTCAAACACTTCGTTCGCGCCGGCGGACCGGGCCAATCCCGCGACCGCGGCATCGGCGGCATCGACGTCCCAGTTGTCCATCGCATCGATCAATGCTTGTCGCGCCAAATGGGGCGCCGGAACCGACGCTTCGTTCACCGCGGACATCGTCCAATTGCCTTCCCGGACGTCGCGGGCTTGGGATGATTTAAAGTAATCGAGCGCCCAGAAGATCGGCAACCAACGGTCTTGATCGGGCGAAGCCAAGCTGGCCAGGTGCGCCGAGTTGACCACCAGCACCGCGTGGAATTTGAACCCCACGCTCGGCCTCGGTTCGACGTTGCGGACGCCGGCCAACAGCAACGCCGTCAACACTTCACGATACGACGTACCGCCGCGGACTTTGCCCGCAAACACTTCCACGACCCGGTTGCGCGGTGTGTCTTCGAGCAATCGCACCAACGGTTCGATGTCGTCGCTGAAACGGACTGCTTGTTGGTCAAGTGCCGCTTCGGCCGCGCTCACACGCGGCAAATGGTTGATGATGTCAAGCTCACTGAATGCCAATGCCGCCGTTGCACCGCCACACACGCCCAAGAAGCTTCGCCGCGGGGTGCCTGCTGTTCGATTCATCGTCTTGCTCCGCAATTGCCTAGAACCTCAAAATGAGTCCGCCAACTCGCCATCGTAACCGATTGCACATCACGTATCGAATCCGTCGACTCGGTTGTGACCGAATCACTCGTCCGGGTCGATATCCTGACGCGATTCCCTGCGGCTGAATTGCTGTTCCAGCCGATACAGCAGCGGAAAGGTGATCCGGAACAACCACGCGACAACCAGAACGACCAAGACCGCAATGTACGCAAATTCACCGACGAAGTAAGAAGCCGATAGGTAGACCGCGATCAGCCCGATCGTACCGAAGAGTTTTGTGGGATGATTCAACAGCGTTTCCTCAGGCGTCAGACATTGGTGTCTACAGATCTTGCGACTTGTGTAGACATCAGTCGGGGATCTAATGCGTCAGCGAAAGCAGGTACGCCAACAAATCTTTGGTTTGCCCCTCATCAAGCGTTTCATGAAAATTGGCCGGCATGGGCGAGGTGCCGACGTTTTTTTGTCTTGTGATCTCATCGACCGGAACACTGATTTCTTTACCTGTCTGATCGACGATCACCAGCTGTGTTCCGTCGGTCCGCTTGATCAACCCGCTGTAAACTTGCCCGTCCTCGGTCAACACCACGCTGGCGCGGAAGGCGGCATCGATGTTGCGGTTGGGGGTCAGGATGTCTTCGATCAACCGATCCAAGCCGCGGTTGCCGATGCCGTCCAGGTTCGGCCCGACCGCGACTCCCTTTCCCGCGACTTGATGGCACACGGCGCACTGTTTGGCGAACAACTGGCTGCCGGCGATCGCGTCACCTCCGCCGACCAGATATGCGGCTTTGCGAGTGTTCATCGCAGCGATCAAGGTTTGATCTTCGTTCGGCAAATTGTTTGTTAGCTCCGAGATCCGCTGCGATTGTGCCTTCGTCGCCAGACTCTCCAATTTGCCGCGGACCGCCGGAGCGACCAGCAAACGCGGTGACGCTTGGCCTGCTTCGACCAGCATCAAGAGTGTTTCCACGCCGGCTTGGTCCGAGGAAAGCTTGCCGGCGATCCGTAGTTGTTCCGCCGCGGTCGCCAGCTTGGTGACTTTTCCAAGCGTCTCGCCCACCGCATCGTCGTTGTGACTCAACAGAACATTGGCCAATTCGCCACGCAGGGTGCGGTCAACGCCGTTGATCGAGAGCGACTCGGCGACCGCGGAACGTTGCGGCGTGGGATCGAAGGCGACCAACGCGGCGGCAAATTCAGCCGCCAACGCGGCGCTGGCATCCGGGTCCGCAAGAATCTGCTTTGCCACGCCGGCGAGTGCGCCGATGCGAAACTCACCGATCAGCCGGGCCGCCTTGCTGAACCGAACGACCTCGTTGCTCGGGTTCAATCCGTCGACCGAAAAACGTCCGACGGCCATCCATGCGTAAGCCCCTGCCGTATCACCATCAACCAGTTCGACGAACACCTCGCGACCGGCCGCTTCGCCGGAGTTCCAAGTCACCTTTTGCGCGGTGTCGTTCCGCGGGGGACTCCAGGTTTGCAGGACCGCTTGAGTCGCGGCGTCCCGCACCCGCACCAGGTTCAAACGCTGAATCGGTTTGTCGGGGTACCCGTCGTGGCCGGCCAAGTAGAACGAGAATTCCGCTGGCAGACGAAACGAGTCACTGCGATAGATCCCCGTTTTTGATTCCCCGCTTGGAAAGCTGCTGTGTAGCTTCGACGCTTGCTCACCGTCAGCAGCATTGCGTTTCGTCGACAGCACCCACGGATTGCCATGGTCGGGTGTTCCGGGGTAGGGGAAAAAGGTCCAACCGATTTGCCGGGGTCTTTCGGGCAGGGTATCGCCTTCGCCAGGAATGCCCAGGTACGACCGAGCCAATCGGGTTGCCCAAGCGACCACGACCGGCGGAGATGCGATGCCGCGCTGGCGAAGTCCCGTTTGGATCGAACGCAGCAGTTCCTCCTGGAAGTCAGCGTTTTCAGCGAACCGCGTTTGCGCCATCTGTGCGATCGTGCCCAGGTGTTCCGGCGACGCGTAACGCGCCGCGAAGGACAGGTAGGTGGAAAGTTGATCGGGCGCCAAGCCTTGCAGTTCGGTCACGTGTGCCGCCAGAAACTCGCCGGCAAAGTCGGTTTTGATGCCCAGGCACAGATCGATGACCGCCGTTATGTCGCGAGGCGATCGCGACGCGGTGAAGACACGAAATCGTTCGGCATCGCTCAGGTGATCACGCAGCGTCATGCGAATCGCATGCCTCAAGTGTGGATCCGACGCCGGCGCCGCGTGCAGCGTTTTCATCAGCTCCGTTGTCAACGGCAACGAGGGAAACACCGCCGTGGCCAGCGCGGCACGACGGCGCACCATGGCATCGGAATCGTGCAGTCCGACGGCCAGCAATTCCTGCAACGACCCGTCTGCGTCGCCGCCGGCACCGATGATCTGCATCACGTGAGCCCGCACTCGGGCGCTTGCATCCTGCGCAGCGGTTTGCAGATCGCCGTCGGTGATCGCGGCCAAACGGTGCAACACCCACAACAAGTGAATTTTGGTGTCGGGGTGCTTGCAACGCGCGAGCGTTTGACGAACGGGTTCGATCGCCTCCGCACCGAATTGATCGACCAGTTGATCCGATGCGATCGAGCGCCGAGTCAAATTCACCGAATCCAATTGATCGATCGCGTGCGTGATCGGGGAACCACCATCGCGCATCTTTTGATGCATCGATGTGACCGCTGGCACGTCGCGACGCGTTCGGTCATCGTCGTCATACACGATCCGCCAGATGCGGCCGCGATGGCGATCGCGGCCGGGGTGATCGAGTCCGACTTCGTAGTGGCCGATGATGCGGTTGTAAAAATCGGCAACGTACAGGGCTCCATCCGGACCGACCTGCAGATCAACCGGACGAAACCATGGGTCGCCGGAGATCAGGAAATCGGATTCTTCTCGCGCCGAAACGGTTGATCCGCTGTGATGAATCGAGTTGCGATTGACCCGGCTGGTCATCACGTTGCCGCCAAAGGCGTTGCCGTGAAAGACCGGCGGAAACGCATCGTCGTGATACAACGCAATCCCGCCGATCGCCGTGCTGCCGTGCAAATGATCCATCACGTTGGGGACGAAACCGAGTCCGTCGTGGGGCTTGCCGAAACCCTCGTAAACGCCGCCGGGCATCAGCAACGTGATCGGTTTGGTGTGGCAATCGGCGGTGAATAAATCGCCGTTCGGATCGATCGCCATCCCGAACGGATTGACCTGGCCGTCGGTGAAATGTTCGATCCGCGAGCCATCGGTGCGAATGCGAAACGTGTTGCCCGAATGCATCGTGACGTGGTTGCCATCTTTGCCGGCCACCGAGGACTGGTTGTTGAACCCGTGACAGGCATACAGCCAGCCGTCGAATCCGCGGGTGAATCCGTTGCACATGCCGTGCGTGTCACGCGAGTAGTCGAACGGGCCGTAAAGGACTTCGCGCGTGTCGCATCGGTCATCGCCATCGGTGTCACGCAACAACCAGATATTGGGGATGCTGTAGCAAATCACGCCGTCACGATAAGGATACAATCCGATCGGGATATTCAGTCCGTCGGCGAAGGTGGTGATTTTGTCGGCGCGACCATCACCGTCGGTGTCGTCCAGAATTTTGATCGTGTCACGCCCCTTTCCTTCGGCGGCGGGAAACGGGTATTCGACACTGCTGCTGACCCACAGCCGTCCCTTGGCGTCAAACGCCATGTTCATCGGTTTGGCGATCTCGGGTTCGGCCGCGACGAGTTGGGCTTTGAACCCCGCCGGCAGGACGAAGGTCTGTTGTTCTTCTTCAGGCGTCAGCGGCTCCGTCGTCCTGACCGCGTTCTTAAACTCGTCACTGCCCACCCGATGCGGTGCGGCGGTCGACGGCGTCGGTGGCGTTTCGGCCGTGCCGCGATTGAGCAGCACGTAGGTGCCCAGTTTGTTGCCGACCAGGACATCGACGTGACCG
Organism: Stieleria neptunia; assembly: GCF_007754155.1. NCBI lineage: Bacteria > Pseudomonadati > Planctomycetota > Planctomycetia > Pirellulales > Pirellulaceae > Stieleria > Stieleria neptunia. The sequence goes on along the minus strand of NZ_CP037423.1, from coordinate 8,042,625 downwards.
TTGCGATCAATGTCCGCGGTTGTCAATTGAGTCCCAACGCCGACGCGAACGTCGATCAAATGGGGCTGAAAGTCGACGCCGTAATCGGATCGCACGGTACGCAGCCAATACAGCACCGGCAATTCGCTGGCGCCCGGGTCGTTGCCGCCGTGCGCCCAGAACCGTTTGCCCGTCACGATGTCCATGACGCCGTCGCCGTCGATGTCCGTCAAGGCAACCGCGTGCATTTGCGATATCGCCAGACCGTACGGATTGTCGGCCGGTTGGCGTCCCAGGATTGGGTGTTCGACAAACAGAAACTCGTCGCCGGTGCCACGTCGCTCGAACCAACTCAATCCATAGCCGTGTGCGTTTTGGACGGAGAGGACGTCGTTGTCACCGTCGCCGTCAAAGTCATAGGCGAACATTTGCGAACCGCCCGATGCGGCAAACTTTACCGGGTGAAACTTGAACAATCCGCCTGCCGTTTCGGTTTGTTGCCACCAGCCGTCTTTTTCCAACAGGTCCGGTTTTCCATCGCCGTCCACATCTCCGACCCCCAGGCCGTGCGTGAATCGCCCGTAGCCCCGATTGTCGCTTACAGCGGTGAATTGCCATGCCGCCGTCGGGTCGGATTCGTCGGGCTTGGCATAGCCATAGCGTCCCTGGTGAATGCAAACCAGTTCGTCGATTCCGTCGCTGTCGATGTCCGCAAACGTCGGTGATTCGTTGTCCACGCTCGGCAAGGCGTGATGGCTCTTCCAAGCCTTCGATCGGTCCTCGCCGCCGGGGTTTTCGTACCACACACCGGCCGTGCCAGGCATCGGGATCGAGAAGATGTCGACGTGTCCGTCGCCGTTGAAATCGCGTGCGAAGGAAAAGAAGTGATCGGAGTAGCCTTTGATCGAGTAATCCTTGACCGCTGCGTAAGCATGCCGCGTGCGGAATTCGGGGCCTTCGTACCAGTAGGGGCCCGAAACGATGTCATGGTGCCCGTCACCGTTGAGATCTGCGGCGTCGGCCCCCTCGCTGTGAAAGGATTCGCTGAGGACGATTTTTTGGAACCGCGACGAAGGCGTCTCGGCGGCAATCGAGGACGACAACATGGCCACGACGAGCACGACCCGTATCGTGAACGAGAACAAATCGCAAGAAGGTTTCATCGGCAGATCGGGCGAGGGCTGAATCGTGGCAGGGAGAGGAAAGGCAGGTAAGGGCTAACCAGGATAACCGATGTCGAGCGCCGTAGGCTTGATTTCTCCCCTCGTTGCCGGGCTCCGCCTTGCAACGCAATGCCCCAGAGGCTCCGCCTGGGGGCGGCGATAAATCGGTTCATTCCTATCCGCATCGGGCAACAGTCTACCGGTCCATCATTCTGCCTTGAATCATTCTGCCATCCCTCCCCAGATTCCCAGCGACTCGATGGGGCTCGGCGAAGCGGGGGCAGCGCGACGCTGGAAACGCCAGGCTGAGGACAGCGCCCGGTGCCCGATTCGAATGAACCCACCGATGGCAGAGCGTACCCACGGATGAAAAGCAGCCGGGGATCCATGGCTTCCCCGCACGACACGTGTGTCTTGATGGCCGCGATCTGATAAAGTGTCCGGGCCGTCGAAAGACACACCACTGGACAGGTCGTTGCCGCTGGAGATCCATTGGGGCGCGGCGGGCAAACACAACGGCAACGGACGGGCAGGAAAATTTCGACGGCGAGACCACCACACTCCATGACTTTATCAGCCAAGCTTGTCGGACGAATCGCCGGGCCCGTTCTGTTCTTTTTGATCTTGCTGTTCTTTCATCCGCAAGGGTTGACTCCGGAAGCCAACGCGGTGCTTGCCGCGACGAGCTGGATCGCGGTCTGGTGGGTGACCGAAGCGATCCCGATCGCCGCGACGGCGCTGTTGCCGATCGTGCTGTTCTCGCTGACCGGCGCAGTGAAGTTGCAGGCCACCACGGCGCAGTACGGCCACCGTTACATCTTTCTGTACATCGGCGGATTCCTGATCGCGATCGCGATCGAGAAGTGGGATCTGCATCGGCGGATCGCACTCAACATCATCCACCTGATCGGGACGAACATCACCAGCATCATCTTGGGGTTCATGGTCGCCACGGCGGGGTTGTCGATGTGGATTTCCAACACCGCGACTTCGGTGATGATGTTGCCGATCGGAATGGCGATCGTGGCCCAGTTGCGTGACAACCCACAAACCGATGCCGGCGAGAACGAGGTGTTTGGCAAGGCATTGATGTTGGCGATCGCGTACAGCGCGTCGATCGGTGGCATCGCGACCCTGATCGGAACCCCGCCCAACTTGGTGCTGGCCGGTGTGGTTCAAGAAGTTTATGGGGTAGAAATCAGCTTCTTGCAGTGGTTCAAGTTCGGATTGCCGATCTCGCTGATCTTGCTCACGCTCTGCTGGGTCTATCTGACGCGTTTCGCCTTTCATTTCCGCCACAAATCTTTCCCCGGCGGGCGTCAGGAAATTCAAAAGCAACTCGACGCGTTGAAGTCGTTTTCGCTCGAAGAAAAACTTCTGCTGGCGGTGTTTTCGATCACCGCAATTGCTTGGATCAGCCGCTCGTTTGTTCAAAACCAACTGGGGCTTTTGCCGCTGCTCGATGACACGATCATTGCCATGACCGGCGGGTTGTGTCTGTTCTTGATTCCCAGTCGCAAGGTGGACGCCGAGGGAAAACGCGAACCACTGCTGGTGTGGGAAGACACCAAACAGCTTCCCTGGGGCATCGTCTTGCTGTTTGGCGGTGGGATGGCGCTCGCCGAAGGGTTCACGTCCAGCGGCTTGGCGGTTTGGATCGGTTCACAAACGACGCTGTTACAATCCGTCTCGATGCTGTTGCTCGTGCTGATCTTGGTCGCGTCGGTCAACTTTCTCACGGAAATCACATCGAACCTGGCGACGACGTCGATGTTGTTGCCGATCCTGGCGTCGATGGCGGTTGCGATGAACGTGCACCCGTTTTTGTTGATGGTCGGCGCGACGGTGGCCGCGTCATGTGCCTTCATGCTGCCGGTCGCAACGCCGCCCAACGCCGTCGTGTTCGGATCGGGATACTTGAGGATTCCCGACATGGTACGTGCCGGGATCTGGATGAACGTGATTTCAATCCTGCTGTTAACGGTCATTGTCTACTGGGTTTTGCCGGTGGTCTGGGGCATCGAGATCAGTGAGTTCCCGGAACAGTGGCGTTAGCAAGGAATGGGAGATCGATGTCGCATTTTATGACACTTTCCACGTCGTCCAACGGGCGTATTGAATCAAATGTGGTGGCGTTCAGCGAGAAGTGTCCATCTTATGGGGAAGCCTGTCCCATTGATTGACCGCTCTGCAGTTGTGCGTGAAACCACTCCCTCAGTGCCTTTCTTTCCGGGACGTCGTACAACACCCAAGTGTCCGTATGATCCCAGCCCTCCAGCGGTTGAAAGCTGAAGTTCCCATCGGGCATCACGTCCGCCAGATAGCGTCGTGTGGCGTCGACCGATTGCTCGTGACTAATGAATTGGGGTCGGTCACCAAGTCGACGTAACCGCTCCGCCGCCGACGCTCGATCGCTGTCGGGGTACGGCCATGACTTGACGCCATCGTAATGGCTGTGACAGATGAAGCCTCGCCACAGCGACGCGATTTGGTCGTCATGCAGACCGATGAAATTGCAGGCGATTGCTCCGCGGGAAAAACCGGCGATGAAAACGTTGTTCGCGTCGCCGCCGAAGTCATCACAGATGCTCGCCACGGTGTCCTCGCAATACCGAACGGTCGCGTCGACATCGCCCCACCACGTCTCCTGATTTCGCATTTCTGTCTTGTTCACGTAGGGCATGCAGACCCAGATGACACCCTTGCCGCCGGAGATTCCGTATCCGAGATTGCTGCCTTCGACCGTTCCGGGGCTGGTCCGGTACTTGTTACCGGCGTATTCAACGATCACCGGATAGGACTGGCCCGGTTGCCAATCCGTCGGCAAATAAAGCAGGTGATAGACGTTCGAGCCCGCGTAATCCGGATGAACTTGTTTGACACGTTTTCCCGCCGCCGGATTTCCATCGCTGACCGCAGGCGTCTGCAAGTCGGGCGTTCGATCGAACGACTGGGCGCAACACGTCCGCTGCCCGATCCCCAACACACCACCAAACACCAGCATCAGTAACGACAGCCGCAGCCCCGGCATTTTTCGACTCATTTTTCTGCCCCACGTTTTTCTGCCATCTTCCTACGGCTCCTTCATCGTTCTCATGTCACCCATTTTCGGACCGAATCCGAATTCCGCGGGTCAATCAGCTTTCAGGTAGTTCACTCGCAGATCATCCGGCAGCGGAGTGACTTGGTTTTCAGCTCCCCAGAGATCCCACGCCGCACCGAGTTCTTTGACCAGCTTCGGATGTTCGCCAGCCAGGTCATTCATTTCGGTGCGGTCCACGGTGAAATCGTAGAGTTCCCAAGGCTGGTCATCGAGCGCGACGAGTTTCCATTTCCCTCGACGCACCGCCCGATTGCCCTGGTGTTCAAAAAACAGTGTGCGTTCGGTGTTGGAGGCGTGGGCAGGTGAGTGGTTGATCTGGTCGATCAGGTCGATGCCTGGCAGGGGCATGCTGCCGTCGTACGTCGCTCCGGAAACCGCGACCGCAGTCGGCAGCAGATCGATCAGGTGCATCGGGCGGTCGACGATCGATCCCGCAGCGGGCGTGAGACCGGCCGGCCAATGAACGATCCCCGGCGATGCGATGCCGCCTTCATGATTGAAGTGCTTGTACAATCGCCAGGGCGTGTTGGCGGCGTTCGCCCAACCGGATCCGATGCTGTGAAACGTTCCCGGCCCGCCCATCTCATCCAGCATGGCCCCGGTATGCAAAATGTTCTGATTGCTGGAGACGATGTCGAACCCGAAGGGATCCCATTCAAAGCACGCTCCGTTGTCGGACGTGAAAACGATCAGCGTGTTTTCCAGTTCGCCGGCGTCTTTCAGGTCATCGATGACGCGTCCGATCTGTTGATCCATGCGATCGATCATCGCCGCGTAAATCGCCATCCGTCGGGCGAGGTCCTGTTGGCGGTCGCGGGAAAGGCTTTCCCAAGCCGGGTTCACGCCGATTTTGATTTCGCCGTAATTGCGCCAATGAGAACGTGCACTCAATTGTGTCTCATCGGGTACGATTCCGAGTTCTTTCATTCGTGTTAAACGTTCGGCACGCAGTTCGTCCCAGCCGTCTTGGTACCGATCGGCATACTTGGCAATCTCATCGCGGGGCGCATGCAAGGGGAAGTGCGGCGCGTTGTAGGCCAGGTACACGAACCAAGGTGTTTGCGGCGTGGTGCGGGCCAGCGAGAGGCATTGAAGCGCGTGATCGGTGACCGCGTCGGTCGCGTAGAATTCGTCGCTTGCGTCTCGTTTCGTCGACTTGCCGACCGGGCGATGAATCAAGTGGTCGGGGTCGAAGAAACGTTTCGCACTGACCAGCGTTCCATAAAACGCTTCGAATCCATGCCGCGTCGGGTCATCGGTGCCCAGGTGCCACTTCCCCGACATGAACGACCGATAGCCCGCCGACGCCAGGACTTGCGGGATGATCTGCGCGTTTGCCGAAACGACGCCGCGGTACCCCGGGCGTCCCAGATCGTTGGTCGTCATGTGGCCCAGTCCGACGCGATGGGGATACTGGCCCGTCAGCAAACTGGCGCGGGACGGACAACACCGACCGGTGTTGTAGAACTGCGACAGTCGCACGCCCCCGGCGGCCAGCGCATCGAGCACCGGCGTGTTGATCTCGCCGCCGTAACAACCCAGGTCGCTGTAACCGAGGTCGTCCGCCAAGATGTAGAGAATGTTGGGTGCGTCCGGGTTTGCCGCTGTGACGCGACCAACAACGCAGCACAAGACGAGTAACGGAAAGAGTGATCGAAGCATCAAAGGACCTGAAAAAGGTGTCCGACACCTTTTTGGAGGAATAGGCAAAATGGCCTGAGTTGGTGTCGGACGCGCTTTGGTGCGGCGCTAGCGGACCAGGCCTCGGTAGGGCATCGGGCCGGCGGTGTCGCTTTGGTAGCTGGCGGGGACTTGATAGTGGGTCGGTGCGACGACTCCGGCGCTGGCCGGCGCGAGGGTGGTCAGATCGATCGCGTTGGCGGCACCTTGCGGCATCACGAACAAGTTCGGGTCGCCGCTCAGGATCTGGTTGACCGCGTAGACGCCCACATCGATCTGCATCGACAACGGCTCTCCGACGCGAGGCGTCAGCGAAAACTGAACGGTGTGCGGCAACGAGCAATTGTGTTCGACATAGAACTGATGATTCGACGCGTGACTTTCCGCGATCGGCTGACCGCCCGACGGAGCGTACAAGAACTGATCGGTCACGTGTCCCGCGGCGGCGTCGATGTAACAGACGCGTTGGAACGTTCCGGCGGGCATCGGCAGGGCAGAACGAATTTCCAGCTTTCCATCGGGCCGCATGACCGGACCTTGGAGGACTTGGGCGGGATCGATTTGCACCAAACCGAGCGCGTCGGTCACCCAGGTCGGATCGACCGGCAGCACGGCGCGGTCGAGTTGTTGGCGGTATTGATCGTGACGGGCGAAGTACAACAGCCGGCTCATCCCCTCGGGGACTTCGAACCAGAACAGCGAATTGTTACTGCCCATGTCCAATCCGGATCCCATCACGATCGGCAGATTTGCCTTGAGCCGAAAGTCGCGTTCTTTGCGCAGGTTGATCGTCGCTGACAATTTCGGCAGCGCGGGCATGCTGAGGACATCGACCGAAGCGGTGTTGGTGGACAGTTCTCGGATCGCCGAGGTGCGATTGACCGCCGCGGCGACGAGTTCCAGGTTCGGCGTTTGCGGCAGCACCGGTGGCGGGGGCGGCAATTGGAGCGTGGTGTCGCGTCGGGCGCACGTGGCACCGCCGGAGACGAAGCAGACGCCGAGCATCAGCAGCCAAGTCAGGGCACGCATCCTTGCGTCAATGAGTCTCATCGATCATTCCTGTTGAATTTCGCTCGCTTCGCAATACAACAACTCGCTCAGCGATTCGCTCAACGATTCCGCTTCACGCTTGGCGATCTGGCACTCCGCCACGTCGATCGTCGAACCATCTTCGACGACTTCCAAGTGCATCAGCTTCGGTCCCGCCGTTTCTGAATCCGGCCCGTCGGGATCGCCGGCGGTGAGCGGTGGGCCGGTGATGACGCGGACGAATCGTCGACGGAGCAGAATCAGCGCCAACAGGTACCGCGTCTTCGCCTGTTCGGGCATGTCTTCCATCTGACGCAACAGGCCGATCAGCACCGCGCGCGGCGCCAGCACCAGCTTTTTTTCACCGGCGACCGGCATCCGGCATTTCCAATGACCCAGGCTGCCTTCGGGGGGGCCTTTCCAGCCCTCGGCGCTGTAGTCGCGGCGCTCGTAATCCTCGTCGTCGTTCTGCAGCACGACGCTGTAGTACCACTCGCCGTCTTTCAGCGGTCGCTTTTCGCGGTAGCACTGGCGGCTACATCGGCCAACTTTAATTTCTCCCAACATGTCACCGGTTGTAGCACAGCGGGGGGAGCGCTCGAAAGATGCGTTTCTTCGCGATCCTCCAGCCTGGGCATTGGTGTCGACACAAGTCGCAAGCGTCGAATTCACCCTCCCCTCGGGACGTCGCTACTTTTGCTGCAGGACTTGGCAACCGATTTAGATTCTCTCCCTCTGGGAGAGACGGCGTTTGCGCAGCAAGCAAACGCCAGAGAGGGCCGGCGGCTTGCGAAGGTCTTGACGACTTCCGCTACGATCAACTCCGCCACTTAGACAATCGACGTCCTCCGGAAGGGTCGCGGAGGAGTAGGCGCTCCGAGAGGGGAGGGTTGTTGCAACGCCAGAGTTGCTAGCCACGATGGAGCATCAATGCCGGAAGCCCTCCCCTCGCTCCGCTCGACCCTCCCTGCCAGGGAGGGTGACGTCTGACGCGGGAGCTCTGTGCCGTGTCCATGGCCCCTCGGCAGCGGGGCGGCGTGAATCCTTTGGGGATTCGTCCTGCCATGAGCTAAAATGGGGTACAAATTGTCCCTTTGGCCCGTTCAAGGGTGACGGATTCCTCTTCAAAACACGGCTAGGTCTGGCTTTCATGCATTCGCGATTCTCGATGTACTCCACAGTAATTCGACGGCCGATTTCGTTGCTGGTTCTGATGTTCACAATTTCCAGCCTTTGGCCCGTGCTGGCAACGGCCCAGAAACCGAAACCGAAGAAGAAACCCGCCCCCCCAAAGATCCGGCTTCCCGAAAGTGTGCGGACGCGGCCGTCGCATCTGATGGACGTCGCACCGGCGTCACGCGAGCGACGGACGGAACTGGAGCTGGCCGCCGCCCAATTGGATTCGCTGATCGAGGGGAAACTGACCGAACTGGGACAGTCGCCGAATCCCTACGTCGAAGACGACGTATTTTTGCGGCGGATCTACCTGGATGTTGCGGGACGAATTCCGACGCTCGCCGAAGCCCAAGCCTTTCTGGATTCCAACGACCCCGACAAACGCATCGAGCTGATCGACACGTTGCTCGGCAGCCCGGATTACGTCAGCCACACGTACAATTTTTGGGCCGACACGTTGCGGCTGCGTGAGCGTCCCCAGCCCAACATCGTGGCCGAGCCGTTTCTGGCGTACGTCAAAGACGCGATCCGGACGAACAAGCCGTACGACGAGTGGGTCTACGAGATGCTGACCGCCGACGGCAAGGTTTGGGAAAACCCTGCCACCGGTTACCAGCTGCGTGACGACGGCATGCCCTTGCCGTACATCGACAACACCGTGCGGATTTTTTTGGGCACCCAAATCGGTTGTGCCCAATGCCATGATCATCCCTTTGACCAGTGGAGCCAGTATCAGTTTTACGAGCTGGCGGCGTTGACGGCCGGGACACGGACACGCATCAAGCGTGGCGATCCGGGATACGAAAAGACGAACCCCGCCAACGCGATGATCAGCGAAGCTCGGAAACACTACGACAAGGGGCGTGTGCCCGGCGCGTTCCAACGGATGATCCGCGCGAACAGCTACAGCGTTTCGGAGGTCAAGGCGACGCTGCGATTGCCCCACGACTATGCCTACGCCGACGCCAAGCCCAAATCGGTGGTCGAGCCGGCGGTCTTGTGGGGCGAGATTCCTTCCAAAGCAAAGAACGCTTCGCCACGCCATCAGTTCGCCGCCTGGTTGACCAGCCCGGACAACCAACAATTTCAGAACATGATCGTCAACCGATTGTGGCAGCGTTTCATGGGCGTCGGGTTCGTCGAACCGATCGACGATTTCCGCGACGAGCATCCTTGCGTGAACGAGCCGGCGATGGAATACCTGGGCAAGGAACTGGTGCGATCGGGGTTTGACCTGAAGGACCTGATTCGCATCATCCTCTACTCCCGCACCTACCAAAGTGTTGCCTCGGACTATGCCTTGACCAGCGGCGAGCCCTACTACTTTCCCGGCCCGACCATTCGCCGCATGACGGCCGAACAGGTCTGGGATTCGATGTTGACGTTGGCGGTCCGCAATCCGATGCCGTTTCAACGTCCCGGTGCCGAAGAATTGAAACCGTACTTGGACGTCGATTTTGCGAACCTGACCTTTGATCAAGCCAAATCCCAATCGGAGCGGTTTGCCAAAACGTATTTCCTGTCGGCCTACAAGCGTGAATTGAACAAACACGCCTACCAGGGCAACATCCTGTGCCGGGCCAGCGAGCTGCCGGCGCCCCAACGTGCGGACCATTTTTTGCGTCAATTCGGACAGAGCGATCGGGAGACGATTGACGGGGCGGAAAAAGAAGCGACGGTGCCACAGATCTTGGCCATGTTCAACGGCCCGATCACCCACGTGATGCTCGAACGCGGTTCGGCGATCGTCGACGACGTGTTGGCGATCGACAGCACACGCGACCGAATCGATGCGATCTTTATGAGCGTGTTGGCGCGACGACCGGTATCAAAAGACCGACTGCTGGCCGCCCAGGAACTGTCGCGGACGCCCAACGACAACGTCGGTTATGGAAACATCATCTGGGCGCTCTTGAACACGCGCGAATTCTTGTTCGTGCAATAAAACATCCTGTCTGAATACGTCCCTGTTTGAAACCTTCTCTGTCTGCAACCTGTCTGAAAAAGCGATCGATATGCCTCTTCCAGAAACGACCAACGAGTGCCGCCGCGACTTCATGCGTAAGGTGGCCAACCAATGCCTCGGTGTCTCCTTCGGCGGCGCCGTCGGTTCCGGCGCGATGGCGTCACTCGGCGAAGCCAAGGCGGCCGGCACCGCGGCGGGAAAAGCGAAGCATATCATCTATCTGTTCATGGAAGGTGCGATGACGCACCTGGACACGTTCGATCCCAAGACGGGCGTCCCCGAAGCCGGCGAAACCAAGCCGATTCAGACCCGTGTTCCCGGCATCGCCTATGGCGACCGCTTTCCCAAACTCGCGTATCTGGCCGGCGCGATTGCCGTCGTTCGATCGCTGAGCACCGAGACCGGGGCTCACGAGAAAGGCCAGTATTTGATGCGAACGAGCTACAAGAAAATCAACAGCATCCAGCACCCGGCGATGGGCGGTTGGATGTTGGCCGAACAGGGACGACTCAATCGCGAGCTGCCGGGCAACTACGTGATCGGAAGCGCCAACCGACATCCCGGTGCGGGATTCTTGGAACCGTCCCTTTCACCGGTTCCCGTCGCCAGCCCCAGTGCAGGGATTCAAAACATCAAACTGCCCAAGTACCTGCCGGACGAACTGTTCGCCAGGCGGTTGATGTTGGCCGAACGCTTTGACACCAATTTTCAGACCTCGCATCGGGGTAGCACGAAAATCGAAGCCTACAACCAGCTGTACCATGAAGCCCGCAATCTGATGGGCAGCGATCACTTGAAAGTGTTCGATATCAAACAGGAACCCCAAGCCGTTCGCGACGCCTATGGGAACAACACGCTGGGGCAAGGCTGTCTGCTGGCACGTCGATTGGTCCAAGGCGGTGCCCGCTATGTTGAAGTGTCCTACGGCGGCTGGGACATGCACCAGGACATTTACTCGCGGCTGAACGATCGAGCCGGACACTTGGACACCGCGCTGGGAATCCTGCTGAAAGACTTGCACCGCACCGGATTGCTGGATGAAACCCTGGTCGTGTTGACGACCGAATTCGGACGCAAACCGTCGATTAACGTCAACGGTGGGCGTGATCACCACCCCGGCGCGTTTTGTTCGCTGTTGATGGGGGCCGGCATCAAGGGCGGCCAAGTCTATGGGGCCAGCGACAAAAAAGGATTTTCGGTCGACAAGGACCACGTTTCGGTCAGCGATTTCAACAAGACGATCGCTGCGGCGGCCGGTTTGCCGCTGCAGAAAGAGCAATTCGCCCCGAACGGACGCCCCTTCAAGATCGGCGGCGACGGCGATCCGATCGCGGCGCTACTGGCGTGACTGAATGCTGGCGTGACCGAATGTGTCCGGCGCCCCCTGATACTTCTTTCGCACGCAAACCACTGCCCGTGACGGACGCTTCGGCCGACCCAATTTGCCGCGTCCGGTTTGCAAATCAACCTTCAGGGGGACACGCCATGAAAAACGTACTACGACGCGCCATGTTCGATTCGGAAACCTTTGTCGTCGAAATGGTCTATTCCGATTCCAAAGGAAACCGCACCCGACGAATCGTCAGCCCGATTCGTTTTGTCGGCAGCGATCGCTTCTTGGCGCTGTGTCTGTGCCGCGAAGAACCGCGTCAGTTCTACCTGTCGCGGTGTGAAGATGTGCGGCTGATCCCGGCCGCCGAAGTGATCATGCCGATGCCGATGCAGACGATCGAACCGGCAACGCCCGTGCCCGCGGTTCCGGCGACAGCCGTTTGCGACGCCGGCGTCGCCTGCATCGCCTAGGACGCGACGAAAAAGTGGGATAGGCTTCCAGCCTGTCGATTCCGGGATGACAGGCTGGAAGCCTATCCCACGCGATGACAGGCTGGAAGCCTATCCCACTTTTTACCCACAGCCTTCTCCCCGCATGCCGATCCCCGTCCGCGAAACGTTTCCCACCGACCGCCAGGACTTGATCGTCCAGGTGACCGATGACGGCAGCTTGACGTTGGTGCGTGCCGGCAGCGACGACGCCTTTCACAGCGGCTGCGGCGCGGCGTCGGAAACCAGGCATGTTTACCTACGCAACAGCGGTGTGCTGGACCGGCTGCGGGACCGAAAGCAGACCCGGGTGCTGGAAATCGGCCTGGGAACGTCGATGGCGATGTTGATGACGCTCGACGCGGCCGTCGCCCGAGACACGGTGCTGGAGTATGTCGCCATCGAAACCGACTGGATCAGTGCGGCGACGTTGGAATACTTGAAGCCTCGCGATTGGACCGCGCGTCCCGACCTCGTTGATGCCTATTTGGACTTTCGCCGCTCGCTTCCAGACGAGGTTCCGCCGGGAACGTATCGATGGCGGTTCGATGCACGTCGAACGGTCGTCATTGAAGTGTCCGATGTGCGGGATTGGAGTGACGCGACGAGGTCGCCATTTGATGCGATTTACTACGATCCGTTTTGTTGCGAGAGCGCACCGGAACTTTGGACGAGTGACTGTTTTCGATCCATGCGTCGGTCGATCCGTGACACCGGCAAACTGACCACCTACAGTTGCAGTCGACCCGTTCGAGACGCATTGGAACAAGCCGGATGGCAGGTCCAGCGTGTTCCGGGGCCGGTGGGCGGAAAACGCGAAGTGATCATCGCGTCGCCGGTCTAGCTGTTAAACTCTCTGCGTGTTGCTTGGTCCCACCATTGCCAGAGAACGGTCCGTTACGATGCCCTGCCTGCGACTGCGAAACCTGCCCGTCATCCTGCTGCTCGTTTTAGCACTCTCGCCGCTGCGGTCGGTCGCGGGTGATCGCCCGAATGTCGTGCTGATCATGACGGACAATCATGGCGCATGGACACTGGGCTGTTATGGCAATCGCGACATCCGCACGCCGAACATTGACCGTCTGGCATCCGAAGGCACGTTGTTCACCCGCGCGTTCGCGTCCAACCCCGTTTGCTCGCCGACCCGTGCAACGTTTTTGACCGGATTGTTGCCGTCGCAACACGGCGTGCATTGCTTCCTGGGCGGTGGGCGTCTGCAAGTCGGTCCCGATGCTCGTTGCACGCTCGATCAAGTGACGTCGTTGCCCGAGGTTTTGCGCGATTCGGGGTATGCCTGCGGATTGGTCGGCAAGTGGCACCTCGGTGACAACCTGCGACCCCAAGAAGGTTTCGACGACTACTGGATCACCATGCCCCACGGCGGAACGAGTACGTTTTACGATGCGCAAATCATCGAAGACGGAAAGATCCGCAAGGAGCCCGAGTACTTGACCGATTTCTGGACCAAGCACGCCGTTCGCTTTATCGAGTCACAGTCGCAGCAGGACGATCCATTCTTTCTGTTCCTCTCCTACAACGGACCCTATTCCTTAAGTCGTTTGCTGCTACGTGAAGGTCGCAATCGCCACGCGGACTACTACGCCGACAAAGACCTGTCGTCGTTCCCGCGCGAACCGACGCATCCTTGGCAATTCAGTAACCGCGATTACCACAACAACCCTGTTTCCATCCGACGTGTTGCAACGGAAGTCAGCGGCATCGATGACGGCGTCGGCACGGTCATGGAAACGCTGAAACGTTGCGGTCTCGATGACAACACCCTCGTGGTCTTTGTTGCCGACCAAGGCTGGGTCGGTGGCCACGGCGGCTTTTTCGGTATGGGCGACCACACGCGGCCCGTCACCGCCCGCGACGGCATGATGCAAATCCCGATGATCTGGCGGCACCCCGACGGGATTCGATCCGACGCCCAATCCGATCGGATGGTCACCAACTACGACTTCATGCCCACGTTGCTGACGTATCTGAATTTGGCGGACAAAATGCCCTCCAGTCCGCCATCGCCCGGTCATGATTTCAGCGCCGTCCTGACCGGCGAATCGGATGGGGCGGGGCCTGAAAAACCGGTCTTCTACGAGTTCGAAGGGCTGCGTTGCATTCGCACCGAACGTTGGAAATACATTCACCGCCATCCCAACGGACCCCACGAACTCTATGACCTGGAATCGGATCCCGACGAGTTTCATAATCTGGTCCACGACGCGACGCATCGTGCAACAGCCGCAAAGCTGAAAGGTGAGCTCGATGAGTTCTTCGATCGCCACGCGGTGGAGCGATACGACATGTGGAACGGGGGCGGTTCACAAACCAGACTCTTCGTCGGAATCGATGAAGAACTCGCGCAGTCCGAACCGGTTCCGTCGCCGCCATTGCAGGCCGGCTTTCAACCGGCGGAGATCAAATTGCCCGAAGGGTTTTCGGCAGAACTCGTTGCCGGGCCTCCCTTGGTCACGCATCCCACGATGGGCTGTCTGGACGATCGGGGGCGACTGTTCATTTGCAACAACGCCGGGGTCAACCTGAGCGCGGACGAGCTTGAGGAACAGTTGCCCAATTCCATCCGCATGCTCGAAGACAGCGACGGCGACGGACGCTTTGATCGGTCGACGGTGTTCGCCGACCAGATGACGTACCCGATGGGAGGCGTGTGGCACGATGGAGCGTTGTACGTCGCCTCGCCGCCCAACATTTGGCGACTGGAAGACACCGACGAGGATGGCGTCGCCGATCTCCGTGAAAAGATCGTGACGAAGTTCGGCTACACCGGCAACGCCGCCAGCATCCACGGATGCTTTTTCGGACCCGACGGGCGTTTGTACTGGTGCGACGGGTACCACGGCCACGAATTCAAAGACGACGACGGCAACATCACCAGCAAACGCAACGGTTCGTATTTGTTTTCCTGTCGCACCGATGGTTCGGACGTCCGCATTCACTGTGGCGGCGGCATGGACAATCCGGTCGAAGTCGACTTTACCGACGAAGGCGAGATGATCGGAAGCGTCAATATCCTCTACAACCGCCCGCGCGTTGACGCACTGGTGCATTGGCTTTACGGAGGCGCCTACCCCCACCGAGAACGCGTGTTGGAGGAATTAAACGTCACCGGCGATTTGCTCGGTCCGATCCATCGTTTCGGGCATGTCGCCGTCTCGGGGATCACCCGTTACCGCAGCGGCGTCATCGACCATCGATGGCGTGATCAATTCCTCGCAACGTTCTTCAATTCCGGTAAAGTGGTTCGTGTGCAACTGCAGCGGAATGGATCGACGTTTCAAGCAACCCAGCAAGAGTTGCTGGCAGGGACGAGTGACGATTTCCATCCCACCGATGTGATCGAAGACGCCGACGGCAGTTTGTTGGTTGTCGATACCGGCGGATGGTTTTATCGCGGTTGCCCGACATCTCAAATGTCAAAACCCGATGTCCTGGGAGGCATCTATCGGATTCGCCGCGATGGCATGACGACGCAAGTGGATCCCTGGGGCAAGCGGATCGATTGGAAGGCTTTGTCCGACGCCGCGTTGATCAAGCATCTCAATGACACGCGCTATCGGGTGCGTGATCGGGCGATCGGTGAATGTGCGCGGCGGGGCGAGCGGATCGTGCCGGCATTGGCGCGATCGATGAAAAGCGACATCCGGGTCCGCCAAAACGCGCTTTGGGCGTTGACGCGAATCGTGGGCAACGATGGCTCGTTAAGTGCCGCCCGAGCGGCGATTCGCACTGCCCTGGACGATCGCGATCCGAGCGTCCGTCAAATCGCCTGCCGATCGATCGCCACCTACCCCGACGCCGACGCGGTTTCTGCGTTGATCGAACGTTTGGCCGACGATGTGGCGCCGGTTCGCCGTGAAGCCGCCAAAGCACTCGGCCGTATCGGTCAGGCCGATGCCGCTACCGCCTTGATCGCCGCGCTGGCCGAAGGCCGTCAACTCGATCGATCACTCGAACACGCGATCACCTACGCACTGATCGAAATCAACGATCTCGATGCGTTGCAGATGGGATTGCGTCATGCTTCACCGCGTGTACGGCGAGTTTGCGTCGTCGTCCTCGATCAAACCGATGACGTCGTCGTTTCGTCTGACGCCATCGCCGAGATGCTCAACACCGACGACGTCGATCTGCGACGGACAGCGGTCGGAATCCTCTCACGGCGGGCGCGGGCCGCAAAACTCAGCGAGAATCCAGACGCGGGACTCGCCGGGACGGCAACGCTGGTCGCCGAGCAGATGCGTCGCTGGTTGGACCAGCCGGATGCGTCGGCGACCCACGCGTCGTTGATCATCGAACTCGCCTCCGCCTTCGCGGCGACCGAGCCCGTGGCGGCGGAGATCGGGCGGGCGCTCGGGCGCGGACTCGACGATGCGGAGCCTGCCCCGTCTCGCGAGTTGCTGTTGACCGCGATCGGCCGTAGCGACAACCCGAGTCTGCATCCGAGTTGGAAGGAACCGTTGACACGCGCCTTGCGGTCCGACCGAACGGAAACCGCGCGGCTCGCCATCGCCGCGGTGACTGCCATCGGAACCAACGCCTTCGATGAAACATTGGTTGCGATCAGTCGTGACGAAACGCAATCGGGGATCAAACGCGCCAGTGCCTTGGCGGCGATGGAAAACAACGCGGCATCACTGAGCGGCGACCGTTTGGCGATTTTGCTGGAACTGCTCCGCGGCGGCGCGCCCACCGAAGCCAGCCAGGCGGCGCAGATGATTGCGACGTCTCGGTTGACGTCGGATCAGTTGCAGACGTTGGCGCCCTACTTGTCGGCTGCCGGCCCGGCCGCACTGCGAGACTTGATCCGGCCCTATGGTCGAACGCTTCCGGTCGACGTCGCCGAAGTCCTGTTGGACGCGCTGGAAACGGCTCGCAGCTTCGATCGCCTTCCCGCCACCGAGGTCTCCGACGTGATCAAGCGATTCCCCGCTGAACTGTTGCCCCGCGCAAACGCATTGCTCGATCGGCTGCAATCGCTTGATGATCAACGCGTTCAAAAACTGGACCGCTTGATTCCGCTGGTGCAAGCCGCCGATCCCGAGCGTGGTCGAGCGGTGTTCGCTTCGGAAAGATCGAAATGTGCCACGTGTCATCGCGTGGGAGCGGTTGGTGGGACGATCGGTCCCGATCTGACGACGATCGGAGCCAACCGGTCGGTGCACGATTTAATGGAGTCGATCGTTTTTCCGTCGGCAAGTATCGTGCGGCAATATGAATCGCACACGGTGTTGACCGATTCCGGTCAGGTCTATTCCGGCGTGATCACTCGCGAGACGGCCGACTCGATTCACTTGCAACAACAAACGGGCGATCCGATCGTGATCGGGCGCGACACGATCGAGGAACTTTCACCGAGTACGGTTTCGATCATGCCCCAAGGGATGGAAACAACGCTCAGCGAACAAGAACTCGCCGATCTGGTGGCGTGGTTGAGGGATCTGGGGAGATCGTAGCATCCAAACTCGTTCCCGGGCTCCGGCCTGGGAACGCGGGGTTTCGGAGGCTCCCGCCTCCGACGGTAGCGAGGCAGGAGCCTCGCGAGCAGTGCGTTACGAGGCGGAGCCTCGTAACGAGTTAAGTCGTTACGAGTGACACTCGTTCCCGGGCTCCGGCCTGGGAACGCGAGGTTTCGGAGGCTCCCGCCTCCGACGGTAGCGAGGCAGGAGCCTCGCGAGTCAGTGCGTTACGAGGCGGAGCCTCGTAACGAGTTAAGTCGTTCCGAGTGACACTCGTTCCCGGGCTCCGGCCTGGGAACGCGAGGTTTCGGAGGCTCCCGCCTCCGACGGTAGCGAGGCAGGAGCCTCGCGAGTCAGTGCGTTACGAGGCGGAGCCTCGTAACGAGTTAAGTCGTTCCGAGTGACACTCGTTCCCAGGCTCCGGCCTGGGAACGCGGGGTTTCGGAGGCTCCCGCCTCCGACGGTAGCGAGGCAGGAGCCTCGCGAGCAGTGCGTTACGAGGCGGAGCCTCGTAACGAGTTAAGTCGTCACGAGAATTACTCCAACTTCGCCAAATCGGCCCGCGTGTCTTCATACGTCGCGTGAAACTCCAACGCATGTGGATCTGGATCTTTGCCCCAGATCTGGCAGGCTTTCGCGTAGAGTTCGGGCCACCAATTGCGATGCTGCGTCAGGCCTTGGTCACGGTACGATTTCCAATGACTGAGCACCTTGGACCAACAGTCATCGCCATAGTCGAGCGCCTCCTTGAGCGTCGTGTACCTCGGGACATACCAACGGCGGCCGATTTGGGCGTGCAAGACTTCATCGGCCCAATCGAAATCTTGGAACAGGGCCGACAGTGGATCACCGCTTTTGTTGGCGATTTCCCATTCGTAACGTTTTCCGTTGCGCGGCATCAGGTTCTGTTCGATGAAGAACAAAACTCCGTGGCGTTGACGGGCGTCGAGTTGCAAATTCAGATTGCGCGACCAAGTGAAATTGATCGGGATCGTACGCCAATCGATTCCCAACGCCACAAAGCCGACTTCGCCCATCATCGCGTGACGGGCTTCGTCCCACAGTTGGCGTGACATCTCCATGTGGAATTCCCAGGGTTCGTCTGCGCGCAGTTCCACCAGGATGCTGGCCATCATTTCCGGAACATCGATTTCGCGAAGCCGTTTGTAGTACATCATCAGCGTCTTGTCTTGCGGCGAGAATTGTTCGTCGTACAAGAAGACTTCCGGGTTGACGCCGGCGTTGTAGCAATCGCAAAAGCGTTCGTCGCGGCGCGGTTCTTTGTCGTACTGGTAGGGTTGGGCACTGTGCCAGGGTTCGGGGACCGCTTCGTCGGCCGATTCGACGCCGTCGAGTTGGCCGGCGGCTTGCAGGCACTGTTCCAAGTGTCGGATCCAGGGCTCGCGATCGACTTGCGTGGAATCGGCTTGCTGGGAATCGCTGTCCAGACAGCGGAGGGCTTCGGCGCCGAAGCGGACAACGTCTTCGAGTTCAAACGCGATCAGTTTGGCGACGCGAACGGTCGGCGCGTCGGCCAGGGGATGCGCGTCGGTTTGCAATCGCCGGCAAGCCTGTCGCACCGCGGGCAAGACGACGCCGTAGAGACCGGCCAGCAATTCCGGCGTCGATGGCGCCGCGACGACTTCATCCATCAAACGCTCGAGCGCCGGATCCGGGATCACATCCAGCCCCAGCGGCGGCTCGCGCATCTCACCGACGCGACGACGGATCAACGTCACCTGTTCGGCACACAGGTAAGCGTGGTAGCTGAACGCCGTCTTCAGTTCGTAAATCGGCTCCGCGGTGATCTTGGCGGTCAACGTCTCGTGCAATCGTTTCAGGACGTAGTGAAGTCGTTTCAGCCGTCGCAAGCTTTGATCCAGATCCCAATCGCCGTCGACCGCACGCGCCATCGAACACAGTCCGGCCAGCGGTGGGATGCCACGATAGGATTCGTAGTCGCCATGTTCACGCATTGTTTTTCTCCCTGAGGTGCTACGATTCTAACGGCCCATCGGTCTTACTCGCGAGGATGATGATGTCCAAATCAAGGCAGGTACGCGGATTTGACAGGCTGGAAGCCTCTCGCACGTGCACGACACGTGTTCGCCGCTCGGCTTCGGTGTAAACTTGAATCCGCCGTGAAACGGATTCCATGTACGTTCTCGCCCCCCGTTCGCAATCAAAGATGTCTGTGCCATCCAACCCCGCCGATCACCGCACCGACCCGGCTAAACCGCTCGAGGATCTCGAGGACTGGGAGGCGGATCTGGTGCGTCGCTATCCCGAACCGAACAAGCCGACCGACGAGTTTCGAAATTATGGTGAAGACACGAAGCCGGGTGTCCGTGAGTTTTATCAGCTGAACCACCGGTATCAGACTTACGATTTTGTGCAACAGAAACGCGAACAGTTCCTTCCGCTGCGGCATTGCAAGATGACGGTCTGGGAAGCGATGGAGTATCTGAACCAATTGGTCGACGAGAGTGATCCCGACACGGATCTTTCTCAGATCGAGCATCTGTTGCAGACCGCCGAATCGATTCGCGCCGACGGCCATCCGCGCTGGTTTGTCCTGACGGGGTTGATCCACGATCTCGGCAAGGTGTTGTGCCTGTTCGGTGAACCCCAATGGGCGGTGGTTGGAGACACGTTTCCGGTAGGTTGCCGGTTCTCTGGGCGGATCGTGTTTCCGGAATTTTTTGCCGAGAACCCCGATTCGACCGACCAGCGGTACAACACCGAGTACGGCGTCTATTCGCCCGGCGTCGGGCTCGACAACGTGTTCCTTTCGTGGGGGCACGACGAGTACTTGTACCAGGTCGTCAAGGATCGGCTGCCCGCCGAAGCACTGGCGATCATCCGTTACCATTCGTTTTATCCCGGCCACCGAGAATCGGCGTACGACCATCTGATGAATGATCACGATCATCGGATGTTCAAATGGGTGCGGGCTTTCAACCCGTATGACCTGTATACCAAAAGCGATAGCCGGCCGAACGTGGATGCCTTGCGTCCGTTCTATGAAGAACTGATAAATGAGTTCCTTCCGGGGACGCTCGATTGGTGACCGTTGATCCCGATACGGTATCCTGTGGGCCGGACGTATCCCTTTTTATTCGAGCGGTTGTCGCGACATCGACGTGATCAATCCGGTCCACCGAGTTTCTTGCCGTGCCCTCCACCGATTCTGACATCGCCTCGGCAGACGCTCCTTCCGACGGCAGTAATCCCCGTTCGCGACTGTTGCTGGCCGCGGTCGCGGCGTTCTGCACGTACTTTTGCATGTACGCGTTTCGAAAACCCTTTACCGCCGGAACGTACGAGGGTCAGGAACTGTTGGGGATGGGGCTGAAATCGGTCCTGGTCATTTCGCAACTGGCCGGCTACATGATTTCGAAATTCGTCGGCATTCGAGTCGTCTCGGAAATGCCGCGTCATCGGCGTGCCATCGCCATCGTGGGGCTGATCCTGACGGCGGAATTGGCGCTGGTCGGATTTGCCTATGCGCCGCTCACGTTCAAGGCGCCCTTGTTGTTCTTGAACGGCTTTCCGTTGGGAATGGTGTTTGGGCTGGTCCTGGCCTACTTGGAAGGCAGGAAACAGACCGAGGCGCTTTCGGCGGCGCTGTGTGCGAGCTTTATCATTTCGTCCGGTGTGGTGAAGTCGATCGGACGTTGGGTCATCCAGGACTGGGGCGTCAGCGAGTTTCAGATGCCGATGCTCGTCGGGCTAATTTTCCTGGTTCCGCTGCTGGTTTCGGTCTGGTTGCTCCAGTCTACACCGCCTCCGGATCAAACGGATCGCCGACATCGCAGCGATAGAGATGCGATGACGCGGCAGGATCGGAGTCGATTTTGGATGGAGTATTGGCCGGGGTTGTCGCTGTTGATTTTCGTCTACGTGGCGTTGACCGTCATTCGTACCGTCCGAGACGATTTCGCGGTGGAAATCTGGCGCGACCTCGGGGTCGGCGAAACGCCTTCGGTTTTCGCGCGTTCCGAAATTGTTGTCGCACTGCTGGTCACGGTGTTCAACGCCTTTGCGGTTTGGATCCGGCACAACATGGCGGCCGTTCGAATCGTAACGATCTTGATGTGCGGTGCGTTCGCCATCGTCGGTGCGTCGGCGATCTTGCAGTCCGGCGGCCTGATCTCCCCGTTCATGTTCATGGTTTCGTGCGGCGTGGGCATGTATGTCCCCTACGTTGCGTTTCACACCACCGTCTTCGAACGACTGGTCGCGGCGTCCCGTCACCCCGCCAATGTCGTGTTTTTGATGTATGTTGCCGACGCCGTCGGTTACTTGGGGTACGCCGTCGTGTTGTCGATCCGAATGACGCTCCCGTCTCCGGATTCCGTCTTGCCGTCGTTTCGCATGCTTCTGCTGGTTTCAAGCTTCGTCTCGGTCGCCGCCTTGTGTTTCTCCCTACGCTATTTCCGCACCGTGATTGAAGTCGACGGCGTGGAAGTCGACGGCGAACGGAATCCGATGGCGGCGCATGCGGAACCGGTGCAAACCGTGGAAGCCGGGGGCGGCAATGCCTGAACGTCGCCCTTCCACGCCAGCACCGATGCAAGCGTCGAGTCAACCGTCGACTTGCCGAGCGGCGGTCTTTCATCGGGCCGGCCAACCGCTTGCATTGGAAACGTTTCCGCGACCGAGTCTGTTGGCCGGTGAAGCACTGGTTCGGATCCGGCTCTGCACGATCTGCGGCAGTGATCTTCACACCCTAAAAGGGTTGCGAATCGAACCGACGCCATCGATTTTGGCCCACGAAGTTGTCGGTGAAATCGTCGAACTCGCCGAACCCGTTCCGCAGGACGTCGAGGGGCAACCGCTTGAAGTCGGCGATCGCGTCACGTGGTCGGTCTGCGTCAGTTGCTTTGATTGCGACCGCTGCCGATCGGGCATGCCGCAGAAGTGTCGTCACTTGGTGAAATACGGCCATTCGGTCGCCGCCGGGCGCGAGGCGCTCAGCGGCGGGCTGGCCGAGTCCATTTTGCTGCGACGCGGCACGACGATCGCCCGGTTGCCGGCTGAGTTGCCGGACGAAGTGGCCAGTCCGATCAACTGTGCGACGTCCACCATCGCGGCGGCGTATCGGATGGCCGGCGACGTTTCCGATCAACGCGTTTTGATCTTCGGCGCCGGCATGCTGGGATTGACGGCCGTCGCCATGGGCAAGGAGTCCGGGGCCAAGCAGGTGACGATTTGCGACGTCGACCCGCAGCGGCTGGAGCTGGCCAAACGGTTTGGCGCCACGGACACCATTGCGGTCGACTCGATCGGATCACTTGACGGCCCCTTCGATGTCATCTTGGAATGTTCCGGTTCGCCCGACGCGATCGAAACGGCGTGTCGAATCGGCGATGTCGGTGCACGGGTGATCCTGGTCGGTTCGGTGATGGAATCACGGCCGGTGCAGCTGGATCCGACCAACATTGTTCGCAAGTGGATGTCCATTGTCGGCGTCCACAACTACGCGCCGGTCGATTTGCGTCGCGCGATCGACTTCATCAGCCGATGTCACCACAAGTACCCGTTCGCCGAACTGGTGGCACGGACGTTTGACCTGTCAGAGGCCAACGCCGCGATTGAATTTTCCATCCAGCATCGCCCGATCCGCGTCGCGGTGCGTCCCAGGGCTGTGCATCCCAGGCCGCAAACACCATGACAACAACCGAACAGATCATTAAGTTGTTTGATCGCAAGGGAGATTCGGAATACGGGGGCGAACCGGTGACGCAACGCGAGCACGCGTTGCAAGCGGCGTTTCTCGCCCTTCAGGCCGATGCAAAACCGTCGTTGATCGTCGCAGCCCTGTTGCACGACATCGGGCATTTGCTGCATGACCTGCCCGACGATGCACCGGATGCGGGGATCGACGATCATCACGAGCGATCCGGGGATCACTTTTTGCGTCCGCTGTTTTCCGATGCCGTCACCGAACCGGTCCGGATGCACGTTGAAGCGAAACGGTATCTTTGTGCCGTGGATCCGGACTACATGAGTGCGCTCAGCGAACCGTCTCGGGTCAGTCTGGCCTTGCAGGGCGGACCGATGACGGCGGAAGAAGCGGAACAGTTTATCGTCCAACCGTTTGCCGAGGACGCCGTCCGGTTGAGACGCTGGGACGATGAAGCCAAAATCGCCGGTCTGGAAACCCCGCCGCTGGATCGATTCGCCGAATTCCTGACGCAGCAGCTGGTGTCCACCGATCGGAAGTAAACCTCCCGTGAGGAGGTCGTGCGTTCTTTGAATCGTTGAAAATAAGACACTTCTCGCTGAACGCCATCTCATCGCGACGAACGCCCCCGATCGGTTGCACGGACGTCTCTGAATCTGTCGAGTGTCGCGAGAAGAAGGCTTCCTTTGGTGCGCCGAAAGGGCCGGAGACCACTAAAATGAAAGTGGCGATTCACCGTTCGACCTCCCCCTCACTTCGCTCATTCGGCCGGCCAACCCGCGCGACGCAGTCCTCCCGGGTTTCGGTTTTCCTGCGTTTTCGTGTTGAATCGATGCACGACCCCGACCGCCGTGGGCTCTCCTGATCAGTGGACCATGATTTCGCAGCGCGTCGGGTACGCGCCCATCGCCCAGGAACCTCCCCATGACGACGCCCAGCAGTCTCAAAAAGCCGCTTCTTTACCTGTTGATCGGTTCCGTGCTGTTGAGCGCGCTGTTGGGGATCGTGCTGGTGCTGCGGGGGAACTGGGGGTGGTTGGAAGTCCGCGTGATCTTGACCACGGTGATCATCGCGGTGGCCAGCGTGTGCGGGTTGGCTTGTGACCTGTCCCGCACCCCGTCGGGATTCAATGCCATGCCCAAGTCCGGGTTGGTGCTGACGGCGGTGACGACCGTTTTGCTGTTGTTTGGGATTTGGTGCGAAATCGGCTCGGAAGCCTACTGGAAGACGACGACCGTGTTGATTTCGATCGGTGTTGCGACGATCCATGTGTCGCTGCTGTCGATCGCCAAGCTGGCCAACCGATTTCGCTGGGTCTACTTCATCGGATCCCAGATCATCTTTGGTTTGGCCTTGTTGATCGCGGCGGTCATCGTCTTCGAAATCAACTCGGAACTCTTGTGGCGATTTCTCGCAGCCCATTCGATCGTCGTCGCCGCGATCTCGATCGTGATCCCGATCCTGCACCGGATCAGCAAGACCGACGCCAACCGTGGCGATCTGCTGATGCCGGTCGAAGCGAGGAACGTCGATTCGATCGATCGACAGATCGCGCAACTGGAAGAACGCCTGGCCCAGCTGCGAACGCTGCGGGAACAAATCGTCGGCGGGACACTCCGGTAACGGGAACCGCACCGCGTTCTAGTCGCGTGAAGTGTACGCGTGTCAGGTGGTGCAGGACGTCGCGGGGGAGTGCCACTAGGCTGGAATTCGCTCCCCGGCTGACCAATCGCGAGGCGGACAAAAAAACTCTGCAAAAATGACCACCCGATGGCGGGTGTCGGTCATGGTCTGCGAGAAGCAGGGTAAGGGCACCCCTCTCTTCCCACTTTTCGCAGGATCCGACCTATGTCATCGCGATTTCTAGCATTGGTTTTTCTTCTGACAACCCTGGCCGGTTTTGCTTCGGCGCAGCCAGGCGATCACGCGTTGAAGAAATTGCAGCAGCGCAGTGAAGCGTTCGAGAAACATTTCAACGGCCATGACGCCGACGCCCTGTCCACGCTCTATTCGAAGGATTGCGACGTCGTGCACAACGGAATGCCTCGCGTCGGGCGCGAGCACATGAGGCGTGAGTGGCAGAACTACTTTGATGCCAACCCCAACGTGCAGACGACGATTCGACGCGATGTGGGGTCACCTCGGTTGATTGATGAGAACACGGGCATCGAAAGCGGTCGTTGGGAAGACTCCCATCACCGCCAAGCGGGGCTGGTGACCGCCGGGAACTACACTTCGGTCTACAACAGAATCGATGGGGATTGGCAAATCGTCCACGAACGCGGTTGGCCGGACCCGACGGCACCTCTGTCGACGGGAAAGTCCGTCAGTGATGAACGTCTGATGCCCGAGGACGTCTATCGACAACTCGATCGATTGACGGGGCGTTGGTCCCTGCAGTCGACGTTCCAGGGTAAATCGTCTCGAACCGAAGGTTTGGTTCGTTGGGCCAAAGGCGGGCACTGCCTTCAATGGGAATTTTCTGGCCCCGATGCTGTTACCGGCGTGGTCTTCTCCGCGAACGGACTGATCGGATACGACCCGGTGACAGAAAAGGCGATCGAATACACGTTTTCTTCGGACGGCGACACGTCAAAATCGACCTTCGATTTCTCCGATCCCGATAACTGGATCTGCAAGGGTGAGTACTCCGAGAGGACGGTGGGCGGGAAATTCCAGCCGGCGACCGCAACTCGCGAATTCGCTTGGAAGAGTGACAACGAGTTGGTCATGGTGAAACGCGATTGGGTTCGGGACGGCAAAGCGATGCCTGAGATCACCACGGTTGCAAGCCGAACGTCGATCGCGATGCCATCGCAACTCGCCGAAGACTTGGAGACACTCCTGGGGCAGTGGGAATGTAAAGTGATGATCGGAGACGAAACGAAAGTCAAGCAATTTGACGCCGCTTGGCAACCGGGCCGCAACGCGATCGTTTATCGACAAATCAATCCAGAATCTGGCGCCTTTGACGATGCGATCGTCGGATGGGACGCGGCGAGTCAATCATTAGTTGAACATGGTTTTCGGTCGGACGGGTCAAAGTGGGAAATCCGCTGGTCAGACATCGGATCTGGTGTTTGGAAGGGAACGGGAACCAGTACAGTAGACGGCCAGACTCACCACTTCGCCTGTCAACTGACATTTGCTGGCGGAAAATCGGAGTACCGCGGTTCGTGGATGGGGAAACCCATGATGATCAAACGCACCAAGAAGCAGTGAGTCCGTGTGGTGAATCATCACTCAGAATCGGCGATCGTCGCTACAAATGCTCCGCACCGCTATCACGATCTGGACGCGTTTCGCGGCTGGGCGGTGCTGTTGGAAATCGTCTTGCGAAATCGAATGACGCTCGATGAGTTGATTCCGAGGGCCTTTGCGGATCCGGTGCGATACACGGCATCGATCATCGCATTGAAGGCGGTTTATCGTGCGATCGACGCACTGGCGATGTGGACGCTGGTGTTTGGCTTCTTGAGGTTCTTTCAGACCTACTTCCACCACCCCAGCGCCAGGCTGCGATACATTTCAGATTCATCGTATTGGCTGTACTTGCTGCACTTTCCACTGACGATCTGGATCGCGATGTATTTTTCGCAATTGCAGCTGGGGCCGATTGCGAAGTTCGTTTGTTCCAATAGAGTGACGCTTGGCTATCGTTGAGAGACTAACTCGTGAGTTCGGACGATATACTTTCGTTGTCAGCTGAGGAGCGAATCGACCGCATCGCGGACGCTTTCGAATCAAAGTTCGAGTCTGGTTCAAACGCATCGATTGAACAATTTTTAGATGGATGTCCGTCGGACGAACGCGACACCCTGCTGACGGAATTATTGACGACGGAAATCCAGATTCGTCATCAGCGCGGTGACTGGATCAATTTCAATGAGTACCACACTCGATTTCCTGGCGACACGAAAATCGTCGCGGAGGCGATCCGCAATGCGTCTGTCGCAGCCCGGCCGCCTCAGGTCGAACACGCCGGCAAATCGCCGGTCGAAAATGATCTACACTCGATCGGACGGTTTCACATCATTGAGTGCGTCGGCGGCGGGGGATTTGGACGTGTTTGTCGCGCCGTCGATCCGCGACTCAATCGCGTGGTTGCGGTCAAGTTACCGCACTTGGCGGGCAAGATCACCGGTGCGACGATCGACGTGTTTCTTCGCGAGGCGCGATCGGCCGCCCGATTGAATCATCCGTCGATCGTCACCGTCTATGAGGCGTTCGAGGAGAACGGCATTCCGGCAATTGTTTACGAATACGTCCAAGGCCAGGATCTTTCAACGTGGGCCAAAAGCCGAAAACTGTCCGCGCGTCGGGCGATGGAGATCATCGATGAGATCGCGGCGGGGGTTGCCCACGCCCATCAACGCGGTGTCATTCACTGTGATCTCAAGCTTGCCAACGTGCTGATCGATCACAGCGGTACGCCGCGGGTGACGGATTTCGGATTGGCAATTTCCGAATCCTTCCAGCAACGTTCCATGGGATCTCGCGTCGGTACGCCGATCTCCATGTCTCCCGAACAAATCCGAGGCGATGATAGGATCATCGATGAGCGGACCGACGTCTGGGGCCTGGGCGTCATGCTGTACGAATTGTTGACGGGGGGGCGCCCTTTTGTTGCACCCACGACAAACGAATTGTTCGAAAAAATCAGCAATCAGAAAATACAGATCCCATTCCCCAACGCCACCGAGATCCCGACGTCGGTGCAGAAACTTTGCGCGTGTTGTCTTGCAAAACATCCGGACGATCGATTCGATTGCGTCGATGACTTGCGCGCAGCGATCACACGTTGCCTTGAAGAACTGTCATTGGATTCACCAGAATTGGGGCCGGATGGGGATTTGATCTACCCGGGGCTCCGTTGCTTTACCGACCGCGACGCGAACGGTTTCCGAGAGCTGCTTCCGCTACCAGGGGAGCAAAACGGCAACGCGCCGTCGATTCAAGGATGGGTCTCTCTGCTTGAAGGAAGCGCAAAGCAAAAGGACTTCTGTGTTGGATTGATCTATGGTCCTTCAGGTAGCGGCAAGTCATCCCTGGTCCGTGCCGGGTTCTTGCCGGCTCTTGATCTCAACCGCGTTCTCCCGGTCTATCTCGTCGCATCACAGAACGACACCGAAACCGCTTTGACCCGGCGACTACGGCGAGCCATGCCCGGACACGAGCATCACACGTCATTGCCCGAACTGCTCGCATCGGTGCGCGACTCCGATCCTGCTCGTAAACTTTTGATTGTGATCGACCAGTTTGAACGTTGGCTGATTTCTGATCGATCCCACATCGACCCTGTCCTGGTGAAGGGATTTCAACAGTGTGACGGAAGTCGAGTTCAAGCTTTGCTGATCGTTCGCGATGACTTTTTTTCGAGTGTGAACCAGCTTTTTCAGACACTGGACCAACCGCTCGCCGAAGGCAAGAACTATTGGTTGATCCAGCCGTTCACGCCACGACATGCGCGACGCGTTCTTACCCGGCTGGGACAGGCATTGGGCAAATTGTCGACCCAGGTCTCGTCGTCACAGTCTCGATTTCTTGATCAAGCGGTTGCAACGCTGTCGCAGCAGGAAGGGATCAGTGCCGTCCGAATCGCGATGTTTACTCAGATGATGGCCGACAAACCGTGGGAATCGGACAGTATCGCTCAAGTTGGCGGTTTGGATGGATTAGGCGTGAGTTTCTTGAATGACGTTCTGGCGCTCGAGAAAACGGGGTTGTCTGTCGCCGAAGACCTCGCCCTGTGTCGCATCATGGGGAGCTTGTTGCCGGATTCCGATACGGCGGATCTCAGCGGTGCGGCGCGTCCCGTTGAATTTCTCGAGGTGGTGACGAGAGGACTGTACCGCAAGTCATTCCAACGGATTCTCACCCTCCTTGACGACAAACTGAAACTCATCACCGCCGTCGAACTGGGCGAAGATTCAAGTGACGAGGGATCGGTTTCCGGTCGCCCGGCCTATCAGTTGGCGCATGACTACCTTGTTCCCGCGATCAGAAAATGGCTCACCGCGAAACAACTCGAGACACGACGAGGCCGCGCCGAACGAAAGCTCAAGGAGTTGTCTGTGGCTTGGCAACGACGACGCGAAAATCGATTTCTGCCTTCGTTGATCGAGTATTCCGGAATTGTGTTGTTCTCCGAACGATCGATTTGGTCACAAGACGACATCGCATTGATGGTCAAAGCATCTCGACGTCATTTCGTACGCTTGGCCGGCATGGCAACGCTCCTCTTGTGCGCGTACGGGATGTTCGGCCATTTCGAACGACGCCGAAACCGGGAGCAATTGATCCAACGTTTGATCGATGCGGACATCCATCATCTTCCCAGGATCTCGCGCGAATTTGAGAAGCAAGGCATCCATTTTGACGATCCATCGATCGGACTTATTTTAAACGGAATGGCGTCCGATGAAATCAAATTGAAGTTTGGTCTGGTTTTCTTGGGGCGGTCGGATCAGGCCGAACCGCTGATCCGCGATTCTGTCTTCGCAGTTGCCGGGCCACAGAATCTACCGGCGATCAGCGAATTGATTGCCACCCGTCATAACCGTCTTGCCCGGTTCTTCCAAAACACGATCGTCGATGAGACGTCTGAACCGTCCAACTTTTTGATCGCATCCGGCCTTCTTGCGAGGATTGGCGGCGATGATGCCGCGATCTGGGACTCGGTGGCAAACCGTTTGGCGAGCGAATTAACGAACCAAAATGCCATCACGCTGCCCGTCTGGGAGAAGATTTATCGCCCGATCCGGCACCATCTTGCCGAGGCTCTGACGCAAATCTATCGCAACACTGCCGGCGACTACTTGCCATCCCAGGTGGCCGTCGCAACAGACTTGCTTGCCGTTTACGCCGTCGATGACACCGAGCTACTTTGCGAACTGGTGCTCGATGCCGATCCCGGCCAATTCAGAAAGCTGATCGGGCCATTGCGTCGGCGCGGAAGCAGGGCGCGAGATCGGTTCCTCGCGGAACTCAAGCACCCGCGCAAGTATTACTGGTCTGCCGACGAGATCGATCACCGTGACGTCGATCCAGAGCTTCACTCCGCCCTTGAACGCGCCGATGGCATGGTGACGAAAGACTTTGCGATCTGTCAAACGATGACGCGTCGGCAGTTTGATTCGATCCATCCCCAACTCGAGCAACTCGGTTTCCGGGCAACGAGAGTGCGACCCTACCGTGACGCAGCGGCAACCCGTGTTGCGGCGATTTGGCGACGTGACGCGTTGCCAGCGACGGTTGAATTGGGGCTTGATCGGCGTTTGCTCCGCGAGCGTTTCATCATCTATCAGTTCAACGGTTTTCAGTTGTCTGATGTCGCCGGCTACACCGTTGAAACGGATCGTGGCGTGATTGAACGATTCGCCGTGGTCTGGAGCCGACAACCACCAGGTGGCTCGGGGGAACAAGACTTCTATGCGGGAGTCTCTGAAGCCGAACGATGGCGCCGAGAGCGGACGCTGATCGATCGCAGGTTCAAACGGACCGTCTCGGTGCACGCCTACAATGGGCCCGACGGAGACATTCGGTATTGCGGCGTACAACAGATGGCAGCGGGACTGCCGACGGTCGAAACTTCGCTTCATTCAACTGCCCTCGCCGAGCATGAAGATCGTGTACGGCTTACTTGTGACATTTGCGTCAGCATGACTCCAGAGAGTCTTTCGTCCCGAAGCTACTGGCAACAGAGGCGTGACGACTGGGGCAACAGCGAGACCCGCGATATCTATCTGCAAGAAGAGCGGTTTCGATTCGAGCTGGGACGCGCCGACTTTTACCTCGGCAACGATGCAGAATCGCTGCGGAACCTGGATGAGTACATCAAACGCAGGCGGCACCATCGCGAAGCGTATCGACTCCGTGCGTTATTGCACGCGAGGGGCGGACGCCGAAGGGAGTCACTCGATGACCTGTGGATGCTCGAGCGGCTCGACGAACCGGAGCGGCGACTGGTGGCCACCAAAATTTTGGTCTCAGCACACCTGGCGATGGACCGCTGGCCCGTCACCATGATCGAACCGTCGGCAGAGCAGGAAAGCGACGTGGCGGTGCTTTTGGATGCCGCTGGCGTGTACGCCAGATCTGCCGGGATCATCCGAAGTCGCGACAACGAATCCGCCCGGCGATGGGCCGCTCGATCGATTCAGTTGCTTCGTCAAGCAATGCGGGCAGGCTTTGAAGATGCAACGCGGTTGCGATTGGATTGGATGTTCGATCCGATTCGAACGTCACCGGAGTTCATTCAATTGCAGCAAGAATTGCCCCCAGGAGTCGTCTACACTCGCTTCCGTTCCAGCGGCATGTGGGCCGACGAAAAAATCTTCCAGGGGAAGCTTGTTGGGGAACATACCGCGGATTTCAAAGTAGTAGCGCGAGAGCACTATCGACCGAATTCCATCAGCGTCACCGATATTGCCGGTCGATTCACCGCGGCGTCTGTCTGGCGGCGGCGGCGCGATGCGACTCGGACCCCCGAATCGTTTGAGCCGCGAAAGGCAAATGCGGTGGTCGCACTGTATTGTTTGAGAGAACTTAACTCCGTTTGGAATGTCTTGGAGTCTAGCGACAGTCCAGGAATCAGAACCGAAGTGATTGCCAAGCTGGGGCCATTCGGCTGCAACCCATCACCTATTCTGGATCGACTTGCGTCCGAAACCGATACGGGCGCCCGTCATGCCATGATCCTGGCATTGGGGCATTTCTCGCTCTCGCATCGGCAGCAATCTCGCTTGCTTGATCAATTAGAACACTGGTATGTCAACGACCCCGATCCCGGAATGCACGGAGCGATTGACTGGCTGCTACGTCGATTGGGATACGAATCAGAAGTGCAACAGTTAGACGCAACCTTGGCCGACGGAAAAATCCATCCGCAACGAGATTGGTTTGCGACTCGCCATCAAGGTCACGTTTTGGCGATCATCAGAGGGCCGGTGCGATTCATGCAGGGTACACCTCGCAAATTCTTGAGTCCGACAAACGCCCGCTGGGAGTCTCAGGCACCGACACGGATCAATCGATCCTTTGCGATGGCGACCAAGGAAGTCACGGTTGCGCAGTTCCTCGAATTCCTTGCCGACTTGCCACGCCCGATGAATCGCCTTCCCGACGGAATCAATAAAGATCCAAAATGTGCGGTCGCAAAGGCGAACTGGATGACGGCGATGCTGTATTGCAAGTGGCTGAGTGAGAAAGAGGGGATTCCAGAGGATCAGCACTGCTTTCCGACGATCCCCGAGGAAAAGTACCAAGAGCCGGTCGAACTTCCACACGATTACCTTCGCCGCACGGGTTATCGGTTGCCGACACAGTCCGAGTTCGAATTCGCGGCACGCGGGGGCACGACCACTCACCGTTTTTTTGGCAACTCTGACAATCTCCTTCATCAATACGCTTGGCACCTTGACAATGCCCCCCATTATGCCAGCCGCGTAGGTTTGCTGAAGCCCAACGCGTACGGACTGTTCGACGTGCTCGGCAACCTACGCGAATGGGGGATAGAAACCAGCTATTCCCGACACGGTCTCGGGCCGAAGGGCGATGACGTGGAAGATTTGACAAAAATCCACCCCACAATCCCTCAAAAACGCGTTGCGAACAACGCGAGTTTCCAAAGAATTGCGCGCAGCGTTTACGGATCAAAGACCGGCAGCAGTACTCCGTACAATTTCGGCGTCACAATGGGTTTCAGGATTGCGAGGACGATCGAGGACTTTCGGCCTCCAGCCATCGACGGCGAATGAGTGCAAGCTTGCGTTCAACCGAGCGCAACGAACAACCGAGTCGACTTGCAATCTCTTCGTTTCGCGATCCCGCCATTCTCGCCAACGCAATCTCTTTTAGACGAACGTCATCGAGTTGATCGAGTCTTCGCCGGAATTCCTCTTTGAAGATCATTGCTTGCTCCGGCGTCGGCTGCAGATCGCCGACTCGGTCGACCGGTGAGTCCGCGTTATTGGCAGCCTCGTCCACCATCTCGTCGGGGCCTGCCTTCGCCTCTGGACCACGCTTGATCGCGGTACGCCGTCGCTTTTCATCGATCGAGCGGCGAACGGTCAGCATCGCCAAGACTTGCCAAAGATCGCCTCGATCGTCGAGTCGCTGGAATCGTTCGTCCTGTATTCCCTTTAAAAGATCGTAATACGCTAACGACGCGACATCTTCGGGCTCGGTGAATCCTGGTTGGTCAACACCTAATCGGTCACGCGCCAAGCCGACCAGACGCTTCGTATAGCGGAACCATAGTTCATGCTCGGCGAAAGATTCACCTTCCTTTAGCCGACCGATATATTTCGTGACGGAGCCTTCTTCGGAGCACTCGTTCATAAAGTCGAATCGCGTGAGGATGGTTGGTGAAAGAGATCGCTGTGATCATGCCGGGCGTGGCCAAAAGTAAAGTGTAGCAACAGAAGTCGCGATGGGCCGTCGCAATTCTCATCGGGCGATAGGATCGCAACCGCAGATGCCGGCGAGTGATCGGACGATCGACCAGCGGCCCTTCGTTTCGGTTGGACGAATTGTACGTGATCAGCGACACGCCGATCCGCGAAGACAAGGGACCGCAAGGGCCGCGCGGACGTGTTAAGCTAATGCTTTGTCAATCTTCAAAAGCGGCGTCAGTTCCCAGCTTGCAGTTTCGTTTCACTGGTGAAACGCAAGCTGGAAGCTTACGCCACTTTCTTACTGAACTTAAAACTTAACGTTGACGAAGCACTGGGGTTTCAATCACCCTTTCACTTTTGCAGGCGGGCACGATGGGCGTTGTTGTTGCACTTGACCAGGGAACCACGAGTTCGCGGGCGATCGCGTTTGAGCAATCGGGGGCGGTGTTGGGCGTCGCCCAGCGTGAATTCACGCAACATTACCCTCGGCCCGGTTGGGTCGAACATGACGCCGACGAAATTTGGCAGTCACAACTGGCCGTCGCCCAGGAGGTGATGGCGTCCTGCGGTCTGTCGGCCGACGACGTCGCTGCGATCGGGATCACCAACCAACGCGAAACCGTTTTGTTGTGGGATCGATCCACGGGCCAGCCGATTCATCGCGCGATCGTCTGGCAAGACCGGCGGACGTCGGAATTCTGTGATTCACTTCGCGACCAAGGGCATTCCGATCTGATTCAGTCCAAGACCGGACTTCTGATCGATGCTTACTTTTCGGCGACTAAGATTCGTTGGTTGTTGGACCAGGTGCCCGGTGTCAGGCAGCGGGCGGAACGCGGCGAGATCGCGTTCGGCACGATGGACAGTTGGCTGATCTGGAAACTGACCGGGGGTCGCGTTCACGTGACCGACATCACAAACGCGTCGCGCACGATGTTGCTGGACATCGCAACCGGCCAGTGGGATGACGAACTGTTGGAACTGTTAAACATTCCCGCCGCAATCCTGCCCGAGGTGCGTCCGTCCAGCCATGTGTATGGAGAGACCGAAACGCAGTGGTTCGGCGGTCCGATTAAAATCGCCGGGGCCGCCGGCGATCAACAGTCCGCATTGTTCGGCCAAAACTGTACGCGACACGGGATGGCCAAGAACACGTACGGGACCGGTTGTTTCATGCTGATGAATATCGGCGACCAGCCGCAGGTGTCCAAACACCGACTGTTGACCACGGTTGCCGCCAGTGCCGCGTCGAAGCGAGAGTATGCGCTCGAAGGCAGCGTGTTTGTCGCCGGTGCCGCCGTCCAGTGGCTGCGCGACGGATTGGGGATCATCGAATCGTCGTCTGAAATTGAACCCCTGGCCCGCAGCGTGCCCGACAGCGATGGCGTCTATGTTGTTCCGGCGCTGGCGGGGCTGGGCGCGCCGCATTGGGATTCCTACGCCCGCGGAACCATTGTGGGGTTAACGCGGGGGACCAATCGCGGGCACATCGCGCGGGCGACGTTGGAAGGGATCGCCTACCAAGTCGCCGACGTCTTGGACGCGATGCAGCAGGACGCCGGAATCTCGATCAAGGAGTTGCGTGTCGACGGCGGCGCCTCGGCGAATGATCTGTTGATGCAATTCCAGGCCGACATCATGAAGACTCCCGTGGTCCGTCCGCAGATGACAGAGACGACTTCGATGGGCGCGGCCTATCTGGCCGGACTGGCGGTCGGTTTTTGGCAGGATCTGGACCAAATTGCATCGATCTGGAAAACCGATCGGGTCTTTGAACCGGCGATGTCGGACGCGGACGTGGCGCTGCGACGAGAGCGTTGGGCCGAGGCGCTGCGGCGTTCCAAATCTTGGCAACCGGAGCAACAGCATGACGCGACTTGATCGGCCCGAATCGATTGCCAAAATCCGCGACCGTCAAACGCCGTGGGACGTCGCGGTGATCGGCGGGGGCGCGACCGGTGTTGCCGTGGCACTTGATGCCGCCAGCCGTGGATTGGACGTGGTGCTGCTGGAGCGATACGATTTCGGCAGCGGGACGTCCAGCCGTAGCACCAAACTGGTTCACGGCGGCGTGCGGTACCTGAAGCAGGGCAACGTGACGCTTGTCCGCGATGCGCTTCGTGAGCGATCCTTGTTGCTCGAAAACGCGCCCCATCTGGTCCACGACCAAACGTTTTTGATTCCCTGCCGAAACCTTTGGCAATGGATGTTTTATGGCGTGGGGCTGAAACTCTATGACTTGCTCGCCACGCGAAACCGGTTTGGCCGTTCCCGTTGCATTTTCGCACGACGGGCGCTCGAATTGTCGCCCGCGTTGCGAAACGAGCGACTGCGTGGTGCGGTGCTTTATCATGACGGGCAATTTGATGACGCGCGATTGTTGATCGACATGGCCCGTGCGGCGGCGCAGCACGGCGCCAGCTTGGCCAACCACATGGCGTGCACGGGATTCATCAAAGACGACCGAGGTCTGGTCGCCGGTGTCGTTGCGGCCGACCAGGAATCGGGCGAATCGTTTGAGATCGCAGCCAAGACGGTCGTCAACGCGGCCGGTCCGTTTTGCGACGCGGTTCGATTGCTCGACGATGCGGAGTGCCAGCCGATGGTCGCCGCCAGCCAAGGGATTCATCTGGTTTTGCCCAAGGAACTTTATCCCGGCGAAACCGCGATGATCGTTCCCAAGACTTCGGATGGACGCGTGATTTTCTTTGTCCCCTGGCACGATCACATCCTGGTCGGAACCACCGATACCGCGATCCCCGACGCCGTTGCCGAACCGTCGCCCCAACCGCAAGAGATTCAGTTCTTGTTGGAGACCGCGGCGGAGTACTTGTCACGGCCTCCGACGATCGCCGACGTGTTGAGCATTTTCACGGGAGTCCGGCCGCTGGTCAAAGGCGACAAGTCCTCGCGAACGGCATCGCTTTCACGAGATCACGTGATCCGGCTCTCGGCGTCGAAACTGATCACGATCACCGGAGGGAAATGGACCACCGTGCGAAAGATGGCCGAAGACTGTGTCGACAAGGCGATCGAAACGGGCAATCTGTCCGCCGCAAAGTGCGTGACCGAAACGCTGCGGATCAATGCTCCCGATCCAGCCGCGATCGTCCAGTTGGAAAACGACGATCCCACGCTGGCCCAGCCGGTACATGAGTCGCTGGCCATCCGTCGTTCCGAGGTGATTTGGGCGGTCCGCAACGAAATGGCACGAACGGTCGAAGACGTGCTGGCCCGCCGGACCCGGACACTGTTTCTCAACGCCCGACTTGCATTGGATGCGGCACCCGCCGTCGCGGAGATCCTGTCCGACGAACTGGGAACCGATTCGGCGTGGCGCGATGAGCAACTCGCGGCGTTTGAGGCGGTTGCCGCGCACTACCTTCCGGCTTGAAAATACGTTGAAAGACCGGAGGGCTCGCGCCCTGCCGCTAACAAAACGCATTTTGTCCTGGCCAGATGGGTTTCGTCGCGTTGATTGGCGAGCTGAACGGCGTGCGGTGGAGATGGTATCTTAGGTGCGCCAGAAGGTTGGGGGTTTCCCACCCAAAGCATTCGAAGGGACAGGCGGCAGATGAAAGTTGGCATCACCAAGGAAATCTATTCCGGCGAGTGTCGTGTGGCGGCGACACCGGAAACGGCGCGACGATTGATCGGAAAGCTTGGGTTCGAGGTTCTGGTGGAATCCGGTGCGGGAGATGCCGCGAGCTTTCATGACGAAAGCTATCGCGAAGCCGGTTGCACCG
Source organism: Stieleria neptunia (assembly GCF_007754155.1). Lineage (NCBI taxonomy): Bacteria > Pseudomonadati > Planctomycetota > Planctomycetia > Pirellulales > Pirellulaceae > Stieleria > Stieleria neptunia. The sequence continues at coordinate 8,005,399 of NZ_CP037423.1, read as the reverse complement.
TTTGCGGTGAAGCGGTCGAGATCTGGACAGGAGCCGACATTGTGTTGAAGGTCCGCAGTCCGCAGGATCGAGAGATCCAGCAGCTGCGGGCAGGCCAAACGCTGATTTGTTTCTTGGCACCGGGCCAGAACGAAGCGTTGTTGCAGAAGATCGCCGCCCGGAAAGCGACGGCGCTGGCAATCGAAGCGGTGCCACGCATCAGCCGGGCGCAGAAACTGGACGCGTTGAGTTCGATGGCCAACATCGCGGGGTATCGGGCCGTCGTCGAAGCCGCGGGGTTGTTCGGGCGTTTCTTTACCGGACAGATCACCGCGGCCGGAAAAGTCCCGCCGGCCAAGGTGTTGGTCATCGGCGCGGGCGTCGCGGGACTGGCCGCGATCGGGACCGCCAGGGGATTGGGGGCGATCGTGCGTGCCTTCGACGTGCGTCCCGAAGTCGCCGACCAGGTCAAAAGCATGGGTGCCGAATTCCTGATGTTGGAATTCGATAGCGACGAGCAAGGCGGGACGTCGGGGGGCTATGCCAAGACGATGAGCAAGGAATTCATCGATGCCGAGATGGCGCTCTTTGCCGCCCAGGCGAAAGAGGTGGACATCATCATCACCACGGCACTCATTCCAGGCAAACCGGCACCGAAATTGATCACGCACGAAATGGTCCGTTCGATGCGTCCGGGCAGCGTGATCGTCGATTTGGCCGCCGAACAAGGCGGTAATTGCGAGGCGACGATTCCCGATGAGGTGACCAAGGTCGAAGGCGTGCACATCGTCGGCTACCGCGATCTGACCAGTCGACTGGCACACACATCCAGCCAACTGTATGGGACCAATCTTTATCATTTGCTCGACGAGATGGGCGGCGCGGAGAGGTTCAGCGTCGACATGACCGACGACGTGATCCGCAGCGCGACGGTCGTCAAAGATGGTCAGGTCACCTGGCCCCCGCCGCCGGTTTCCGTCTCCGCAGCCCCCAAAGAGAAAGTGGTGGAGTCGGTCGCACCGTCCGCCGTGGTGGAAAAGAAAATTGGGACCTTTGACATCGCGTTGATGGTGATCGCGGCGGTGTTGTTGGTTGCAGTCGCGTTGACGCGCGATCAGGGTTTCATCACCGATTTCACCGTCTTTCTATTGGCCTGTCTGATCGGGTGGCAAGTGATTTGGAACGTGACCGCCTCGCTGCATGCCCCGTTGATGAGTGTCACCAACGCGATCAGCGGCATTATCATTGTCGGCGGGATGGTACAAATCGGGGCGTCCAACCCGGTCGCGGCATGGCTGGGCGGGCTGGCAATCTTTGTCGCGACGATCAACATCGCCGGCGGCTTTCTGATCACGCACCGCATGCTCAGCCTATTTCGCAAGTGATTTGGCTGCCCGTCTGATGTTGGATGTTCTGTTGTTTGAATGATCGTTTGCTCCCGTACGTAATAAACATGCCGTTTTCCCACCCACTCGTGATTGCTTCTCAGACGCTGCCCCTGAACCAGTCCCTGGCCACGGTCGCGTACATCGTGGCGGCGGTCCTGTTCATTTTCTCCTTGGCCGGGTTGGCCCATCAGACGAGTGCCAAGCGTGGCAATCTGCTCGGGATCATCGGCATGGTGCTGGCGGTCGGGGCGACCATCTTTGGCGTGATGAACGGCGGATACCTCTGGATGGCGGCCGCGATTGTCCCGGCGATCTTGATCGGCGTCCGGTTGGCCGCACGGTTATCGATGGATCATCTGCCGCAACTGGTGGCGATCCTTCACAGCTTTGTGGGATTGGCCGCCGTTTTCGTCGGCATCTCCAGCCACATCGAACCCGGGATCGCGGTCCCCGACGGCGAGATGCTGATTCACAAAATCGAGATCTACGTCGGCGTCTTCATTGGCGCGTTGACCTTCACCGGATCAATCGTCGCGTTCTTGAAATTGGCCGAACTTATCGGTGGTCGAGCGGTGACGCTGCCCGGTCGCCACGTCTTGAACCTCGTCCTGATGATCACCTGTGTCGGTTTGGGAATCTGGTACTGCCGTGTCGAGGGTGATGATGCGCTGGTACCGCTGTTGATCATGACCGCGATCTCGTCACTGATCGGTGTTCACTTGGTGATGGCGATCGGCGGTGCGGACATGCCGGTGGTCGTTTCGATGCTCAACTCCTATTCCGGCTGGGCTGCCGCGGCGGCCGGATTCATGCTGAAGAACCACTTGCTGATCGTCACCGGTGCACTGGTCGGCAGCTCGGGCGCGATTCTGTCGTACATCATGTGCGCGGCGATGAATCGGAGTTTTTTGAGCGTGATCATGGGCGGGTTCGGCAGCGGCGCGGGCGGGCCGGCCGCCGTGGTCGAAGGCACGACGAAGGAGTTCAGCGTCGACGAGACGGTCGCGATGCTGGAAGAAGCACAAAGCATCGTGATCGTTCCGGGCTACGGCATGGCGGTCGCTCAAGCACAACATTCCCTTGCCGAAGTCGTCAAGACGCTGCTCAAACGCAACAAAGAAGTCCGTTTCGCCATCCACCCGGTCGCCGGACGCTTGCCCGGGCACATGAACGTGTTGCTGGCCGAAGCCAACGTGCCGTACGACATCGTGTTGGAAATGGACGAAATCAATGAAGACATGTCCGATACCGACGCGATCCTGGTGATCGGGGCCAACGACATCGTCAATCCGGCCGCACTGGATGATCCCAATAGCCCGATCGCGGGCATGCCGGTGATCGAAGTCTGGACGGCCAAAACCTGTGTGGTGATGAAGCGCGGCATGGCCACCGGATACGCCGGCGTCGGAAATCCGCTATTCTTTAAAGACAATACGTACATGTTGTTCGGTGACGCCAAGCAAAACGTCGACGCGATTTTGCGGGGGCTGCAACGTTGAGGACCCGTGGGAGCGTCTTCCAGGATCGTCATTGCAGCATCGACAGGCTGGAAGCCTATCCCACGTGATCACATCCGCTGCTGAGCTGTTCCGTTCACATTGTTTCTCTCCTCGATGAGGTGCACGAGTGATTCGCATCATCCACCACACCGCGCTGGCGGCCATGCTCGGTGTCTTCGGTTTTTCCAACGTCGACGCGGCGGAGGTTTCGACCACGTCGTTGCGCCAGCAAACGCGGACACAACTGCGTCTGGAAGCGAACGCAACCGCAGGCCAAGCCCGTGACGATGCGGTCGCCGCACTGTGTGATTTGTACGTCGTGCTGCGAAGCGATCCACGGTACGCGACCAGCGAAATGCTCCAGGGCGACGCCACGAAAGTGCGACGACGATTGCTGACCGTCGCACGACGAATGGAAATTCAACTCGGGCGAAAAGGGATCCCCCGTCCCACCGGGTTATCGGATCAAGTGGATGCGGCGATCAACGCGGCACTCGACGATCCGAGCGATTCGACGAGTCCCGATCCCGCCCAGCCGTCGACGAATCACCGAGCCGGTGGGGCCGCCGCCGCGGGTGCCGGATGGCAACTCGTCGTCTTGATTGAACGGATCGTGGCACCGGATTTCTGGGAATCGCGTGGAGGCGTCGGCTCGATTCACTACTTTGCGATGCGTAAGGTCCTGGTCGTGCGAGCGACAAGTGATGTGCACCAACAAGTCAAAGATCTGCTGACGGCACTGCGGTAGGCGGGTGAGCCGTGCGGTTTCACCGTGAAAGACCGGAGGGCTCGCGGTCCGTCGATCAAATGGGATTTGTCCAGGCAATCAGAGGAGATTTGGGTGTCGTACGCTGACGAAATTGAATCCGGGAATTCCGGTTCCCGGTCGCGCCGCAAAACCATCGTTGCGATTGCCGTCATGGTCTGGGTCGCGATTGCGGTCGGGCTCGTGTTCTTTGCCAAGACCTCTGTGGAAGGAACCCGGTTGGTGTATCAGATCGAACCGTCGGATGTTCGCGCAGACCAAATCGTCTCGGCTGTCGAGCGACGGTTGGACGGTTTCTTCGATGGGGCGAAGGTGATCCGAGTGGTGGACGACGGAACGAGATTGCAGATCGATTTGGAAACCACCCAGAGCATGCAAGTCGATGCGATCGCGACGATGCTGCACCACGAGGGACACTTGCGATTTCTGGCCTTGGCCCAACCGGGGCGTCACAATGCCGTGATCGATGCGGCAAGGGATCAGGTCGACAGCGGTAATCTTGCGCGGGAGGTTCGCGACGAATCGGACGCGTCGGTCGGCAGATGGGGGTTGATCGACCAGACCGTCGATCGGGCAACGGGTTGGCCGAAGTTGAAGATCGAACCGAAGGGATTGATCCTGCGAAACTCGAAAACCGGTGCGCTGGTCGACTTGGCGTCGTCGCTTCAAACTTCCCAGGGGCAAGTCGAAGTGGGGCAATGGATGTTCGACAACAACGTCCCCGGACTGGACGCGTTGGTGATCGTCGAACCGGATCTTCAGCTGGACGGAGATTCGCTCAGCTTCGCCGCGATGACCGAAGATGCCAATGGTCAATTGGCGGTCTCGCTGGAGTTCACTCAGCAGGGCAGCACCGCGTTGGAAACGTTGACCAAACGCTATCTACCGGTCGGGCAACGGCAAACCCGACTCGGAATCGTCTTTGACGACCTGTTGATCACTGCGCCGAATATTCTGCAGCCGATCCGCAAGCAGGCAGTGATTACAGGCGACTTCGAAAAAGCCGAGATCCAGGCCATCATCGCCGTGCTCAAGGCCGGACGTCTGCCGATCGAGTTGCCCGAGAGACCACTGAAGCGAGAACCGGTCAGGCTGACCAAGCCGATGTTGAAGTGGCCGCTGTGACACGCACCGGTCTCAGCAAGTTTGAACTTTTCACGATGTCGAAGAAAATTGTTGACAGCGGCTCGGCCGACCGTCAGACTGACTTTGAAGTGTTAAAAATTTCTTGTCAGCGTTTCGGTCGAGGTGGTGTCAATGGCGGTGGAGCAACTCAGTCGTCGCGAGCGGGAAATCGTCGACATCTTGTATGCCAAGGAGGAAGCGACCGCGGCCGAGGTGCGGCTGGCCATGTCCGGGGATCCGTCCGACGCCACGGTTCGGACGCTGTTGCGGATCTTGGGCGAAAAGGGGTTGGTCAAGTTTAAACGTCAGGGGAGGCACTACCGGTATCGGCCGGTGCAGCCCAAGAAACGGGCGGCGAAACAGGCGTTTCGGCACGTCTTGAATGTCTTCTTTGGTGGATCGGTGGAAGCGGCCCTGGCCTCGCACCTGTCCGATCCGAAAACGCAATTGGATCAAGACGAATTGAATCGATTGCGTGAATTGATTTCCGAAGCCGAGCGGGGGGAAACGACATGAGTGAGTGGTTACACCGCTGGGATCTGATTGATCAAACGCATCCGGCGTTGGCAACGTTGATCCTCTGGGTCTTGCGTGCGGCGATGATCGTGATGGCCGCGTGGTTCATGGACCGTCTGGCGAGCAAGTGGTCGTCCGGTTTTCGTCATTGTGTCTGGATCTGTGCCTTCGGCGCGCTCGTTCTGTTGGTGCCGCAACTGCTGACGTCCTTTCCGATCCGGATTCCGGTTCGCGTGTTGCAATCATCCGCCTCGCCAGTCAGCCTGCCAACGAATGACGTCGCCGTCACGTCGGACCGACAACGCGCGGCGAGTTCGGTCACGGCTGAGCGACGGCGGCGTGAGACGAACGGTCCCATCTCGGACGCTCCCGTCCCCGCGCATTCGGCTGCCCCTCCGGTCCCGTCGATACCGGTGGGGGATGCCGTTTCGCCGGTGTCGGATGCATTTTCGGCAAGACCGCCCGAGCAACGTTCCGTCCCGGTCACAGCGGCGTCGTCGTCGGTTGCGTTGATCATGATCATGATCTACTTCACCGGGCTACTGGGATGGATTGTCAGGATCGTTGTCAGTTGGGTCAGATTGAGGCGTTTTGCGACCGAAGCCATCGAATTGACTGCGGAGCAGTGGCAACTCGCCCAGATCTGCGCACGGCGTTTGTGCCTGAGCGGAACGCCGCAGTGTCGCATTTCAGCATCTGTTTCATTGCCGCTGACGTTCGGAGTGCTGCGTCCGATGGTGTTGGTTCCGATCAGCTTTCGATCCTTCACTGTCGATCAGCAGCGGCATTGCCTGTTGCATGAAATGGCGCACGTTGCCCGGCGTGACTCATGCTGGAATTGGCTGGCGGAAATCACGTCGGCCGTCTATTGGTTTCACCCGTCGGTCCATTGGGCTCGCCGGAATCTGCGGCGGTCACGAGAGGACGCCGCCGACGATGCGGTCTTGCGCTCCGGCGAGAGCAGGGCCTCCTACTCTCGAAGTCTGCTGGAGATCACGCAGGGCATCGCTGCGGTTGCCCAACCACCGGCGGCGATTTCGTCCGGTACGAACCTGCAATACCGCATTGGACGGATGTTAGCTCGCACGTCGAAGGACAGCCGACCGCCTCGTTGGACGATCGCCGCGGTCGGCCTGGGTTTTTTGCTGATTGCATTGTCGGGAATCAGCTTGGAAGCCGTGGTTGCCCAAACATCCCCCGCCGTCGTTGAGAACAATGCGGTCCCGTTGGCCTCACCACCTCAGGATCGCGTCGCCGCGGACGAGGGCTTGTTTCAACGATTTCAAACCGTCGAACTCGCAAAGCCGGCGGGTGAAGCCTCTCAACAGGTCAACCTTGAATTGGTCGGCCGGGTGACCGATGCCAACGGTCCCGTGCTTGGGGCGGTCGTCTTGATTCGCGAATTTGTTTTCTCCCGCGGCCCGGACGGCAAATACATCTCGCCGCCGATCGTTGCCCGAACGACGACCGGTCAGGATGGCCGCTACCAGGTCCAGGGGTTTCCGACCATCCGCCTGAAGTCACTCGGTCGTGCCCGTTGGGAGATTTTGGTGGCCGATAAAACCGACCGACTCGGACTCGGCGTTTACGCTCTGTCACCGTTCGATCGCCGATCCCCCGCGTTGGGGACAGCATCGGTCGATATCCGACTACCTGGCAGCGAAGAAATTGCAGCACGAGTCGTGACGCCGACCGGAAGCGGAATCAGTGATGTCCGTGTCGCCGTGAAAGAAATCACCGTGCCGACGAGCGCCCACTCCAATGCCGATCCGTTTTCCGATCCGTTTACGCGGCGAAGAGGAGATCCCTTCACCAACGAACCCCACGCCTATCGCTTTCCCTCTGACAAAATCCAGCTGGTCGCAAAGACAGACGACGACGGCCGGGTCGCCTTTCAAATGCCGGAACGTGCATCGCTGGTGTTGGGAATTCGACGGGAGGGTTATTTCCCGCGTCTACACAGGGTCTCAGCGCCGGGCTATGCGACGGGCCTACGAGGAGCACCAGTGATTGAAGAGTCCGTCTCACCCGCAACGATCGAACTACGGAAACAGCTTTTCGTTTCGGTCGCCATCCATGATGATGCCGGTGCCCCCGTCAAACAGTACACGCTCTCCGCGTTGACGCCACAGGGCAAATCGCCGTCGCAGCGATTTCAGATTTCCGAGGACGGAAGGATGCGGACGACCGTTGAGTTCTTGCGTGGGACGTCGGACGACAACGGACAGGTTCAATTCATCGCACGTTTTCCGTTCGAGTCCGGTTTGCTGCCCCGCTCCTATGCGGTGCCGGCCGAATCAGTGATCGATCGACGCGAACTGCGTTTGCAGGCACAACATGGAATCCGGGCGTCCGGTCGAGTCGTACGGAAGGACGATGGCACCGGCATCGCCAACGCCCAAGTCTGTTGGCATCGCCAAGCGGGACGCATCGAAGATTCGCTCCTCCGTTCCACAACCGATGCACAAGGCGAGTGGCGGATGGTGATCCCGAAGGAAAAGGGCTACCTATCGGTCGTCGGTAGTTCGCCTGGATTGAATTTCCTTACGATTGATCAGTTCAATGTCGAGTCGTCAAGGCAACGGCAATTGACCCAAGCGATTGATGCTCGCGACCTCTTCGAGATAAGGGTGCCAGAATTCCAGATCCAAAGCATCCCCGCTCGATGGGTGACGGTCGTCGACACCAACGGATCGCCCGTGGAAGGTGCTTGGGTTCAATGCCAGTTTATCGAGACGCTCGATCGCGATCACCGAACCTATCACTTGTCTCAGACGTTGGCAGAGTCGGCGAAGACAGGGCCGGACGGTCGGTGTTCCTTGGTGCTGCGTCGATCGGCATGGGAACATGGAACGGTCAGCGTGATGAAAACCGATTACGAAGACGCCTCCCCGCGTCCCCGATTCACGGCGGCCCAGGCAACGATCAACCCCAACTCAAACGCCCCCATCAAGCTCGTTTTGCGTGATCCTTGGCTCGTCAGCGGGCGAGTGATGCTTGACGGCAAACCGGCCACCGGGCTTCATGCCGGGCTGACCACACGTCTGATCGGATCGGGAGACTTCGGTCAATTCAAGACCGATACCGTCCCGATCGGGGACGATGGCAGTTTCCAGATCACCGCCGTCGCGGGCTTGGAATACGCCGTCGCCGTGCGCAACGACTCTGACACAGGGCGAAAATACTTCTACTGGCAAACGCCGATCGAAATGAATGCCTCGGGCCGTCTCAACGTCGGAACGCTTCGCGTTTCAAGTGATCAGCTCAAGACACATCAACAGATGTACGACGAGCGTTACAAAACGGAAATTGGCAACACCGATCGCGGATGAAGCATTGAGCGGATAAAATGTGTCCGATCCTAACAGTGGGATAGGCTATCAGGCTCGTCATTTCCGCATCGACAGGCTGGAAGCCTATCCCACTTATTTCTCGCAAGGAACACACGATGACCGAACCGGAAACCACGCCCGAGCCCGAAGGCCCTTCCAAAGAAGAACTTCGGATGGCGATGAAGGCGTTTCGTAAACGATTGAAGCTGATGAAACTGGACGAAGAATCCAGCCTGGGGCATGGGCCGATGTCATCCGGCAGGAAATCCGGCATCGCCGCGATCCGTCCGCCGGATCAATTTCCCAAAGAGGTTTGGCAAGCATTGGCCCGCCAAGGAAAACTTCGCCACGACGGCGGCGGGTTGTATGCGATCACGGAAACCTAGTGGTCGGTCAGGCTTTCGATTGAGGGTGCCGCGGTCAGCGGATCGTTGTACGACGTCCTTTCTAGGTCGTCGGGGCGAGCCCTCCGGACGACGGCCCGGAAGGGCCATCGTACCCGGGAACGCGGTCGTCCTAAGCTGGACGGTCCCGCAAGGTTGGACACCAACGGCACCTGCTGTCGCAGGAAAATCGCAAGCTGGAAGCTTACGCCACTTTTGCCAGCGCGTGGATCGCTCTTACTTCTCCAACCGAGCGCCTTCGAAGGTTTCTGCCTGGGGAAAACCGATCAGCCATTTTGCCTGGATGACCGCTTGTCCGGCGAAGTCGGACGCGTCGAGCAGGTGTGACGGAGACGCTTTGATTTTGCCTGCGGTGTCCACGTATGCCTTGACCATGTACTCGCCCGGAACAAGCGGAAACGCATCGTCGGTAAGCTCTTGATCCGGCCCCAGATTCGACGCGATCACCAACAACGCTCCGTTGACCATGCCTCTGGGGGTCACCACGGATTGCGTGAACGCGACGGGATCGGGTGACCAATTGCCGGACGAATCTTTGCCGTGCACGAACAGCTGGACGACAGAGCCCGGTTTCCAATCCGCCGGCGTCCCTTTGACCCGCAGAATCCGCTGGGTGGGGATCCAGTTGTCCGAGGGTAATTCGTCGGCCGTCGCGTATTGGTCACCGACGACTGCGGCGTAGTCTTCCAGCCAAGCGACGAACAACTTGTACGAGTGGTCATCGACGTGCATCTTGATGCCGCCCATGTGGGAAACCGGGTCGGTCGAAGACGGCTTGCCCAGGGTGCCGTCGTCTTGCTTGGGCGGCAATTTGGCGGTCGGCTTGAGCACCAACAGACTCTTGGCGGGTTCCCTCAAGTTGATCAACGGGAATGTTTTACCGTTTTGCTTGCGGCTGCTGGCGACCAATGCCGCAAGGGTTGCTTCGGGGGTTTCGCGAAACAGATTCATCCGCGCGCCATAGGTTTTGACAAGTTCGCCGTGGCGCTCGGCCGGCTTTTGATGTTTCGGATTGTCGGCGTCCATTTCGTCGGGCGTGTGACAGGGGAAACAACGCATCCGCTGCGACCAAACGTTGCGGGTGAAGGCTTCCAGAACACGACTCTTGCGGGCATGACGAACGACTTCGATGGGTTTGGCCGGACCGACCGCCGCGAGTTGCTCGGGCGCCGAGCGTGAAACCAGGTCGGGGTCACTGCAACAGGCTTTGATCCACGCGGAGAACGCTTCGTATTCGGCCTTGCGTGTCTTCTCATGAATCCGCTTGGCCAACGGATCGGAATCTTTTTCGCCCATCTGAATCAACGTCAAAATCTTTGACTGTTCGGGAGCCTCGACATCGACCAAGCCGTCCGCCCGCAACGCGAGGAACGTTTCGGTGTGCGAGGGCAGGATGTAGTCCTTGATGTCGACCGACGAAAGGTGGCACTGCACACAACTGGACGGATTGGGCGAGCGAAAGATCGGCATGATCCGTTCTTCGAACAACTGCAGCGCCGTCGTCGGCTCGGATGCCTGTACCAAGGCTGTTGGAGACGCCGCGCAGCTGACGGCCGCCACCAGTGTCAAGAAAGTCATCCGAATCCGCGTGGGGAATGATCGTTTCGTCATGATCGTGCTCGAAGGAGGGGCGGTGTTGAGTTCGAAGAACGCGACCGAGTCGTTGCGTTGCGGCGCGGGATGGCTTCATCATATCCGAATGCTTGGCTTGGCAACGCACGGAACATAAGTGGGATAGGCTTCCAGCCTGTCGATGCTGAAATGACAGGCTGGAAGCCTATCCCACTTTCATTCTGCTGGTTGCCTATTCGCCGCGGACGTGGGCGATGGCTCGTGGGATCACCCCCGACTGACCCGGGGTGCTCTCGAAATGTGGGCTAATGGCGAGCATTCGCCCGTGGCCATAACGGGCGAAAACGATTGCCGGGGCGCCGATCATGGTGTTTTTTTGCGGCTCGTAAATCCCGTTCTCGCTGCGGAAGTAAGCCCACGGTTCATATTCCGGTAACGCGTCGTTGTCTCCCGGTGAAAGGATCGGGCCGTTTTGGTACTGAATCGACTGCGTTCCGGAGACGCCCAGCACCTGCGATCCCTGGTCGGTCAGTTCGACGTCGACATCGGTGGCGGGGCCGCGATACCACATCGACTTGCGGCCCTTGCCGGGGATCTCCACCGTTTGGTTGAACACGGCGGCATTCATCAGGTTCAGCGACCATGAATAGTGCGACGAGCACAGGTAGGCGCCGGCGCAGATTCCCACGACGCCCCCGCCATCGCGAATGAACTGGCGGACGTGATCGCGACCGTCCGGGCCGATCGCCTTGCCCTGTTTGCTTCCCGAGCCGCCGGGGAACACCAGGACGTCGAATTGATCCAACACTTCCGGACGGATGTCGTGCCGCCCGACCTGTCGCACCCGCAGCTCCGGCCGGCCCTCGAGAACCTTCAACACTTTCGCTTCGTTGGCTCCCGAATCGTCGAACAACGCCACGTTCGTGATCCCGCGCGACGGCTGCGGGGCCAAGTGATCGACACAATCCTCCGCAATCACGTCGATCGATAAGAGCGCAGTCGAAACCATCCGTCGATGCTGTCGCGTCCGACGCGAAAGGGGCTGATCTTTGAACGTCGTTTCAAAAATAAAACTCACGGCGCCCAGTTGTTCGTGACACGCTCGGGCCAGGCTGCCGACCACGGGACCGCTTTTGGCCAACACGTCGAAATGACGTTGCGGATCGACGTCTGCATTGACGGCTTGTTGAATCCGTTTGGCAAAATCACGTTGGCCGGGAAAGGCGATCACACTTGAGCCGACCGAGTCGGCGTTGAGACGATGGAAATCAAATCCCTCGTGAAGATCGAAGACCCAATCGGGCTGGTGATCCGTGATGAAGTCCCAGATCGCTCGGGTGTGTTCGGTCAACGCTTCGTCTCGCTCGGACGTCGGAAAGCTGCGGTTGAGGTCGCGGCGCTGGCGATCGTTCCGATGGTCCGGCGTCCAACGGATGTTGGCGGCCAGACCCAGCCGATTGATCTGCGGCAGGACCACCAGTTTTCCGCGTCTGATGGGCCAGTGACGAATCTGCTCGGCGGCTCGGAATCCCGCCGGTTCATTCCCGTGCACGCCGCCGGTGATCAACACCGTCGGGCCGTCCTGTCCGCTGTCGATGACATACCAGGGCGTTTCCCACGTCGTGCCCGTGCCCAGCGTCCCGGACGTGGCCGTCGGAGGCTGAATCGATGCGGCGACTTGGGCTTCCACCGGTGCGATTTCGCCCCCGGCGAGCCCGAGTGCCGAAATGAGGATCAAGAGCGCGGACAGGAGACGGCCGGTGAAGCGATGGGGGATTCGTGGTTTTTGCATGAAGCTAGCTGCCTCGGTCACGCTCGTAATTTGCGCGCTCGGATCGTGGGTATAGGCGTGGTCGGTCAACGTTGAACTTGCATCGGCGGCTTACGGTTCGACCTCCCCTCGCTTCGCTCGACCCTCCTGCCAGGAGGGTGACGTCCTGCAGCAGGAAGTTGGCCAAAATGTCCGGGGACTCTTCGATTCTCGATCAGCCCACCGATGGGCCGAGACCAAGTATAAATGTCACGTCCGCTCCGTGTTCATTCATTCATTCAACCAGCCAATTCACGTGGTCCCCATGCGCTCCCTGTCGATTCGTTCCTTCGTCCTCGTTTGCACACTGATTCTGGCGGGCAATTCGCCGGCCCAGGATCTTCCGCGCGACACGACCACGTGGCAGTACTCTGCCGATCAATTGCGACCGTTTTGGAAAGGCGACGTCGTCGAGCAGGAATCCGTGTTGTTTTTGCGTGATTCCGAGTCGGGGGAAGCACGAGGTTCGATGCTGTTTCCGATCCGCGAAATCATCTCGGTGCGCAGCTCATCGGGTGACATCACGTATCAGCCAGGCGTGGACTATCGATTCATCCCCGGCACTCGCGAGATCGTCATTCCCGCCGGTTCACGCGTGCTGACGACTCCACCGTCGGCGCTGCGGCGTCCGGCAAATTCACAGAGGCATCAATTGACGCACCGGGATGGGAACGGCGAGATCCTGTTCGGCGCGAAATTGGAATACCATCAAATGCAAACCCATGTCACCTACAAGAAAGCCGACACGGTGTGGCCGGTCACGATGCCGGTGTTCGATCCCGATTCGCTTCCGATCACACTGAAGAAATTGCGTGACCGACAGCCGGTTTCGATCGTCTTGCTGGGGGACAGCATTTCGACCGGCTGCAACGCATCGGGCTGGGGCGGAGCAGCCCCGTTCCAACCGGCCTACCAAGACTTACTCGTCCAGCATCTGCGCGAACATTATCAGGCGGACGTTGTGCTGACGAATCTCTCGGTCGGCGGCAAATCGACTCCGTGGGGCGTGACCATGATCGATCAAGTCACCGAGCAGCGGCCCGATCTGGTGATCTTGGCCTTCGGGATGAACGATTCCGCGGGACGCTCGCCCGAGGAATATGGTCAGAACACGGCCGCCATGATCCAGAAAACACGAGTGATTTGTCCCCAGGCGGAATTCATCTTGATCGCTTCGATGACCGGCAATCGCGACTGGGTGCGGCTGAATCACGACGTGTTTCCGAAGTACCGCGATCAATTGGCGTCGCTTTGTGAGCCCGGTATCGCGCTGGCGGATCTGACCAGCGTGTGGGGTGAGTTCATGCAGCGGAAAAAGGACTGTGACCTGACCGGCAACGGCGTCAACCATCCCAACGACTTCGGGCATCGGGTTTACGCCCAAGTGCTCTCCGCATTGCTGGTCCCCTAGTGCTTTGTCAGCTTTCAATTTTCGAGCCTGCGTTTGTCGAGCGGAAAAGGGGTCAGGTACCAAAAACCAAATGGCCCGCAGGGTGCTTCGCATTTTTGGTACCTGACCCCTTTTCCGCGGTACCCTAAGAATAAAAGTTGACGAAGCACTAGGCATTGCGTCGAATGCCGCCTCCGTTGACACCAAACGGGTTGTTCATGGTTAGCGGCAGGGCGCGAGCCCTCCGGTCTTACACGTCGAAACCGGACGGCTCGCCGGCTGTCGATTGAGTCGGGATCTGCTGAGTCAATGGTGAGCCGCTGGCCGTAAGGCCTCGGGCAGCGTCGCAGTGCCCGGCCGCTGACGCGGCGCGCGCGGCTCACAAAATCGACGGCCCGCTTGCGCCGTTCCGCTAACACGTTCGCGCCCTTCGGTTGAGCTTGATCGGGCGAGCGTTCAATCTGCCACGACATCGCTGGTCGGGTGGCCCCAGCGATCGCCATGCAAACGCGACACCTTGCGGCGGACTTCGGCCGGATCAAACCGCGCCGTCAGTCCTTTCAGGTAGTCGTTGCGTTGGGATTCGGAGTCGAATTCCAGCGGGCGTTTTTCGAACAGATCGTCGAGCGATTTCATGCGATGACGTTCCATGAAGTTCCGCAACCCATCGATCAGCGTGCGGACCACCGTCGGGCCATCGCGACAGACCGCCGAGGTGACCATGGCGACGTCGGCGCCGGCCAACAAGGCCTTCACGACATCGATGCTGGTGCCGATCCCGCCACAGGCGGCCAACGGCATGCCAGGACAGTAGCTGTGGACTTGCATCACCGGCCCGATGATCTTGCTGATCGTTCCCGGTTCGGTGAGCGTCCACTCGGATTTCAGCTGGAACGTGTCCAGGGAGATGTCGGTGTCGGGTAATCGGCCGAACAGAATCAATCCCTGCGCGCCCGAGAGCAACCGACAGGAAAGTTGGCTGAGCCGGGTGTAGCTGCGATGCAGTTTGACGAACAGCGGAATCTTGATCGCGTGATCGATTTTCGTCACCACCTCGACGACCGCGTCTTCGACCTCGCGTGCGGTGCCGTACACGCTCGGCGGAGGCGGCTGCAAACACAACTCGATGGCCGCCGCACCGGCCTGCTCCACCTCCTTGGCAAACTCCAACCAATGGCCGCCACTCTCTCCGTTCAGACTGGCGATCGCGGGAATCGAAAGCTGTGTCGAGGCACGTGTGACCATTTCCAGGTAGGACTCGGCATCCAATCCGGCATTCTCCACCGGAACGCGTCGGCTGCGTTTGAGCAACGCTTGTTCCTGGGCCGAAAACGCAATGCCGTTGCGATCGTTCCACAACAAGACCTGCTCTTGAAAGAGAGACGGCAGCACGATCGCCCCTGCACCGGCCGAAACCAACGCGACCTGGCTCGGCTCCTCCGCCGTCATCGGACAGGAGCCCACCACGATCGGTGATTGAAGATGCAAGCCGCCAAAATGGGTGCTGAGATCGATGCTCATCGAATTACCTGATCAAATGTAATCTGCGTGATCGATTGGCAACGCCAGTGAAAAGAACTCGCGCGGCCGTCATGCGGCTTTTGACTCGGACCTGTCTCCGCCGACTATCACGTCATCATAGCCTGCAGCGCTGCATCTCTTGTGCCGAGGCGATTCCGCTGCGTGATTTCCAATCGACTCGATCTTGCTATCAATCACACCGCTCAGGGGTAAGCCGATCGAGCGGCGGTCTGACTTCCCTTAGCAACGTGCCGTCAGCGACTGTCTCGGGTTACGTCGCTGACGTCGACAGCCATGGCGAGAAGGGATGGCAGAATGAAGGGATGGCAGAATGAAGGGATGGCAGAATGATGGGGTGGCAGAATGATGGGGTGGCAGAATGATGGGGTGGCAGAATGATGGGGTGGCAGAATGATGGGATGGCAGAATGATGGGATGGCAGAATGATGGGGTGGCAGAATGATGGGATGGCAGAATGATGAGATGGCAGAATGATGAGATGGCAGAATGATGAGATGGCAGAATGATGGGGCAACCGTACGATTCTGGCTCCGCCCTCTGAGCGGTCATTCCATCATTCTGCCCCGTATCATTCTGCCACTTCAATTCACTTTTTCGTTCCGCCCTCTCGAACACGAAACGCCTGTTTAGCAACAAACGGGAATGCTTGTACGGATTTCGCTTCCGCCCGACCCGAGGCGATGCTGACCGACCACACACAGTGCCGTTCCAGGCGGCGGGTATTCAGTCAACCTGCAATAATAAAATGCACGGGCGAATCCGCACAGTGGTTTGAGGGCGTCAGACGCTTACGTGCGAACTCGCACCTTCGACGCGACGTTTGACTTTCTGTTCGGCGAACGGTGCCTGGCGAATATCACGCACACCGACAGCGCCGCGTTTCTGCCGACCGCGGCGGAAATCCCGATCCGACCGCAAGCGGAGACGTGCGCGCCGCACAGGCCAACCGGACGCTTGTGGAATTGAAACAGGGGCACGTGCGAGGTGCCAAGGTGATCGTGATGGACGCTCCGTAATGCGGCCAGGCTGAGTCACGTGGGGTGACGTTGAGTCGTAAATCCTTGCCCCGCTGTCGCAGTTTCCCCTCATGGTTTTCATCGGCATCACTATGATGCAATCCCACCCTAACGCAACAGATCGAGGACGAAGGTTGCGGCTGAAAAAACTGCCGGATCCGTGATCGTCCTTCTTCAGGTAGAATACCGTCTGGTTTGCGTGTCCCGGCTCGATCAACGTGGAGAAGAAGTGACTTCGATTCGGCAATTTGTTTGGCGCTGTGTGTTGACCTTCGGTTTCTTGGCCTGCCCATGGGTGGGGATTGCTGCGGCCGAGTCGCCGGCGGTGTCACCGACCCAGGAACAGTTGGAGTTCTTTGAAAAAGAAGTCCGCCCGCTGTTGGCAGAGCATTGTTATTCGTGTCACAGCACGAAATCCAAGAAACTACAGGCGGGGCTGCGGGTCGACAGTTTGGCGGCGATGCTGCGCGGCGGCGATTCCGGTGAAGCGGTCGTCCCCGGCGATGTCGATGGCAGCTTGCTGATCGAAGCGGTCCGCTACGATTCCTACGAGATGCCGCCCAAGGGGAAACTGCCAGAACAGGACATCGCGACGCTGGAGCGGTGGGTGGAGATCGGGGCACCGTGGCCCCACGAAGACGCGCCGGAGGAGGCGGCGACACGGCCCGAATTTGATCTCGAACAACGTTCACAAGACCACTGGGTCTGGCAACCGATTCGGTCACCCCAGCCCCCTGCGGTGAAAAACAAGTCCTGGCCGCGACAGCCGCTGGACCATTTCGTGCTCCACCGGCTTGAACAGGCGGGGCTGGAACCGTCCGCCGACGCAGACCGATCGGCGCTGCTGCGACGCGTGTCCTTCGATTTGATCGGCTTGCCGCCGACCCCCGAGCAAGCCGAACGGTTTCTCGGCGACAAGTCTCCCCAAGCCATGGAACGGCTCGTCGACGAGCTACTCGACTCCCCACATTTCGGTGAGCGGTGGGGGCGGCATTGGTTGGACCTGGTCCGCTACGCCGAATCACGCGGTCACGAGTTTGACAATGATGCGCCCAACGCATTCCAGTACCGCGATTACATCATTCGCGCGCTCAACGCCGACGTGTCCTACGACCAATTGATCCGCGAACACATTGCCGGTGACTTGCTGGAACAGCCGCGGACGAATCCCGACGAAGGATTCAATGAATCGATTCTCGGCACCGGGTTTTGGTTTCTCGGCGAGTGGGTCCATTCACCGGTGGATATTCTCAAGGACGAGAGCGACCGCTTTGACAACATGATTGATGTCATGTCGAAAGCGTTCCTGGGTGTGACCGTGTCCTGCGCCCGTTGCCACGATCACAAATTTGATGCCATCTCGACCGCCGACTACTACTCGCTGACCGGTTTTCTACAGGGCAGCGATTACCGCCAAGTCCGCTTCGAATCGATCCAGCACAATCGCAAAATTGCCGATGCGTTGTCTGCGATCGACGCCAAATACCGAGACTCGGTCCGGCAGCTGTTGGCGGACCGTCAGTTGACGCCCAGTACGAGCGAACTCAGTCCCAACGAGCCGATCGCAAGCGACTTGGCGGCGGCGATCGTGGTCGATTACGGAACGATTTCCTCCGCACAGTACCACCAAGACGGCTTTTTGTTCGGAGACCGGCCGCAGCAAGTCGGCCAGCCGATCGTGGCGATGCGAGACGATAAGCCCGTGATCGAATTTTCCACCGCGGCGGCTGCGACAAGCGATCCCTTCTGGAATGGCCTGCAATCGGTCAGCGAAAAAGGGATGAACAGCCGAAACAAACTCGCCAATTTGCCTCGCAGCGGCCGCACCTTGCGAACGCCCACTTTTGAATTGACCGATGGCAACGTGGCCTGCCTGGTGCAAGGCGCCGGCCACGTCGTTGCCTGTGTGGACTCGCATCGTTTGATCGCCGGCCCGTTGCACGGCGAGACGATCAAGGCGATCAAGCCGACCGATGATTGGGTGCAATTAAATCTGAATCGTTACGTCGGCCATCGGCTGCATCTGGAATTCACGCCCGATGAAAATGCCCAACTGGAAGTTTCGTTGATCACCCAAGGGGCCTCCAAACCAATTCGAAAACGTCTGCAAAAACGGCAGCAATCGATCGCCGCGGGCGTGGAGAAGATGGCGAGTCGGGCCGGCGACATCCTGGCGGACGAACTTTCCGAAATCGCCCGCTTGTGGTCTCAAGAACGATCGCAACTGCAGTCTCAGATCATGCACCGCTCTCGACTGGCCATGGCGATGCTGGATGGGACGGGCGAAGACGCATCCATTTACATCCGTGGCAATTCGTCGAAGCCGGGTGAGGTCGAACCACGACACTTCTTGACCGCGATTTCCGGTGACGACCCGATGGAAATCCGGTCGGGCAGTGGACGACGAGAACTGGCCGAGCACATCAACGATCCCGGAAATCCGCTCACGCCCCGCGTCATCGTCAATCGAATCTGGCATCACTTGATCGGCCGAGGCATCGTGCCCACCACCGACGATTTCGGCGTGTTGGGCCAGCGACCGACACACCCGGATTTGTTGGATCACCTGGCGACCCAATTCCGTCACGACGGGCAAAGTCTCAAACGGTTGATCCGATTGATCGTGCTCTCACGCACCTATCGGATGTCCAGCCATACCGATGAAGCCGCGTTGGCCGCCGATCCCAAAAACCAGCTGTTTCATCACCGCCCTCCCAAACGCCTCGAAGGCGAAGTCATTCGGGACGCGTTGTTGTCGATCTCCGGAGCCTTGGACCCGACGCAGTTCGGTGAGCCGATTCCGATCCATCTGACGGCGTTCATGGATGGTCGCGGCCGACCGGGGCGGAGCGGCCCGCTCGATGGGGAACGTCGACGCTCGATTTACACGTCGGTGCGACGCAACTTCCTCTCGCCGTTCATGTTGACCTTCGATACACCGGTTCCGTTCAGCACGATGGGGCGACGCAACGTCTCCAACGTCCCCGCCCAGGCGTTGATTCTGATGAACGATCCGTTGGTGGTGGAATTGGCCGGCCAGTGGGCCGAGCGTGCGATCTCGCTGCACTCTTCCCGCCAGCCGCGGATCCGCTGGATGTATGCGTCGGCGTTTGCCCGACAACCGACTGACAAAGAACTGGCCATCGCCGATGCATTCTTGGACTCCCAACGCGAAGCCCGCCAAGTGGATCCGGACGACGCCGAATTGTGGGGCGATTTCGCCCACGCACTGATCAACACCAAGGAGTTCATTTTTCTGCGATGACAAATCACTCTCTCTTTCCCTGCCAACGCTATCAGACCCAGCCGACATCGCGTCGTGACATGCTGCGACGCTGCGCGAGTGGCTTTGGGGCCGTTGCGTTGGCCGGTTTGGCACAGGATGCCGCTTATTCTTTGGAATCGACGCAAGCGGATGAACTCGGCAAAGCCGGTCACGGACCGCATCACCAAGTGCGTGCCAAGAACGTCATCTTCTTGTACATGGACGGCGGACCGTCGCAGGTCGATACCTTTGATCCCAAACCGCTGTTGACCAAATTCAACGGCAAAGATCCCGGCAGTTTGTTCGACGTCGAACCCACGCAATTCAACAACAACGGCACCGTGCTGGGGAGCCCGTGGGAGTTTCAACAGCACGGCGAATCGGGCATCCCCGTCAGCAGTCTGTTTCCACACGTGGCGACCTGTGTCGACGAGTTGGCGGTGGTGCGTTCGATGGTTTCCGAGTTTCCCGAACACACCTTCGCCAACTACTTCTTGCACACCGGCAGCGGTCTGCAGGGGCGGCCCAGCATGGGCGCCTGGGTCAATTATGGCCTGGGCAGCGTGTGCCAAAATTTGCCCGGTTTTGTCGTCATCAACGGCGGACTGATCCCACCCGGCGGGCTGGATTGTTTCGGCAGCGGATTTCTGCCCGCCAGTTACCAGGGATCGGTGTTCAAGCCTTCCGGAAGCGGCGTCGCCAACATCGCTCCGACCGAGCCGTCTGCGGAACGACAGCGTGAGAAACTGGATCTGATCGGCAGGCTTGATGGCTTTGCCGCCGAACAGTTTGGCCGGCACGATAGCCTGGATTCGGCGATCCAGAATTACGAACTGGCCTATGCGATGCAGATGGCAGTTCCCGAAGTGATGTCGATCCAAGACGAACCCGCCCACGTGCAAAAGATGTACGGGATGGAATCAAAGTACGAGCCGACCCGGATCTATGCGGCGCAGTGCTTGATCGCTCGTCGCATGATCGAAAGTGGAGTGCGGTTTGTCGAGCTGACGTGCCCCAAGGTCGGCGGCGACCGCTGGGATCAACACGGCAATCTGAAACAGGGGCACGAAAACAACGCCCGCGCCGTCGACCAGCCCATCGCCGCGCTGCTCAAAGACCTTCGCCAACGCGGAATGCTGGACGAAACGCTTGTCGTTTGGGCTGGCGAATTCGGACGCACGCCCTTTGCCCAGGGGAAAGACGGACGCGATCACAACCAATTCGGGTTTACCATTTGGATGGCCGGCGGTGGCGTCAAACGCGGCACCACCTACGGCGCAACCGACGAATTCGGTTACAAGGCGATCGAAAATCGCGTCGAGGTCCATGACCTGCACGCCACGATGCTGCACCTGATGGGCGTCGATCACACCCGCTCGACCTTCCGATTCGGCGGCCGCGACATGCGACTGACCGATGTCAAAGGCCACGTGGTGCATGACATCATCGGCTGATGCCCTTCCACCTCGTTCCCAGGCTCTGCCTGGGAACGCGATGCTCTGCCGGCTCCCGCCGGCCGTGCGGCCAGGATAGGAGGCGGAGCCTCCGAAACCTTGTGTTCCCAGGCTGAGCCCGGGAACAAGTGGTAAGTGGGGTAAGCATCCTGCTTGCCATCCTGGCCGGCTCCGCCGGCGTCCCCTTCGCTTGACCGCCGGCTAATCGCAACCGTCCATCCCAACTTCCCCAACATTCCCCCCGTGCGAAATGAATCTCCAACACCCCATCGCGTCCGCTGAAGATCAGCCGAGTGCCGCCACTGAAACACTCCGCGATCCAAACACGATCGCGCGTGCCCAGCGCTGCCGCAATCTCATCCGATCAATAACCGCCGTGTTGTGCTGCGCGATCACCTTCTCCGTGTCCCCCGCTGCCGAGCCGGTGACCCACGGTTTTCTCGCTTGCGGCAAAGCGACGTACATCGTCGACGGCGACGGAAACAAAACATGGACTTACCCGCACGCGACGCGCGACGGATACGTGCTGGACAGCGGCAACATCGTTTTGACGCTCAACAAAGGCAAACGATACGCCGGCGGTGCGGTCATTGAGATCACTCCTGACGGAACGGAAACGCTGATCTGGAAAGGCACGCAGTCGGAAGTCAACAGCGCCCAGCCGACCGCCGACGGCACGTTCGTGATCACCGAAGCCGGAAAACAACCGCGATTGATCGAGGTGGATCGTTCCGGCACGGTGCGGGTCGAGTTCCCGTTGGCCTGCCAAAAGGAGAACCATCACATGCAGACGCGGATGGCCAGAAAGCTGGCCGACGGGACGTACCTGGCGCCCCATCTGTTGAATTTTGCGGTCTTTCATTACGACGCCAAGGGCCGCATCGTCGACCAGTTGGACACGACCGTGCCCGGCGATAGCGAGCATGCGATCCACACTTGGCCCTTCACCGCGATCCGTCACGGCGACGGACACACCTTGGTGTGCTGCACACACGGAAACCGAGTGGTCGACTTCGATGCGTCCGGCAAAATCGTTTGGCAGTTGACCAACGACGATCTGCCCGGACCCTGGTTGCAAGATCCCTGTGGCAGCCAGGTGTTGCCCAACAGCAACGTCGTGATCACCAGCTACGCCGGCGGACGCAAGAACCCTGCGGCGCCAAAGGTGTTTGAAGTCACACGCGACAAACAAGTGGTTTGGAAATATGCCGATGGCAAAAAAGTCGGCATCCACCACTTTCAAATCCTCGACACCAACGGTGAAAAACTGACCGGGTTGCCGTTGAAGTGATGGCGGGCATGCTGCCTCTGCTTCCCACGTCATCCCCCTTGTTCCCAGGCTCCTGCCTGGGAACACACGGTCCCGGAGGCTCCCGCCTCGCGCGTTACCAGTCAGCCGGCGGGAGCCGGCACTGCATTGCGTTCCCAGGCGGAGCCCTACGCCGTGAACGATTTGTTAGCGGCAGGGCGCGAGCCCTCCGGTGTGTTGGCAACGATGCGGAACCGGAGGGCTTGCGCCCTTCCGCTAACACCTCGTAAAACATCCCCCTTGTTCCCAGGCTCCTGCCTGGGAACACATGGTCCCGCAGGCTCCCGCCTCGCGCGTTACCGGTCAGCCGGCGGGAGCCGGCACTGCATTGCGTTCCCAGGCGGAGCCGGGGAACGAGTGGGAGTGGCCACCGGTCACGCACAGCGTGACCTACCCCTCCTGCTTCAACTTGCGGTAGATCGTTTTTCGATCCAGTCCGAGGATCCTCGCGGCTTGCGTCTGGTTGCCTCCGACGGCTTCCAGGACGTGGTTGATGTAGCGGCGTTCGACCTCTTCCATCGGGACCAGTTCACTCGGATCCAGGCCGCCGATGAACAGCGTGGTGGCGGAAAAGTTGCTGATTTTTTCCGGCAGGTCTTCGATCGTGATCTTGTCGTAACGCGTCAGCGCGACGGCCCGTTCGATCACGTTGCGCAGCTCGCGAATGTTACCGGGCCAAGAATAGCCGAGCAATTTTTCGGCCACGCCTTCGGCAAATCCGTCCACCGACTTGCGTTCGGATCTGGCAAATTGTTTCAAGAAATGTTCCGCCAGTCGCAACGTGTCGGTTCCCCGGGCTCGCAGCGGCGGCAATTGGATGCCGATCACGTTGATCCGATAAAACAGGTCCTCGCGGAAACGCCCCTCGGCGACGGAGGTTTCCAAGTCGCGGTTGGTTGCCGTCAACACGCGGACGTCAAAAGGAATGTCCTTGTCGCTGCCCACCGGACGGACCGATCGTTCTTCCAGAGCGCGCAGCAATTTGACTTGCATCGGCATCGGCATCTCGCCCATTTCATCCAACAGCAACGTTCCGCCGTCGGCTTCGAGAAACAGGCCCCGGCGTTCGCTCCGTGCATCGGTGAAGGCTCCCTTGACGTGGCCGAACAGTTCGCTTTCGAGCAAGGTTTCGCTGAGCGCGCCACAGTTAACGGCGACAAACGGTTTCTCGCCGCGTCGGCTGTTGGCATGGATCGACCGGGCGACAAGCTCCTTGCCGGTTCCGCTTTCGCCACAGATCAGAACCGCGGCCTCGGATTGTGCGACACGCTGCAGTTGTTCGTACAACTGGGCCATCGCGGGACTTTTGCCGATCATCTCGCCGAACGCGCCGACTTCATCGCTCGACGCGTTCAGCAATCGGACTTGCTCGGAAAGCTGGCGATGCTCGATCGCCCGCCGCAACGTGATCGCCAGCAAGTCCATCTCGATCGGTTTGGTGATGAAGTCGTACGCGCCGGCTCGCATTGCCGTGATCGCCGTTTCCAGCGTTCCGAACGCGGTCATCACGATCACCGGCACATCGGGCCTGGTTTCGCTGAATTGCTGGCACAGTTGCAATCCCGTCGTGCCAGGCATTTTGACATCGGTGAGCACGACATCAAAGTTTTCCTCGTGCAAGGCTTCCACCGCTTCGGCCGCTGACAGGCACCAGCGGCTGTTGATCCCCCGCAGTCGCAGATCGGTCTCGATCAACTCGCACATGTTTCGTTCATCGTCAACGATCAAGACGTTTGCGTTGGGCATGGTTCTGTTCATGATGGGGCGGCGGCGGATTCGGTGGCGGGGCCGTCGGCGGCGGGTAGGGAGACGCTGAAGGTGGTGCGTACGTTTTCTTCGCTTTGGACTTTGATGTCGCCGCCGTGTTCTTGCACGATCCCGTAGGCGATCGACAGTCCCAGCCCCGTTCCCTGGCCGATATCCTTGGTGGTGTAAAACGGTTCGAACACATGATCGAGTTGGTCCGGCGGGATGCCTCGGCCATGATCGGTCACGTGGACCAGGATCCGATCGCCCGGCGAGGTCTGTGGTCGCTGGAGAGCCACGGTGGCCGTGCCGCCCTCGGGCATGGCCTGGACCGCATTGGACAAAAGATTGGTCAACACCTGCTGGATCTGAGTGGCGTCACCGTGGATCGGGTAAGCCTGGTCCGTGCACTGGAGGTTGATGTTCACGGACGACTTGTCCGCGATCGGTTCGATCAAATCGCAAGTCGTTCGCGCGATTTGGCCGAGATCGATCCGCGTGTGGGTCGTCGGCGATTGTCGTGCGAAATCCAACAACTGACGAATCAACGTGGTCATCCGCTCGGCTTCGGACTTGATCGTCTGGGCGCTTTGTCGGACTTCCTCGGGTGACAGTTTTCCGCTCGCGATCAGACCGGCCCGCCCCGCGACGACATTCAACGGCGTGCCCATCTCGTGCGCCATGCCGGCGGCCAGCGTGCCGACGGTTCCCAGCCGATCGGTGTGCCGAATCGTGTTCTGTTGCTGGTTCAGCTGTCGGCTCATCTGGCTGATCGCCTCGGCCAGCGATCCGAGTTCGTCGTTTCGCTTGAGCGCGGGCGGTTGAGGCAACTTGCCTTCGCCGATTTGGTGGACTTGATCGATCAGCTGGCCGAGCGGTTTGCCGACCAGCCGGACGCCGCCGAAGTAGATCACCATGCCGGACAGGGCGGCCACGCCTAATAAAGACATCAGGGAAGCGATCATGGAATCGCGAATGAATTGGTCATGGTGTTCCATCGATTGAGACACTTCGACGCCGCCGGCTTGCGACCCGTCGATTTCCAAGGGGACAAACGTGTGGGCAACGGTTTCGCCATCTTGGTCGGAAACGGAGATCCGCGAAACCTTTCGCGACGTGATCTTGGTTTCCGAATCGCCGGCCGGCACGCCTTCGACCCAACGCAATTCTTGGCCGGGAATATGACGCGCGGTGACCTCGATGGCTTGTTGGATGGTCACCACACCGCCGTTGCGGTAGGCATCGTCGATCGCGGGCTTGAGCGCCCCGACGACGTCGTCGACGTGGTTGGCACGCAGCTCCTCGTCCCACCTCAGCTGTCGTCGAATGGTTTGCCAGGAAAACAGGGCGACGATGCCCAACACGCCCAGCATGAAAAGCAGGATTAATTTGGCGGCAAGTTTCATCGGTCATTCCTCGTCGATCGAAGCGAGCCACCAGGATACCCGTTGGCAACGACCGTCAAAACGTGGGCCGTTAAAAGAGCTGCCGCGGAAAAGGGGTCAGGTACCAAAAATGCGGAGCACCCTTCGGGCCATTTGGTTTTTGGTACCTGACCCCTTTTCCGCTCAAAAAGAGCGACCAACGCCGCGGGGACGTTGGTCGCATTGGGTTCGCGCCTCCTAGCTCGGGTGGGATGTCTTATCCTTCGATGACAACGAAGCGGGAGCCTCGCTCGCTGCGAACCAACAACAGCAGGGTTCCGTCCTCGTCCGATTTGACCGCGTTTTCAAACTCGGCCATCGTCGAGACGTCTTGACGATTGACCTGGGCAATCACCATCCCGGGGCTCAGCCCGGCTTGCTCGGCACGACTGCCCTCCTGGACTCGCGTGACCACCACGCCCGCCGATTCCTCCAAACCGAGTTGCTTGGCAACGTCGGCGGTCAACGGAGTGACTTCGATGCCCAGCGACTGCATCTTCACGCCGCCGGGTTTCTGTTTCGGTCCGGCAGCGGCAAAATCATTCGGTGCCGCTTCGGGTTCGTAGCTCAGCGCGACCGTTTTCCCGTCACGGACGATCTCGACCGAAACCGTTTGCCCGATCGCGGACCGTTCGACCGCCAGTTGCAATTGTTGCGGGGTCGCGACCGTGGCCGTTCCGAATTTCACGATCACATCGCCAGGCTGGAATCCCATCTTGGCCGCCGGCGTGTCGGGGAACACGTTGGTGACCGCGACACCGGCTCGGGGTGAAACGCCGAGCTGTCCGGCCAACTCATGGGACACCGGCTGAATGGCGACGCCCAAGTAAGCCCGCTGCACCGTGCCGCTGGCAACCAGTTGGTCGCTGACCCAACGGGCCATGTTGGACGGCACGGCGAACCCCACACCGTTGTTTCCGCCGCCGCGCGAGGAGATCGCGGTGTTGATCCCGATCACTTCGCCGTACAGGTTGACCAACGGACCGCCGCTGTTACCGGGGTTGATCGCCGCGTCGGTTTGAATGAAATTCTCGCGGGCGGTGATGCCGATCCCGCGATTCTTTGCGCTCACGATCCCCGCCGTGACGGTACTCTCGAGCCCGAACGGTTGTCCGAGTGCGACGACCCAGTCACCCACCGACGTGTTGTCGCTGTCGCCGAGTGTTGCGGCGGTCAGCGAATCGTCGCCGTTGATCTTGACCACGGCGATGTCGGTTTTCGGGTCCGTGAACACTTCGACCGCCTCAAACTCGCGACCGTCGTGAGTCTTCACGATCACCGTCCCGCCGCCTTCGACGACATGATTGTTGGTCAGCACGATTCCCGACGCGTCGATGATCACACCCGATCCGATGCCGCCTTGAGAGCGCGGAGCTTGGCGTGGCGTCGTGCCCGGTCGCATCGGGATCTGGCCGTCGCGGAACATGTCTTCAAACGGAGTCCCTTTGAAGGGATTGGGTGTGTTCATCGAGTTGCCGTCGGGAGCGGCTTTGGCCGCACGCCAGGACGTATCCGGACGGTTCTCGATGGCGACGACGGCCGGCAGCACACGATCGGCGACGTTGCGAAACGCTTGCGAGAGTGAATTGGCGATGTTCAGCTGTTCGGGCGTGATCGCCGGTGACGGCGCGGGGCGTGTCGCCGCTGCCGGCGCCGGTGTGGTATCAAGTTTGGTCGCCGGAGCGGCCGCCATCAGCAGACCGGTTGCTGCCAAGGCCAAGGGGGCCGCGACGAGTGCTGTCCTCAGACGGCTCTTGTATTTCTTCATGGTTTGATGTCCTTCAATCAGACGGAGGAGGTTGCAGCGGCAACACGCCGCGTCATCGACCTGTCTGAAAGGCACGCCGCGTACCAGAGCGGTATTGTTTCACTCGGAATTCGCGTTCGACCCGTCATTTACGACGCGAAACAAGTTTCATTGGTGGGATGAATCGACTGACACCATCCAGTCACTTCGTCCCAAAAAGTCGCGGCGGGGCAGAATGCCCCAACACACCACGCCGTCATCGGCGGGTATTCTTTTTGATGCCGTGGCGATCACATCGACGAGAGTGCACTCGCTGTCGGATGACATCTGCCTTGTGCGACGTTTCACACCTTGATCATAAAGCCCGACCCCATGTTGCGAATCCTCTTTCTCTCGCTCCTCTTGACGCCCCTCGTCGTTTGCCAACGGTCCCATGCCGATAGCCCGGGCGAGCAGGCCATGCAGCAACTGCTCGATCGCGATGCCGTGGTGATCCCACTTTGGCCGGACGATGGGGGGCCGCCGAATCAGACGCAACCGGTCGCCGCCGAGACCGTCGCCGATTCCAAGAGCGGCAAACCGGCGATTGGCAACGTCACCAAACCGAGCATGGTTCTGTTTGCCCCGCCACCGGGCGTCGAAGCGACCGGGACCACGATCCTGTTCGCGCCCGGTGGAGCCTATGGACGGCTTTCCTTGCCCAACGCCGTCGATGTCTGCCACTGGGCCGGAGCCATCGGCGCCCACTGTGCCGTGCTGAAGTATCGCGTTCCCAGAGCGGCGGATGATCCCGGTCATCGTGTGCCACTGAGTGACGCCCAACGCGCCGTGCGGCTGTTGCGAACGGGCGCGGCCGATCTCGGCATCGATGGGAACAAGATCATCATGATCGGATCCTCCGCAGGCGGTCACTTGGCGTTCAATTTGGCCAACAATCACGACGAGTCGACGTACCCTGCACAAGACGCCGCCGACCAACACAGCGCACGTCCCGACGCGGTCGTTTTGATGTATCCGGCCTACCTGACTCAGCCGACGGGTTCGTTGACCGCCGACCCAAGCTTACACCTGGACCGATTGAGCCCCGAACGGACGCCGCCGACGTTGATGACGGTCACGCGAAGCGACAAATTCACGTTTGGGGCCGTGAACACGATGTTGCGGCTGAGACAGGCGAAGGTACCGGCGGAGCTTCACGTGTATCCCGACGGCGGCCACGGCGGCTGTTTTGACAAGTATCCGTTGATGGAATTTGTCCGTCCGGCCGCCCGGTTTTTGAAGGATCATGGGATGTTCACCGAAACCATGCAGCAACAGAGCAATGCGTTTCTCGATCGCCTGCAAGCCACGTTTTTGAAACGAAATCCCGTCTCGGGTGATGTGGCAAAATCGGCTGCGGCGGAAATCGAACCGGTGACACCCTCCGCGGATTGGACCGCCGGCGACCGGCAACTGGCGGCGCTCCGCAAGCCGGCACCGGAAATCATTTCGCTCTGGCCGGGTGACGGCAAACGGGCCGATGATCCCGGTGCAGAGCTAAGTGAAGAGCTGCCCCAGCGGCCCGATGGGCTGGTTCGCATCACCAACGTCTCGCGCCCGACGATCCACGTTTGGCGGCCGGAACGCCCCGACGGTCGGGCTGTGATCCTCTTTCCCGGCGGGGCCTACAACGCCTTGGCGGCCGAACACGAAGGCACTCAGATCGCTCAGTGGCTGTGCGACCAAGGCATCACTGCGTTTGTTACCAAGTACCGCGTCCCGCGTCGCGAAGGAATGGACAAACACGCCGTCGCATTGCAGGACGCACAGCGGGCGATCCGGCTGGTGCGCAGCCGGGCAGATTCGTTCAACGTCGACCCGCAACAAATCGGGGTCCTCGGGTTCTCTGCCGGCGGCAACTTGGCGACCTTGACCGTGCATCTTTCTGACCGGCAAAGTTACCCGCCCGGCGATTCCATCGATGCAGTTCGTGCCAATCCCGATTTCGCGATTCTGATTTATCCCGCCTACCTGACCGCCGACGACACGGCTGATGGCCTGGATCCATTGATTCAACGCCTGAAATCAAGCAACGATTACCCGCCGATCTATTTGGCGGTCGCGGCGGATGATCGGTTCGCGCCCGATTCGTTGCACTACCTGCTGCATCTGCAACGTGCCAAGGTGCCGGCAGAATTGCACGTCTACGCCAGCGGCGGCCATGGCAAGGGGCTACGTGAGATCGGAGGCCCGTTCGCCCAATGGACGCAGTCTTGTGCGCGTTGGTTGGCGGATTTGCAAAACGGAACCACCAACGTGATCGTCAAAGGAAGTCGCTGATCCAACGATCTGTCCTGAAGCTCCACCTACCAGCCTTGTCCGCCCGCGATCTCGCAGAAGGCGAGTCGTTCAAGCCCGGCGGGCTGACAGAGTGGTTGCCGGGCCCGTCAGGACGTCAATTTTTTTGCTGCAGCCTTCGCAACCCATTTAGTTTCTCTCCCTCTGGGAGAGACGACGTTTGCGCAGCAAGCAAACGCCAGAGAGGGCCGGCGGAAGAATCAGTGGGATAGGCTTCCAGCCTGTCATGGCGAAAACGACAGGCTGGAAGCCTATTTCGCAATCAATCCCCGCCACCTATTCTTCCGACGGTCCTGAGACAATCGACGCCCCCGATTCTCCCTCCGGTCCCGGACGAATGCGCAGCGAATCCCGGCACCCCGCCGAGCGCAGCTTCCGGGAAAAATGGAGACTCCAGAGACCGACCGAACAACCGGCAGCGATCGCTGGGGCAAGTCGGTTGGCTGTATTTGCTATGCCGTCTGCTGACGAAGACGATTTTCGACAAATGCGAATCGGTCATCCGCGATTGCCAACACATTATCAATCGGGACTTCCCAAGGTTTTTTGGTCGGCTGGAGCTCGTGCCCGTTCGGATTGTAGATCGCCGTGACATAGCCGATTCGCTCCAACTCCTCGATAAATTCGGAGGTACTGATGCCGTGGCGTTTGGAATACCCAGCCATTTCGATCAGCATGACGGGAGGGTTATGGCTCTTGGTCCATTCTGAGGCACCTCTGATCGCAAACGGTTCGTAACCCTCGATGTCGAACTTCATCATTGCGTACGGAATGTCGTCGAGGATCCGATCCAATCGCCCAATTGGAATTTGAGTGTCCGTGGTAGTCGAAGAGCCGACGATGTGTGACGTACAGTCATCGCCGTCTGCGGAAAAAGCAGCCGACCCTTCGACGTCGGCGAGCCCGATCTCATGTACGGTGACATTATCCGCGGCATTGAGTGCGAGCGATTCACGCAACATTGCGGCGACCTGGGGATTCGGCTCAAACGCATGGACATGACCGCTGTCGCCGACGACCGACAGAGCCAAAAGTGTGTAGAGTCCGACGTTTGCTCCCGCGTCGACAAAGGTGTCACCGGGGCGAAGGTAGTCGAGGATGAATCGCATCTCGCGGTAATCGGGCAAACCGGAAAAATAGATGGCACGCGATGCGGAATGGTTCGTCGGATGGCAACGCAGAATCTTTCCGTGGTAGGAAAGGTCACGTGGACGTCCTGTCAGTCGCTTTGAAAACTGCCAGCGGACGGCGCGCATCAGTGCTTTGACGCGTGCGTTGTGATTCGCCGGATGACTGACAATGGCGTGAAGGAGTTGGAGCATCGACGTGAGGCAGAACGAATGGCGATCGATCCGCGCAGGAGGAATGAGAAACGATCGGGCGTCAGGACTTTGACGCCCCCAAAGGTGGGCCGGTCAGCATAGCTGATTAGAACGGTTCATGTCATGGCTCTCCATTCTTTCGAGTCGCAACCATAAAGTTGAGTGGCTGATCGGTTGGTATCAACACCAGCGAATCCCCTTTCGTTTCCGCTGCGACGTACGGCTTACCTGAAACCACAACCGACCCAGCGGCAACAAGGTACCACTGCGGCATCGATTTGCTCCCATCATCCGGTCTGGGGACTTGGACTGTGTCCGCATCAATGAAGTCCCATTGTGCGGATTCAATCCTTCCGTCTGAACTCTTTCGTTGAACGTCCCAGATACCGAGAAGATCAACGTCAGGGCTGATCAGTGTTAAGTCTTCCTCGAGCTTCTCGGATACCGGTTTCAAAATACTTTTGAGACGCTCCTCTCGTCGTCGTCGCATGTCTTGCCGTTTGGCTTGCGCTTCGACAACCGCAAGCTTGACAAAGGATAGATCCGCCAGGAAGTTCGCCACTCCGTCTTGAACACCAGAAGTCGCATTGACGTAGATCGCTTCCACGTGTGGAAACACGCCAATGCAGCATGAGCCGCCCAGGGATTCCCATTCGCCGGGAAACACTGACGTTTGAATGGCTGCCCGTAGTCCAGTTGGTCTGCGGCGGCTTCGGCATCTTTGCCGGTGGACCGGAGGAGATCACCGACTTCGTAAAATTTTGGATAAGGATCCTCTGACTTGCGTTTCGCCTGACCAGACGCGTATCCTGCTCGGAATCCGACACGGTTGCCGGCAAGGAAACCCGCGATGCAAAGGCAAGCAAACAGCATGAAAGCAATCGAGAAACGAAGGTAGCTGCGGTTCAAAGTGAGACTCCGGTTGTGAACGAGTTTACGTCGGGCGAATGTCCACGGTTGATCGGGCCGCGGCGAACGAAATCGTGTTATCGGCTGACGCCGACTTCGTCACTCCGTGTGAATCCGTTGGTCACGCGTCCGGCCTTGTGCCACGTACGAGCGGCATGTAGAGCTGGTACCCAGGAGGTGGCATCGTCCATTCAGTACATGGGTGACACGCGAACCGCCGTCGCATCGCTATGATCACAGCGACTGCCATGAGAATGTGGGCAATGATGATCGGCAACAATGTCAGTTCGACGAACGGGGCAACAATAGCGCCGCCGATTGCAATCCCCACAACTCCTGAGCAAATCAAGCGGGCTAGCGGTCGCGACAGTATAAGTGTGCGTTTGGGAACTCTCCAGTGTTTTGCCATGCCGTCGGCCTTGGCCGTTGGCAAGAAGTAAACAAACGGGACGCCAAAGAGAGAGCCGACCGTTGCAATCAGTAACAAGTCATCGGGAATGGGAGGGAAACCAAGTGGTTGTGCGCTGAGAAGGGCGAAATGTAATGCCCCTTGGATCGCGAATAAGAATACGCCCCATCGAAAAACAAGCGGGTCGAATCGGCCAAGATGCAACGCAATCCAAGATGAATAGTTATCCAATTCTGACTCAGCGGGAAATCAGGAGCGGCAGTTTCGCGTAAGGCCCACTATACCCAGGGTGCGAAGCCCGTCGGGCTGACAGAGTGGTTGCCGAGCCCGTCAGGGCCCGGACTCCAGTGTAACGTCTGGCAGGCCTGGAAGGCCGAGACAGTGCGCGCTGGGGCATGGACTCTGTCGCCCCTCCAGGGCTGCTGCAGCGGAACGCACTCTCATCCGGCGGCTTACACCGCCGGCAGACACTGTGCCTGCCCTCCGGGCATCGTCGGTATCCCGCAGGGATTTCAGCAAGTAGCCGGGGGTCAGCGCAGCGCCACCTCCGGACCACGCCCTAACTCCTCCCCTCGACCCCGGGCGGGGTCGCAGCGAGTTCCGGCACCCCGCCGAGCAAGAGTCAGCGTGCGACGCGTCGTGTCCACTATCTCAGGGTGCGAAGCCCGTCGGGCTGACAGAGTGGTTGCCGGGCCCGTCAGGGCCCGGACTTCAGTATAACGTCGGCGCAGGCCTGGAAGGCCGACACAGTGCGCGCCGGGGCGAGGCCGCGGCATGGACTCTGTCGCCCCTCCAGGGCTGCTGCAGCGGAACGCACTCTCATCCGGCGGCTTACACCGCCGGCAGACACTGTGCCTGCCCTCCGGGCATCGTCGGTATCCCGCAGGGATTTCAGCAAGTAGCCGGAGGTCAGCGCAGCGCCACCTCCGGACCACGCCCCCAATCCTCCCCTCGACCCCGGCTGGGGTCGCAGCGAGTTCCTGCACCCCACCGCGACCGCACGTCAACCGTCGGGGCGGTAAGCAATTCGATTCAGTTCAACGAACGCGATCACCGCGAATGAATCACCACGTCAAGAACCTCAACTCGGCGTCTCACGTGCATGGTCTGCTTCTGCTTGCCCGTTCTTGGTTGCATTCAACATGATGGCAGTAAGTGAGAACAGAACTGCGTCAACGATCCCCTAGCCGTCGCCTCAGGTTGCGGGCGGCTTCTTGAAGGACCAGTGGCAACTTGCTGCGGACGTAGTTGGAACCGGCGAACCACTGCTCCGGCTCCGCCATCACAAAACGCGCTTCGACGAACACGGCGTCCATTCCCTCCAGCGAGGTCGCTGTCAGCCAACCCCGAAACCCCGAATACTCTCCGCCAACCCCGCGTCCATCGGTGGCCTGCCAACGGTTGTCGAATGCCTCAACGAGCGAGATGTCGATCCGGTTTTGCGTGGCGGATGAACGCTGCGCGATCCGCAGCAATCCCGTCAATCGAACCTTGTCTAGCAACTCGAAATCCAGCTTTCGGTAGCGGACCTGTGGCCCGGCGTCGTCGATGCCAAGACTCTGCAACGTCTCGGCCGGGACGTCGGCCACATCGGGTGAGGTTGCGGCAGTCTCGTCGGCAACTTCCCCGCTGAGTCGCCGAGCAATATCCTGGTCCGAAAACGATTGCAAGCTCTCGTGGATGATGAAGACGACATGGACATCGTGTCCCAAACGGTCGCCGGCATCGTTGGTGATGTATCGCAAGTAAATGCGCACCGGTGCGACGACTGAATCGCGGGCGAATTGGCTGAAACTCAGTCCCCGCAGTAGCGGCGTGATCCGGCGTTGCTGCGCATCGGCATCCAAATCGGGGCCGAGCGTCGGCTCGGCCAACGTGACCGATTGATCGCCGATTTGGACGGTCGTTGGGGGCGTTGAATTAAGCGGCGAATCATCGCCGAGGGCAGCGTCGTGCCAGTTAAGGCCGGTCAGTACCGCGAGCGTCAGATAGAACGTGACGGCGAGCGGCTTGAGGATTTGATCGTTCATCGGCGCAGGCTGGGGCGGTAAGATTCGCCGTTCTTGCCTTTCCTCGTGCTCTGTAAGCTTTGTGTGTTTGGGTTGCGTTTGTCGAACGGACAAGAGTAACAAGGGATTCGGCAACCGTTGGTGTTTAGCCGTGAGGCGATTCCCGGTCGCTGCTAGGCAGCGACAGTGGGCGGCTAAAGCTTGCACACCAACACATATGAGTGGCCCCTTTTCCGGAGCAGCCTCGACAGGCTGGAAGCCTATCCCACGGGGTCAGTTGACGAAGCCGGGGTAGCGGGTTTGCAGTTCTTGGCGGGCTTCGGCGGCGCGTTCGGTTCGTCCGACTTTGGGCCACAGTTCGACGAGTCGGCTGAGCGCGGTGGCGTGGGCGTCGGGTTGGCCGGAGAACATCAGGTGCGTGTGCAGGTAGGCCAAGATGGCGCCTTCGATATCGCCGGCGGCTTCGTAGCTGGCTCCTTGGGCGTTGTAGATCTTGGCAGACATTTCGATATCGGTGGGGTTCAGTTCGCTGATCAGTTTGTCGGCCAACTCCAGTCCCTGTTTGCCTTTGCCGCCCTTGGCCAGCGCGACGGCTTGGCCCGCTTTGGCGAGCGTTTTCAGTCGCAGCGCGCTGGTCGAATTGACCTCCACGGACGCGACATCCGAAAACGCTTTCTCCGCTCCCGGAATGTCGTCTTGCTCCAGCATCGTGACGCCGATCAGGTAACGCGATTGGATTTTGGACTCCGTCGACGGTGCTTGGGCGAGGGCACCGTAGAACTGGAGCGCTTTGGCGTGCTGTTTTTGCGCCAGCGCGAGATCGCCCAACAGTTTGGCGACTGAATAGAAGTGGAATGAATCACGATTGCTGGTGGCGAAACTGATTCCTTCGGCTGTCGCGGCTTTGCGATCGCCTTGTCCGGCCAAAGCCAACTTGGCACGAGAGAGGAACCGATAATACGCGGCGTCAACTTTGATCAGTTCTCGTGAGAGCGTGTTGAAGTCGAGCGCCTTCAATTCGTCGAGTGCCTGTTCGTATTGGCCGTCGATGGCAAACTCGCGGGCGCGTGCCAAGGGCGGCGGATCGCCTTGGAAGGCGACCTTGCGAATCTCGTCTTCGCTGAAATTTTTCGTGTTCGCTCCGACCTTCAGTTGGATGCCGTTCTTGGTCACCGTTGTGATGGTGCCGCTGGACGCGGTCCCGGAGTCGTAGGTGTAGACACGATCGAGTTGCGCCTGGGCATCCTCGATCATGAGACCGAAGCTGAAAACGGCGGCAACAACGGAGAGGCAGAGTAGGCGAGGGTGGGTCATGAATCGTGTTATCGTGGGACGCAAAGGTTGAACGTGTTGTCAGTGGATAAAAGAGGCGGCGGACTCTAGTTCGGTTGAGGTTGGGGCTTGGCGATCCCGACGGGGTTTTGGCCGACCGAGCGTTGCGCTTCCTTCATCAGCGCGTCGTACTCGGCCCGTCGTTTGGGACCGCCGAGGTCGGGGAACAACGTGGCCGCTTCTCGAATCACCTTGATCGCTTTCTTGGTATCGTCGTCCCGCTTTCCGGCTTTTCCCATCAGGTACAAGCAGAGAGCGACGTGGTAGCGGGATTCAAAAAATTTCTCCTTAAAGTTTTCATTGCGATTGATCATCTTGCTGGTCTTGCTGCTGATCTCCGCCCAACCCCAGATGACATTCTTTTTGTCCTTGCCCGGACGAGCGCCTTCCAAGGCGGCCCGGTAGGCTTTGTAGGCGATGTTGGGCGGCAGGCTGCCGGCCCAGGATTCGTAGGCCTGGGCGGCTTCGACCTGGGCTTCCAGCATCAGCGGTTTTTGCTTCAACAATTTGTCAAACGTGTCGATCGAGTCCTTGTACTCGCCCACCAACCGCTGGGAGAGTCCCAACAGATAGGCGGTCGTCGGGTTGTCTTGATCGGGCAGCGCTTTAAACGTTGCGACGGCTTGGTTCAACAAGTCCTTGGCCTGACCGGTCGCCTTGACCTGACCTTGCTCCATCGAAGCCTCGCCCATCGACATCAGCGTCTGGCCGACCCACCGCAGGGTCGCGTTGTCGTTGGTGGCGTCGGAGATGCGTTGCAGCATCACACGAAATGCTTCGATCAACTTGGTCTTTCTGGCCGGCGTGGCGGTGTCGAGTTGTGATTTCAGATCGTTGGCCAAACGCATGTAGGTCTGTGTCAGCCTGGTTTGCGATTCTTCTCCCTGGTACGCCTTGCGAAGTTTTTCCATCGTGGCGGTCATCCGATCCAGATAGGATTCCGGCGTGTCCGACTCGAGCATCTGTCCGACCAAGGCCTTCAGTTCGGTGCTGTACAACTCACCGGCGAAGGATTCCGACTGCTTGCCGAGTTTGGTGATCCATTCCAGTGGACCGTACTTCGGATGATCAAGGACCTTGAGGGCGGCGGCGCTGTCCTGTTGCATCAGATGAATCTTGGCCAGCACCGTGGCGGCTTGCATGCCCTCGACTTCGATCAGATTGCCTTCGATCTCGTCCAACCCGGATTGCAGATTCTGCTTGGCGCGGTCCAACAATCTCTCCGACTTGGCGTCATCGCTCTCTTGGGTCCGTGCCACGATCGATTGGTTCCACAACAGCTGACCGAGCAAGCGTTTGAACGATGCCCGTTCGTTGCCGGCGGCCATCTGATCGATCAACTGCTGGGCGCCGTCGAAGTCGTCTTTCTTGAGCAACAATCGGATCTGCAGACCTTGGGCGGCGGCGGCGTTGGGGTCATCCGGCCAGGTCTTGGCCAAAAAGTTGCCGAGTGATTCCAGCTGCCGGATCAAACCTTCGTTGGCATCATCGGGGACTTCGGCCAACAGCAACTGCATGCTGGTCAGCGCCATCAAGCCGCCTTTGAGTCCCAGTTCGGTGCCGGGGGCATGGCGTGCCAAGAAGTTCCCCACCACCACGGTCTCACGAAGCCGCTTGGACTGGTACAGGAAGTACGCCAAAATCTGACGCGCCTGGTTAAGCGATTCGATGTTGGTGTCGGGCGTCACCATCGCCAACCCGCCGCGAAGGACTTGCACGCCGATTCGATACGATTCGTCGATCTGCTTTTGAATGTCGTCGATCTGTTGTTTCAGTTGAGGCGTTTGCTTCTGGGCTTGGATGACCTTGAGCGCTTCTTCCAAATCGCTGGTCACGTTCAAGACCTGCGTCGCCTTTTCCATCGCATCGTCAAAGCTGGAGGGGGGCTCCGCGGTGGGCAGTGTTTCGGCTTCCTGCTCGATCCCCAAGTCGGCCAACATCGCTTTGGCCTGTTCGACGTGCGGCCCGGGCACCTTGCTCGCGGCCCGCAACAGGTCGCGGCCTTCGGATTTGGCGCGACCGATCTCACCTTTTTTCAAACTGTCGTCGGCCGCTTTGGCGAGATAGGCTTTGGCCAATTGAATGCGAAATTCCTGCACCACCGGCAGAGACTCCTCGTTGGGGCGGATCTCCTTGACCCAGTTTGCGGTGCGGTCGATTGCTTCTTGGTAGGCCGGCGGGTCGGCGGCCAGCTTGAGTCGAATCACGCCCGCGGCGGACGTGAATTTGGCTTCGCGAAGTTGGTCGACGGCAGGTTCTTCGAGCATCCGCAGATAGTTGTCCAGTGCCGCATCGGACTTGCCGAGGATCTCGTTCAAATCGCCGAGATGGGACAACGCGATCGCGCCGGGAGAGTAGGTGGCATACTTTTTGTTGAGTTCCTCGAAGCGTTTGACGGCGTCTTGGAGTTGTTTTTTGCCGTCTTTGGCCGGTTCCGCGTGCGTCTTTGCGGCGAGCTTGATGGCATCGGCGGCGTTGAGCTGGGATTGCAGGAATTCGAATCGATATTGATCGCGGAGTGCGGCCGCGTCGGGATCTTTCTCGGGATCGATTTTCTGGCCCCGCATCGATTCCAGTTTTCCCCTCAGGTCACTGACGATGCCGTCGAACGTCTTGGCGGCCGCCAAATAGGACTCGCGGGCTTGCCGTTTTTCGGTTTCGACGGGGTCGCCGGCCAGCAGTTGAGCCGCCCGAATCATTTGCAGCTTGCCCAACTGCAGCCGCGCTTCGCTTTGACGCGGGTGGCTTTCGCGGGTGAGAAACTCCTGGAGCGAGGCTTCGGCATCGGCGAACGCCTTGTCGCGGTCGTCGGGGTTGCGAGAGTTGAGTGCCGTCTCGATGTAGGTCTGCGCTTTCTCGAGCGGAATGGCGGCCACGAACGAGGGATCCACGCCCGGCAGCTTCTCCGCCCGATCCAGGTAGCTGATCGCGGTATCAAAGTAGCCGACGTTGCGAAGTTGTTTGACGAAGGCTTCGGCGGGTTCGCCCTCGCCACGCACGTCTTGCGTCATCGCCAACGCAAACAGCAAGCAAGCTGCGACGACCGAAAGGCGGCCAATGGGATTTGACGGCCGATGGAAACACGACTTCGGCCGGCTGTGGCGCATAAGATTCGTCATACCGCGATTTGTCGAAAAGTGATCAGATTGAAGAAAGAGGTTAATCTAGCGTAAAGTCGTCCCTGCAGTCATTCAAGCGCACGCCCCCCTTCGGTCCGACGAGTCATGCGAATCCCATCGCAATTTAACGATTCCAGCCTTTATCGCCCCAGGCGAGGGGAGGGAAATCCGAAAAAGCGGACGTCAGCCCCCGGCGCGGCGGACAACCGGCGGCGGCTGATTCGGCTGGGCGTGGTGTTGCTGTTGGTGATCGTGGTGATGCGCGAGGCCCGTCGGCCGGGACTTTACCAGACCTTTTTTGTCGCCCCAGAAGAAACCTGGGTGCCGATCGAACCGGCAACCGAGCCGGCGTCGGCCCTGGCCCAGCGGCGCGACACATCCGGTGATGTTCCGGCCAACCGTCCGGCCCGCGAAGACGCGACCCCATCCGCCGCGGCAACGTCCCTTGCGACGGATTGGGAATCCGCCCCGCAGTGGGTCGACGCGATGGAGCTGTCGTTGCAACGGGCCTGGATCCAGTCGTTGATCCAGCTGCAATCGGTCGGCCGGCAATCCGGTGGCGATCGGGAACGCTTCAACTGGGGCGGCTTGTCCGTCGACCAACTCGATGCGTCGGCCGAACGATTGCAACAGCAGTCGCCACCCCAAGACGGCGAGGCGAAAACGAAGATCTTGGCGGCGCTGCAGACGCTGCGCACCTGTGCCGAAACGGGCGAGTGTTCCCGGACCATGTGGAATCAGATTTCGTCCTGGGCATCGCCGTTGCTGGATGCCCTGCAAACCGCGGCCTTTCAACGCGTCGACGACGGAACGTTTTGGAGCAGCGCCGACAGCGATGCGTTTTACTTGGGTCTGGCTCGTGCCGATCAGCTTGCCGCCGATCAGGGCGTCACGACGGGCACGCTGCCGCTGCTGCAACAACCCGAGGTCTATCGCGGTCAGACGGTTCGACTGGTCGGTCGGTTGCAACTGGCGGAGAAGAAAACCGCCCAAGCCAATCGCGTCGCAATCGAAAGTTACTGGAAACTGTGGATCATTCCCGCCGACGGCGGCATCCGCCCGACGATCCTGGTGACGCGACAACTGCCCGAGGCCATCGCGGACTCGTTGACCGCCGACGGATCATGGGATCGACAATCCAATCCCGCCAACCCGGACGGCCAGATCGCCGCGGTCGGTCGGTTCATCAAGCGGCTGCCCTATCGATCATCGATCGGTGCCGACTTGGCACCGGTGGTGATCGGTCGACTCGTCGGAGCCAAGGGGGGCGCAGCGGCGACGGATGGGCAACCGGCAGGGAACGCCGACGGCGGACCGGATGCAAATGCTGATAAGGTGATGGGGATCACCGGGATCTTGCTCGCGGTGCTTGCCGGCATCGCGTTGGCCGGAGGGTTGATGTACCGCAGCGCCCAAGATGCCAAGCGAACCCGAAACTTGCGGCAACAGGCCGGCGACGATGTTCGACTCGACCTCGATGCCCTCACCCACCACGACTCCGAAAAGCAGGGAACGCCATCATGAGATTCGTTTGGACCAGAATGGTCTTTGGCACCCCTGGCACGGGCATGCGTGTTGGTGTGCAGGCTTTAGCCGCCAACTGTCGCTGCGATGCAGCGACCGGGAATCGCCTCAAGGGACCGTCCAGCTTCAGGCGACCGCTTTTCCGAGTACGACGGCCCTTCCGGGCCGTCGTCCGGAGGACTGTCTCACTGATGATCGCGATCGCTTCGACGTTGTGCTTTAGCGGGCAGTCGCCGGCGCAATCCGCCATCGATCTGCTCAGCGGTTTTGACGCCCAGCGGATTGAAGCCTGTTATCCGGTCAGCGATTCCAACGTGGCCGGTGAAATGTCGCGGCTGTTGTTTCGAATGCGCAAATCGGATGAAGACGCGCTGGCATCGCGATCGGCCGGTTCGATCACCGACCCGACCGTTGCGGCCGAGTTGACCACCGGCGATGCGGTTGAAGTCGAAGGCACGATCGAGGCCGTTCGTCAATACAGTGTCCCCGAATCGTTGACCGAGTTCCTGGAGTTGGAAACGTTTCAAGAACTGGTGCTGGCGCTGCCGGATTCCGAAGATTCGATTGCGGTTTTCGCACCGTCGCTGGTCGGCAAGATTTCCGAAGGCGACCGAGTCAAAGCGAATGCGATCGTGATCGACGCGTCGAGCGCCGAACAAGTCTTTGCGGCCGGGCGTGTCGCGTGGTTCCCGGCGATGGCCGAAAGTGTGGGCTGGAAGCTGCTCGCGCGCCAGGGTGTGGACTTGAGCCGCATCGCCGAAGCGGCATCCAGGAATCGTCGGTCGCTGGAAGCCGCCGACGGCGACGCGTTTTACTCGATGCTCGCGGCCGCCAAAAACCTGAACACCGACCCCTTTGATCCGGCCACCTCCCCGGATCCCCTGGCGATCGAGCCGGTGGAATTGCTGCAGTCCCCGCAGGACTATCACGGGCAGTGGATCCGAATGAACGCATCGACGGTTCGGATCACACGCATCAGTGTGTCCGATCCGGCGCGGCGGGCGCAACTGGGCCAGGACCACTATTACCAGGTCGACGCCAGCGGCGATCTGGGCAATACGATCATCCAATTGGCGCGCAGCGAGGACGATCCCGGCGAGCCGATTCGGATGAGCGGTTCGTATCCCGTCTCGCTGGTCGCGGCCTCGTTGCCGAGTTTTCTGATCGAGCAGCTCGGGGACAACGACGCCGTCGTCACCATGCTCAGCCACCCCGTTGCGATCGAAGGATTCTTTTATCGTTTGTGGAGCTACAAGAACGAATTCATGACCCGCGAAGGTGGCGGCAAACAGGTCGGTCCGTTGATCGTCGTTTCGGCCTGGCAGTCGATGGCCCCGCCGGCGAGCGATGACGGCCAGGTTCAAGTGATCGGATACGCGTTGGCGGTCGGGATCGCGGTCGCAATCCTGGCCACGATCTGGTGGACCCGGCGCAACGCCAAAGAAGACGCCAAGGCGCGTGAGAGCACACTCGATTCGATCAAGATCGATCTGTAGCCTTGGACGCTCCAACCGGTCCCCAGGCTCCGCCCAACGCGTGAACGATGGATTGCCTGTGTTTGACAAGGCTGTCTTTTTTGTGAGCCGCGACGCGTCAGCGGCCGGGCACCGCGACGCTGCCCGAGGCCTTACGGCCAGCGGCTCACCATTGACTCAGCAGATCCCGATTAAATCGACAGCCCGCTCGCGCCGTTCTGCTATCACGTTCAGAGCCAAAGTTAGCGGCAGGGCGCGAGCCCTCCGGTCGTTCAAAACACCGATCGGCAGCGACACGCTACACTGCCTCCTCTTGACCGTGACGGCTGCTCTGAGACGATGGGCGTTTGTGACGATGGGCGTTTGTCAGTCGTCTTTCCCTATTCGCCCCTTTCCCTGAATCAAGAATCAACCATGCGTCGCGCAAAAATCACCGTCATCGGAGCTGGTAACGTCGGAGCAACCTGTGCACATTGGTGTGCCGCTGCGGAGCTCGGTGACATTGTCCTGTTGGATATTCCCCAAACCGAAGACATGCCGGCCGGGAAAGCACTCGACCTGATGCAGTCGTCGCCGATCATGGGATTCGATTCCACGATCGTGGGAACCACCAGTTACGACGACGCGGCGGACAGCGACGTGATCGTCGTCACCGCCGGAATCCCGCGAAAACCCGGCATGAGCCGCGATGACTTGCTGAGCACCAACGCGCGGATCATCACCAGCGTCGGCGAAGAGATCAAGAAATCCAGCCCCAACGCCGTCGTGATCGTCGTCAGCAACCCGCTCGACGCGATGGTCCAGCAGATGTGGAAGGTCACCGGTTTCGATCGCTCCAAAGTCTGCGGGCAAGCCGGCGTTCTGGACACCGCGCGATACCGCACGTTCTTGGCGATGGAACTGGGCGTCAGTGTCGAAGACATCAGCGCACTGCTGATGGGCGGTCACGGCGACACGATGGTTCCGATCCCCAGTTGCACCAGCGTCGGCGGGATTCCGGTGACCCAGTTGATCGACCCGGCACGCCTGGAAGAAATCGTCGAGCGAACCCGCAAGGGCGGTGCGGAAATCGTCTCGTTGCTGAAGACCGGTAGCGCCTACTACGCCCCCGCGGCCGCCTGTGCCCAGATGGTCGAAGCGGTCGTCAAAGACAAGAAACGCTGCATCCCCGTCGCCGCACTGTGCGAAAGCGAATACGGCGTCGGCGGCTACTACGTCGGTGTGCCCGTGATCATGGGCAGCGCCGGTGTGGAAAAGGTGATCGAATTGAACCTGACCGAATCCGAAACGGCTGATTTCCAAAAGAGCGTCGACGCGGTCAAGGGCTTGGTCGCATCGATGGACGCGTTACTCGCCGGTTAGCATCACGCCGGCAAACGGGTGCGTTGCACCCGATCCTCGTTCCAATCCGATCCTCGTTCCAAGGCTCCGCCTTGGAACGCATTGCCGGTGTGGCTCCGCCACGCGTTGGGGACGATTCGGAGGCGGAGCCTCCGGATCAGTGTGTTCCCAGGCAGAGCCTGGGCTGCGCAAAATTGCAGCTCAGAAGGATAGCAGATTTAGGCCGTATCGGTTCCTGGGGATGACGGTAGTACGCTGCGGCGGAACATCGTCATGGTTTGTCTGAGGTTGTCCTTCACCCAATTGCATAGGGTTTTGTGGGTAACGGAGGCGAGGCTCGTTTCAATGGCTTCCGCACTGACGTCGGCGACGCTGGCAGCCATTGATAAGACGTTGCGGGTGAAACCGCTGCGAGAATGTTGTCGACCCATCTGCTTGCCCTTACCGATCAAGGATTCAAGGATTTCGCTGCTCGCCGGCAACCTCTCCCCGGGGGCAAGAATGCTTGAATTCTCTTCGATCGCCGAGACGATCTCGTCGCGAAACGCTTGGCTCTGCCAATCGCCTACATCACACGAAAGTTTTTCAGCCAGGGAAGCAGCCGAGTCTGCGTTAAAACCGACTGTTCGTGAGTGCTCTAACGTCTTGTCGACCATCCGCATCAGACGTGCCCAGACTGCGATCGATTCACGATAGTCAAGCACCCAAGCGAATTTCTCTTCCAGGCGACCAAGTCGATCTTGTTGCTGACGTTCTTCATGGGGGGTGTCAAGCAGACGCAACATCCGCTCTGCCCACCCGATCAGACTGTGCAGATTCATGAAGCGTGCCTTGACCTTGAGTTTGGGAGGCAACAACGATCCCAGCTCAGTCTGTTTGGCTTTCGGTTGTGTCTTTCCACATTGCCCGAGAAACGAATCCCATTGAGGGTCTTTCTGCAGGACATGTTTGAGTGCCGTCGCAGTTCGGTGACACATGTCGGTCAATGCGATCGTCGACTCGCTTTCCTGTTGAAAACCAGCGATTCCGTTGACCAAGTCGGAACCTTGGTCGGAAATGATGGCCTTGACCTGACCGACTCGGTCAGCAGCTTTCTTCAGTTGCTCGGCAACAATCTTGCCGTTGGATGTCTGGACAATCTCGATCAGGATGGCCGAGAGATCGCTCAGTCGGATAGGCCGATCGAGATTGAGCCAATGTTCAAGGCGAATCCCAACGATCAAAAGACATTTCTCGTTTCCCAATTGGATCGTGTGGTCGACCAGGAGAATCCAATCGTCGGCCTGTTCTTTGGGACGCGTTAATTCATGCAGCCCCCGTCGCAGCGTCCAGTTCTGAATCGTGTTTGCCGTAGGGGCGTGAGACAATCCAGAATGGATGGTGCCTAGCGTGCGGGCAATTTTCTCACAAGCTCGATAGCTGATGGTTGCTTGGAGCACCCAAGAAATCGTGAGTACAACGAGACTCAACGAAAAAGAATGTTGGGGG
Organism: Stieleria neptunia; assembly: GCF_007754155.1. Classification (NCBI taxonomy): domain Bacteria; kingdom Pseudomonadati; phylum Planctomycetota; class Planctomycetia; order Pirellulales; family Pirellulaceae; genus Stieleria; species Stieleria neptunia. Next base: position 7,960,850 of record NZ_CP037423.1, on the reverse strand, counting down.
GCCGGCGGCAGCAATTGAGTCGACGGCTGCGTCGGGCGATTCTTCAGGGGCTGCTCCGCGTTTTTAACTGCTCTAATTCACTCTGCAGCTCGGCGACGCGCCGCCGCAGTTGGCTTGCCTCGCCTCTCCATCGCTGGCGGCTCTCTCTCGCATTGCAGAGGTTTTGCTTGAGTTCCTTAATCAACCGCTTGGATTGCATGGCGTTGTTCTTCCATTTCTCTCGTCCACGGCGTGCCGAACCAAGAAGTTTGGAAACAGGTGACTTATACTCAATCGTGGCTTGAGACATGACTGAACCTCCATGACGCGGAAAAACTGCATATAAGAGAACCAATTCCGTCAAATTCTCAAATAGCAATTTCAACACAAAACCGGTCGGTTTTGCGCAGCCCAGGCAGAGCCTGGGAACAAGTGTAAAACGCTGTGGGCGTAGAGGGTTCACGAGACCGGCAAACGGGTGCGTTGGATGCGGTGGTTGTTGCTGTCCAGCACGTGCATCCTGTTTTTCGAATCGACGACCAGCCCCCAGGGCTGGTAGAGCTGGCCGATTTCGAACCCCGGCGCGCCCCAGATCGACAGCGGCGTGCCGTCGGCGGCCAGGCGTTGAATCCGCTGGTTGCCGTATTCGCACACCAGCACGCCGCCGTCGGCCAGCAGCGCCAAGTCATAGGGATAATGGAACTGGCCGGGTTGCTGGCCTTGTTGGCCCCAGGCGTCGATCCAGCGTGGCGCCGGGCCGCTGATGTCGTAGCGTTGAATCCGATGGTTACACGCATCGGCGATCCACAACACGTCGCCGGCGATCACCAGGCTTTGCGGACGAACAAATTTTTTCTGCTCGCGTCCCGTCCCGCCCCACTGGGTCATGAAGTTGCCATCGGGATCAAATTTCTGGATGCGGTCGGAATCGCCGTATTCGCCGATGTAATAACAGCCGTCGTCGTCCGAAACGGCATCGGTGACGAAGGCGAATTGGCCCGGGTCTCGCCCCGGCTGGCCGCCGATTTCTTTGGACTCGATCCGTTGGCCATCGAGGCGGTAGACCAGCATGCGATAATAGTGGGTATCGGCGACGAGTAACAAATCGTCTTCGGGGCGTCGCCCGTGTTGGATCGCCAGCCCCGTCGGCCGCCCGTTTTTCGTCTCCGGCGTTCGCCATTGGCGCAACCAATTCCCGTCGCGATCAAAGACTTGGATGCGACCGGTGGTATCGACGATGTAAAGCTGATCGTTGCGATCGATGGTGATGGCGCGAGGCTTGAGGAAACGGCCCGAGCTCTGTCCCCGTCTGCCCCAGACCAATTCCGTCTGGCCGTGTCCGCTGGCCGGCACACAGCCCGTCGCGGCGGCGGTGAGCAACGCTGCGGTGCCGAGCCCTGCCCGCTTCAGCATCGCGCGACGCGGCATCGGGGTTGATTGTCGCAGGGCCGGTTGTCGCAGGTGTCTCATCGGATCCGATTGACGTGTGATCGTTTTTTGCGGGGGACGCTCTCATTCTACAGGGCTTTTCCCGTTCGTCCGGTTGTGGACTTAATTTTGCGGCTCTTACAATGTCGGCACTCGATCCGGGGCGCGGGCCCTGCTCGTCTTTGACAGACTCATTCGTCGGCATTCATGACCAAAGTTCTTGATCTTCGCGAAACCGACGACCCCAGCGACATCATCCACCGCACCGTCCAAGCGTTGACCGAAGGGCAGGTGGTGGCGTTTCCGACCGACACGGTGTATGGGGTGGCCGCACATGCGTTGGATGCCCAAGCGGTGGAGAAATTGATCGCGATCAAGGGGCGGGGCGAGGCACCGATGGCGATTTCGGTGCGGAGTCGTCAGGCGGCCGAAGATTTTTTCTGTGAAGCGTCCCCGGTCGCACGTCGGCTGAGCCACCGCTGTTGGCCCGGTCCGTTGACCCTGGTCACCCCCTGTGAAAACGACCACTCCGCGGTGCACCAGTTGCCCGCCTCGGTCCGCCGGCGGATCGCCGGACCCAGCGGGGGGGTCGGGTTTCGCGTCGTCGACCACCGAATTTTGCAGTCGATTCACCGATTTATGGCCGCCCCGTTGGTGCTGACGAGTGCCAATTTAACCGGGAAACCGACGCAAACGACCGCCGCCGGCGTCCTCGAGCAGCTCTCCGGCACGCTACCACTGCTGCTCGACGACGGCCCCACGCGTTATGGTGGGGCATCCACGGTGGTCCGGGTGATCGGAAAACGTTGGGAACTGTTGCGAGAAGGAGTGATCGAGCGAGCCGCCATGAATCAATTCGTCAAACCCGTTATTGTAATGGTATGCACCGGCAACACCTGTCGCAGCCCGATGGCGGAAACCCTGATGCGTGAACTACTGCGAAAAAAGATGGGTCGGGAAGATGCCGTCCGGGTGCTTTCGGCCGGCGTCGCCGCCTCGGCCGGTGGCAGCGCGAGCCCACAATCGATCGAGGTGATGGGAGAGCGTAAACTGGACTTAACCGGACACGCCAGCCAACCGCTTGGTGATGACATCATGAACGTCGCCGATCTCGTCTTGACGATGACCCGTTCGCACCGTGCGGCCATCTTGGCCGCGTGGCCCGACATGCACGATCGGGTGTTCACCTTGCGTCACGACGGCGGCGACATTTCCGATCCGATCGGGATGCCCGTCGATGCGTACCGACAGTGTGCCGACCAGATGGAAGGCGAGCTGGAAAAATGGTTCGAGCGTCTGGACGACGACTTTTTTCCCGAGGTCTCCGACGGAGATCAGGAGTCTGCGTAATGCGTATTTCACTCGGCAGCGATCATCGCGGCGTGCAGATCAAAGCACGCCTGATCCAATCCCTGACCGCCAACTCGTACGAGATCCTCGACGAAGGCACCTTCAACGACTCCTCGGTCGATTACCCGGACTTTGCCGAAGTGGTCGCCCGGCGCGTCAGCGACGGCCAGGCGGATCGAGGCATCCTGATCTGCGGCACCGGCATCGGCATGGCCATCACCGCCAACAAATTCGCCGGCGTCCGCGCGGCGCCCTGTTACGACGAAGTGATGGTCGAAATGAGCCGGCGGCACAACGATGTCAACGTGCTCTGTCTGCCCGGCGATCTGATCGGCGAACGTTCCATCGACGACCTGGTCCTTCGCTGGCTGCAAACCGAATTTGACGGCGGCCGCCACGCCGAACGGATCGCCAAGATCGAGAAGATCGAAAAGGAAAACGTAAACGGCCCCAATTGCCACAGCAACAACCGTGCGGCCGGTCACACGACCGCGGCGGATTCCCAGGCCTCATGATCGCCAACTGGACCGATCTGATCGGAAACCGCCACCTGGAACAGTGGTTCGGTAACTCGATCCGGCAACAACGCTTCGGCGGCAGTTTCCTGCTGGTCGGCCCGCCCGGTGTCGGCAAACGCAGCGTCGCCACGTTGCTGGCCCGGACGCTGTTGTGCAGCCGCAATCCGCCCGAGGCGATGCACCCCTGCGGAACCTGTGAAGCGTGCGTCCAAGTCGACGCCGAAACCCATCCCGATCTGATTCGCATTCGCAAACCGAAAGACAAAACGGTGATCCCCGTCGACCTGTTGATCGGTCGCCCGGAAGTACGGATGCAAGAAGGATTCTGCCGCGATGTCCGGCTGAGTCCGTATTGTGGACGCCGCAAAGTCGCGATCCTGGAAGACGCCGATTTTCTGAACGAAGAAGGCGCCAATTGCCTGCTCAAGACGCTCGAAGAACCGCCCTCGGATGCCGTCATCCTGCTGGTCGGCACCAGCGAACAGAAGCAATTGCCCACCATCCGTTCCCGCTGCCAAGTGATTCGGTTTGCGCCCTTAAACGCCGAAGAAGCGACACGGTTGATCCGCGACGTCCAGCAAATCCCCGCCGACCCGGCCGAAATCTCTCACGCGGTCGAGATCGCCGGCGGAGACGTTCCGGCGGCACTGCGTCTGCTCAGCGACGACTCAAGACGCTTTCGCGATGCCCTGATCGGCGCCCTGGCGAACCCCTTCCCCGATCCGATCGCGATCCGACGGATCGTCACGACACGAGTGGACGAAGCCGGGAAAGAAGCCCCGAAAAAACGCGCCGTGTTGCGCGACGTTTTTTCGATGGCCATCGGACACTATCGCAAGACGATGCGAGAAGAAGCCTTCGCCTCGGCCCCGCGACCGATCACCCTGGCGCGGCTGGATCGCAGCGTACGAGCACTCCGCGAACTCGAACGGATGGCCAATGTCTCCACCCTGGTCGATTGCTTCGCCGCCGACATCGCCGCCGGGCAAACGGGTGACCGGGGTGAAATCGGCTCCTAAAGCTCCATCATTGTTGCCGGGCTAAGCAAGGAAAAATAATACCCACTGATGGCAGCGCGAACCCACGGATGACAGAGTGCCAAAAATCCGTGGGTCCGCGCTGCCATCCGTGGGCTCACTGGTCACTTCATCGCTACGCAAGTTACAGCCCGAAAGTCAAAGCTGACAAAGCACTCGCATGACAGCCGAAGCCGTCACCGTGGAACTCTGGGCGGCCCGTCTGCCGGGCCCCTTCCGATTTGCCGAGCATTGCTGGCTGCTGATCCGTCGCGGCGACCAATGCGACCGCTGGGAAGTCTGGCAAGACGCGGATTTCGGCGGAGAAAGCTGGGGGCATCTGCATCGAAATCTGATGGCACCGACCGCCGGCATTCGCAACCACCCCGCGTACTTTCTGCATCGGTGGTGCGATCACGAAGCCGCTCGGATTGCGATTCGGACCGACGCGGCGCCCGATTCCTATCCGTGGTGCAGGACCTATCGCTACGTCCCCGGCCCCAACAGCAACACCTTCGTCCAGTGGTGCCTGGAAGACCGCTATCGACTTTCCTGGCGAAGCGTCGGAGCGGGGTACGCGCGACGGATGCGGAAAGATGGGTCAAAACAGGGGTGGGGCAAACAATGATCAGACTCCGGGAACGGTGTCCCTCAGCCGGCCCCAATCGTTTGACCACTCAATCTTTTGACCAGTTCTTCCCCTGGCACCGCACCGCCGCCTGACCGGTGCCGCCATCTCACTCCCCGTGAATGTAGCCTTGCGGCGAAAGTCTCAAGTACTTGCCTTCATGGATTCTCCACAGCCCGGTGCGTCCGACGATTTTTCCGATCGCGGTCAGCGGGGCCGGCAGGTCGGCCGCCAGCAGTTGTTCGGCGTCGGCCGGTGCGACGGTCAGCAACAGTTCGAAATCCTCGCCGTCGCTCCAGGCGTGTTGGAACGGCTCGCGGCCCGTCTTGGCGGACAGCTTGATCGCATCGGGGTGGATCGGGATCGCGTCGACATCCAGTTCGACGCCGTATCCGCTGCTGGCGCACATCCGGTCCAGGTCCAGGGACAGGCCGTCGCTGACATCGATCGCCGCGTGGACGGTGGCCTGTTTTCGAATCGCCGAGGCGAGTTCGATGCGCGGGGTCGGCCGCAGGTGCCGTCCTCCGATGCTGCCGCCAAAGCCGCCGCTGGCCAACACGACATCGCCTTCGACGGCACCGCTCCGCAACCAGGGATCGCCGTCGCTCACGTGGCCGAGCAAGGTGATGCTGATCGCCAGGGGGCCGTCATAGGTCGACAGATCTCCGCCGGCGATGGCGACGTCGAACTGCTTGGCCGCTTCGAGGATCCCTTCGTAAACCTCTCCGGCGATCTTCGTGGCGTTTTGTTTGGGCAGGGTGAGGGTGACCAGGGCGCTGGTCGGGATCGCTCCCATCGCGGCGATGTCACTCAAATTGATCGCCATCGCCTTAAAGCCGACGTCAGCCAGGTCGTGTTCGTCGATCGCAAAATCGACGCCGTCGATGATCTGGTCCGTGCAGACGATGGACGGCGAGGCGGGGGATTGGATCACGGCGGCGTCGTCACCGATCCCGACGGTGACCTGCGGCAACGACCGCGTGCGGCCTTTCAAATAAGCGAGAAAAGACTGTTCCATGATTTGATACTCTCCTGGGGTAGGCTTCCAGCCTGTCATTCCAGCGTCGACAGGCTGGAAGCCTATCCGACTTATTTTCCGCCCGTTGCTTAGCCGATGGAAAAACCACGATTGCGTTGCAGCGAATCTACCCACGTCACTTCGCAATCGTCGATCGAACCGGCCGGCCGCGACTCGATCCGGCGGATCAGTTCCTTTAACTGGCTCTTGGGCCCATCGGCGTCGACCAAGACGCTTCCGTCGGGCTGATTGCGAACGAAGCCATGGATATCCAGGCCGCTGGCGTGAAACAGCACCGTCGCTCGAAACCCGACGCCTTGAACGCGGCCACGGTAGCGTGCGATCAAACGAACGTTCATCGCAGCGCCGTATCGATCTCGTCGTCATCGACCGTATCGACCGGAGCGGTCGGCTCGGCGTCGGACGGGGTCTCTGGCTGGGTCTCCGGCGGTGGCTCGGGAGGCTGCGTCCGCTGGATCACCACCATGCACATGTCGTCAAACGGCGGGGCGTCACCGACGTGTTTCAGCACCGCCTCGACGACGCGGTCTTTAATCGCCCCGGCTTCGCTCTCCATTGCGGCGAGCTTGCGAATCGATTCGATCCCGAACTCGTTGTCCTCGGCGTCCATCGCTTCGTTGACGCCATCGGTGTACATCAACAGCACGTCACCGGGTTCCACCTCGACGCGGACCGCTTCGTATTCGATTCCGGCATAGATTGCGATCGGCAGCCCTGATTCTTCGCCGCCGGGTTCGGTGATTTCGCCGCTGCGGGCGTGCCGCCAAATCGGAGGCATGTGCCCGGCGTTGACGATCGTCACGTGGGGGCTGGCCGGATCGACGACGACCAGCAAGAACGTCGCGAATCGCTCGACGCCCAGCTCGCTCATGCGATCGTTCAATTTTTCGATCGCCCGGGCGACGTCCGGGTCACCGGCCAAGCAGAACCGCGTTTCGGCGGACAATTTGGCCATGTACATCGCCGCCGCCACGCCGTGTCCGACGACATCGGCGACCACGATTCCGATTTTCCCGTCGGACAACTGGATGTAGTCGAAGTAATCGCCTCCGATGTGATTGGCCGCCTGGTAATAGCTTTCCACGGCGTAGCCGGTCGCGTCGGGCGACCGCTGGGGCAAAAACGCCTTTTGGACATCCGTTGCCAGCTTCAGGTCTTGCTCGACCTCGCGTTGTTGCAATGCCCGTTCGTGCATCTGAGCGTTGGTGATCAGAATGCCCGCCTGGGCCGCAATGCCGGCCAACAGATCGATGTCCTCTTCGACGAACTGGCCACGCCCTTGGGTGGAATCGATTTGAATGGCCCCGAACCGATTGCCGTCGGAGTCGCCCAGCGGTGCACAGATCATGCTCTTGATCGAAAAGTCTGCGATCGATTCGCTGCTGTCGAATCGGCTGTCCTGCATGGCGTCAAACGACAGCAGGGCTTCACCGCTTGAGATCACGCGGCGAATGATGGTCCGGCTGATCCGCACCGTTTCGGTTTCGTCACGAGCCTGACGGGTTTTGATCCAGCGGGTCTGCAGCCCGCCGTCTTCGGTCTCCATCACGATGAAACCGCGGTCGGCCGAAGGAAAGATCGCGAACAGACTGTCCAGAATTCCCGGCAACACGCTGTCCAGCGAGAGCGTGTTGCTGAGGTTGCGGTTGATCTTCAGCAATGCCTCAAGCTTCGCCTCGGGCGTCGCTCTCATCTTCAGGCCTTCGCCCGATTTTTCGAACTCCACCTGCGGTGTGACGACGCGCGAGTTATCCGATTCGTCGTCGACCATCACGATTCCGAAACTGGAACCGCTGAACGTCAATTCCGAAGCCCCGCCGGCCGCGAATTCGGGATAGCTATCGCCGTGGAAGATCAGTTCGATATCGCTGATCCGGATCCGGTCGCCCTCCCGCAGCACCTGGCCGCCGGAGAGCAGCTGGCCGTTCAGGAAGGTGCCGTTGCGGCTGCCTTGATCGAACACCGTGTACTGGCCGTTCTGGCGAACGACCTTGGCATGGAATCGGCTGACGGCGCCGGCATCGACCACGATATGGCAATCGGGATGGCGTCCGATCGAAGTCTCTTCCTCGGCCAGTTCAAAACGTTCCGGCCCGCCGCTGATCGCGCCAGCGGCGGAGTCCACGCCTGTACCGAGTGCACTACTTCCGACACTAGTTGACAAAAACGCCATCGATCCGTTGGCCCCTCAAAAGGTTGCCGGTGCTCGTAGAACCAGGTCCGAATCAATCCTTGTCTTGATCGGACGAACCCGGCAGCGGCGACTCGGGGACGCTGTTGTCCTCGTACTTCGCTTCCGGAATTTCCGAATCGGCTTTCGTTCCGAAGACGCTGTGCGACACCGGATAGGAGTCCTTGGTCGGATCATCCATCTCAGCCGAAACCTCTTCTTCGGTAACCTTGGCGTTCTCGACGACCAATTCGATCACCTTTCGCTCGACGATTTGATTGCGCAGTGCATCCATCTGTCCGGTCTTTTCCAGCCGCGCCCGGGTGGCTCGCAGACTTTGTCCGGACTGCTGCGAAATCAACATGATTTCGTTTTCGAATTCCTGCGGCTCGGCGTCGATCGACTGCTCTTCGGCGATCTGCTCGAGCACAAAGTGCTCACGCAACGCCGTCTCGGTCGACGCACGGGCGTTCTGCTGCAGTGCATTGACGATCCCGCGGATCGTCGTGTCGTCGAATCCGTTGCGACGCATTTCCAACACGCGTCGTTGCAGCTCGCGATTGGTTTGACGACGCACCAGGTCTTCGGGCAAATCAAACGTGACCGACTCGGCCAACAGGTTGGTCACCTTTTGGCGAACGGCTTGTTGGGTGCGGTATTCGGCTTGACGAACCAGCGAATCTTTGACGAATTCGCGAAGCTCTTCTTCGGATTCAAAGTCGCCGAGTTCTTCGAGCACGTCGCTGGTCAGTTCGACGTTTTCGAGTTTCTGAACTTCCACCAGTTCGACTTCGGCCGTGATCGTGCGGGCGTCGTCGGCATCGCCGTCCGACTCACCCAGCTTGACCGCCGTGGTCACGGTATCGCCTTCCTTCTTGCCGGCGACATCGGCGCCGAAGGATTCGCAGACGGCGTCACTGAGCGACAGTGCCTGCGCCAACGTGATGTTTTCTTCTTCCATCGTCGAAATGACTTCGTCGCCTTCTTTGAAGCGAATCGTGACGACCAGCTTGTCGCCCAGTTCAGCCGGTTCGTCGGTCGCTTCAAAGGAAGCCCGGTCATTGAGCACCCGCTGCAACGCCGCGCTGACCGCGTCGTCGTCGATGTTTTCGACCGGCTTGGTCAGCTCCAGCCCTTTCCAGTTGGGAGTCTCAAACTCGGGACGCACTTCGATCGAGAATTGGAACGAGAAGGGGCCTTCGCCGGGATCGGGGATCGAGTTGTAGTCGAAGTCCGGCTCGCTGATCGCCGAAAAGTCTTGGCTTTCGGTGACCTGCGAAAGGCTGTCCATCAACAACTTGCCTTTGACCTGCTCGACCACTCGGTCTTTGAACTGTTTTTCCACCAGACGGCGCGGTGCACGCCCGCTGCGGAAACCTGGCACCTGAGCCTCCGGCACCAATTCATCATACGCGTCCTTCAGGTAGCGTTTGACTTCGGACTCGGGAACAGTCACGACAACATCGCGGACACACGCCTGCGGGGAGCTGACCTGGACCTCCAGTTGGAGTGGGGTCGCTTCTTCGGCGTTTTCGGGGGAATCTATGGACGTGGACATCCTGTAACGCACCTTGGACGGGAACGGGGTGAACAAAATTAGTGTGTCTGCCGCAAAGCGTTTTTTCGCAGCAGCGAAATGCTCTGTTTGCTGGAGAAGCCCGTAATCTATCGCGGTCGAGTCAAAATCGGCAAGTCGCCGCCGCGATTTTACGCTGCTTCCGGCCATTCTCGCACAATCGTCAGGATTTCTGAAAACAATCTGCCTCAAGTTTCCCCGAGGGCTTGCCGATTCTCACAATCTGTTGATAATCTCCCCGCACTGACAGAAATGACGCGGCTGTAGCTCAGTTGGCAGAGCATCACGTTGCCAACGTGATTGTCGTGGGTTCGAATCCCATCAGCCGCTCTCAAATGCGAAAAAGGCACCCCGGTTCCGCCGAGGGTGCCTTTTTTCGTGTCTGCACTGCGACGCCAGCCGGAAGGAGGGCGCCAGCCGGAAGGAGGGCCTCGGTCGATACGGGCCGTGGGCCGTGGGCGACCGTGTTTTTCGGCAGCCATTTCTCAGGTAGCCGTGGGCGAAGGGGGGGGGGCGAGATTGCAAATTGCAAATTGAATATTGGGTATTGCGAATTCTAGGAGAGTCGCGGCGGAACCCGCTCTCGCGGCCCAGTGCAGAAAGTCGCAGATTCACAGATCGCGCTTCGCGCCTGCCAGCACTGCGCCGGCCGGGGCGAAGCCTCGCCACTGGTCGACACAAGGGAGGCCAGTTGCCCTTTTGCAATGTTCATTTTGCAATTTGCAATTTACCACCACGGCCAACCGGCGCCGCCTCGCTATTCTCGCCTGCCAACGCTGCGCCGGCCGGGGCGAAGCCTCGCCACTGGTCGGCACAAGGGAGGCCAATTGCCATTTTGCAATGTTCATTTTGCAATTTGCAATTCGCCACCACGGCCAATCGGCGCCGCCTCGCTATCCTCGCCTGGCGGCGCTGCGCCGGCCGGGGCGAAGCCTCGCCACTGGTCGGCACAAGGGAGGCCAATTGCCCTTTTGCAATGTTCATTTTGCAATTTGCAATTTGCCACCACGGCCAACCGGCGCCGCCTCGCTATTCTCGCCTGCCAACGCTGCGCCGGCCGGGGCGAAGCCTCGCCACTGGTCGGCATGAGGGAGGCCAATTGCCCTTTTGCAATGTTCATTTTGCAATTCGCAATTTGCCACCACGGCCAACCGGCGCCGCCTCGCTATCCTCGCCTGCCAACGCTGCGCCGGCCGGGGCGAAGCCTCGCCACTGGTCGGCACAAGGGAGGCCAATTGCCATTTTGCAATGTTCATTTTGCAATTTGCAATTTGCCACCACGGCCAACCGGCGCCGCCTCGCTATCCTCGCCTGCCAACGCTGCGCCGGCCGGGGCGAAGCCTCGCCACTGGTCGGCACAAGGGAGGCCAATTGCCATTTTGCAATGTTCATTTTGCAATTTGCAATTCGCCACCACGGCCAACCGGCGCCGCCTCGCTATTCTCGCCTGCCAACGCTGCGCCGGCCGGGGCGAAGCCTCGCCACTGGTCGGCATGAGGGAGGCCAATTGCCATTTTGCAATGTTCATTTTGCAATTTGCAATTTACCACCACGGCCAACCGGCGCCGCCTCGCTATTCTCGCCTGCCAACGCTGCGCCGGCCGGGGCGAAGCCTCGCCACTGGTCGGCACAAGGGAGGCCAATTGCCATTTTGCAATGTTCATTTTGCAATTCGCAATTTGCCACCACCGCCTATCAGCGCCGCCTCCCTGCTCGGCATCGGCCCCCTGCTCGGCAGCCGCGATCGTTAAAGATCCGCCTTCTCGTTTCCCTGCTCGTCGTAGCGGTTGAAGGCAAAGTAGGCAAAGGGCACGGGCAAACAGGGGATCAGCAGATAGAAAAACCTCCCGACCGTGACCGCCAGGACAATTGTCAGTGCCAAGAAGCCGATCCAAACCCACCAAGTGTCACGCCAGAGCCCGCCGAGCTGATTCACGATACAAATACTCCATCTGATTTTAGTTTCGCCGTTTCCCCACCGATCTATCCGATCTGCACCGAGAGCAGGCTGTCATATATCTGATAGCGGCCCGCCAGATGCGTGTCGACGTGGCAAATCGCCCAAGGCGGCGGTTTTGGGTCGTACCGGCAGCCTCGCCAGACCCCGTGAAATCCCACCGCAACCAATTTGAAGAAACTTTTCATTAGTTTTTGCGAAGAGCCGTTGACGCTCACCAGAGCCGCCCCTACATTCTCGCCCTCCCGTGAGACGAACGTCGCTCGGGAAACACCTCGCCGACCGGCCAGGTGTCACCGTCCATTGTTTCGCCACTCATTTTTACTGGAAGCGTACTGTGTCAGCCGGAGCCAACGAAGTCATTCGGATCCGTATGGAAGCATACGATCACTCCGTGCTCGATCAGAGTGCCCAGGAGATTGTGGATACGGTCAAGCGAACGCACAGCGAAGTCCACGGGCCGATCCCGTTGCCGACTCGCATCGAGCGCTACACCGTTCTTTCAAGCCCGTTTGTGAACAAGAAGGCTCGTCAGCAGTACGAGATTCGAACCCATAAACGCTTGATCGACATCGTTCAGGCAACTGCCAAGACGATCGAAGCACTGAACAAACTGAGTCTGCCCGCCGGGGTGGATATCAAAATCAAAGCTTCGGCTCGATAGCACGGACGTCGCTCGTTGCGACGTTTCGCCCTTGCCTCACCGCCTGGCGCGGTGCGGGTCGATGCCCCAAAGTTTTTTTAGGTCCGGTATTCCGCATGAACGGATATCGCTCCCGATAACCCTAGCTGCCAGTCGCCTGTCGCAGGCGATGCAAGCTTCCGGTTCGGGGCGAGAAGTTCAACACCCAGATACGAGCGATAAATGACCGCGGCGAAAGCCGGGGTGCTAGAGCTATGTCACCATCAATACTTGGTCGCAAAATCGGAATGACTCAGGTCTACGAAGAGGACGGTACCGTCGTCCCCGTGACCGTGGTTCAGGCCGGCCCGTGCAATGTGCTCCAGATTCGCTCTGCTGATCGCGACGGCTATAGTGCTGTCCAACTGGGTTTTGAAGACAAGCCGCGACGACTCGCCAGTCGGGCGGAGCGTGGTCACGTGGCCAAGCTTGATAGCAAGCGGTCCAAGAAACGTGCCGACGCCGGCGTCGAGTTGATTGAAAAGGCCGGTTGTGAGCCGCAGCGATTCGTTCGCGAATTCCGCGGCGAAACCGACTTGTCGGTCGGTGGCACCGTTACGGTCGAGTCTTTTGAGGGTGTGAAACGCGTCGATGTGACCGGCACCAGCAAGGGCCGCGGGTTTTCCGGTGTCATGAAGCGGCACAATTTCTCCGGCCAGCGTGCCACGCACGGCGTGAAGAAAGTGCACCGCCACGCCGGTGGTACCGGTTGCAGTGCATCGCCGAGCCGTCTGTTTAAGGGTATTCGCATGGCGGGCCAGTATGGAAACGCCAAAATCACGACGCGGAACCTGGAGTTGGTGCGAATCGTCGCCGAAGACAATTTGTTGTTGATCCGCGGTGCCGTCCCCGGGCCGAACGGTGGCCTGGTGACGATCCGTCAAACGAACAAGGTGGGTTAGTCCCGATGGCAACACTCTCAATCGTCAACGAGTCCGGCGAAGAAGTCGGAACCTACGAAATTGATTCTGCCGCGATCGCGGACCGGATCAGTAAGCAGTTGCTTCACGACGCAGTGGTGATGTACCAGGCGAATAATCGCCAGGGGTCGCACAACACGCGGACGCGTGGCGAAGTCAGCGGTACCAACAAAAAGATGTACCGCCAAAAGGGCACGGGCCACGCCCGGGCCGGTTCCAAGCGGACCAACGTTCGCCGCGGCGGTGGTGTCGCACGCACGATCAAGCCGCGTGACTACAGTTACCGGTTGCCCAAGAAAGCGTTGCGGCGCGCCACTCGTATGGCGATTCGCAGCAAAATCGATGACGGCGAGATGCTGGTCATCGATCAGCTCAACTATGACGCTCCGAAGACATCGAAGCTGGCGACGACGCTGAAGAAACTCGGCCTCGGAGCGACCAAGACGCTGATCGCGACTGCGGACGTTGATGCCGCGGTGTACAAGAGCGGCCGAAACATTCCCGGGGTCGACGTCCAGCCGGTTCGCCAGTTGAACGCACTCTCGGTGCTTCGGCCCCAGCGAATGCTGGTCACCAAGGCGGCGTTGGACAAGATCAAAGATGGCTCGTTTGCCGACGGGCAGGCCGTTTAGGTCCGACCGCACCCCCATACTAATACAAGAAGAATTTGAGCGATGGCAAGAATTCAACCACCTGCCCAGCCGGAAACGAAGATCAAGCTCGAGCCGCACCAGATCCTGTTGCGTCCGCTCGTGACTGAAAAAGGCGTTCACCGCGCGACACGGCATAACGAATACGCATTCGAAGTGCACCGCATGGCCACCAAGCCTGAGATCAAGTCGGCTGTTGAAAAGCTGTTTGATGTCAAGGTCGAAAAGGTTTGCACGCAGAACCGCAAAGGCAAGTTTCGCCGCACACGCAACGGTCTCGGGCGGACGTCCGACTGGCGACGGGCGATCGTTCACTTGCACGAAGATTCCAAGATCGACTTCTTCTAGGCCGTCAATCGCCTTTTGAGAAGTTGTTCAGCCACTCGCCCCACCCGGGTCGGGCGTTCAGAAACCAGTTATTTCCTAACAGCCAGATAGAACTCAGCGATGGGAATTCGCATCTACAAGCCGACCAGCCCCGGTCGCCGAAATGCATCGGTCAGCGATTTCGCTGAACTGACGCCCGGCTACACCGTGGAAAAGTCGCTGCTGAAGCCGAAACGAAAGACCGGTGGTCGCAACAACCAAGGCAAGATCACTGCCCGGCATCGCGGCGGCGGTCACAAGCAGATGTACCGCTTGATCGACTTCCGTCGTGTCAAGGACGGCGTGGCGGCGACGGTCGATTCGGTTCAGTACGATCCCAATCGGTCGGCTCGAATCGCATTGCTGAAGTACGCCGACGGTCAAAAGACCTACGTCGTGGCTCCCTCGGGACTGAAGGCCGGCGACAAGCTGCTCAACGGACCGGAAGCCCCTCCGACACTGGGTAATTGCCTGCCGCTGAAGAACATTCCGCTGGGCACCACGGTGTGCTGCATCGAAATGCGAATCGGTGGCGGTGCCGTGCTGTGCCGATCGGCCGGGACGGGTGCCACGCTGATGGCCCGCGAAGCGGATTGGGCGCAATTGCAACTTCCCAGTGGTGAAGTGCGGCGTGTCCCCAGTCGTTGCCGGGCAACGATCGGGCAGGTCGGCAATAGCGAGCACATGAACGTGGTCCTGGGTAAAGCCGGCCGAGCTCGATGGCTCGGGCGTCGCCCCCACGTGCGTGGAACCGCGATGAACCCGATCGATCACCCGCACGGTGGTGGTGAAGGCCGAACCAAGGGCGGTCGTCACCCGGTCAGCCCGCAGGGCAAGAGTGCCAAGGGTGGAGCCACGCGCCAGAAACGTAAACCAAGTAACAGCTCGATCGTTCGTCGTCGCAAGAGCAAGCGATACGGTCAGTTGAAACTGCACAAGTAATCAGGTAGCTGAAGAACGATGAGCCGCAGTAGCAAAAAAGGTCCCTACGTCGACCCGAAGCTGTACTTCAAGGTGCAGAAGCAGGCCGAGGAAGGCAAAAAGACGCCGATTAAGACTTGGGCTCGTGCCTGCACGATCGTTCCCGAGTTCATCAATCTGACGTTCATGGTCCACAACGGACGGGCACACATTCCCGTCCAAGTGACCGAAGACATGGTGGGTCACAAGTTGGGCGAATTCGCTCCGACTCGGACGTTCAAGGGTCACGGCGGCAAAAAGAAATAGGTCGATACGATGTCAACATTTGTAGCAAGCCATCGCAACGCTCGGATCAGTGCACAGAAAGTGCGTCTGGTTGCCGACCTGGTGCGTGGCCAATATGCCGACGAAGCGCTCGATACGCTCAAGTATCAGCCGCAACGCGGTGCCCGCATGCTGGAAAAAGTGATCCGCAGTGCCGTTGCCAACGCACTCGATCCGGACCAGACCGGCGGCAGCCCGCACCGGATCGACGAACTGGTTTTGACCGATGTGCGAGTCGACGGCGGGGCGATGTTCCGGCGGATGCGCCCCAAGGCGCGTGGCAGTGCCCACATCATCAAAAAACGCAGCAGCCACATCAGCGTCAAAGTGACGCCGATCGACGAAATTTAAGCCCCTCGGAAACAGCACAAGCAAAGAGTCGTAAACGATGGGACAGAAAGTCAATCCAATCGCGTTTCGAACCGGTGTCACCCGCGGCTGGTGCAGTCGATGGTACGCGTCGAAACAAGATTTTGCGGACCTGTTGGTCGAAGATCGCAAGCTGCGAAACTTCATCACCAACCACCCCAAAAAGAACCAATACAAGAACGCCGGAATCGATCGCATCGAGATCGAACGAACGCGTGACGAAGTGCGAGTGATGATGTACGTCGCTCGGCCCGGTTTGATCATCGGCAAGAAAGGCCAAGAGATCGAAATCCTGCAAGCCGAATTGCAGAACTTGATCGGCCGCCGCATCAATTTGAAGGTCGAAGAGGTCGGGCGCCCCGAGTTGCAAGCTCAACTGGTGGCCGAAGACATCGCACAGCAGTTGCAGAAGCGATCGAGTTTCCGGCGGACGATGAAGCGATCGCTCGAGCAGACGATGGACGCCGGTGCCAAGGGCATCAAGATCCAGCTGGCCGGACGATTGGGCGGAGCCGAGATGGCACGCCGTGAAAAACAAAGCATGGGCTCGATTCCGTTGAGCACGTTGCAAGCGAAGATTGATTACGGAACGACTGAAGCGATGACGCCACAGGGGCACATCGGAATTCAGGTCTGGATTAACCAAGGTACTTACGGAGACGACAACGATGGCGCTGATGCCCAAACGGGTCAAGCATCGAAAAAGCCAAAGAGGGCGCATAAAAGGTAGTGCGACTCGTGGCAACACGGTCGTCTTTGGTGATTACGGGATCCAATCCTTGGAACCCGGTTGGATCAAGGCGACGACGATCGAGGCCGGACGGATTGCAGCTCAGCAGTACGTCCGCGGCGAAGGAAAGCTGTACATCCGAATCTTCCCGGACAAGTCCGTCACCAGCACCCCGCTGGAAACACGGATGGGTAAGGGTAAGGGTGAACCGGATTTCTGGGCCGCGGTCGTCAAGCCGGGGACCGTCCTTTACGAACTCGGCGGTGTGACCGAACAGCAAGCCAAGGTTTGTTTCGCCCGATTGGCGAGCAAGCTGCCGGTGAAAGTACGATTCGTCGAGCGACGGTCGTTCTAACTAGGGAATCAGAGAATGGCTCTGATTCGATTGAGACAATGAGTAGCCGACGGGCGGCAGACGCCCACGGACCCGACCTCCACTTTTGTTTACCGAAGGCCTGGTCATGACCAGCAACAGCGAACTGAGAGAGATGAGCGACGAACAGCTCGAAGCGACCGCGGCCGAAGCGGCTGCCGACTTGTTTCGACTGCGTTTTCAGTCTCAGTCGGAGCGTTTGAACACGCCCAGCGACATCCGCAAGAACCGACGTTTGATCGCTCGCGTCAAGACGATTCAGACCGAGCGAAGCAAAGCAGCCAACAACACCCCAGCCGAAGCGTAGCACCATGCCAAAACGCGTAGTTTCGGGCATCGTCACCAGCGACAAGATGAATAAGACGCGCCGCGTCGAAATCAACCGTCTGGTGAAGCACCCCAAGTACAAAAAATACATCAGCCGTCGAACGGTTTGCCACGTCCATGACGAGTCAAACGAGTCGGGCGTCGGTGACCGCGTCGAGATCATCGAATCCGAACCGCTGAGCAAGTTGAAACGCTGGCGTCTGGTTCGAGTGATCGAGAAGAGCACCGAAGTGGACTTGGTCGCCTTGCGTGCCGCACGTAAGGAAGCTGAACAAGCAGAGGCTGCGTCGGCCGGATCCGAGAGCGAAAGCGAATAATTTTTCAGTTGAATAACCAGCCATGATCCAACAAGAAACCCGTCTCGATGTTGCCGACAACACCGGTGCTCGTCAGGTGATGTGCATCAAGGTGCTCGGCGGCAGCCGACGCCGATTCGCCCGCGTGGGCGACGTCATCATCTGCAGCGTCAAAAGCGTGATCCCGGGCAGCGAGATCAAGAAGAAGGCGATCGTGCGAGCGGTCATCGTTCGGACGAAAACCCCGACCCGCCGCAACGATGGCAGCTACATCAAATTCGACAGCAATGCTGTGGTCCTGATCGATAAAGACAAAGCGCCTCGCGGCACGCGGATTTTCGGTGCGGTCGCCCGGGAACTGCGTGAGCAGAGCTTCATGAAGATCGTCAGCCTGGCCAACGAAGTGGTCTAACCATCCAAGCAGCCGGAGTCGCAGACTCCGAGTCTCGAAACAAATCACATTGGGTGCCCCGTCGCCCAGTCCATGCAGAGTATTCCAGTCATGTTGCTCAAAGTAGAAGACGAAGTGCTAGTGATCGCCGGCGGTGACAAGGGTCATCGCGGGAAGGTGCTGGTCGTCGATCGCAAGAAAAACAAAGTTGTCGTCGAAGGCGCCGGCTTGGTGCGGAAACACGTTCGGAAAAGCCAGAAGAACCCGCAAGGGGGCCGTCTGAGCAAAGAGATGCCGATTCACGCCAGCAACGTGATGGTCATCGATCCGACG
Source organism: Stieleria neptunia (assembly GCF_007754155.1). Classification (NCBI taxonomy): domain Bacteria; kingdom Pseudomonadati; phylum Planctomycetota; class Planctomycetia; order Pirellulales; family Pirellulaceae; genus Stieleria; species Stieleria neptunia. Next base: position 7,942,507 of record NZ_CP037423.1, on the reverse strand, counting down.
ACGAACGAGCCGACACGGGTCGGAGTCCGCTACCTGGACGACGGCACCAAGGAACGATTTGCAAAGAAAAGCGGTGCAAGCCTGGGAAAAATCTCCCCGCCCCGTGACAGCTATAAGAAGGCGTGAACCGAACCATGGCAGATAAACCAAGACTCCAAACGGCCTACGAAGATTCCATCCGCTCCCAGTTGGTGGAACGCTTCGGCTACAAGAACCCGCACCAAGTTCCGCGTCTGGAAAAGATCACGCTGAACATGGGTGTCGGACAAGCCATCGGGGACAAGAAAATCCTCGACCTGGCGTACGATGCAATGACCCAGATCGCCGGTCAAAAACCGGTGATGACGGTCGCCCGAAAATCGATCGCGAACTTTCGCTTGCGTGAAGGCATGCCGATCGGATGCATGGTGACCCTGCGTCGACAACACATGTATGAATTCCTGGACCGGATGGTCTCGATCGTGCTGCCCCGAGTCCGCGACTTTCGCGGAATCAGCCGCAAAGCGTTCGACCGCCGTGGGAACTATACGATGGGGCTGACCGAGCAATTGGTCTTTCCCGAACTGAACCCTGACAAGTTTACCCGCCCGCAGGGCATGAACATCACGTACGTGACGTCGGCCAAGACCGATGATGAAGCACGAGCGTTGTTGGAATTGTTCGGCATGCCGTTCAAAGCGGCACCGGGAAAAAGCGACGCTGCGTGAGCGACGTTTTAACAGTCACTTTATTTTGCGAACCGTTTCACAGCTGCAACCCCAAGACAGCCAGTGGCAAGTAAATCAAAAATCGCCAAGGCAAATCGGAAGCCGAAGTTCAGTACCCGGCGCGAGAACCGGTGCAAGTTCTGTGGTCGACCTCGTTCGGTCTACCGCAAGTTCGGTTTGTGCCGAATCTGTTTCCGCGAGAATGCGAACTTGGGTTTGATCCCCGGTGTTCGTAAGGCCAGTTGGTAAAGCAACGGAGCGACGAAAAGCCATGATGACAGACCCGATTGCCGATATGTTGACCCGAATCCGCAACGCCGTTCGCGTAGAACGTGCCTTTGTGGACATCCCTTCCAGCCGCGTAAAGCGGGGGATTGCCGACGTGCTGAAGCGCGAAGGTTTCATCTGGGATTGGGCGGAGGTCGAAGAAAGCCCCGTCAACGTGCTTCGCCTGGAACTGAAATACGGTTCCAACGGCGAACGCGTGATCCAAACCATTCGCCGAATGAGCAAACCCGGACGCCGTTTGTACGCTCACTGCAAGGACCTGAAACCGGTCTTGGGCGGGCTGGGCATCACGATCATCAGCACCAGCAAGGGTGTGATCAGTGACCGTGAAGCTCGGCGAGAAAAGATCGGCGGCGAAATCCTTTGCGAAGTCGCCTAACACCCGTACAAATAACGTTTTCAGCAAGTGATCTGAAATGAGTCGTATCGGAAAAAAACCAGTCCAGATCCCCAGCGGTGTCACCGTCGGCGTTGCCGATCGTGTCGTCACCGTCGAGGGTGCCAAGGGCAAGCTGACCTTTACCCATCGTCCCGAGATCTCGGTCAACGTCGAAGGTGATGCCGTCAACTGCTCGCGCAGCGGTGAAGACCGAACCAGTCGAGAGTTGCACGGGTTGACCCGCGCGATCATCGGCAACATGGTCGAAGGCGTCAGCAACGGCTACGAAAAGAAACTTGAGATCGTCGGCGTGGGATACCTCGCCAGCATCTCCGGCGATACGCTGCAACTGCGTGTCGGCTACGCTAACGAGCTGCACCGCAAGATCCCCAGCGATCTGACCGTGACCTGCCCCGACCAGACGCACGTCGTCGTCCAGGGCTGTGACAAGCAAAAGGTCACCCAGTTCGCCGCCGAAATCCGATCGCTTCGCAAGCCCGAACCCTACAAGGGCAAGGGGATTCGCTACCAAGGCGAACAAGTTAAGATCAAACCCGGTAAGTCGGCGACCAAGTAAACCCGTCAGACCCGTTTCAAATAACGAAAAGAATCGGCCGCGATACAGGACGGCACTTCCATGGACAAAAACAAGAAACTCGGACAACGACGCGTTCGTCGACGCAACCACGTGCGGAACGTGCTCCGCGGTTCCGCGGACCGGCCCCGCCTGTGCGTGCAACGCACGCTCAAGCACTTTTCCGTTCAACTGGTCGATGATTCCAGCGGACGGACCTTGGCCAGTGCCAGCACGCGAGACAAAGCGCTCCGCGAATCGGTCAAGGTTGGTGGCAACTGTGAAGGTGCCGCCGAAGTCGGCAAGGCCATCGCTGCCAAGGCGGAAGCCGCCGGGATCAAGGAAGTCAAACTGGATCGCGGGCACAACAAATATCACGGACGCGTCAAAGCGTTCGCAGACGCCGCCCGTGAAAGCGGGCTCGTGCTTTAAACCAAAAGCAGAGATTACGAAAACCAATTCAACTTGCCGTACCCCGAAAGGGCGGCTAACCGAGGGTCGGAACAATTAGTAGCGGAAGTAACCAGAATCGTCGTCGTGGCGGAAAGCAAGCGGAAGAGTCGAAAGATGACGGCTTGCTCGATCGCGTGGTGAAGATCAAACGCTGTGCAGCTGTGGTCAAGGGCGGTCGTCGCTTCAGCTTTGCCGCCATGGTCGTCGTCGGTGACGGCCAGGGGAAAGTCGGATGGGGTTACGGAAAGGCCAATGAAGTGCCCCCGAGCGTCCAGAAAGCAACCAAACAAGCCACCCGTGACATGGTCAAGGTGCCGCTGGTCGAAGGCAGCATCCCCCACCAAGTCTGGGGCAGTTTCGGTGCCGCAAAGGTCACGTTGATCCCCGCCGGGGCTGGTACCGGGATCATCGCCGGCCAGGCCGTGCGTGCGGTTTGCGAAGCCTGCGGCATCCACGACATTTTGACAAAGTCCTACGGCACCAATAACCCGGTCACGCTGGTCAAAGCCACCGTCGAAGCCCTCAAGCAACTGCGGACGCGTGAAGAAACCGCCGCACTGCGTGGGCTGACCGTCGAAGAACTGTCGTCCTAAAAAATACAAACAAGATTGACGCGTCCGGAACGAATGAAGCCGCGACGCAACTTGCAACATTGCTTACCTGGGTTTCGTTATGAACCTGAATGATGTCCATCGCGGAATTCAAAAGAACCGCAAACGTAAACGTATCGGGCGTGGTCCCGGCAGCGGCACCGGCAAAACGTCCGCCCGCGGTCACAAGGGTCACAAGAGCCGTAGCGGGTACAGCCGTAAACCCAGCTTCCAAGGCGGGGCGATGCCGATGTTCCGTCGCGTCCCCAAACGCGGGTTCAACAACCGTTGGGCGACGACCGTGTTTGCGGTCAACGTCGGCAAGCTGAACGATCACTTCGACGACGGTGCCGAAGTCACGTTGGAAGCGATGGCCGCCAAAGACGTCGCCAAGGGGACCTTCGACGAAGTCAAGATCCTCGGCGACGGCGAATTGACCAAGAAGCTGACCGTGTCGGCGCACCGGTTCAGCAAGTCGGCCGAAGAGAAAATCACCGCCGCCGGCGGGACCGTCAACAAGCTGGCTCCCAAACGGACCCCCGACGAACGCGTCGCGGCCCTGAAGCAAGCCTGATCGTCGGATCGCTCGGCCGGCGAGCGAACACTCGCTTGAGACAACGAGCCACCGAATGAATTTTTCAGAACGTCAGTCGCCCCCGCGGACTGGCGTTTTGTTTTGAACGGGCGTTGCCCTCGCCATGGATCGCCAAAACCACTAAATTTCCGCAGGCGGCACAAATTCGGCCGATCGCCAGAGTTGCCGCGTCCCAATCAACGAAAGACGGATCGAGCGAATGCTTGAAAAACTGCGAATCATGTTCACCATCCCCGAGTTGAGGAAGAAAATCTTCCTGACCCTGGGATTGCTGGCCATTTATCGGATCGGTTTCCACATCCCGCTGCCAATGGTGGACAACGCCCCGACGGATTCGGCCGGCGGTGGTGCGGCCGATTTCTTGGAAAAAGTCAGCTTGTTTGCCGCCAGTGATCTTCGTCAATTGACGATCTTCGGCCTCGGCATCATGCCCTACATTTCCGCCTCGATCATCCTGCAGTTGCTCGGAACGACCGTTCCCGCACTGGCGGAATTGAAAAAGGAAGGCCAGGCGGGGCAGAAAAAGATCAACGAATACACACGCTATCTGACCGTCGGCATCTGTCTGGTGCAGAGCTGGATCTATGTCTCGGTCATGCTGTCCGCCAGTGGACCCGGCGGCGGCAACATCAACGCCAACTTCTTGAACGAAGCCGGCACGGGGCTGTACATGCCCTGGCAGTTCGTGGCCGTCGCGGTGATGACCTGCGGCAGTGTGTTCCTGATGTGGCTGGGCGAACAAATCGACGAACACGGGATCGGCAACGGCATCAGTCTGTTGATCATGGCCGGGATTCTGGCCCAGATGCCCAAAGCCCTGTACGAATTGATTCGCAACATGGAAACCCAGTTGACCGGGCTGAGCCGCGGTCAGGTCGGGATCGAGACGTTGATCTTGCTGTTTGTGCTGTTCATCGGCGTGGTCGTCGGGGTGGTCTTCATCACCCTGGGCCAGCGTAAAATCCCGACCCAATCGGCGAAATTCACCCGCGGCCGCAAGGTCTACGGTGGAACCCGACAACACCTGCCGCTGCGGATCAATCAGGCCGGCGTGATGCCGATCATTTTTGCCAGCAGCTTGTTGATGATCCCCGGCGTGTTCTTCGGCTTGATGGCCGGTGCATTTGAAACCGGCGGCGCGATCTTCAAGGGATTGAACCTGGTCAGTCTGACGATGCAGGACCAGGCGTCGTATTTCTTCAACCTGCTGTACGTCGCGTTGATCTTCTTCTTCTGTTACTTCTGGACCGCGATCACGTTCAACCCGAAAGAGATTTCGGACAACCTGCGGGACAGCGGGACGTTCATTCCCGGCTATCGGCCCGGAAAACGGACGACCGACTACTTGGAAAAAGTCATGGTCCGGATCACGTACGTCGGTGCAGGGTTCCTGTCCATCGTCGCGATCGTCCCGACGATTGTTTATGGCTCGCTCGGTGTGCCCTATTCGATTGCCGGATTCTACGGCGGGACGGGGTTGTTGATCGCGGTCAGCGTCGCCTTTGACCTGGTCCAGAAAATCGATAGCCACCTGGTGATGCGAAACTACCGCGGCCTGTTGGAAGGCGCCGGCGGTGGCGTCAGCCCGGTCGTCTAATCAAATCGTGGCGTAAGCATCCTGCTTGCGAATCCAAACAAACTTCGCAAGCTAGAAGCTTACGCCGCCCTCCTCGCTCGAAGCGATCAAACCAGTGCGTCTCGTCTTTATCGGTCCACCGGGTGCGGGCAAGGGCACGCAGTGCAGACGGCTCAGTGGCGAGTTTCAGATCCCGCACATCTCTTCGGGTGACATGCTGCGGGCCAGCCGGGATGATTCAAGGATCGGTAAGCTGATCGCCGGTTACATCGACGGCGGCAACCTGGCCCCCGATGACTTGATGATGCAGTTCATCATCGATCGGCTCCGACAACCCGATTGCGAAAACGGGTACCTGCTGGACGGATTTCCCCGCACGGTCAATCAGGCCGAGATGCTGACCGGATTCTTGACCGAGCGTGATCAACGGCTCGATTCGGTGGTCAATTTGATGGTGGACGAAAACGCGCTGGTGGAACGCTTGCTCGCCCGGGCGGAATCGGAAGGACGCGCCGACGACACCCCGGAAACGATTCAGACCCGGTTGAAGGTGTTTCGAAACCGAACCGAACCGGTGTTGAAGTATTACCGCCAGCGGGGCATCGTGATCGACGTCAACGCCGCCGGAACACCGGACGACGTGTTCGCAGTCGTCCGCGATGCGCTCGGCTAAGGTTGGTGTCCAGGCTTTAGCCCGGATATTGCATCCGCTGAGTGGTTGACTGTGATTTTGGACTGAGTTACGGCGGCGTTGCCTATTATGGCCGATTTTCGCTGCAATTGATTGGCTTTGGGCAGAGGCCCCCCACCCCCAGAGGACAAAATTGTCGCTGGGTGATGAATCGCGATGCGATGGGGGTAGCTAGTCGCTACGACAAAGACGCGTCAGCACCTGATTGAACAGCGGTTCCCAGGGGCAGTGGCTGCAGAGATGAAAGATCACACGACGGCAAGTCACACGCACGCGTGCTGCAATTTTCAATAGACGCAATCGAATTGTGTCCACGCGTAGACGACTATGTTTCGTTCCACTCAGGCCCAGGCGACGCACCCCATCGAGTAGAACGTAAGCAAATGATGAAAGCATCACGCGGAACTGATTGGCAATAAAACGGGTGCAACTGGTGCGATCAGCGAACAGGCAAAGCTGTTGTTCTTTGATCCGATTCTCCATCTCGCCACGCATGCAGTAGTGCTCTCGATAAAACTTCTCCGGGTCAAAGGCGACAGAACACCATGTTCCTGGAGTCTTAACTTGCAACGGTTGCCTTTTGCCGTTGACCATCGGTCGATGGTAGGTCGTGTCGACAATGCCATCACTTGAGAAACGGTTTGTTACGACGAAGCGAGGATTGGGGCCTTTGCCAGTGTACTCTGCTTTGCCGACCACCCAGCGATGGCGGTCCCAAGTCCTGCCGGTGCGATAGCGAAACCATTTGAAGCAGGCTTGTTTCCCACCCCGGTGTGATCGAAGGATTCTTGCCCGTGTCATTTCGCAAGCAATTTCCTTGACTAAAACCTTATTCTTGGGCAAACCAAAGATGTAGTGGACATCGTTTTTGTCGCACCAACGCATCAGGCGTTCGATCGCAAAGCCTCCGTCACCACGAAGGGTAATTTTGACCTGAGGCCATCGTTTGCGGATCCTTGCGACGAGTAATTTTGTGATCCCGCGTGCGTGGTGTGCATCACCGAGATTGGCCGCACGAAGATAAGAGACGAGAAGTTGGTCGCCGCAAAATACGTACAGCGGTTGGAAGCAGTAACTGTCGTAGTAGGCATTGAAAGCCCTTCTTTCTTGCTCGCCGTGTACCTTGTCGTCCGTTGCGTCTAGATCGAGCGTGATTTCACCAGGCGGGGTGTCGAAGCTGTCAAGGAAAATATCAACGAGGATCTTGCTGAGCTCGAAGAGTTCTTTTTTGCCGATTCGATTTTCAAATCGCGAATGCGTCGAGGGACTTGCCAGAGTGGGATCTTCATCGTCGTCCGCCCCGGCATTGATTCGAGGGGTCCGTCCGGCGGCGACTTGAAAGGCGGCATCGTTGCGAAGATGCTGTTGATCGTTTGCATCTTCGTATCCTGCAGCGATCGCAAAGATTCGACTGATGAGGATTTCCGCTTGCGAATGCTTGGTGTGAAACGGATCACGTGGGTCGTCGATGGCTTGGTCAATCCGCTCGATCAAATTGAGCTTTTTGTCGACTTCACGAAGCAGGACGAGGCCTCCGTCGGAGGTGAGCGATCCGCCGTTGAAATCCACCTCAACGGCCTGCCTGCGGAGGCGTTTCAATGCGGGACGTTTTCGATTACGCTTTGTCATTGCCGAAAGCCTTGGTTTCGTGTTCTGTGAAGTGTCGTAACTCCAATAGATACACGAACTAAGGCTTTCGCGCTATAGGGGGAATCGTATCAGCGGATGCAATATCCGGGTTAGAGACCGTCCAGCTTAGGGCGATCGCTTTTCTGACGTACGATGGCCCTTCCGGGCCGTCGCCCGTGGGGCTCTGCGCGACGACCTAGAAAGGACGTCGTACACCCCTCCGCCGACCACCTCTGGCGTTTGCTTGCTGCGCAATCGCCGTCTCTCCCAGAGGGAGAGAATCTAAATCGGTTGCCAATATCCTGCGGTAAAAGAATCGACGTCCGAAGCAGCGAAACACCAACGGATTTCCGTCGCAACGCGATCCACCATCATAAAATGGTCAGCTGCGGGCGCCTTTTTTGCCCTCGGGCGCTACAATGGTGACTGCGGCGTGCTGCCTCGCCGCGTCTGCTCCGCTGTTCCGCTCCGCAAGTCGTTTGAACATGAAATCAGCTGCTCCATCCGCCGTTTCCTGTACGCCTCGGTTCCTCGCGCTGTCGCTGGCGCTGATGCCGGCGATTTTGTTTGCGTTGTGCGGTGGTGATCGTGCCCGGGCCCAGCAGGGCCGTTTCGGGGTGGGGTTTGATCAAAACATGTCGCGGTTCATTCCGCCGCCACGATTGCTGAATCAGCGATTGAAGGACGCCGAGGAGGCGATCGCCGACGCCAGGTACAGTGACGCGGTGGTTGTCTTGGGCGACTTGCTCGAACGCCACGTCGACCCGACAAACGATCCGACGATCGCAGGCCAAGACTTTTTTCTGGAGATCCGCGACAGCGACCAGCAGCGGTTGGACAAGAGTTTTTTGCGTCATTGCCGCGATTTGATCGGGGCGTTACCCAGCGACGCGTTTGCCACCTACGAGCTTCGCTACGGCGCACTGGCCAAACAATTGCTCGATGACGCGACGGGTGACCGCGATTGGAAACGTCTCCGCAGCGTCCGCCGCAAGTACTTTCACACCGCGGCCGGGTATCAGGCGTCGTTGATTTTGGCCCAGCGCGAGATGTACCTGGGGCATCCCCTGGCGTGCTCGTTGTTGCTCGATGATGTGGTGGCCAGTCGACACGCGGTCGATCAACTCGGCGACGGGTTGTTGGCGATGCATGCGATCGCCTGTCGTTTGGCCGGTCGCACGGTCCCGCGTGATCTGGGGTCGATCAGCGTGCAATGGAATGGGGACGACGCCCCGACCGCCGAAACCGTGACCGATTGGCGGAGCTGGATCGATGGGCACTATCAAGTGCCCCAAACCGATTCGATCAGCCGTTCGACCGACTATCCGTTGCTGGGCGGATCGGCCTCGCGAAACGAAACCGCCGACGGCCAGCTACCGCTTTCGACGCCCCGCTGGATGCTGGAAACCACCGCGACTCCGTTGGAAGAACAACGGTTGAGGCAAAAGGCGGAGGAGTTGGCGGCCAGCGGTCGATTGGTTCCGCCCAGCTGGACACCGATCCGAGTGGGCAATCAGTTGTTGATGCGGACGACCGAACGTCTGCGGGGCGTGGACTATCGAACCGGAAAACGGGTCTGGCAGTATCCTTGGTTTCAAACCGACGTTTCGGCCGACAATGAACAATACGACGCGATGCTGGGGATGGGATCCTCTGATCCGCCGGACCGTCTCAGCCGCCGGGTGTGGAATGATTTACCGTACGGTCAAATCACCAGCGATGGCGAGCGGGTGTTCTTGCTGGACGACCTTTCGCCGTTTCAGATGTTGCAAATCAATCCGCTGATGGGGGTTCGCAACACGAGCACGGCCGACGGCGGACGCAACACCTTGGTCGCGTTGGAATTGGAAACCGAAGGCAAGACGCTGTGGCGTCTGGGCCAAAACCCGACCGTCGAAAGTGAGCTGAACCAGGCGTTCTTCTTGGGGGCGCCGATTGCGGTCGATGGGGCTCTGTACGCGATGGCGGAAATCGCCGGTGACATCATGCTGGTCAGCCTGGATCCGGCGACGGGAAACCTGTTGTGGCAGCAACAACTGGTGGCGATCGAGGGTGCCGGGATTCAGTTCGACGCGATCCGACGCATTTCCGGCGCGACGCCCAGCTACCACGAGGGCGTGTTGATTTGCCCGACGGGCGCCGGCGCGACGGTCGCGGTCGATCTGGCCGACCGGACGCTACGTTGGGGAAATCCCTATCAACGCCGCGCGATGGGCAGCATCATGTTCAACTCGCGTTCGGGGAAGTCATCCGACCAGTTGTTGCAGCGCTGGCACAACGCCGCCGCAACGGCCAGTGGTTTGAGTGTGCTGGTCACACCGGCCGCGACCGACAACCTGTACTGCTTTGAACTGGTCGATGGCAAAAAGCGATTCAGCAAATCGCGACAGGCCGCGTTTTATGTTGCCGGAATTCGCGACGACCAACTGTTGATGGTCAGTGCACGTGAAGTCGTCAGCCATGACCTGGAAAACGGGCGACTGAATTGGCGGACCGATCAGCGTTTGATTTCCGCCGGGCAACAGATCGTCGGCCGGGGCGTGTTCGGCGATCAATCCTACATCGTTCCGACCAGCGGCAACGAGTTGGTCGAGATTTCGTTGGAAGACGGCTCGCTGGTCGATCGCGTGACGGCCCAGTTCCCGCTCGGCAACCTGATCGCCATCGACGGTGAGATCATTTCACAGGGCCCCACACGGCTGGTCGTCGCCCTCGGTAAAAAAACGTTGGGACCGCGTGTCGAACGGATTCTTCAAGACGACCCGGACAACCTGGACGCGCTCGTCCAAAAAGCGCTGTTGTTGAGCGAACGGGGCGAGCGTCAAGAGGCACTGAAGGTGCTGCAGAAAGCACGCCAGATCGATCCCGACAGCGACGACGTGCTGATGTTGTCGATTTCTTCCATGCTGGGTGAGATGCGTGAAAACCCGACGCCGCCGCCAGGTTTAGAAGAGGAACTCGATGCGTTGATCGACACGCCGGCGCAACGCTTGGAGTTCGTGGCGTTGAGAATCCAATCGGCACTGCGAAACCGATCCGTCCAGGCGGCGACGAAGCGGTTGCTGGAATTTTCCAGCGTGATGACCAACCTTTCCCTGGTCGGCAATGAAGACGATTCGATCCTCCGCGACCCCACACGCGATTGTGCACTCGACAGCTGGGTCTCCGCGCGAGCCGCCGAGGTGATGCGGATCGCCGAAGAAGACAACCAACTCGACAGCGTTGAACAGGAACTAAAAGCGCATCTGGAAGCGATGCCCGCCGATTCGAGCAAACGGTTGTCGGTCATGAGCGGGCAATTCGGCCCCCTGGGCATTGATGAGCTTGTCGTCTCGCTGGCCAAACGACGGGTCGCCGAGGACGAATTGTTTTCGGCCGAACGCTTGCTGTTGGGGCCGACCCTGCCGTCTCGGCTTGTTGACCAGCAACAGTGGCGTTACACGCCGCGGCGCGCCGCCATGCTCGGAGAGGTCTACAGCGAAGGTTCGCTGTACCAAGATGCCGTGGCCGTCAGTCAGACGATCTTGAATCCCGTTGCGGAAGACGAAGACTCCGCCGATCTGGCTGCGGATTTGAAAACCAAGGTGCGGGACATGCAGACGCTCGCCGAAGACCAAATCGCCGCTCAGACGCTGCCGCTGGATGTCACCGCGCCGGTCTCGCTGTCGTGGCAATCTCAATCGCTGCCGGGCGGGGGACGGTCGACGTTTCTGCAAGCGGTGGTCGACCCGACGCTCTACGGCGGACGGACCTTTCAAGGCTGGAAAGTGGTCAACCGTGGCGGTTCGGTGATGTTCCAGAACCCCAATGGCGACGTGATCCCGTTGCCGATGGATGAGTTTCGTGCGGCAAGGATTCAAGACCGCAAGGCCAAGATCAGCGGCGGGCTGATGATCCTGGAGCGTCCGGGGCGAATCTCTGCGGTCGACCTATTTGCGATGCAGGGCAGTCGCCGCAGCGAAGCGTCGTTGTGGTCGCGCGACTTCGGGGCCGACGGGGCAACCAACACCCAGCGCAAGATCGAAACGACCGTCTTCGGGGATTCCAATTTTTCCTACCCGACCAATTCCGGCGCGGCCAATCAGATCAGCGAGTTCCGCGTCGGACCGGTGCTGGGCGATCGCGTTCTGGTGTTGCAAGCGGGTGACTTGATTGCCGTGGATACGCAAGACAAAGAAACCCTGTGGCGAAATTCTTCGGCGCCAACGATTGGGCACATCGTGGTCAACGACAGCCGCGTCGCCGTTGTATCCTACGTCAAAGGAATCTTCGCTTCGGTGTCACAGTTCGACCTGTATGACGGTCGCAAAATTGATTCGGCCGACTGGCCCTACGGCAAGGTCTGGGCAACCAGCGGGAAACACGTCTTGGCCTATGACGTCGATCCGAAATCCTCCGCGGCGATGGTGCGTTTGGTGGATCCCTTCAGCGGCCAAGTCGCTTTGGAACTCGAAGCGTTGATCAAACAACCGCTGACCCAGGGGGCCGGCCGAGGTTGTGGACGAATCTTGCAAGACCGCTATCTGGTGCTGTTCGATAGCACGGGGCGACTGGTGATTTGGGACCTGCTGAGCGCGACCGAGCTGTGTCGCCACGAGCTCGGCGAGATGCCGGAGCTGCAATCGATGTACGCGATGTGGATGGACGGCCAGATCCTGGTGCTGCCGGCCAACGCCGTCGTGCGTCAAAAAGGCGACATGCTGACCCAGCACGGTGAAACGCACCGTACCGTGCACCAGATCATCGCGGTCTCGACGCAATCGGGGGAGATCAATTGGACCCGTGATTTCCAACACGATCCCTGGGGCATGACGATCGACCAGCCGTATGGATCGCCCGTGGTGTTGTTGGCCCGTTCAAAAACCATTTACGAGATCAACAAATCAACGCCCAAGATGGACGTCGCGATGCTGCGTCTGACCGATGGCGAAACGATCCACGAACAGTTGGAGCGAGTTGTTTCGCCACAGTCGACCGGGCTGACCACCTTCCTGACCGCCCAACCGGAACTGCGCCGCGTTCGAGCGACGATCGACGGTGAAACCTTGATCTACACGTTCGGTGAATCGCCCCAGCCGATCCAACAACCGGTCGATTGAGCCGGATCTTGGATCCCGCCGCCGGCGACCGTTTTTTGTTCGCGGCAGGGCGCTCGCGGGCTGTCGATTGAGTGGAATGGGTTGAGGCAATGGTGAGCCGTTGGCCGTAAGGCCTCGGGCAACGCTTGGATGCCCGGCCGCTTACGCGTCGCGGCTCACTCACTAAAACGACAAGCCGCTCGCGCCGTTCCGCCAACTCCTCCGGTGGCGTCGGGCTGCCCGATGCCGGAAAACCTCGCGGCTGCCGATCCGCAGGGCTGATCGGATCCCCCTCATTCGGCGAGGCGTGCATCACGCCATCATCGGCGGACAACGGGCAGCTCGGCAACGCTAGCGATGATAGGCATTGACGCTCCGGGAAGCTCCCCCAGGCTAACAGGGCGCAGGTCGGCGATTCCTTTGGCTGAGGTGCCATCGGGCAGCCGCGCGTCTGCTATTCTTTTCGTGTTTTCGTCATTTTGTCTCCAACCACCCAGATTTTTATGTCGCTCCTTCGTGAAAATCTCTCACTGTTCCATGATGCGGATGAATTACAGCGTGCCGTCGGTTGGGACAAGTCGCTCACCACCGACCCGGTCGAACGTGACAACCTCCGCACGTACTTGGTCTTACAACTGGCTGCGGCCGGGCTGCTGGGCCGTGACAATGAACTCGGCAACGCGATGACCAAGTTTTCGAGTGGGATTCTCGATAACATTCGTGAAAAATCGCGTTTGCTCTCCTCGCACCGCGTCCCCGTCGACACTCGAATCGAAACGTTCCTCAACGGCTATTTTGCCGATGAACTGCGCAACGGAACCCTTCATCTTCCGTCCAGCTCGTTGACGTTGGACCGTCACGGGATGGCCCGCAAATTGAGTCTGCCGATCAACGGAGACTCCTTTGAAAACGATCTGGTCAGTTCCTATCGCTGCACCAATGGGGTGTTGAACAATCCACGTGCGGACCGTCGGACGACCGCGGGGACGTTCCATGTGGTCGAAGGCGGGCTGCCGATTCCCGGTGACAAGCGTGCCGTCCCCAAGGGCGTGTTCGTCAAACTGTTCCGGGCGGCGATGAATCCGCCGAAAGATCTGATGCTGCTGCCCTACACGAGCGAGTTGAAGGACCCGGCGCACACCTGGGTCTCACTGATGTTGCGGCCGTTGGTCTGCCCGGAGGTTCCCGGGTTCACCAACGCGCTGTCGATGGAGACACGATTCTTCGCACCGGCCAGCTTGGTGAGTAACCTGGATTTTGTGGAATCGATCTTCGGCAACGGAGGCGATCCGCTGATCCCCGAAAACGATGCCGGACTCGATGTGAAATCCTGGACGGGGCATACGGGCTGCGTGATTTTGGCCCCCCACCTGACCAAGTTGACGAAGAAGGAACTTGGATTGCCGCATGAGAGCAGTGCGTCGGAGCGGCAGCGCCGCGACGGGATGTGTTGGAGTGATGAATCGGAATGCTACAACAACGGCACGGCGTTCAAGTTGACCTGTCGCGACCGCCGTGGCGTGGTCGTCACGCTGATCGCGGACAACTACTACGGATACTGCAAGAAAGAGGTCAAGACGCAGATCAGTTACGCCTGCAATCTGATGGGGCGATCGGAAGAGGAGCACGCCGGCGGAGCGCTCGCGTTCGCGTCGTATTCATTGGGGGAAGAATTCCAAGTCGACAGTCAACGCTACAACGGGCGGACGTTTGATGACGTCGTCCGCGACTATGCGGAATTTGTCGATGCCAAACCCGAAGGCTACGGCGTTGATCGCAACGACGAGTCGATCATCTACATTCCCGAGAATGCCAAGGTGACCTTGGAAGAGCGGTGCATCAAGTGGACACGCGACGGCAACGAACACCGGATTCCGCTTTCACCGGACCAAATCTACATCGCCCCGAGCGGCTATAAAATCCGCTTGGAAAAACACCCCAACGCGCCCTCCTGGCGACTGGTCGGAACGGTCGGCGAAGGCGTTTTCTGTCACAAGCCCTGCACCGTCAGCGGTGGCGGCAAGAGCGAGATCAGCAAGAGTCTTCGCGACTACATGCTCTACGGCCCGATCTTTGTCGGCGACCGAGACGATGACTTTGCCAAACTGGACGATATTTTCGAGAAGGATTACTCCCAACGCTGGTCGGACAGCTATTCCGGACGAACCGATTACACCGATGGACCGAGCCGCAGCGTGTTGAGCCCGGCGCGGAGTCTCGGCAGTGTGATCAAGCTGCTGACGCCGTCACCGGATTACAACGACGATTACAATCGCTGGCTCGAAGGCATTCCCGAACGCGTTTACTCGATGGCCTTGATCATCAAACGATTCACCAAGGAAGGCGAAGCGTCGAATTGGAAAGATCGATTCGGCGTGGACATCGTCAACGGTTCGCCCGGACACGAATTGAAGATCGGCGATCGAGCTCTGGTGGGGACGTATCTTCGTGTCGGCTTGGATAACAAACGCTGGAGAACGTTCAAGGTGCGTCAGGATTTCATCCCGGCTGCGAAGGTGCAGCGTGAAGACGACATCAGCGCCAGCACCGTCGTCCCGGCCGACCGCATCGAAAACCTTGGCGACAGCGTCATTCCCGCGACCAGCTACAAGTTTATCGAAAACTGCGAGTACCGCTTGTTCCAACGTCCCGATGATGCCATCCATCGAGGATTGGACAAACAGACCGAATGGGACTTGTCCCGGCCGGCCAACTTCATCAGCAATTTCCATCCCTTGACCCACGATGAAGTTCGCGACATCGTGCTCGATGCGATCGAGTTTGACAAATTCACCGGCCCGATGGCGGATCTGCTCACCAAGGCCTACGAGCAGGGGGACAGCTACGTCGTCAGCACGGCCAATCCCCGCCTGGTCGACGGCAAACAGACGAAAAACCCACGCTACTTGCAAGACCGGCCCGACATGGTCTTCGCCCGCGAAACCTATGTGGCCCGGCGCGGGGTCCAGTTCAACCGAGGACTCGGCCCGGATGAACCGATCCATATCCCGGTCGGCGCCGTGCTCGGAGGACGCCGGAACAATCCGCCGGAGCCCGAAAAACGAATTCGTTCGTTGGCTGTCTACTCCCCGCTGCATTATCAAGAGTTGCCCGAATTGGTGATGGACTACCTCTGTTCATTGACCGGCAAGAGCCCCAGCACCACCGGTGCCGGCAGCGAAGGCGCACTGACCAAGGGCCCCTTCAATGCCCTGATGCCGTCGACCGACATGAACAACATGATCGTGTCCATGATCCTGACCGGGCTGGGAGGCTACAGCACCGCCGCCGGTCACATCGGACCGCGGTTCGAAGTCGGACACGACATCTCGTTGCTGATCCCCGAGGTCTGGTGCCGATTGACCCCGGAAGAGCGATCGCCGCAACACATGATCGACAACGGAATGCTGGAACGCATCGAAGATTTCCAACACAACGGTGTCGACATTCCCGCCAGCCGACTCGGATATCGCATCACCCGGCGATTCGTCCGCACCTACATGGCGCGCGTGTTCGATAACCCCAGCAAAGTCTTTACCGACGATATCCTGAAACCGGAACTTCAAGACCCCGATTCGTTCGCCGACGGAATCCTGCATATCGCTGAGGCGCATGCCAAAGTTGCCAAGCTCTACATGGAAGACGGCGGGTACGAGTTGGCCTGCCCGCCGCTCCGGGCCATCGTCAGTATCCTGGCGACAGGCAAGTACGAAGGCAAAACGATCGACGATCCCGAGGTCCGCAACCTGTTCACTTTGGACAACATGCTGCAAAGCGATTGGTATCGTCGTCGCCTGGTGGAACAACAACAACGTGACATCCAGCATTGGACCGACTGCATCGAGCGGATTGAACGGGCGATCGAAACCCTGGACGGTGACCGCCCGCGGATCGATCTCGATCTTGACGAGCGCCTGGCCTACGCCAAAGAACGATTGGCCCAAGCGGAATCGTCGACGTATTTGAAGAGCCTGGTCGGAACGCTCGGCGCCGATCCGATGCGGGTGGCCGCGGACGATCCGGTCCTGGCCGACCGGATGGCCGGCGTTTGATCACCTCCGATGCGGGACCGCCACGATGAAAGTGCTCGTGCTGACCGGCGCCGGGATCTCCGCCGAATCCGGGATCCCGGTTTTCCGCGGCGCAGACGGATTGTGGGAAGGGCATCGGTTCGAGGACGTCGCCACACCGCAGGCGTTCGACCGCAACCCCGATCTGGTGCATCAGTTCTACAACGCTCGACGCCGCAAGCTGCTCGATGAATCGATTCAGCCCAACGCGGCACACGTCGCGTTGGCAGGATTTGAAAAGCAGCACGACGATGCGTTTTTGCTGGTGACCCAAAACATCGATGACCTGCATCAGCGTGCCGGCAGCCGGAACGTCTTGCCCATGCACGGCGAATTGCTCAAAGCACGTTGCATGTTGACAGGCGAACTGTTTGATTGGCGCGGCGATCTGAGTGTCCGAACGCCGCACCCGACCGAACCCGATTTGGTCGGCACGCTGCGACCCCACGTCGTCTGGTTCGGTGAAATGCCGATCGGTCTGGATCGCATCGCCGACTTTGCCGCGGACTGCGATTTATTCTTGGCCATCGGCACGTCGGCCGTCGTTTATCCGGCCGCGGGCATCGTCGCAAGCACGCCCCGGCATTGTCGCCGCGTGGAAATCAACCTGGACGACACGCCCCAAAGCGACCAATTTGATTTGACCATTCGGGGCAAGGCGTCGATCGAAGTGCCGAAGTTTCTCGACTCGTTGAAAACATCCTCGATCGGCTGAGGATCAACGTGTTGCCGGGCTCTGAGGGTGTTGGCGAGCCGTCCGGTTGCACCGTGAAAGACCGAAGAGGCTTGCGCCCTACCGCCAAAAAATCTTTGACGGCGCAGGACCCCATCATTCTGCCCCGAATCAATCTGCCATCCCTGCCCTGACTTCCCACCGACTGGACAGCCCACTAACGCCGTTCTTGCTTGGTGGCATGTTCCTGCATCAACGCATCGAACTTGCTCCATCCCATCTTGCAGCCGTTCGTCGTGCCTTTGGGAAACCAGACCAGCGAGCCGTTGGAAACCGTCAACGTGCCCAGCACGCTGCCGTCTGCCTTGACCGTGAATTCGATGTCCGCGCGACCGAGGGGGCGTTTGGGAACATCAAACTCGACTTCATGCTTTGCCATCGGGATTGTCCTTGATCACGGAATCAAAGCGGCCCCACTTCGCCAACTCCACTGTCACGGCGGGGCGCGCAGGCTGCGGATGATCCACATCATACAACACGTCGCCTGCCCTTCGGGTAACGCTGTGCAGCATTTGTTAGCGGAACGGCGCAAGCGGGCTGTCGATTTAGTGAGCCGCGACGCGTAAGCGGCCGGGCACTGCGACGTTGCCCGAGGCCTTACGGCCAGCGGCTCGCCATTAACTCCGCAGAACCCGACTAAAACGACAACCCGCGAGCCGTCCGGTTGCGTTTCAAAAACACCGCACGACCAATAGGTGTCGGTTTTCGTAGTGGAGGTTCTTCGCGGATCTTAGTGGGTAATCACTCAGGACCCAGGTTTTTTGAGGCATTGCTGCGATGTCCGAATGGGGGTTGGACGACAACCGCTCGGTTCAAACGCGCCTCCGGCGACGCGGGCCGGTGGAGGGCACGAAGCACCTTCGGCGCATCGCAGACCAGGTGATTCCTAGGCGGGTTGCTCCTCCGCAGAGCCCGTCTCCGCTACAGCTGGCTTCGCCATCTGACCGAACAGAACCATCGGACATCGCAGTCATCCCTCAAAAAACCTTCCCCGAGTATCCGAGAGCAGCCAGTAAATTCGCGGAAGAACCCGTAGTGGACGCGGTTACGAGTCCCTCGCGATAGGACTCGTAACCTCGTCCACTACCCTGTAATGGACCGAGCGTTGCTAAATGCTTGAGTGCCAAAGTGGATGATGTGCAGTGCGAATCGGCGCGGCCGGTTTCGAAGGTGTGCGTTGAGCGGTTGAGTTGGTTCGCTAGCGCGCGGATTGGCACGTTTTTGACCGCAAGCATGCGATCAGAATGGTCGGTTCGCTTCGGGCGTACTCAACGAATGTTTTTCCTCGGGACCCGGATCGGATGTCGGCAACCGCAGTCCGCCTCACTGCGATGCCTGGTTGCGGTCAGACGTTGACCTGGATTGGCGGCCTGGATTTACAGGGCGGCTTCACCGGTTTCGTCGGTGCGGATTCGCACGACGCGTTCGAGGGGCGTGACGAAAATTTTTCCGGCGCCGATGTGTCCCGTCTTCGCGACCTTGCAAATCGCCTCGATGACCGGGTCGACCAAGGCGTCTTCGATCGCGACTTCCAGCTTGACCTTCGGGTTAAATTTCACGTCCACGACCGCCCCCCGATACATTTCCGTATGCCCTCGTTGGTGTCCGTAGCCCTTCACCTCGGTCGCCGTCGCTCCTTTGGCGCCGATTTCGGCCAGGGCGTCCCTCACCGCGTCCAGTTTCAAGGGGTTGATGATTGCACTAACAATTTTCATCGCAGAGTTCCTCCGGGATAGGGGTCAGTCTCAGTTCTCTGCATCATTGGAGGCAATTTGCGTGCCAAATCGATCACTGCACGAGGATCGAGAAATCCGCCATCGTGGAGTAAACGGCAAACACGATCGCGATCAGCAGCAAACCGACCGGTTTGGCAAATCGCCACGCCGTCATGTCCACCGCGCCGACATCCTCCTGCACAAATTCCGTCTCGCGCGGTTTGATCTCGCCGATCACCAGCATCAGAATCAGCAACCAGGCGAAGACGATTCCCAGGAAATGGTACTCGTGCAAGGACGAAACGATTTTGTCGAAGGGGTGCACAAAGTAGCCGACGGCAATCACCGTAAACCCGGCGATCAAACCGACCTTGGCCGCCAACGGGGGAACCCGCTTGGTGAGCATGCCGATCAGCACCACCGCAAAAATGGGAATGAAATACATGCCGTTCATCTTCTGCAGGTAGCCGAAGATGCTGGTGGTGTTGGCCAGCAGCGGTGCGATCGACATGGCGACCACCGCGACGATCCATCCGAAGATCTTTCCCGAACGGACGACCGCCTGCTCACTGGCGTCTTTCTTGATCACGTTCTTAAACAGCCCCAGGCTGAACAGCGTGCAGGAACTGTTCAGCGCCGAGTTAAAGCTGGACAAAATCGCTCCGATCATCGCGGCGGCAAAGAAGCCCGTCAGCGGGGCGGGAAGCACCTTGTTGACCAACATGCCATACGCCTGGTCGGCCTTGATGTCATCGCCGGCGAACAAGCTGTACGCCAACATGCCGGGGATGACCAAGTAGAGCGGCCCCAGTAACTTCAACGCGCCGGTCAACAAGACCCCTTTTTGACCTTCGGCCAAGCTGCTGGCGCCGAAGGTCCGCTGGATGATTTGCTGGTTGGTGGTCCAGTAGAACAAGTTCAGCAAAAAGATGCCGCTAAAAATCGTGCCGAACGGTACCGAACTGTCGTCGCCGCCGACCGAGTTGAATCGATCGCGTTGTTGTTCCACCAACAAGCTCGCGCCTTCGGAAATCCCCCCCTCGCCGCCGAGCTGCGCCAGTGCGAAGGCGGTGATCATGAAGCCGCCGACCAGCAGACCGACGCCGTTGATCGTGTCGGAAACCGCGACGGTGCGCAGCCCACCAAACAACGCGTACACCGAACCGATCAGACCCACCGCCCAGACGATCAACCACAGCGCCATGGTGCCGGGGTCCATCCCCACGCTCTCGGGCAAACTGCCCAACATCGAAGGCACATCCAGAATGCCGACCATCCCTGTCGCGCCCGTGTACAGAATGATCGGCAACAAGATGCCGACGTAGGCCAACAGAAAAATCAGGTTGGTGATCACCTGGGTTTGATGGTCAAAGCGGATCTCCAGGTATTGCGGAACGGTGGCCACGCCGCTTCGCAAAAACCGCGGCAAAAAGAACCAAGCCATGAACACCAGCGCCACCACACAGACCACCTCCCAGACCATCACACACAGTCCGTCGGTGAAGGCCGCTCCGTTGAGCCCGACCATTTGTTCGGTCGAGAGGTTCGTCAGCAGCAGAGAGCCTGCGATCAGCGGAAATGTCAGCGAACGCCCGCCCAAAAAGTAGCCGGTGCTGCTGCCGTGGTCGTCTTTGCGAGTGATCCACCAGGTACACAGGCCCACGAGCCCCGTGAAAAAAAGGAACGAGAGAAGGGTGACCAAATACACAAGATTGTCCCTGATGGCCCGAAAGCCGTGAATGAGTCGGAAGGAGAGCGTGCTCGGAAGAGTGCCACGGGGCGCGGGCCGTGGCGTCTTCTCGCCGCATCGCCCGCTCGTCCAATGCGACCAGAATGTCGGTAGTCCACAATGTAGCGACCTTGTCCCCGCGTCGCTTGCTTGCACGACGGATTCTCGGCCCGACGTCGTGAAAGCCGTCGACGGCCCGACCGGTTCGTTGCCCCGCACGGTCAAGCCGTCCGCACGGTCAAGCCGTCCGCACGGTCAAGCCGTCCGCACGGGCGCGCGGTCCGGAGCATCCGATCGATCGGGCGTGTGCGACATGTCTCAGCGACATCGGCAAACTCGCGGAAAACGAACGACTGCTGAAAATCGCCGAATCACGGTCTGGCGTCGGAGGCGTGTTCCACGGTTTCTCGCCGCTGCGGCCGGGGTTCGCCCGACTGCGCCCGCCCGGCCCCATGGAACGCCATTTGCATTCCTTGACCGACTTTCACCTTCGATTCCGGCGTGATCATGCTCGGCGTGTTCAGCCGGCATCGTCGCGCTCGCTGCCTACCCCCAGCCCACCCCATCCCCATCTGATGGTTAGGAGTTAACCATGGTCCAAACCCCAGCTTCCTCCGAAACGTCCCGTCGCCAATTCATCCAACGATCCGGTGCCGCGGCGGTCGGCGCGACGATGTTCGGGCAATCCATTCCGGCGGTCCACGCGGGTGAAAACAACACGATCCGGTTGGCACTGATCGGTTGCGGCGGACGCGGCAATGGCGCCGTCGTCAACGCGCTCAACACCAGCAATCAAGGCCCGATCGAACTGTATGCCGTCGCAGATTTGGAAGCGAGCAAGATCGATAACTCGCTCAAACCGCTGGCGAGAAAGTTCCCCGACCGGATCAATGTCTCCAAAGACCGACAGTTCCTCGGATTCCAGGCCTACAAGGCTGCGATCGACGTGCTGCGCCCCGGCGACGTCGCGCTCTGCACCACGCGCGCCTACATCCGTCCGGTGCACGTCGAATATGCCGTCCAAAAGGGCATCAACGTGTTCATGGAAAAACCGTTCTCGCCGGATCCGGTGGGGCTGCGGCGGATGCTCAAAGCCGGCGAACTGGCCGAGCAGAACGGCGTCAAGATCGCGGCCGGTCTGCAATGCCGACACTCACCGGCACGGGCCGCGTTGATCGACAAGATCGCCAGCGGCGCGATGGGCGAACTGTCCTACATCCGGGCCAATCGATTGACCGGCAGACGCTGGCTGGGCGACCAACGCGACAAGTCAAACCTGTTCGGCGAACAGCTCAAATTCGGCAAGGCCCAACTGATGTGGGTCGGATCCGGGCACATGGTCGATAACTTGATTCACCAGATCGATGAATGCTGTTGGTTGATGGACGATTGGCCCGTCAGCTGTCACGGCATGGGCGGTCGCGAAGTCAACAGTGAAGATCGTGGCCAGAACAACGACCTCTATTCGATGGAGTACACGTTCCCCAATGGCAAGAAAGCGTTTTGCGGCTTCCGTCGCGCCAAGAACGGCGACAACGACTTTGCCACCTACGTTCATTGCAGCAAGAAAGCGGGACAGTTCTCCGGCAACGTTCACAAGGCGACCGTCCACATGTTCAAGGACCATCGGATCGCCAAAGACAACATCGAGTGGACGCCCACTCCCGATGCCGAAAACCCCTGGGACTACGAATGGATCGACTTCATTCAAAGCATCCGTAACGACCGGCCGCACAACGAAGCCAAACGCGCGGTGTACGCCGACTTTGCCTCGCTGATGGGCCGCGCTGCGGCGCACTTGAATCGCACCGTGACGTGGGACGAAGTCACCCAGTCAAACTTCCAATTCTGTGACTACCTGGATGATTTGACCGAAGAGAGCGAACCGCCGGTGAAAGCCGACGAGAACGGTTTCTTCCCGGCGCCCGAAGCCGGCGAGTGGGTCGAACTGTAACGCTGTCCTCCGCCGCAAGGGCTCGCGACCGACGCGAGCCCGGCGGCGCACGCATCCTCCGGCCGGCTTCCCATCTATTGATCAACCCATCTTTTGACCGACCCGTCTCTCATCGATCCGCGTTTCGCGAATCGCCACCCTGATGCCCCATCCACATGCAGACTACGGACCCGTCGATTTCGGCATTGCTCCACTGATGTTCTATTATGAAGTGACGCAGGCCTGCGATTTGGCTTGCCAGCATTGCCGCGCCTCCGCACAACCGGCTGCCGCCCCCGGGCAGCTCACGCCCGTCCAATCGCGGGCCCTTCTCGACCAGGTCGCCACCTTTCCGCGACCGCCCGTCGTCGTGTTCACCGGTGGCGATCCGCTCAAACGCCCCGATCTGTTGGATTTGATTCGCCACGCCCGTGACAAGGGATTGCAAATCGCCCTGACCCCGTCGGCGACACCACTGGCCACGCGTGAAGCCCTGCAGCAGGCCCGCGATGCCGGCGTCAGTGTGCTGGGCATCAGTCTGGACGGCAGCGACGCCGAGACCCACGATGCGTTTCGCGGTTGGGAAGGCAGCTTTGAGCGGACGCTGCGGATGTTGGCCGATGCGCGTCAGTTGGAACTCCCCGTTCAAGTCAACACGACCGTCACCCGCCGCAACGTGCACCAGATCGATGCCATGGCGGAGCTTTTCGCCGATCAACAGATCATGATGTGGTCGGTCTTTTTCCTGGTGCCGGTGGGACGCGGGACGATGGAGGAGCGGATTTCGGCGGCCGAGTACGAGCAGGTCTTCGAAAAACTGTGGACGCAATCGCAACGGCGTCCCTATGGGATCAAGACAACCGAAGCACCCCACTATCGACGCTTTGTGATGGAACGGGGAGGCGACCCGCTGGCCTCGTCTCAACCGGGGCGGCGACGGCGTGCGCCGTTAGGCGTCGGCGACGGCAAGGGCATCATGTTTGTCAGTCACACCGGACAAATCTATCCGGCCGGTTTCCTGCCGCTGGAGTGCGGACGGTTTCCCGAAGACAGTGTTGTCGAGATCTATCAAAACCATCCGACGTTTCGTTCGCTGCGTGACCCGCAACAATTCAGCGGCAAGTGCGGCGTGTGCGAGTATCGAGATCCTTGCGGCGGCAGCCGTTCGCGCGCCTACGCCGTCTTCGGCGACCCGCTGGCCAGCGAACCGGATTGCGTCTACACGCCGATTGGAACAGACGCCGTGGCGAACCTTTCATGAACCCGAACCAACAACGCGTCGCCATTGTCGGTGGGGGAATCAGCGGTCTGGCCGCCGCTCACCAGTTGAGCCGATCGGACGCATCCCTTGAGATCATCGTGTTTGAAGCGAGCGATCGGCTGGGCGGCGTCCTGCAAACCGAACACACCGACGGTTTTTGCATCGAACTCGGTCCCGATAGCGTGCTCAGCCGAATGCCATGGGCGATGAACCTGTTTCGCGATCTGGGGATTGCGGACCAGTTGATCAGTACCAATCGATCGCACCATGGGGTCGACGTGGTCTGTCGCGGGCGGTTGGAACGGTTGCCCGATGGCTTGGCCGTGATGGCGCCGCAGCGAATCTGGCCGATGGTGACGACGCCGATTCTCAGCTGGCGCGGCAAACTCCGGCTCGCCGCCGAGCGTTTTCTTCCCAGACGCCGTTCGACCGACGATGAAAGTCTGGCCGCGTTCGCCTGCCGCCGACTCGGTCGCGACGCATTTGAGCGTCTCGTGCAACCGCTCGCCGGCGGGATCTACATGGGCGACCCGGAACAGCTCAGCATCAACGCGACCTTTCCCCAGTTCGTGGAGATGGAATCCAAGTACGGCAGTCTGATCAAAGCAGCCAGGGCCGGCGCCAAGACGCAACGGGCGGGAGCACCGGGCGCCAAGCACCAACGGCCGGGCGCGGGCGGCCCCGAGTACAGTTTGTTCGTCGCGCCGCGGCGTGGCTTGGGCAGCGCGATCGAGGCGTTGGCCGCCGGCTTGGAGAACAGTCGCATTTGCACCGACCATCAAGTGTTGTCGCTGTCACGCGATCACGACGGTTGGGTGCTGCAAGTCAAACCCGCCGGGAACGCCGAAACCCGGCAGGAAGCGTTTTCAGCGGTGATCCTGGCCGTGCCGGCGCATCACGCCGGTTCGATGCTGCAATCTGCCGACGATGAACTTGCGCAGGCGTTGAGCGAGATTCCCTACGCGGGATGTGTCGTGGTCAATCTGGCCTACGATCGAGACGCGTTTCCTTGCGAGCTGGATAATTTTGGCTTCCTCGTGCCGCACGTCGAACAACGGCCCGTGCTGGCCTGCACGTTCAGCAGCGTGAAGTATGCCGGTCGGGCACCGGATGGAAAAGTCTTGTTGCGAGCGTTCCTCGGCGGGGCCTGCCGCGAGGAAGTGATGCAGTGGTCCGACGAGACGATTGTAAAGACCGTTCAAGATGAGTTGGGGCGATTGATACACGTCAGCAAGCCACCGTTGTTTTCGCGAATCAAGCGTTGGCATCGTGCGATGCCGCAATGCGTGCTCGGGCATGCGCAACGCGTCGAACGCATCGAACAGCTTGCCGCAAAACACCCGCGTTTGGAACTGGCCGGAAATGCCTATCACGGCGTCGGCATTCCGCATTGCATTCGCAGCGGACAGCAAGCGGCCGATCGGGTGTTGAACAGCTTGCAAGCGAGCTGAGCGTGGCCGATTGGACTCGAACCGAGTCGGCTTGATCGATTCCGTGAAGTCTTGCAGACAATCGTAGGTGCGCGAGATGAAGAAACGTCGACGTCCCCGCGTCTCTCAGTTCCGGTTCGCTACCCGAAGGCTTCCGTAGTGCGCTGA
This sequence comes from Stieleria neptunia, assembly GCF_007754155.1. Classification (NCBI taxonomy): domain Bacteria; kingdom Pseudomonadati; phylum Planctomycetota; class Planctomycetia; order Pirellulales; family Pirellulaceae; genus Stieleria; species Stieleria neptunia. The sequence goes on along the minus strand of NZ_CP037423.1, from coordinate 7,916,908 downwards.
CGATCGCGTCCTAGGATCAACTGGATCGCTCGGGGAAAGTGTGTTGCCCCGAACAGTTTGGAGAGATGGTCCCAAGACAAGGAGCCGATCATGAGCTTCGGTGAGAGCGACTTCAATGAAAACGCAGAAATCAGACCCTCTGCGGACGAGGGAGGCGGGTTCGATACGCCGCCGACGCCCGAAGGCCAGGTGAGCGACTCCGACTCGGAATTCGACCCGCCGCCGTTTGGTGATGAGGAGGGCGGCGAGGCGATCGAATCGAGTGCCGCGGCCGATCGGGTGCGCGAGATCAAATCACAGATCGAACAGCGGCTCGCCGAGGCGGCATCCTCCAATGCGATGTCGCTGGCCAGCGCACGGCATCTCGACAGCGCCGGTGTCCAAGGCGTCGGAATCTCCGGTGGCGTCATCCCCGGTGAACCCAGTCTGATCGTGTATGTCGAGAGCGACGCCGACCAGGAACAGGTCCGTCGCGAGATCGTCGACACGATGGGAGTCCAAGCCGCATCGAGCGATGACATGCCGATGGAGATCGAGGTCACCGGTGAGATTGTGCCGTACACGACGAATCGATCGAAGTTTCGGCCGGCTCCGGCAGGCGCCTCGGTCGGTCACTACAAAATCACCGCCGGCACGATCGGAGGCTGGGCCCGCGGTCGTGATCGTACCCGTCGACGACGTCTGCTGATGGTTTCCAACAATCACGTCCTGGCCAACTCGAATGATGCCCGGTTCGGCGATTCGATCATCCAACCGGGACCGGCCGATCAGGGCGTGAACCCCGCCGATCGCATCGCCATTCTGGAGCGTTTTGTGCCGATCGACTTTAACGCCGGTGCCATCAACCTGGTCGACGCCGCCACCGGATGGTGCTGGCCCAGTCGCGTCCGGCGTGACCACGTCTACCATCGTGGCGGTTCGACGGCACGTTATTTCAAAATCGGCAATTCGGTGATCGAACCGTCGGTCAATCTGGTTGTGGGAAAGACCGGGCGAACGACCGACCTGACCCAAGGAACCATCCGCGCCACGGGTGTCTCGATCAACGTCAATTATGGGGCCGCGGGTGTGGCGCATTTTCGCGACCAGTTCTCCGTGCGATCGACGACCTCCGGAACGTTCTCCGCCGGCGGGGACTCCGGTTCCATCGTCTGGCAGTGGCGGTCGGGGTTGCCGCCGGTCGGTCTGCTGTTTGCCGGTGGCGGCGGCACCACGTTCTGCAACCGAATATCGCGCGTCGTCTCGGCGCTCGACATCACGCTGTATGAACTCAGCTGAGAATTGATTCCGTGTGTGATCCGCCGTAGGATGGGATAGATTGATCCGGACGCCGGCGTCCGGTTGATCCCGAACCCGCGCCCGTTGCGATCGCCGTTTTGCGTCGGTCGATCGGGCGGCACACAACCCATGAGGGAATCCCGCATGAGTCTCAATGAGAATGCAGCCATGCCCTATCATCCCGCCGACGACGAACCGACCGGGACGGCTGCCGCCATTCAAGTTGCCTTGGCCAAGGCGGAAAAGCAGTTGTCGCACCGCAAGGGCGTGATGGGCATGGGGATGACCAAGACGCCGAGCGGCCGCGACGCGATCGTGGTTTACGTCGACCAACAACAAACGATTTCACAACTGCCCGCCGAGGTCGATGGCTTTCCGATCGTCGGTGATGTCACGGGCGAGATCCGAGCGTTCTGATCCGAGCGTTCTGAATCGAGCGCACGCCCAACCGTTCAATCGAAATCGCCACGTTCACTTCAGTGAGGTCCATCCCCGTCGGCACAACAACGTAAACCCTCTCCTCGCTACGCTCGACTCTCCCAGGGGGAGAGTGACGAAAACCCTGTCTTTTTAAACGACTTCAAAACCGGACGACCTCTCCTCTTGAGGCCCACCGCTGGAAGACACCATGCCCCGCCAATCCAGACCCGTGACGTCGCGTGAATACAAGGTCATGCTTCGGGCAAGCAGATTCGTGGGGAACGGTCAGGAGGTTCTCGCCGCAACGGAACACTTTCGATCGGTGTTCGCCCGGGCCATCGGCCACGCCGTCGCGAAGCAGTCGGACGATCCGGCCGTCCGCGGTGTATTCGAACCGAAACAGGACGACAAGCAGGCCACGGTGCAGTTCTATGACACCAAAGACCGCCGGTTGCGCAACGCCGGTTTTGTCTTTCGGCAGCGTCAGCCTCTCTCGGGAGGACCACTTGAACTGACGCTGAAACGCCGCCATCGTGATCGCTTCTTTGTCTCGGGCAGCAAGACGGGAGGCAAGACGAAGTTCGAGGAAGATATCAAGGCGACTGTGGACCACGAGTTTCTTTCGCTGTACAGCCTTTCGGGAAAAGTCACGGACGTCGATGCGGGCACCGAGTTCCACGCGTTAAAAGACATCCGCCGCGTTTTTAAACCTGTCAAATCACAACTCGGCGATGCCTATGAGGGCCGCAAAGAACTGCTACGCGTCTGCGATTTCATCGCCAACCAAACGGTCTTGGAAGGCGTTGAATTTCAAGCCAGCGACAAGGCCCGCGCCCAGTGCGCGGTGATCGTCTGGCATCGAAAGGGAGGAAACGCCGCGTCGCCGGACGTCGTTGAATTCAGCTTTCGCTATCGCGACAAGGGGTTGGGGGCCAAGCAGGAACCGTTTACGACCGAGATGGCGGAGCGTTGTTTCAAGATTCTGCAAGTCTTTCGCGACGAACGTTCACCACTCGCGGCTTGGGTTGATTTAAACGGCCCGACCAAGACGTCCTACGCCTACGGTCTCACGCGAGCCTAGTGCTGCGTTGCAGCTCGTTTTTTGGATTGTCCACGGAAACGGGGTCAGGAACCAAAAACCAAACGGCCCGAAGGGTGCTTCGCATTTTTGGTTCCTGCCCCCGTTTCCGATCCAACGCGCCACCCGAAGATTAAGTTGCAAGGCAGCACTAGCCGCAGAGCATTCTGCGGCGTTTGAACCGAGGCGATCCGACTGTCAACTCCTTGAGCAGTGTGCAGCGCGTTTGTGCTGCGTGTTTGAGCAACGCGGTCGAAGAAACGGCCCACCTGTTTTGATCGCATGCCCCATCGGCAACCGCTAGCGTTCCGATTCAGGAGCGATCTCCACCCCAGACCGGGTGGGCGGAACGATTCGGAATCCCGGCACGATGTTTGCAAATCCGAGCGATGTTTGCCATCGAAATCGATGGATGCGATCGAACAATCACTTCATCACAAACACGGAGTTGCAAAATGCAAAACCACATGTTGAGTCATCGATTCGTAGAGTTCGTCGAACACGTTCAAGCCACCTATGCGGCCGGTGGACGAATGCTGCAAGTCCTTGATTTGCGACTCGCATGTCGGGCGCAGCGTTTGACCGAGTATCCCGATTGGTCGACATCCGACCTGGAACTGATCGAACGGGAAGCGGCGCGCTACCGCAATGAAACAGAACTGTCCCAGGTCCTTTCTGGTGAGGCGGCGCCGGAATTGATTGAAGTGAACTCCTGGATGAATTCACCGTCACCCTTTGCGTGGACGTGATCGTTCTGCAATGCTTTTCGCGCCCTACCGCTAAAGAACTTCACCGCGTAGCCTTCTTCTGCCCTCTCTTCCGTTCCCGTCCCTTCGGGTCCAAGGTTCTTCGGGTCCCACAATCCTTCATGCCATTCGGCAGGCCTTACCAGGCCGTCTGGCGCCGTCGGATTGTTGCTGGATGACAGCGGCATGCGCTCATTTTGATGGTCAGGGTTTTGCCTTCGTTATCCATCGGATGTCTTGTCGTGGGTGTCTGCGCGGACTGTCTATCGTCTGGCAAATTGAGGCTCATGCAGAAGTCTCGTTGGGTTTTCCGCGCCGCCACGGACCGGGTGTAGACCGAGCCATTGATGTCCGAAGCAAGCTAATGAACAAATACTCATCTTGCCGCAAGCGTCTCGTCAACGATGCCCGGCGGTTTTTTTCCATCAATGGCACTCGCTCCCAGCGGCGCGGATGCAGACCAAGGAGTGGACATGAACACTTTCACGACACGAAACCTGGCCCTGAATTGTGGTTTCGTCACCCTCGTCACGCTGGCAGTCGGCTGTGCGACGACCAGCACCAGCAACACGGCTCGAACGGGGACCGAGCAACTGCTGATCTCCGCCGCCATCGATCGGGCGATGTCGAACGTCACGTTCGATGACTTCAAAGGCTACCGTGTCTATGTGGATGAGAAGTATCTCGATTCAGTGGACAAGGGATACTTAGTCGGTTCGTTGCGTCACCGCATCTTGCAGGCAGGCGGTTCGCTCGCACCGGCAGCCGACCAAGCCGATCTGGTCTTGGAAGCTCGCAGCGGCGGAGTCGGCACGGACACGCAAGAGAGCTTTCTCGGAATTCCGTCGCTGGGCATGCCGGGGTTGCCGATCGAATTGCCCGAAATCAAACTCGCTTCGCGAAGCACACAGATGGGAACGGCCAAATTGGGCTTGGTTTGCTACGACGCCAAAACCGGACGCGCGCTCGGCAACGGTGGCGAGTCCACAGCACTGACGCACAACAACGACACCTACGTGATGGGGATCGGACCGTTTCGAAGCGGAACCGTGCTCAAGCAGCGTGAGCAGTCGGTCGGATTCAATGGAGTCGGCGGCAGTTTTATGAGCAATCCGATCCACGTCGCTCGGCGGCAACCGGTTCGTATGCTCGACAACCTCGGCGGTGACGGCTACGAATCGGCGATCGCTGAACTGCCGACGACGCAGAGACGCTAGGCATCGACTCAGGTCAACCCTTTGGCGTTTTCGACCGTCTCCGCCATGGTAAACATCGCCTCTTCCTTGGGGTCTCGCGAAATCAACTTACAGGCTTCGAGGATGTCTTTCAGATGCTCGCTCAAGCCGCACAAGATGATGACGGGCTCGTCGAGATGTCGTCGCAAGCCCATCAGAGCCAGAAACCCGACGCTTCCCATGAATCGAACCTGGCTCATGTCGATCACCAAGCGTTTCGCTTGATTCTCTTTCGCCAATGCGATCATCTCGCGGCTGATCGTGGAGGCGGTTTCGGAATCTCGGATTTGATCGGTCTGAATGTCAAGCACGAGGCTCGTTCCATCAAACGATGCCTGCACGAATGGATTTTCATTTTCGGTCATGGTGGTGCCGCGAGAAGCGAAATGCGTTGAGACGATCCGACGCTATTCTAAACCCCAGATAGACGGAAAAGTTGCTGGGCGAAAGTTGCCGGCGGTGGCGGCAAAGTCGGCGAACTCGTTTCGCGGCGGATTTGAGCGGTCCTACGAGGTCACGCAGTTTTTCCCACGTGCTTTGGCCCGATAGAGTGCCGCGTCGGCGTCGGTGACCAGCGACAGGGTATCGGCAGCGGTCTTGGGAAAGCAGGCCACACCGATGCTGATCGTGGGCCGCAGTGCGACTCCATTCTTTTCAAATCCCGCCGATTCGACCGCCACGCGAATCTGTTCGCCGATCCCGAGTGCGGCCTCCAGGTCGAGACCGGGCAAGAACGCGCTGAACTCATCGCCGCCGAACCGGCACGCCTGTCCACGGGATCCCAGCACTTTGGCAATCAACCGCCCGGTCTCACCGATCACGTGTGCGCCGTAGAGATGCCCGTAGGTGTCGTTGATCTGCTTGACGCCGTCCATGTCCATCATCAAAACGGCCAGCGGAATCGCGCGGCGTTGCGAAGTCTGCAGCGAAAACTCCAACGCTTCGTCAAAGCGACGCTTGGAGGGTAGATCGGTCAGCGGATCGCTGCCGATGAGGGTTGCGACTTCGCTGTGAAAATCGATGTCCAGCTCGTCGGCCAGGGAAAATCGAATCACCGTTTCCCCGACGAAGATTCTGTCACCGTCCCGCAGCGTCCGGCGACCGATTACGGACGTGGAGTTGACACGCGTTCCATTGGTGGAATTTAAATCCTCCAGAACAAATTCGCCGTCACCGTTGGGGGTGATCGCGGCGTGATGCCCGGACACCTTCAAGTCGTGCAGCGGAAACGTGCATGTCGGGCTGCGGCCGATCACCGTTCGCCCCTCCAGAAACGCATTGACGCCGAAGTCGGCGCGGCTGCGAATCACATTCAAAAACGCTCGCCTGGGGGCTTGGCGATCCGCAGGCATCACCCCTTCATCGACCCGGAGGGTTCCGGCTTCGAACGTTTGTGTGTCCGAATACTTGGCAGACGGTTCGGAGGAATGGAGGCTCATATCAAATCGAATGCTTGCAATGAAACGTACGTACCGCAACGGCACTCCCCAGGTGTATCAAGTCTTGCGCTTCCGCGTCACCAGCGATTTTGCGTTGCCACCCATCAGAGTGCAGCTCGCGGTTTGCGATTGGCATGGCGTTCGATACCGCTGCACGCGCGATCTTTAGCAATCACGAACAGAGCTGGGACTGTTACCGACCCGGATCAATACCAGCAGATGATCGCTTGTGCGCCGACGGTGCTATGCGGCATCGGGATAGTACCGCTGAAGAACGTCTTCACTGCGGGCTTCAAAACGAGACAAAATTTGAGGGTCGACCTCTTTGCGAAAGGAATCCGTTTTGCCTTGGCGTACGAAACAGGCGGGTTTGGTAAAGACGCCCTCGTTGGCTCGTCTCCAATCACTTCGTTGTTCGACGGCTTTCATGTGGTCCAACGATGTCAGTCGGACCACCTCCTGGATCTGTTGATCGCTCCGTTTGAGATCAAGAAACTCACAGATGCGTTTCAATTGCGTTAGTTTGTCGCTTTTGAGTTCTTCGTAGCGAATCCATAGAATGTTGGCACCAAAAGGGTTCGATTCCCAGGCGGCGACGTGTTCATGCCATTGCCCACCCTGAATTTGTAGCTTTCCAGAAAACACGGATTCATGTGAAATGTCCTGTCCCATATTTTTCAGCATGTGGTAATAGGACAACATCGCCTCACGTCCATCGCGCATGACGTAGATGACATTGCGATGCTGGGCTTTCGGAGGTTCGTGGGTTTTCAGGAAGCAACGATCTCGATGCCGGAAATAATGCGTGTTGGCATGGACATCCGGCACCAATAGCTGAACAAGAGTACGACCGACGTTCTCGTTAAGCCCATAGACCAAGTGGGCAATGATGTGCTGAAGAAGCGTGTTTCCAGATTTGGGGTATCCGGCAATGAAAACATCGTCGGGTAACGTTTCGTCAATCGGGAAAAGACGATCGGGAAACGAGACGGGTGAGTCCGTGGAAGATGGATCCATCCTGGATTCCGCTGAAATTGATTGCATGAGACTGTCAGAAACAGCGCCGAGGTATACGGAACTTTTCGGAAATCCGGAAGAGCGATCGCAATTGCTAGCTATCGCGGAGTGCACCCCACGTTTTGCCATCATCATTCTGCCGCGGCCTCAACGTCGGGTGCCCGACGCGGCCCCCGATCCCGTTGCAGCCTGAGACGTTTCGGTCTGTTGTTGCAGATACCGCATCACGGTGTCGGTGATGTTGATGCCGGCGTCGTGATAGACGACGTTCCTCATGACGTGCCGAATCACCGAATCGTTTTGCTGCGGATCGACGTCGTCGCCGCCCAAACGCAACACCACGTTGATGTTGTTGTGGACGGCAACGGCCTTCACCGCAGCCTGCAGTCTCTGATAGCCGTCGTAATAGATTTTCGCCTCGGCTTCACTCATCGCGCTGTGTCGGCGTCTCATGTCCAACCGCAACTTCGAATCCATCTCCGCAACGAGTTCCTCTTGCCGGTTGTATGCCGCCGTTCCGGGCGTCATCGATTTCAGTCGGATGGCAGCCTGGTTCAGTGCGTCCCGCTTCTGTTTCACCTCCGCCTCGTGCTTTGCCAGCTCGGCTTTGACCTTGCGGACTTGGGCCTGGATCGAAGGTAGATTTTTAAACACATGGCTAACGTCGATCACCGCAATCCGGTGACCGGGTTGATCCATTGGCGAGACTTGTTGGGCCGAGGCGGTCTGTTGGGCCGAGGCAGTCTGTTGGGCCGAGGCAGGCGATATCGCCACGGAACCAACGGCGAGCACGGCACACGCCAGGGCGGCTCTGCCGAACGCTCGCCGCGTTGCACTCCGTTGCCCCGAACATCGTTCGACTTCCATTGAACCACCGGGGGAGATCTGAGATTGAAACATGGTCGAATTCCTCCTGAATTCTGTTTGCGGGTCATCCTGACTCTTCGCAGCCCGTTCGACTCAATTGCCCCAGCGGGTCGGTCCAACGGCCGGCTGCCACCACCAAAGCAACCGGCATGCCAAAAGCTTCCGCCACGCATCCGCAAAGCCTGATCGGGGGCCATGGCGGAATGTCTCAGCGGTGTGGACGGAGGCGGAAATCGCGGTATTTCGATTGGGCCCAATCAGTCCAACGAAACCGGAGTCCTCGGAAAGGCCCCATTTTTCAAACGATTGTAGATTTTACACTCCCGACGTCGGCCTCCCACAAGGGCAACGCTGTGAAGCATTTTTTTGCGGTAGGACGCGAGCGGCCTGTCGATGGAGTGTGATGCGACTAGCGGACCGTTGTACGACGTCCTTTCTAGGTCGTCGTCGGGAGTCCAACGGACGACGGCCCGGTAGGGCCATCGTACTCGAGAAACCGGAAGTCCAACGGACGACGGCCCGGAAGGGCCGTCGTACTCGAAAAACCGGAAGTCCAACGGACGACGGCCCGGAAGGGCCGTCGTACTTGAAAAACCGTTCGTCTAGCTTTCAGTTTTTGATGGCGTTGAAGAATTCGGCCCGGGCTCGGGAGCGGTCTTGTTTGAGTTGTTCGAATTGCAGCATCTGGTCGCGTTGCTGATCGAGCTGCATTTGCTGTTGCCACAGCTTTGGCGACTCCGTGCTGTCGGCCTGTTGGATGGCTTCATTGAGTTTCGCGTAAACCATCGCGCTCTCTTCCGGAATGTACTGTGCGGCGTTCATCTTGACGATGTCGATGCGATCGGGCAACGCGCGTTGGGTGGCAACGAGGTTGCCGATCCCTGATTCCTCATCGTCAAGAATTCCATCGATGATCTCGGTCAATTTGGCGAATTGTTCATCCTTGCCATCGACCGCCATCGAACTGGACCGGGCGATTTCGCGGACGGCCAACAGCAGTGTGACGGGGCGGACAAGCGTCTCGCTCAGTCGGGCGATCTTCGTTTGTTCGTCAATGTCATCGATTTGATTCCACGAATCCTGTAACAGTCGCACCTTCAAATCCGCTTGCTGCAATTCCCTCTTGGCACGGCGCAGCAGTCGTCCGGTGAGTCCCGCGATGTCGTCGTTGGAGAATCCGTTGAGTCCCTTGATGCCGATACTGTCACGGTACTCATCGAGGATCGCATCGAGTTCCTTTCGCCAGCGGAAGACTTCGGAGAGATACATCGCGATCACGGTGGATTTATCGTCCGGCCCGAGTGCCAGAGCCGTCATGACATCGGATCGTGTATCACGGAGATGGTTGCAGGTAAACCGAAACCGAACGACGGATAACGGCTGTTCGCCGAATTGCCGAGGCTGGAAGACGGCGGTGGTTGCCGCAACCAATTCCTCTTTGGTGAAATCAAAACGGATCGGATCGGCCCGCAGCGTTTGGGGATCACGTTCAATGGTGGCGACCATGCGGGATTCGAGCGAGTCCGACAACGACCGTTCGATGTCCATTTGCTGTTGATCACTGGTGCGCAGCGCGTTGGTGTACACGGCGTTGTTGAGTGCGCTCAGCGGACGTGTTGCCGAGGCGAGCGGTCCGCCACGCGAACCCGACGGCTTGGCCCCCGAGTCGATTTCGATGAAGACGACGCCACGCCGGCGAAGTCGATCCAGGACCACGGATTCTCGCCCGCGCGGATCGGCCGCGGCCTTCTTCTCCAACGATTGGATGACGGCATGCAATGAGTCGATGCCCGTGTTGTCGACGACACCTCCGTCGAGCAGCCGCAGCGTCTTGCGTTGACTCTGACCGCGAATCGGGGGCGCTTTCTTGTGGATTTTTAACGCCGGTACCGACGATTCGGACAGCATTGGAACACTGAATCCGAATGGGAAATTCGAGGAGAGTCGGACCGCCCGTGTCAGCGAGAGGTTCGGGACCGGGTCCGCGGCGAAATCACACAACGGTAACGGCGCGTATTCTGCATCACGACCCGCTCCGGACGTATCGGCATGCGGCGACCCGACCAACGACCCTCGGGTAAGCCTGGGGAATCCGACAATCACACGACGCCCGCCGTCGGCGTCGCTGGTGTTGAACAGCACCGAAGGCAACGGGCGCCGCGGATCCGAGGCGGTGTTCGGCGGATCGGATGAAGCGACGTCTGTGGCGACTTGGTGCGATCCCCGTTGGTGCACCGCTCCCCAGCCGAATCGATGGCGCCAAAAGTGATACAGCCCCTGGCCTCGCGTTGCCAGCGGGGTGATGAAACCGCGCAGGATCGGCGCCATAAAATCCATCGACATGTCGTCGGCCATCCGCGATGAAAACGCTTGCGTGACCGTAGCGGTGTCCTGGTCGTTCTCCAATGATTCCCAATCGGCCGTCTCACGCAAACGGTCGACCTGATTGGCCACTTCCTGCAGCCGTTTCTGTTCCTCCTCCAAGACCCTCGCGAGCAAGATTTCGGACGTCTCATTGGTTTTGGACTTGGCTTCTGCGGCCTGTGACGCTGCGCTGTCTGCCCATTGTGCCAGTTTGCGACGCGTCAAATCCAGCAAGTCGTCGCGAACGCTGTAGCGAAGATCCGGCAACGTGTCGTCCGCCGGAAACCCGTTGTTCCAGACGTATCGCGCGCTGGCGAGGCTGCCGCCGGACACGCAACTGATCAAGACAATGTGATCCCCCCAAGTCCCTTGGTCGACCGAGTCGGTGAGTTCCACCCGCCGCGCCTCCGGAAAATCCGCCATCGGCTCGGTGGCGAGCATTTGCAGTACCAGGGAGGTGAACAGCGCCGCCCGTGAACCACCGCCGCTGGCGGCGACCATCACGACCGGCCCCTCCGGCGTCGTGCGAATCCGCTCGTCCAGGACGGCCAAGAAATCAGCCGGCGGCGGCGATTTTTCGGCAGACACCTGCTGTGAGCCGTCTTCGTGGTCGGAAATGGTGCCGAAACTGCCGTAGATCAACATCACCACGATCAACGCGACGGTCAGAAACCTGGCCGGCAAAGGTGTGGTTTTCTGCAGAAAATCGACCAGCCAAGCGATGACGATCCAGAGGATCGCGACATGAATCAGCGCCGCAATGCTGTAGAGACGATACGAAGCCCCCGGGACTTCGTAACTCGCTGTGACCCAAAGCGTCTCCAAGATCGTGCCCATCACCGCCAACCACGACAGCACCTCGCCGCAGGCCTGCCAAGCCGATCGGGGTTGAATATCCGGTTCCGCTGTCAGGGACGACGCGCGTTGCATTCGTCTGGACAAGGTCTTGCCGACCAACATCCGATCGGCGCCAAGAAACTTGCCGACGATCAACCAGATGGAGACGAAAACCAGCCACAACCCCACGGTTTTGACGAACCCGCCGAACAACACGTACGGCGTGTTCAAATCAATGCCGACCGAGAACAACAACCCCAGTCCGATCAGCAACAGGACAAATGGGACGGCATAGCCGAAGGATCCCCGGGCCAATCGCGACAGTTTCCGGGCGATCCACAGCAACCAGCCGTTGACGAAGTCAGCCGGTTTGAACAGTTTAAAAAACTGCGCGTCCGGCCAGATGAATCGCACCAGTGTTGTGGCATAGATGTAGGCCAACCCAGCCAGTAACAACAGGAACCAGAACGTCCACAGATTCCAGCTGGGCGTCGGCCGAATCAAATTGGTGACCTGCGGCACGAAAAACAGCATGAACACCGAAACGCACGACGCGATGATCAGGAACAGGTTGTCGCCGATCGCGTCGCGCAGTCTGCGAAATCCGGATTCCCCGTCTCGTGTCTGGCCTGCTTCATTTGACATGGCCCCCATCCCCCCCTTTTCGATCCGCGTTTGGCAACAAAACAAACCAGCCCGCTGGGGGGATTATAGGGCATCCCCTGTTCGAAAGCACGCGCAGAAGCATGCAAAATCCGAAACACCCGAGTCGATTGTTTCAAACGGCTCGGAGGCTTCGCGGTATCGTTTGCGTTCGCCTGTTTTGTCGCTGCATCAGATTGCCGCAATTCACCCGAGTGAGGGACGAAGGCTATCGAAGCATGTTCACGATTGAAACCATTCCCAAGCAATCGATTTCGCGTCAGAGCCGATGGATCTATCACATCTTCGTCAGGAATATGCACTCCAATCACTCGACATCGATCATGTCGATCCGAGCCCCTTGGTTCAATTCGAGCATTGGTACCGACAAGCGACAACGGCTGCATTGCTGGAACCCAACGCGATGGTCTTGTCCACGGTCGATCCCGATGGCCAGCCGACGCAACGGACGGTGTTGTTGAAGTACTTCGATGCGACCGGATTTGTCTTCTTTACCAATCACGGCAGTCGAAAGGCGCGACATATCGCACTCAATGCGCGCGTCTCCATCCTGTTTCAGTGGCTGCCCTTGCAGAGGCAAGTCGAAATCGGCGGGACGGCCGAGCGGGTCAGTACCGCGGAATCGCTGAAGTATTTCATGACACGACCACGTGGCAGCCGACTCGGCGCGTGGGTTTCGCACCAAAGCGAGGTCGTGTCATCACGGTCGCTCTTGGAAGCCAAAATGCAGGAAATGAAACAGCGATTCGCGTCCAAAGAAGTGCCGCTGCCAAGTTTCTGGGGAGGCTACCGCGTCAAACCGACGCGTTTCGAATTCTGGCAGGGACGTCCGAACCGACTGCACGATCGAATCTGTTACGAACCCGACGAACACCAAGACTGGGAACGCAAACGCCTTGCACCCTGAAAAAGGTGTCCGACACCTTTTTGGCAGCCTGGGTAAGCTACCGTGTCAAACCGACACGTTTCGAATTCTGGCAGGGACGTCCGAACCGACTGCACGACCGGATCTGTTACGAACCCGACGACGACGACGACGACTGGGAACGCAAGCGTCTTGCGCCATAGAAAAACGTTTGGGCAGTCCGGAATGAATGGCAGAAGGATGTGGGCAAAACGATGTGGGCGGAATGCGGGTTGAATCCTGCAAGGTGTCTTCCGGGCTGATTGTCTGACTTATCATTCTGCCCCGAATCATTCTGCCATCCCACTCCCCACTCCCCACTTCAGCCCGGCCCGTGATCGTTGCCCGCGTCGCCGAACCCGCGCAGGCTCCGCAGTCGCTGCAGCAGCTCCGCCATTCCCTCGCCGGTCTTGGCGGAAACGTCGAAGGTTTCGATTCCCGGCCGGACGGATTGCAGGCTACGCTTTGCCTCGGCGGCGTCGAATTCGACGGCGGCCGCCAGATCCATTTTGGTGATCACAGCCACGTCGGCGGTGTTAAAGATGGTGGGATATTTGAGCGGTTTATCTTCGCCTTCGGTCACCGAAAACAGGACCAGACGCAATGCTTCGCCGAGGTCCCATGTGGCGGGGCAGACCAGATTGCCGACGTTTTCGATGAACAAGAAATCGAGTTCGTCGGTGTTCCACCCCTGCAGCGCGTCGGCGACCATGTCCGCTTCCAAATGGCACACCGTTCCGGTCGTGATCTGCTTCGTGGGGACTTCGGCGCGGGCCAAGCGTCGGGCGTCGTTGTCGGTGGCCAGATCGCCGACCAGCGCGGCAACTCGGTAGTTCTCGCGCAGCCGCAGCAACAAGTCTTCCAACAGGGCCGTTTTACCCGAGCCGGGGCTGGACACCAGACTGACGACCGTCACGCCGTCCTGCCGGAACCGCTCCCGCAGCTCCCTCGCCAACACATCGTTCTGTTTCAAGATCTTCGTGCGGACTTCGACAAGACGGGTTTGAGAATTCATGCTTTGATTTCCGGTTCAGCGATTTCCAACGCAGTGATTTCCATCTCTCGCCCCGCGACCACATGGTTGGAGGGCGTTCGGCAGACCGGGCAGACGAGTTCCTGAATCGACTCGACCGGTTGTTCGGCCTGACAGGGTTCACAGTAGATGACGATCGGCACGTCTTCCACCACCAGTCGCGAATCGGGCAAGGACGAATGCTCTCGGGCAAGATCGAATGCGGACAGCAACGCGGATTTGACGATCCCGGAAAGCGGGCCGAGTTTGATATGGACGGCTTCGACGCAACCGATGTTCCGACGTTCGGCTTCTTCGGCCGCGACGTCCAGGATATTCAGTGCGATGGAGAGTTCATGCATCAGCGATCACCTGCTTTGACTCGATCACCCGCAGCGTCTTGGCGACCATGGTCGCGACAGCCGATTCCGCCTCGGGGGTCAAACAGCGATCGCTCAACTCGAACGTCCGACCTGGAAAGGTGATCGCGAACGCTTCCGGAACGTCATCATACAAACGACGCGTGAGACTCAACAATGTGCCGAGACTCAACTGGTGCCCGAGTGCCTCGGCGGCATGGGTTTCCTGCAGCCGTCGGACGAGGACCCGATCGGCAGGGCCTTCGATGGACGCATCCAGGAAAACGGCGCGTCCTGTTTTGCTGAGTTCCAGTGCCAGATCGGGTGTCGGCTCGCACCGGTTGATGACGCGGACCGCTTGCGGATCAACGACCTGCCGCACCCGTTCGGCGGCGATGGGCCCGAGCGCATCATCACCGCGTAGAGTATTGCCGAGACCGATGACGAGCGCCGCGAGTTTCATGGGATGTGTCGTTCTTCACTTGTTCCCGGGCTCCCGCCTGGGAACACAAGGCCGATGTGGCTCCCGCCACACGCGGTTTGCGGCCAGGAGGCGGGAGCCTCCAAGACAGTGCGTTCCCAGGCGGGAGCCTGGGAACGAGTTAATGTGGGATGCTTCTTGTTAGCGGCAGGGCGCGAGCCCTCCGGTTTTTCACGCGCCGCGGGCGGCGTCACCGGACGGCTCGCGCCGTTCCGCTAACACCTACAGCGTTCACTTGTTCCCAGGCTCCTGCCTGGGAACACCAGGCTGGCGTGGCTCCCGCCACACGCGGTTTGCGACCAGGAGGCGGGAGCCTCCAAGACGGTGCGTTCCCAGGCGGGAGCCTGGGAACGAGAGACTTGATTTACGAAACCTCACGCAGCAACTGATCCAAAACCTTTCCGCGTGAATCGTGCAATTCGATTCGCAGCGGCATTTGGCCGAAGGCGTGCGAGGCACAACTCAAACACGGGTCATAGCAGCGGATCACCGCCTCGACTCGATTGAGCATCCCTTCCTGCATGTTGTTGCCGTCGACGAAGTGTTCGGCCGCCTGCTTGATGCCGCGATTCATCGCCAGGTTGTTGTGACCGGTCGCGATGATCAGGTTGGCCCACGTGATCAGACCGTCGTCGTCGATCTTGTAGTGGTGAATCAACGTCCCCCGGGGCGCTTCGGCAACACCGATGCCCTCGTCGCGGTTGCCACGTGCACGGGCTCGAACCCGCGTGTCCAGGATGTGGGGATTGTCCAGCAACTCCTTCATCCGTTCCAGGGCAAAGATGATTTCAACGAGTCGGGCGAAGTGAAAGTGAAAGCTGCTGCTGACCGGACGACCGTGCTGCAAGGCGCGAAACTCGTCCAGCGCCGCGTCGGCGAGTTTGGTTCCGCAGAAGTCACAGTTGTTCAATCGAGCCAACGGTCCGACACGGTAAATCCCCTCGGGGTAGCCTGCCGGCAGATAATACGGAAACTTCATGTATGAATACGGTTCGACCGCTTCACCGATGACGCGTTCGTATTCCTCCAGCGGCACCATGTCTTCGACGATCGCCCCGCTGTCGTCTTTGATCCGGAAGAAACCGTCGTAGTGTTCCAGCCCGCCGTTGGGTTGGATCAGGCTCAGGTACATCGTCGGGAAATTGCCGAAGTGTTCGATTTCCTCGGAAAACTTTCCGATCAAGCCCTTGAAGGATTCGAAGGTCCGCTGGGCGATCTCCAAGCCTTCGGGCAGCATCGCCAACATTTCGGTTCGCTTCTCTTCGGTGATCGGCGCGCTGACGCCGCCGGGGACCATCCAGCCGGGATGGATCTTTTTGCCGCCCAGAATTTCGATGATCGTTTGGCCGATTTGCCGCAATCGGATTCCGTCTTTGGCCAATTGGGGATCGACGGCCAACAGCCCAAAGATGTTTCGCGACTTCGGATTCGAATCCATGCCCAACAGCAGGTCGGCCGAAGAAAGATGAAAGAACGACAGCGCATGGGATTGCATCAATTGAGCCAGGTTCATCAACCGCCGCAGGTTGGCCCCGGTCGGCGGAATCGTCACGCTCAACAGGTGATCGCAGGCTTTGGACGAAGCGACCAGGTGGCTGACCGGGCAAATGCCGCAGGTCCGGGCGGTCAGCGCGGGCATTTCGGGGAACGGCCGTCCCTCGCAAAATTTTTCAAAGCCACGGAACTGCGTCAGGTGGAATTTCGCATCATCCACGTTGCCGTCATCGTCCAGGTGCAGCGTGATGTGCGCGTGACCTTCGATGCGAGAAACGGGATCGATTTTGATCGTGCGTCCCATGGCGGACTTCAGGCTCCGAAGCGGGTGATTTGGGTGGGATCCGGGGTGCGGCCTGCGATCAATTCGGTCAACACGTACCAGATGGTGTCCGCCGACGGAGGGCACCCCTGGACAAACAAGTCGACGTTGACGACATGATGAATCGGCACGACGGTCCGCAACAGCGTCGGCAAGCTTTCGGTGGGCCGGCCCGGTTGTGCCTGGACCGTTTCAACAAACGCGCGGTCAAAAACCTCGTCCAAATCGAACGTGTTTCGCATCGACGGCACATTGCCGCTGACGGCGCAGTCGCCCAGGCTGATCAGATACTTGCAACGCTCGCGGAACATCTTGGCTACCTGCAAATTCTCTTCGGTGCTGACCGCGCCTTCCAGAATCCCGACGTCGACGTCGCCGGGCAATTCTTTGGTGTCGACGATCGGGCTGTAAACGATGTCGACTTTCTCGGCCAACTCGATCAGCCGTTGATCGAGATCCAGGAACGACATGTGGCAGCCCGAGCAGCCGTCCAGCCACGCGGTCGCCATCGTGATTTTTGCTGATTCGCTCATTGGTTGCCCCGCATTTGGGCCAGGTACGGCAAGAACTCGTCGTGTTTTTCCATTTCTCCGGCCGCCGTCCCTTTCTTGACCAAGGCTCCGGTCGGACAGACCTGGACGCACTTTCCACACGAAGTGCACGAGCTGCTGTCACCCCAGGGCTGGTTCAAATCGGTGATCACCTGGCACTCAATTCCGCGGCCCTTGACGTCCCACGTGTGGGCGCCTTCGATTTCATCACAAACGCGCACGCAGCGGGTGCACAGCACGCAACGGTTGTGGTCGACGCGATACATTTCGTGCGTCGAATCGATGGCGTAGGGCTGATTGCGATAGGGGACGCGGACGTGATCCATGCCGCACTCGGCGGCCAGATCTTGCAGTTCGCAATGGCCGTTGGAAACACAGACGCTGCAAACGTGGTTGCGTTCGGCGAACAGCAATTCCAGGATCGTGCGTCGATAGCGTTTCAGCCGGTCGCTATGGGTCGTGATGACCATGCCCTCGCTGACCGTCGTCGAGCAGGCGGAGACCGGCCGGGGGTAGCCTTCGATTTCGACGACACACAATCGGCAGGCGCCCCACGTACTGAGCCCTTCCAAGAAACACAGCGAGGGGATGCGAATGTGGTTTGCTTGAGCGACGTCCAAAATGGAGTCCGTTTCGCGGGCGCCGATGTCGTGTTCATTGATCTTCAGCGTGACGACGCGGACTTTCACGCCGGGCGCGGTGGTAACGGGCGGTCCAGGCATTCAATTGTCTCCCGTCACGACAGGTAGAAGTGGCCAGCGTTCGGATTCGGGACGCAGCTTTTCATCGTACTCGTGCCGGAAGTAGCGCAACGTGCTCAGCACGGGATTCGGCGCGGTCTGCCCGAGTCCGCATAGGCTGGTGGCTTGGACGACGTCGCAGAGATCTTCCAGTAGATCGAGGTCCGTTTGCGTCGCCCGGCCTTCGGCGATTTTGTCCAGCAACCCGTGCATCTGAACCGTGCCGGCGCGGCAGGGGACGCATTTGCCGCACGATTCGGTCATACAGAATTCCATGAAGTAGCGCGCGACATCGACCATCGACGACGTCTCGTCCATCACGATCATCCCGCCCGACCCCATGATCGAACCGGCCGAACGCAGCGTGTCGTATTCGACCGACATGTCGAGGTGTTCTTCGGGAAGACATCCGCCGGAGGGCCCGCCGGTTTGCACCGCTTTGAACCGTCGCCCATCGGGGATCCCGCCGCCGATTTGTTCGACAATCTCGCGCAAGCGGATTCCCATCGGGACTTCGATCAGGCCGGAATTCGCGATCCGTCCGGCCAAGGCAAAGACCTTCGTGCCGGTCGACTTCTCGGTGCCGATTCCCTTGAACCAGTCTCCGCCGCGGGCCAAAATCGCAGGGATATTGGCCAGCGTTTCGACGTTGTTGATCAGCGTCGGACACTCCCACAGCCCCTCCTCGGCCGGATACGGTGGCCTGGGGCGCGGCTGGCCACGAAGCCCTTCGATCGACGCCATCAACGCGGTCTCTTCGCCGCACACGAACGCGCCGGCTCCCAGACGGATTTCGATTTCGAAATTGAACGTCGTGTCACTGATGCGGCGACCCAACAACCCCTTCTTGGTCGCTTGTTTGATCGCCTTCTTCAGCCGCTCGACGGCCAGCGGGTACTCGGCGCGGATGTAGACGTAGGCGTGCTCGGCTCCGATCGCATAGCCGGCCAACGCCATCCCTTCGAGCACGCGATGCGGATCCGATTCCAACACCGCTCGGTCCATGAAGGCACCGGGATCGCCTTCGTCGGCATTGCAGATCACAAACTTGTGCGGCTCGGGCGCCATCGCGACCGTGGACCATTTCAGCCCCGCCGGATAACCGCCGCCGCCGCGTCCCCGCAATCCACTCTGCTTGACCTCGCGAAGAACGTCCGCCGGCGTCCTTTCGGTCACCGCCCGCACCAACGATGCATAACCGCCGGCTGCGATGTAATCGTCGATGTGTTCCGGATCGATGACGCCGGAATTTTTTAGCACGATGCGTTGTTGGCGGGCAAAGAACGGAATGTCCGTCGAGCAGCGCAGACGTTCCAGCGGATCGCCGTCCAGACTGGAATACAACTCCGCGGCGTCGTCCGGCGTGACGTCTTTGTACATCACCTCGGTTTTCGGCTCGGTCGCGTCGACGCTGACCAAGGGGCCGGCCGAGCAGAGCCCCATGCAGCCGACCGATTTGACGTGAACCCCGCCCTCGGCGTCCTGTTCGGCATGCTGCCGAAGACCGTCCAGCACCGCGCCGGCGCCGCTGGATTGGCAACTGGCCGCCATGCAGACGCGGACACAGTGTCGCTGTTTTTTTTCAGCTTCGGCAGATTGTTCGGCGATCTCCGCCAGGTCTTCCAGGTTCATTCAGAGGACCTCCTCAATCTCGGCGATCAATCCGTCTGGCGTCTGTTCCCCGAGAACGTCTCCGTCCAGGACGACCGTCGGGGCAACGCCGCAGGAGCCGATGCAGCGAGCGCTCAACACGGACAACGCGTCGTCGGCGGTCGTCTGCCCCGGCTTGATCCCATAACGGTTCTCGATCGCCGCCACCAAATCGCGAGACCCCTTGATGTAGCACGCCGTTCCGGTGCAGACCACACAAGTGTGCTCGCCCTGCGGTTTAAGCGTGAACAAGTGGTAGAACGTGGCGACCCCGTAGACCTTGCTCAACGGCAGCTGCAACGACATCGCGACGTAACGGAGGGAACGGTCTTCCAGATACCCGAAATAACTTTGCACGGCATGCAACGTTTCGATCAACGCATGCCCCGAGTAGCCGTTGCGACGCATCGTGACGTCGATGATCTTCCAACGTTTGTCGTCGTCGGGCGGTGCGACCACGGCGGATCGTTCCGTTCGCGGACGGTCCATCAACATTGTTTCCGCTCCGTCTGTCGAGGTGCCATTGCGGGATTCATTCTCTGTGTCGACCTCTCAACACGATTAACGTTTCGATCGAACCTCGCACGCACACGCGCTCACCACTCGGCGGAGGAACGGGGGAACAATGCTTGCCGTGAGCAACTCCTGTTCCCAAGCATTCCGTTGTGCCCCAGAGGGCCGTCGCCCAAGGCCATCTACTTTGGCACTGAAGGAGCGAGCGGAATGGCGAGCCGTCCGGTCACCCTTCAAAAACACCGTGAAAGACCGGAGGGCTCGCGCCCTACCGCTAACAAGAAACACCCCGTTTGGTGTCAGAGCAGGTGGCATTGAGACGTCGACTGCGAAGCGCGCCCATTCGCCCAGCCGCAGCCATCACAGCACGCGAACGCGATCACTCCTGTGCCGAGCCGCACAGTCAGAACGTCACGTGGAAGCCAGCGTCGTGGGCTCGCCAACCAAAGCGTATCGCTGCCACGATCCAGCGTTGAGCGTGTGGATCGCACGGTCCACCGTGAACCCGAGCGACACCGGCTGTCGCAGTGGAATGTGGTTCACCGAGAACACAACAAAAAAGCCCGTCTTCTCGCAACAAGTTAAGACGTCAGTTCGTCATTGAGGTGAAGTCACCCTCCTGGCAGGAGGGTCGAGCGAAGCGAGGGGAGGTCGAACGGTGAAACGCCTGTTTCACTTCACTCTTGATGGGCGCCCCCAAGCAACAACGCAAACCCTCTCCTCGCTACGATCGACTCTCCCAGGGGGGCTTCGTCGATATTAATGGCTAATCACTCAGGACCCAGGTTGTTTGAGGCATTGCTGCGATGTCCGAATGGGTGTTGGACGACAACCGCTCGGTTCAAACGCCCCTCCGGCGACGCGGGCCGGTGGAGGGCACGAAGCACCTTCGCCGCATCGCAGACCAGGTGATTTCTAGGCGGGTTGCTCCTCCGCAGAGCCCGTCTCCGCTACAGCTGGCTTCGCCATCAGACCGAACAGAACCATCGGACATCGCAGTCATCCCTCAAAAAACCTTCCCCGAGTATCCGAGAGCAGCCACTAAAATCCGCGAAGAACCCCCAGGGGGAGAGTGACAAAACCCTCCACGATCAATGACTTGAAAACGAGAGAGAAGCAAGAAGCTTTTTTCCAAAATCCTCTTAAGGCCTTCGCACCCTGATCTCGCAGGAATGGGTGCAAGCTCCCTTTGCGATCATGCCACGGTGACAGGCGG
Source organism: Stieleria neptunia (assembly GCF_007754155.1). Classification (NCBI taxonomy): domain Bacteria; kingdom Pseudomonadati; phylum Planctomycetota; class Planctomycetia; order Pirellulales; family Pirellulaceae; genus Stieleria; species Stieleria neptunia. The sequence continues at coordinate 7,895,722 of NZ_CP037423.1, read as the reverse complement.
CCAGCCGCCACGCGACCCAACGCACGGCACCAAGCCGCATCGCGATCGCGGGAATCTTGCGAATCCACCCGGTCAATGCGGTCGATCCGGCGGATCGATCTCACGGTGGTAGACGTGATACCGCTAAACTCGGGGCTGCGAAATTCACGCAGCCTGGACGCACACCCCCCAAAGATGATGGATCAACCAGCAACAACCAGGCGACGCGCAAAACGCGGTCGGACAGCGGATCAACGGAGACGCCAGTTTCGCACCAGCATCGAAGCACTCGAACCGCGACGGCTGCTGGCCGTCAACGCGGTCGGTCCGGGCAACAATGTCTTTGCCCCCACCCCCGGCAACGATCTCTATGAATTCGGCACCGCCGACTGGAACGGAACGAACATCAATGAATCCGCCGCCGCGGACGGATCGCTGGACACGCTGGATTTTCGCAACGTCATGGAAAACCTGACGTTTCGTATCCAAGCCAAAAACCGCGTGGAAGTGACCAGCGCGAGCGGCAAGAAAGCGACGGCGACTCATGTCGAGCAGTTTGTTCCCGGCCCGATGGAAAATGTTTTCATCGTCGAACAAGGCGCGGCACTGGACCAGGGCGCCATCCTGGGCAACGGCCGCGCAGGGTTTCCGGTCTCGCCCAGCCAGATCGTGTTGGCGTACACCAGCGACTACGAAAACCCGAACAAGTTGTTTGCCAGCGGCGTGACGAAACCGCTGACCTTGGATCGGAATGCCGGCCCGACCACAACTTCGGCGGGCGTTCGCTTTGACGTCTTGGAGGGGAGCATCGAAATCGTCGGCGGCCGCGGAAACGATACGCTCACCGCGCGTTCCGACACCGATCAGAACGTCGTCCGCGGCGGCAAGGGCAACGACCGCATCGTCGGCGGTGACCTCGTCGACGGTCTGCTCGGTGACGCCGGCGATGACACCTTGCTGGGCGGCGGTGGGCATGACCGAATTCCAGGGCTGTTCGGTTTCGACGCCGCGGCGCTGTTGGGCGGCGGCGGGAATGACCAGGTGTTTGGAGGTCCCGGAAATGACGTCGCATCCGGGGATGACGGCAACGACTCGCTGTACGGAGACGCCGGCGACGACGAATTGTACGGCGGCCCGGGTGCCGACAAGCTGTTCGGCGACCACGATTCGTCCGACGCGGCGGCCGACTTCGCCGTCGGAAACGATACCTTGGAAGGTGGCCCCGGCGATGACCGTTATTATTTCGCCGCCAACTCACCTGCAGAGGGTTGGGGCAAAGACCGGGTCGGCGAGGCGGCCGGCGAAGGAACAGACACGCTGGACTTCACGCCTGTCACCACCGATCTGACGATCACGCTTGGGGAACCGACGAAATTCATTCAGGTCACAACGCCGGCGGAGAGTGGCCAGGTTCATGAAGTTGCAGCGAGCAACCACATCGAGCGAATCATTTCCGGTTCGGGGGCCAACACCATCGTCGTGCGTGACGCGTTCGGTGACTCACTCGCCGTGGACGGTTTCTTCAACAAGACGTTCACGATCGCCAATCCGCTGATGCCCAGCGACGATCCGACGGCGGTGTTGGATCTGTCGCAGCTGACCAGCAACGTAAAAATCACGCTCGCCAAACGCGATTCCGGTCGCCCGGTGCACAACAACGTCACGGTCACGTTTCAGTCGGGAAAGAAACTGTGGGTGACGAACGTTCGCAGCATCATCGGCACCCAGGCTCGAGACGAGGTGACGGTGGAGCAAGGCGCCCGGTTGGCCGGTGACCTGGACGGCGGAACCGGCGGCGCGGAATACCTGTACGTCCCGGACGATCCGCCAAGCAGCGGTGCCGATGGGAACTTGGATCCCGAAGACGCCACGGCCATCGATACGATCACCGCCGCGTTTCCCCAACTGTTTTCGCCCAACCCCTCCGGCGTGCGTTTTTCGATCGGGACCGACACCGGCGACTTCCCGGCCATCGGTGGAACGGCCAGCAACGTCGTGGCGGTCAGCGGCGGACGCGGCGAAGACTTTTTGTTCGCCGAAACGACCGGCAGCAACTTGAGCGGCGGCGATGGAAACGATGCCGTGGTCGGCGAAGCCGGCGATGACGTGCTCTCCGGCGGCGATGACGACGACTATGTGTCCGGCGAAGCCGGCGCTGATCAAATCAGTGGCGACTCCGGCGATGACGTCCTGCTCGGCGGCCAGGGCAACGACAGCATCGACGGCGGAAGCGGTGATGACACGATCGTCGGCGGATCGGGCGATGACACGCTGGCCGGCAACGGCGGTGAAGACACGTTCGAATTCGAAGACGGTTTTGGTGACGACACCATCACCACCGGGCTGTTGGAATTTCGTACCGACAAACTGGATTTCAGCAAAACGACGACTGATTTCACGTTCGAAGTGAAATCCCAACAGATCGCCGCCAGCGATAGCCTGGGCAATCAGGTCAGCACCGAAGGCGGGCTGGGCACGGCGGTGAAAACGGTGATCACGGGGACGGGCAATCAAACCATCCAGATCGGCAATCGCTGGAAAGACCTGCACTTTGACACCTCCACGCAGCGACAACCCGAGACCCAGCTGACCTTCGACTTTTCCGGCTCGGCCATCCCGCTCAAATTCGAGCCCTTTCAAAACGACGACGGCTCGGTTGGCATGCGGATCAAGCGGGGACAAGTGCTCACCGACGCGATAGAGAATGTTCTCCCCTCGCAAATCGACGATTACTTCTTTGACAAGTACGCCGACTCGATCTGGATCTCCCACGTCGATTCCGACACCACGATCATCAGCGGCATCAACGAAAACACCTATCTAAACGAAATCGATGTCGACTTCCCCGGCAAATTGATTCTGGCAGACGGTTTTCGACACCGTTCCGTCCCCCGCACCGAGTTGTCGGTGCCCAACGGTCAAAACGTCGGTCACACCGTCGACATCACCCACGGAATCTACAACACCAGCAACACCGCCGACCTGCGAACGGAGACCGTCAATGGTCTGAAACTGCAACTGGATTCGGCCGGGAACCAACGCATCACCGGCGTCGAATACGCCGGCGGTTGGAACAAGTTCTACGGCAACAGTCTATCGAATCGATTCATCCATGAGCGACCATTGCCGGGGCTGCACATGATCGCCGGCGGAGCCGGTGCGGACACCTACAGCTTTACCAATTTCTGGGGCGCCGCTGCGATCGTTGACTATCCCGATTTGGAACTCAACGGCGAGCCGATCCCCGAATCGCTCGACACCCTGGATTTCTCCCGGATGGTCGGCAGCCTCGTCGTCGACGTCTACTCCTATGGTGTGGACGATGCCTTCGATGCAGCCCACGAAGCGATCGCTGGTCCCGGCCAGACGTTCTTCGAAGATCCTATCGGCCCCAATCTGAACACCAATTTTATCATCGTCCGCGATGTGACTCCCGACGCTGTCTTGAATCAATGGCTCGGTGACCCCGAAACAGGGCCGATCACCGACTTCCTACGCGACAAAGCCAGCTTCCTGGTCGCGATGGACATCGAGTCGTTGCAGGGACCGGAACTGGGCAACATGACGGTTCGCTTCCACGGTGACGCGACTCTTCGGGGCACCATCAATTCGGGCAACAACGGAACCGTGACCCTGGACTACTCGGATTACGCGTCGGCAGCGTCCAGCGACGTTCCGACGGTCGACGTTCTGGCAGACCGACATGTGTTGGGCAAGACGGTCGACGGCGAGCGGCATCCATACCTTCAAGAGCTGTTGAACAAGACACAAACCTACGTGCTCGACGGCGACATTCTGCCACCGTCGCTTGCCACGGCGGCGACTACATCCGGCCGGGCTTCGGGCGTCAGCGGTCACCGGTTGCAAGGTCTGACATCGCTGTTGGATGTCACCAAAATCGTCGGTTTCGATAATCCCGTTTCCGGCGTGTTGGAACAGTTCGGCGTTTCGGGGCTGACCAAGGTCATCGGAAGTTCCAAGCCCGATCGCCTGATCAGCGACAACCTGGACATCGAATTCGTCGCGAACCAGGGCGACACGATCAAAGGCGTCTTGAATCTGTTCGAGAGCGGCGTTGACGATGACCTGACGATCGACATCGACACCCACAGCGTCACCCACCAACCGGGATCGACGCCCGAAGAGTTTTTGACGTGGGAGGACGGTTCGGATGTCGTCTCCGGGCACGGGAACGACACGATCATCGGATCCAGCGGCGACAACGTGTTCTATTTTGCCGCCACCGGTGATTCAGACGGCTGGGGACACGATGTTCTGCGTTCCAATGCGACCGCGTCAGAGACCGATACCCCAGTCGGACGCGATACGATCGACCTGACCCGCATTCCCCGCGACTGGACGTACGAAATCGTGACGTCCGGCACCGACATTGTTTTCCAGTTTGCCGACGGCGAAGGCGTCAGTCTTCCACACACGATCACGATCGTGCCGAATCAGAAATTTGACCTGCGAATCCGTGACCAGGACGGAACGATCGCGAGGGACAAATGGCCGATTCAAGTCATCGTCCCTACGCCGGGAACGGTCGACGGACCGCTTCCGGCCGTCGGTTCCAACGGGCGACTCTCGGCCGCGATTCCCGATTCGATCACTGCCTTGCCGACCGGTCTGGTCGATCAAGCCCTCACGGTATTCAACGGCACGACGCTGCGGCTGGTCGACAACGACGGCAACGAAGTCCTGGTCGGCTTGACCGCCGGCCCTGCGGACTCGGGCGAAGCTTACGAGATCAAAACGGACTCCGGACAGGTCCTGCTGGTCAGCAACAATCTGCCGTTTCTGATCCGGGACCTTCCCGACGGCCAGCTGTCCGACCGCAACAATTCAGGCGATGTCCTGATCGATCATACCGGCGGTGATTTCGGATGGGATGACACCGGATCGGCAACGGTTCAAGCCGATCGCATGGATCTGCTTTCGGTTTTGATTCACGAAATCGGCATTCTGTTGCAACAGGTTCCCACGCAAACCGAGCTTGCACCCGGTGTGGCCAGTCGCGGTGTGGATGCCACGATCACGATCGATCCGCTGGCCAACGATCCGCCGCCGCTGGTTGCCGGCGAAGCCCCGGCAGTTCAGCTGGACGCCTCCACCGACCTGACACCGATCATCGCCGAAGCCGTCTCGCGATGGCAGGGCGTGGTCGGCGGTTACACGGTCATCGCCGGCGGCGGTGCGACGATTTCCGTCGAAACGCCGACGGTGGTTGTCAAACATCTTCCCTTGGGCGAGGTCTCACGATCGCTTCCCGATGGCACGATTCAAATTGATCCCACGGCGGCAGGGCACGGATGGTTTATCGATCCCAGCCCCGACGCCGACCTCGACAACGAACGAATCGATCTGTTGCATGTGATCATGCACGAGATGGGGCGTGCGATCGGGCTGGGCAGCGATGCCAACGCAGCCGCGCTGATGCACGAAACGGTTTCACCGGGAACGCGAATCGATCCGCCGACCGACCAGCACGTCGTCTCGTCCGCCACGGCCGATCAAGCGAAACTGGAAATCGGCTTGGAGGCCTTCGCGGGCTGGGTCGCCGGTGCCAACAACGGCGAAAGTCTAGCCAATCGGTTCGTCGAAACGCTCAGCCCACGCGTCTCGATTCCGTTGTTGGGATCGCTGTCGGTGGCGGATCTGTTCGGCATCGACTTGGATGGGAAGGTGTTTGCCGGCGATCTGCAAACGGGATTGCGGAACGACATCCTGACGCCGATCCAAAACGCGTTTGCCGCCGCGACCGTTGGAAACGAAGTCACCAACGTGACACTGGCCGGATTGGACCACATTGATTTTGCCGCCAGCAACAATCCGATGTCGTTCGTCGCCAGCGTCGACCTGTCCGCGTTTGATTACAACCAAACGATCCCGATTAATTTTGACGAGCTGCGGTTGGGCGGATTTGATCCCAGCGCATTCGGTTTCAACGTCAACAGTGACACGCCGCCGGTCGTGAACGTCAACGCCGGCATTGAGCTGACGTTTCAGTTCGGGATCGATTCCGGCGGGCAGTTTTACGTCGATTCGCCTGCGTTGGTCGCCGATCTACAAGTCGACACCGGACGCGACGTCGACGGGAATTTGGTGCCGTTCGACTTGGACGTCAACCTGGGACCGGTTGGGTTGAGCGTCGTCGCAGGGACGGCGGAAATCGGCGGCACGATGATCTTGGAAACCAACGAGCGGCTCTCCTACCGCGACTTGGTCAACGGCACCTCGCTGGCCAGTCAATTGCTGCCGCGACTGGGAACCGATTCGATCGTCGACATCAATTTGCCGATCCAGTTGAACGGGTTTCTCTCCGGACTCAACGACGACGGGCTTGCGATACAGGCAAGCGGTACCTTCGGCGACACGATCGGAACGTTGGAGAGTCTGGTCTCGGGAATTCGCTTCGATGTGCCCGAGTTCGGCGATATCCTTGGGCTCCGCGGCGTCAGTTTGGACGCGATCCTGGACGGAATCATCGCGGGGCTGGACAAACTGGTCGACGAGGATCCCGTCAACGGTAGCTTGATCGCCCGCAAGATTCCCGGGCTGAACCAGAGTGCGATGGAATTGTTTGGTGACGGCACCGACGATTTTATTGTCGGACTCAAGAACGCGATCGTGGACGTGCGCGACAACGCGAACAGCCATCTGGGCAACCTCGCCGATCAATTGAACGCTGCGGTGAACCAGTTCTTTGACGAAGCCGTCGATCCCTTCACGATCACCTATCAAGATTCAAACTTCTTGATCGACTTTGCCCTGGAACGTCTGTTGGTCGACAAGCAGTTCGATTTTTCGGTGGACCTGAACGCGTTGTTTCAGGACGAGATCCAAGACTTTGTGGACAACAGTCCGCTGTTGGCCGACGTCACCGTGGACCTGGCGGCACTGGATGTGCGTCTGGGCGATTCGGACGGGCAAATCAAACTGGACGTGACCGGTTCGGGCGGAATCCGATTCGGGTTCGGATACGACTTGAGCGACGTCTTGAATCCGGTGTCGTATTTTACCGACGCGTCGGAAGTTTTTGTTTCTGCGACCGCCGGTCTTTCCCAACCGGTGGATCTGGACGTCCGTTTGGATTTGGCGGATCTGATCGGACAGAGTGACAACACATCGTTGGGCACGATCGGGTTCTCGATCAAACAGGCGACCGCGGAAATCGATGTGCGGGCGGCGTATGGACTGCAAGACAACGACGACGGACGTCACGAAGTCGGCCAGATCGGCGCGGACGATTTAGAGATCTCGGTGGCCGGACGGGCGGATCTGTCGCTGCCGCTGTACCTGGGTGACAACCTTCCCGTCGGCGGAACCACGGCAGACGACGACAATAACGGATTCGGCGACCATGTGCTGCACGTCGGCGTTTCCATGGAAAGCCAAAACTTCAGCGGTGGCGACTTCGATTACGACCTGTCCGGCCCGGGGGGCAAGGAGCTGTTCGGGCTGGGGGCGATGATCAACGATCCGCAAAACCTGCTGGACGGATTGGAGCAACTGTTTGCGGGGCTGAATTCGGATCTGGACGCGAAATTTGCCGAACTCGGATTGCCGCTTGCCGGCGACGCGCTCCAGGACGCCGCTTCATTTGTCGGCGACCTGGAAGACGACTTGTTGGGCATCAAGCAAGACGTGCCCAATTCCGGCGGGTTCTACTACTACGGCGATGCCGGCTATGACGCGCGATTGGGTGCGGCACTGGAATCGGCGATCGCAAACGACGAAGCGGTGCTCGATCTGATCCGTGCGGAACTTTTCAAATTGGTCGGCAAGCTGGGCGATGGCGCGTTGAGGGTGCCGGACTTGGATTCGGAAGGTCGTTTCCAGTTTGACGGCGAAGGACGGTTGCTGCTGAAGGACATCCAAACGCCCGAAGACATCGGTCTGACGATCCGAGACGACGCGGTTCAATTTAATCTCGTGCTCTCGGGCGAGGTGTTTGAAGACATCACGGTGCCGCTGACATTCGATGCCAGCGTACCGGGTCTGGGACTCCGCTCGGACGACGACAGCGCGATCACCATTCAGATGGATTACGTCTTCGGGTTTGGGTTTGGTCTGTCCAGCGACGATTGGTTTTACGTCGACACCAATGGCGTGACCGATAGCGGCGCAGAATTTTCGCTCGAACTGTCCGCCACGCTCGCTCCCGGAACGTCGCTGATGGGCGAACTCGGATTCTTGCAAGTTCAGCTCGACGAAGTCGATGACGCCGATGGTTCCAGCGGCTTGGTGGGCAGATTCGAAATCGATTTGCAGGACGGTGATGGCAACGGACGTTGGGCACCGCTTCAACTGGAAAGTCTTGGCATTCAAGGCCGTTTGGTCGCCGAGGCGAATGTCGATCTGGACGCGACGGTGCAATTGCCTGAATCCAACGGGTTGCAATTGCCGAACCTGACGACGACGTTGCATTACGACCAATTGTTCGCCGAAATCGAATTCGGCAGCGGTGGTTCCGCGGCGACGTTTGGCGGGTCACCGATCATTGAATTCGCCGACGTGAAACTGGACTTGGGCGAGTTCATCAGCGGTTTTGCCGGGCCGGTCATTTCCGAAGTGGCCCGCGTGACCGAACCGCTGGAGCCGATCGTGTCGGTGTTGACCGATGACATCCCCCTGCTAAAGAGTTTGGGCGCCTCCCAAACCTCGTTGCTCGACATCGCCAAAGTCGTTTTGGGTCCGACGAAATTTGCCCCGGTCGCCAAGGGGGTCACGGCGATTGCGGCGGTCGTCGAATTGGTCGACAGCGTCGAAGCGTTTCTCAACGACTCCCAGGGCGAGTCCTTGATCATTGATTTCGGCAGTTTCAAAATCGGTGATGAAGTCCGCTCGCCCGGCGGCAGCGCGACGCCGTCGACTGATGGAGCCAAAGACACGACGTCTCAGTTGGACCAATCGACCAACCCGAAAACCAAGGGCGTGACCGACAAGATCGGCACCACCAAGGGATCGATCGAGTTTCCGCTGCTGACCGATCCGTTCGCCGCGTTCGGGTTGCTGCTGGGAAAGGACGTCGACTTGTTCAAGTACGAAATGCCCGGATTGAATTTGAATTTTCGGTACGGCAAGTCGTTTCCCGTGTTTCCCGGTTTGAACGCGCGTTTGGGCGGCCGCGTGCAAGCCGATACCGATTTTATCTTCGGTTTTGACACCTCGGGGATTCGCCAGTGGAAAGAAGAAGGCGACTATGCAATCTCCGAAGCCGATAAAATCTTTCAAGGGTTCTATGTCGACGACCAAGTCACGTTCAACGGTGACGGATCCATCCGCGCGGATCTGCCGGAAGTCACGCTCAGTTCAACGATCACGGCCGGGGCGTCGGTCGGCATCGCGGGCTTGATCGAGGCGGGTGTCGAAGGCGGCATTCGAGCGGACGTCGGGTTTAACTTGAATGATGTGCCCGATCCCGCGATCGCTGGAGTCGACGTTTACGACGGGAAACTGCGATTCAGCGAGTTGGATCAACGACTCGATCAAGGGGCTCAATGTCTGTTCGACACCTCCGGAAAACTGTCGACGTTCTTGGATGCCTTCTTTTGGGTCGGACTGGACTTGGGCATCTTCGGCGAAATCACCGTGTTCGAGGCCCGCGAGACGTTCTTCAGCGCCGTGCTTGCCGATTTTGATTTCAGCTGCCCCAATCCCAACGCAACGATCGCTTCACAGAGCGACGATGTGGTCACGATCAAGTACGAACCCGGCCCCGGCGAACCGGTCGATCCCAATCGCGGCGAAAAGTACGTGGTCGAACAAAAGATGGTCGACGCCACGCCCGCGGATCCCACCGACAACACGCAGCATCTGCGCATCGTCGTCAGCTCACGTGGCAATCGAGAGGAATTTGATCCGGCCACCGTGTCGAAAATCTTCATCGCCGGGACACCCAACGATGACGAATACATCATCGCGGCCGACGTCACCGCCGCGATCGAAATTCATGGCGGTGCCGGCAACGATACGATCGAGGTCCATTCACCGTTGGGCGCCAGTCGAAAACTGTTCGGCGGCGACGGACACGACACGATCATCGGTTCGGATGAAGCCGATGTGATTGACGGCGGCGCAGGCGACGACGTGGTTGGCGGGATGGGCGGCGACGATTCGATCAGTGGCGGCAGTGGCAACGATTTGATCGGTGGCGGCGACGGCAATGACACCATCGACGGCGGTGGCGGTGACGATGCGATCACCGGTGACAACGGCGACGATTTCATCGTCGGTGGCGAAGGCGAAGACCGCATCGATGGTGGTGACGGACACGACGAGATCTACGGTGACGTGATCACGATCGCCGGCGATGGGACCGTCACCGTTGACCCCGCCGGCGAACAAGATTTTCTTCGCGGCGGTCATGGCGATGATGTGATTTGGGGGCAAGGCGGCCCGGATACCATCACCGGTGGACCCGACATCGATACCCTCCGCGGCAACCACGGCGAAGACACGTTCGAGTGGATGGTCGGCGACGGCACCGATGCATTGATCCTGGGCGGCCAGTCGACCAAAACGGTGGACGGCGAAACCGTCGATGACCTCGATACGATCCGGGTGATTTCCATCGAAGATCGGATCGATGATACCGTGACGCTCGCTCCGTCGCCGTCCGATCTCGCCGACGTCGTGCTGGCATTCCAGTCGGAGTCGTTGCCGGATCAATTCCAGACTGACACGTTGCTGTTGCAGGAATTCCAACGCGTGATCATCCGCCTGGAAGCCGGCGCCGATTCGGTCACGATTGAGGATGTGACATCGACGACCCTGCAGAACGTCGACGTCGACTTCGGGACGGGCGAAATCCTGGAATTCGTTCCCGTGACCGAACAACTCAAGACGGGAGAAATGCTGATCCTGGACGGATCGAATCTTGCGCATGTCTTTTCACCCGACGATCCCTTCGACGCGGACACCACCACGGCGACAAGCTTTTATCGTCAGACATTCGACGGCGGATCGTACGCGTTCGAAGCGGACGGCACGCCGACGTTGACCGAACAGACGCTGCCGAGCGGCCAGGTCGCCCTGGTCCAGTCGCACAGCGGTGGGAACGCGGTGTTGTCGGACGGCGAGCCGATTTTCGTGGCCTTTGAAACCAGGGCCGAGATCGACTATCGCGAGGTTCGCCGCGTCTTCGATGCGTCGCAGTCGTTCGATCAAGGCATGTCGTCTGACGACACCAGCGAGCGATTTCGGCGCCAGCAGCTATCCGCCGAATCCAGTTACCGCTACGACGCCGGCGGCGCCCCGATCCTGGGAAGTTTGACCGAGGACGGCACACTGATTTACTTCCAAGAAATCGAAGGCGGCGGAATCGTCGACGCGGCGGGCGAACCGGTTTGGCATGTCGACTCGGAATCGATTCCGGTGCTGTTTGAACTCCGCAATGTTGAACGGTCACGCCAGCGATCGATTCCCGTCTATGGCCCGGACGGCAATCCGCTGCTGGACAGCCAGGGCAATCCGATCGAAGAGGTCTTTATCACGCCGGAGTATGGGATCGATTTCGACGCCGATACGCTGCGACTGCTGGGCACCACGGGCGACGACTCGGTCACCGTTCGCAGCGACGACGAAACGATTTCTGGTTCGATCGAAAACAGCATTCAGTTTTCGATCAGCAATGCTGGCGTCGAACGCGGCGATCAGTTGATCATCGAAACCTATGCCGGTGACGACACAATCGATGCCGGCGACGTTTCGGCATCACTGGTCGAACTCTCCGTTTTCGCCGGCGCTGGACACGACGTCTTGATCGGAACTCCGTTTGTCGACACGCTGGACGGCGGATCGGGAGACGACTTGTACACCGGCGGCCGCGGCGTCGACCTGTTCATCGATGCCGGCGGAACCAATGCGTTGACGGAATCACGGGACGCCAACTTCACGCTCAGCGATGCTTCGTTGACGATCGCCGAATTGGCACCGAGCGTAGGCCAAACCCCACGCATCGTCGTGCTCGAAGAAGTCGAACCGGTGACGATCTTTTCATCGATCTCGCTTTTCGGGTTCGACGACGTCAGCGGCAATGAACCCACCGACGTCAACCGGTTCGTCGTGGACGGATTCAGCGGCGACGCGACGTTCGACGGGGGAATCGGAAGCGACCTCTATGAAGTCTCCCTGAACGTGACGGTCGCCGGCAGCAGCGATTCAATCTTGCGGATCGAAGACTCCGGTGCGAGCGGGCTGGATGTTTTGACGGTCGTGGGAACGCAAGACGACGACGTTTTGCGTTTGGGCGGTGGAGCGATCCAGCGTTACCTGCCACAACAAGGCGACTCGCTCGATTCGCTGTTCGCGGTGTTGACACAGTTCACGACGGACCTGGTCGTCCGCAGCCCCCAATTGGCGGCCCTCTATCGTCAAGAGGTTCAGTACTTCACGACCGAGTTGGTCACGCTGCGTGGCTTGGCCGGCGATGACCTTTTCATTGCCGACGACACGGCAACGGAGATGTCGATCTACGGTGACGATGGCAGCGACCGCTTCTTCATCGGCAACATCCTGTCGACCAAAACGTTCAACCATCCGACGCTGGGCGTGATCGACGTCGTCGACCAGATCACCGACGGCGTGTCGTTCCCCACCAGCTTTTATGGCGGCAGCGGCAACGACTACTTCGAAGTCAACCACAACCTGGCGGAGATTTCACTGTTCGGAGAATCCGGCGATGACATCTTCTTCATCCAAGCACACCTGACGACCAACGAAGCCGGTGACGAGGGCCAACCGCTGTCGCTCAATACCGTGAACGTGATTTCCGCGGCCGGCGAAAACGACACGCTTTCCTACGTTCGCAACGCACAAGTCAATGTCGACGGCGGCGACGGGATCGACACGCTCGTCATCTTGGGCACACAGGTCGATGACGAGTTCATCGTCTTTACCGAAGAAGTCGATGGCGAACCGGTTCAACGGATCTTCGGCGCCGGGTTGGTCGTTCCCGAAATTAAAAACGTCGAACGATTGATCATCCTGACCGGCGCCGGCGACGACAAGGTCTATGTGTATGGCACGCTGGCGGAGTTGGAAATCCAAATCAACACCGGCAGCGGCGACGATCAGGTCTTCGTGGGCGGCGGCCAACGAGGGTTGCAGATCCTGATTCCCGAATCCACCTACACCCGGATCAATCGCATCCCCCAGCCGGACATCATCACCACCCAGAGCTACCTGATTCGAGCGGCCTATTCCTACAGTAAGATCATCGGCTACGGCATTCCCATTTTCAAACTGTTTCCAATTTACAAGCGAGTCTACGTGCCGGCCCGCTATGGCACCCGGACCATTCGGACGCCGCAAGATGATCTGCTGGTTCCCGAACAGATCACCGTGCCCGCGTATTCGGAAACGGTCAACATGCCCGAGACGCGTCATTTGGGACGCCTGGACGGACCGGTGATTGTCGACGGGAATCGATTTGCCGGTAGCGACCAATTGTTCATCGACAACACCCTGTCCCACCTGGACGGTGACAACAACGGCCAGGTCGATGGCAGTGGAGTCGGCGTGCTGCAGCGGACGGTGATCGAGACCCGGTCGCTGACGACAGATCTGGACATCCTGGAACCGATGGTGCCCGCCGGGATCTCCGCCGCACTGCTGGAAAATGCGGTCAGCAACAAGATCCGTGATCTGCATCGGATTCGTCAAAAAGGTCTGGTCGACGAAATGTTGGCCAGCCCCGGTTTGCAAACATCGCTCCGTTTCCTGCCCGGCGTGGCCGTCCAGGAATTCGCATCCTTGACGGAGTTCCAGTCGTTTGCGACGAACCATCCGTTCGATGTGGTGGTCACCGATGGTGTGGTTTCGATCGCCGAAGACGCGATGTTGTCCTCGGGCATCGGTGTCAGGATGGAAGCCGACTACGCGGTCGATGACGAAGTCGAGGAAATCCGGTTGTTCACCACCAGCGGTTTCGATCTCGATCTACCCAACGCGTTTGTCACCGGATTCTCGCTCGATGATGAGACGGAATTCGATGCGATCGACGGATTCGCCTCGGCGTTCGGAGTCTACTACACCGGGATCGCCAGTTTGCAAGTGCGGCTGGGCGTCTCGCAGGACAACCTGTTGATTCGTGACACGGCAGTCGGCGTCAGCAACACGATGGTTGACTCCGGTGGCGTCAATCAGTTCGCCGTTCACGCAACCAGCGGTCCGGTGGATTTTTCGACCAGCGGCGGTGCGAACGTGTGGACGATCGGAAAGGATGGGCAACGGGCGGACATCACCGATGCCTTCATTATCCATGCCACGGGCGGCAGCGACGAGGTCTTCTTCGACGCCGCACTGTCCGCATTGCCGTCGAACGTCAGTGTCGAATCCGATCGTGTCAGCGGTCTCGATGCCGACGGGGTTCGATACGACGGCTCCATCGAGCGTGTTCGTGTTCACACCGGATCGGCCGATGACCAAGTTCACATGTCGGTCGGAGCCGCGGCAAACGCCATCGACCTTTCCTCGCAGCAAGTTTTCGTCGACGGAGGCGCAGGCGAAAATCACCTGACCGTCGATGTCGACGGCGCGCTGGTCGCCGACAACCAAGCGTACCAATGGATCGAAGCCGATGAATTTGCCATCGAAGTCAACCAAACGAACGTCCCGGTCGCAGAGCGACATCCCTGGTTGATCACGGGATCGGGTGTCTCTGCCGTCCCGACCACCCAGACGATTCGGCCGTCGAGACGACTGATCGCGTCATCCTCCGCGACATCGATGACCTTGGTGACTCCGGCGTCCCAGGTCTACGTCCCCCAAACACCGGCCTATTGGGGCGAAACCACCGTTCGATACACCGGCCAGACCGCTGAAACCACCGTCGGCACGCCGGGGCTGACCAACATTCCCTGGTTTCCTAGCTCGCTATCCGATATCGATTCTCCATTGATCATCGACTCGGGCGACCTGCCGGCAACGGTGCTGTTGGACGACCGACACGACACCGCGCGGTCGACGAAAGTTGGCTGGTTCACCGGTGACGTGTTCAGCGGTTTCGGCGGTTCAAGCGTCACCGTTCGCAACGATGCGGGGACGTCGCCTGCGGTAACGTTCCTCGGGGCGGACCGAATCGACTATGACCTGATCATTGACTCACCGGCACTTGCTTCATCAATCCAGTTGGGCCGTGGGCGAGACAGCGTCAGACTGACCGATCCACATGAGTTGTTGCAACTCTTCCTCGGTGACGGAGACGATTTGCTGGTTGCCGGCCGAGTCGATGCATCGATCACGGTTGACGGCGGTGCGGGCCGTGACCAGTTTGTGTTGGATCAAAGCGACCTGGACGTCGCCATCACCGATGGGGCGTTCGATGTCGATGCGGGACAGGTGATCGTCGGCTGGGGGCAAATCGCCGGCGGGCTGACATCGGAGCTGAGATTGGCTGATTTCGAAGGCTATGAAGGCCGCTTGGGAACGGGGGATGATGTGTTTCGGTTTGCGTCGACCTTGGACGCGCCCGTTCGATTTGGCGGCGGCGAAGGCGATGACGAGTTTCAGATCACAGCGTCGTATCCACCGGGTTTACAGTTGGTCGGTGACGCAGGGAATGACGTCGTTTCGGTCGGGATGAGCCCGTTGCCGACGGCCGAGTTGTTCGACGATGTCTGGATCGATGTCGAGACCGTGGCGTTGGATGACCAGTCCAGCTCGCAACCGACCGCTTGGGTCCGTCACGGCGATGGCTCCGTCTCGGCGCGGCGACTGGATACGACCGATCCGGCCATCACCGTGTTCCGAGCGGACCCGGACACCCGGATTCGGATTTCCGGCGGCACCGCTGCGGACACCCTCGCGGTCGAAGCGGCCGATTCGACCGCCCCCGTCGCCCGGTTGCTGGGACCGACGATCGATTTGAATCCGGTCCCGTTGGTGATCGGCGACTCGGCCCCGATGGTTTATCCTTCGGTCGGTCAGCAGATCGCGTTCGAATCGCTCGTATCCGAGGTGACACAATACAGCGAAGGCGGACTGCAGTTTTCGGTGACCGGTACAACCGCAACGATCGGCGCTGCGGCCGGAGTTGGCAACGCCGCGCGGGTCGAGAACATCACCATCGTCAATCCGACCGACGGCATGGGATTCGGAGCGTTCGGCGTCGACGTCTGGCAAACCGATCAAGAACAATTGATCCGCTGGGCGGGAATGACCATTGACTCGTCGTTGGTTGTTTCCGAGATGCGGATTCCGGCGGGCCAAGGATTCATTCGAAAGACGCTGCCGTCCAGTTTTGCCGGCCTGAAATCGCTGGAATTGCAATCCGACGGGGTGACGATTGATAACCTGCAGTACGCGATCGTTCCGGAATCGTACGCGCTGCCGATCACTCCGGTGCTGTCTCCGATCGCAAATTCCAGACAGGTCGACATCGACACCTCGGCGCTGACGCTGGCGGGGTCATCCAGTTTTTTCAATCGAACGCGGTTCTATGCCGAACACATCGCCGACGGCACGATCGCCCAGTTCCGTTTTGCGGGCGACTTGTTCCTACCCGACAATTCGGTGGTGCGGGTCGTCGGCAGTCGCACGCGGGGCGTTTCGTTTTACGTCGCCGGAGACATCTATATCGGTGACAACGTGGTCTTCGAATTCGCCGCGACAGAGGATTCCCCTGGCCCGGGTGGCGGAGAGCGAGGCTATGGGGGCTCCAGTGGCCTCGGTGGCGAAGGCGGACTCGGCGGTGAAAACGGGTACGGCGGGTATGGCGGCTTTGGCGCATTGTTTGATGATGACACACCCGGCGAAGAAGGTGAAATTGGGGTAATCGCCTTCGACGGTGAATTCGGGTACCAGGGCGAACGTGGCGAACCGGGGGAGTCGGGACAAGCCGGCATCAACGGCGGCAGCCCCGGACTGTTCGGTGACGGTGGCCAAGAGGGCCTCGCGGGCGAAGGAGGATTCGGCGGTGCGGAAGGTTATGGTGGGCAAGGCGGAGATTCGGTCGACGTCGAGGGAAGCCAGGGACTCAACGCGTCTGATGGCCAGAACGGAGAGCCCGGGTTCGCCGGCGAAGATGGACTCCATGGAGAGAACGGTCTGCCAGGTGGCGACGCAAGCCTCGCCCGAACCGTCCCCCTCGATGCCTTGATCATCACCGGCGGCGGTGGCGGAGCCGGCGGCGGAGGCGGCGGTGGAGCAGGCGGCGGCGGCGGTGGTGGCGGCGGAGGAGGTGGTGGTGGCGGCGGTGGCGGAGGAGCCGTCGCCGGATTCCTCGACGACGAAGGCGAAATCGACTACCCGTATAACGAAGGTGGTGAAGGCGGTCTCGGAGGCGACGGTGGCTACGGCGGTGACGGAGGCGAGGGCACCGAAGGAGGCGACGGCGGCGATGGCGGAAATGGTGGCGGCGCGTTGGAGATTATCGCGGCAGGCCGAGTCGTTTTTGCCCCCGATCTTGATCATAACCAACGAGGAACGTCCATCGCCGTCGCCGGCAGTGATGGCACGCCCGGTCTGTTGGCCGAGACGATCGAAGTCGGCTATCTCGGCGGGACCGGGTATTCCGGCGACGAAGGCTTCGATGGCTACTATGAAGGCGACGTGCCGTTCTTGCCCGGCAACGGTGGCGACGGCGGCAACGGAGGGAAAGGCGGCAACGGCGGTAACGGCGGCAAGGGCGGTGACGGTGGAGCCGGTTCCGGTGGTGCAGCCGGAAGCGTCAAATGGTTCGCATCGTCGCTGAACTTCTCCGACGACGTCGCAGTCGATGCCAGCGGTGGAGTCGACGGGCGTGGTGTGCCCTCCGATCACGGACGAATCTTGATCGGCAGCAACACCGCCGTCGTCGATCCGGTCTTGGTCGGCGGCAATGGAACCATCAGCCGTTTCGACGGGACCGCCCAGCCCGGACTGATCTCGCGCAGCAATCCCTTCGTCCAAGGCAGCCCCGTGACGCCTCGCATTCCCGATGTGCTCGGGGGTGCCGAAGCGTTCGGGTTGTTGACCGAGTACACCGCGGATGACTTCGAAGCCTTCCGTGATCTCGCGGACACCGATGCCATCGTCGGGATCTTGCGACTGGACCAATTGGATACCGATCGCGATGCAACGACGAACGATGACTTTGTCGGCTACGATGTCTTGGTGATCGCCAACCTGACCCATCACTATCTGGCCGATCCCGGATTGATCGTCAACGGTGGTGCCGGTGCGACGACCGTGCCGTTGGCCGTCGGCGGACGACAGATCGATCCGGCATTCGGTGGTGCCGCCGGAACCGGACCAGGCGGAGCGCATGTTCTCAACGCGTTGCCCGCCCGCAGCGTCTGGATCACCTTGGTCCCCGAAGGCGACGTCGGCCTTACCGCTTCGGTCGCAGGGGCAAGCAACGTCATCGACAACCAGATCCTTGCCGCCGGTCAAATGGCGACCCTGTCCGGCGATGTCCTGGGCGTCAATGGCGTCACAGACCAGTTCGATGCGGTCGCACTCAGCCCCGACGGCGACACGTTGTATGCGGTCAGCGCTGCAGACGACTCGTTGTTCGTGATCGATGCCAACGACGGAACGCTTCGTCAATCACTCCGCGACGGCGTCAACGGCATCCACCTCTTGGGCGGAGCATCGAATGTCTTGATCAGCCCGGACGGCCAGAACGTCTATGTCACGGCTGCAGATCAGGGGCGAGTCGCCATCTTGGATCGAGACGCCACGACGGGACAGGTCACACTCCTCGGCTCGATCGCGGTGTCGGTGTCGCTTGATGACCCGATCTTCGAAATTTCCGGCGACGGTGAAACGATCCTCGTCGGCAACGGGACGTTTGTCACACTGTCGCGCGCCGCCGATGGATCCCTGACGACCCTCATTGAAACGACGCCCTTGGGTACCGAAACCGCGGCCGCGTTCATCACCGACGCGACCGATCCGAACCCCATGGTCCTGACCGCGGATTCCGCCGGGACGCTCCGCGTGAGTCGTCTGGCTGTTCCGGTGATCACCGATCTTGACGTGACCGTCCAGATCGAGAATGCGGACATGGACGAATTGGATGTTTATCTGATCGCGCCGAATGGTCGATCGGTGCGATTATTCGATGACGTCGGTGGTTCCCGTGATTCCAGGACGGTCACGCTGAGCGACCAGGCCACACGTTCAATCGTTTCTTACACCGGCGGCGGAACCTACCGACCCGAACAATCATTGGCGGTCTTGGATGGATTGACGCTCGACGGCGATTGGCGACTGCAAGTGACCGACGATGACAACTCCGTCGATTTTTCCCGCACGGTTTTCCGCTCTTGGAGTCTGCGTGCGACCACCAATTCCGGCCAGGTGTTCGTCGCCTCGGCGAATCCCAACCTGACGATCGGGAACGGGTTCAGCTTCGCCGGCACCGTCAAGTCGGTGATGTCCTTTGGCTCGGGCATAGGCCTTCAATACCTGACCGAGTTGGCCGTCGCGACCTCACCCGGAGTGACCGATCTGGCGGTCATCGGATCCGCCAGCGGACAGTTCATCTACACCGCGTCTCCGGTCGCTGATGAGGTTCGCGTGTATCGCCGCGACCCGGCATCCGGTCAGATACTTCCCGTGCAAACGCTTCGCGACGGCGACACCGGCGTTCGTGGTCTGCTCGACGTTGACCAAGTCGAACTGTCGTCGGATGAATCCATCGCAGTCTTCACCAGTCGCGAACAGAATACGATCGTCACTTACGCGATCGATCCCGCCACGGGTGGACTGTCGTTGATTCAATCCGTCACGGTCGAAATGGTCGGCGATCACGTTTCCATCGGAACGTCGGGTCTGGCGGTCGGCGATAGCGACCTGTTTCTAGCAACCGGTTCCGGAATCCGTCGCACCGGTTTCGATCCGAACGCGACTCAAACGGCCGGGTTACAAACAGAGTTTCAAAACATCGAATCGGTCTCCATCGCCACGCCCGGCGACAGCTTCACGGTCGACACGCTGCCGCCCGCCCCCGCCGGTTTGGCTTGGGACGTGATTCGCCAGACGGATCAACTGCGATTGGAATTGGTGGACATGGTGGATGTGATGTCACGTTCGCTCGGTACCGGGACACAGCGATCGACGGTGAACGAACTTGAACTGATCTTTGACGGCGCAGTCGACATCGATGCCGACGCGTTTCGGGTGGAACGACGTGACGATCAGCCCGTCGCGGTCGAGACAAGCCATACCGTCGAGACGGACGCGGATGGCAATACGGTTGTCACGCTCTCCTTTAGCGGTGATGCCACGCGAGCCGGAGGCGCCCTGGTCGATGGGAACTATCAGTTGACCGTCGATCCATCCAAGGTGCGCCGCGCCGGCACATCGGCTGAGTTTGACGGCGACGGTGACGGCGTCGCCGGGGGCGCTTTACAGTTCGGTGCGACCGAAGCGGACAGCTTCTTCGCACTCTACGGCGACACCGATGGCGACCGAGACGTCGATGGCCAAGATTATGGACGATTCGGACTCGCGTTCCTGACCAGCGAGGGCCAGCCCGGCTACGACCCATCCTTGGACAGCGACGGTGACGGCGACATCGACAGCCAAGACTACGGCCGCTTCGGGCAACGCTTCTTGCGAACGCTACCGTTTTGACGTCGTCGATTCACACTCCGCCAAACTCGATGAGTCTGCCCGTCGCGAGACAGACAGGGCGATTCGGGAGACAAGGAGAGGGGGAGACAAGGAGACAAGGAGACAAGGAGACAAGGAGACAAGGAGAGAGGGAGACAAGGAGAGAGGGGGAGGATGCAAGCTGCGAAAACTTGGCGACCTCCATCGTTCTGCCACTCCATCGTTCTGCCATCCCGCCGTTCTGCCATCCCATCAACATCCGTGGGGACGCCTTGCCATCCGTGGGTTCATCCTTCTCAATCGGTGAGTCCAATCTGCCTCGCCTCGCGTCACACGACCGTCACTTGGGATGCTCCCATATCGAGTTCTGCATCAATCAGTTGCCCGACCGTCTTCTCGCAGACGGACATCGATTTGATGGTTCCGATCGCGAGTCACTTTCGTCCGATAGGTTCCTGGTATGCTACGTGTCGGAACCGATGACGCCGACCGCCCGCTGGAAGTTCTGAATCGCCGTCTAGCGGAGCAAGCCTTCACGTGATGAGAGAGAAGACCATGATCTTACGAATGCTGCTGCTGACCGTCTTTCTCGCGGGCGCCTCCTTTCTCCCGAGTTCATCGGTCATCGCAGAGGATCGAGTCTTGTTCAAATTCAACGACGCTGATGCGGCCATGGCCTGGCAAACCGTCAACGATGGCGTGATGGGCGGCCGCTCCGATGGCCGCTTCCAAATCAACGAAGACCAACACATGGTGTTCTACGGCACGCTGTCGCTGGAGAACAACGGGGGCTTCGCATCGGTCCGATCACGAGAATCCAAACTGGGGCTCAAACAAGGCGATTCGATCGTGATCCGAGTACGCGGTGACGGTCGTGAGTACAACTTCCGTCTCAATGTGCCACGAAGCGTCAGCAGAAACTCCTACCGACAATCCTTCAAAACCGAAAAGGACAAATGGATCGAAGTCGTGTTGCCGATGGACAAGTTCGTGGCCACCTGGCGAGGCCGCGTCGATCCGAACGAGAAGTTTGATCCCGGCAACGTCAGCGGAATGGGAATCCAGCTCAGCGACAAGCAAGCCGGGCCGTTCAAGCTGGAAGTCGAATGGATCAAGACGCGCAGCGACCCGGCCGTCTCTGAAACAATGACCGTGCGTCGTGACATCGCCTACGTCGACAGTGGCCACGCGCGGCAAAAACTCGATGTCTATGCGCCCACCGAAGGCGAAGACCATCCGATCGCCTTCTGGATTCACGGAGGTGGCTGGCAAAAAGGTGACAAAGCCGGCGTGCAACGCAAACCCCAAGCGTTTGTCGAAAAAGGAATGGTGTTCATCTCTATCAACTATCGCTTCGTGCCGGCGGTCACCGTCGAGGAAATGACTGGTGACATCGCCAAGGCGATCAAGTGGGGCCACGATCACGCCGACGATTTCGGCGGTGACCGGGAAACACTCTTCGTTGCCGGACACTCGGCGGGAGCCCATTTGGCGGCGTTGATTTGCACCGATGAGCGTTACCTCAAGGCCGAGGGGATGTCTCTGGGCGACATCACGGGCTGCATGCCCGTCGATACAGCCGCGTACGATGTTGCCAATCACGCCAAGAGCATCCGTCCCCGGCGGAGCCCCCTGCAGATTGCGGTTTTCGGCGAAAGCGAAACGCGTCAGAAGGAATTGTCGCCGATCACCTACGTGGCCAAGGGCAATGACATTCCACCGTTCCTGATCCTTCACGTCGCCAGCCGTGCCGACTCCACCGCTCGATCACAAGCTTTCGCGGATGCCCTGAAAAAGGCTGGTGTTGATGCTCGAGTCTTCGCGGCAAAAGGCAAGACCCATGGAACGATCAATCGAGAACTGGGGCTGCCCGGCGATCCGCCAACAAAGGCACTGTTTAAATTTATCAATGAAGCGCGATGAGCGTTTATGATGGGCGTTTATGATGAACGCTCACAGACTCCGATTGGACGCTGGTACGCTATCAAGTTGACATGAAGACAATTTCGATTCTTCTCACCACCATTTTCCTTGCGACAGCCGGATTCGCTGCCGCAGCCGAACCGATCCTTGAGTGGCGTTTTGATGGAGCCTCATCGCCTGGAGCGTGGACGGGCAAGCCGGGGACTGCCGCCGATGGCCCTCGTCCGCCCAGGTATCCCGGGTTTGACGCCATGAACCGTGCCATGTCGTTCACCGGACACGCTGGCGCGATCGAGGTGAAAGATCATCGGCGGGGTGGATTCACCAACGTCCGGTTCGGCATCGGCGACACGTTCGGTTTCGAAACCTGGGTGAAAATACGGTCGTTGGGGCGGGGACATGTCGCCTATGTCGTCGGCAAGGGACGACACGTCAGTCATGGCGAAACGTTTCCCGAGACGAACCAGAATTATGCCGTCCGGTTTCAGGAAACCGGCGGCGGCGCCCGATTCGGGTTCCTCTTCACCAGCCGGCATCCCGAGACCCAGGAATTTGCGTGGCATCGGTGGTGGAGCGAAACGACCGTGCCTTCCACCGGCTGGCATCACGTGGCATTGCAGTACACGTTCGGCAATGCAGAGAGTCTGCAAGCTTGGATCGACGGAAAACCGGTCACGGGCAAATGGGATCTGAACGGCAAGACGGATCTTCCACCCGTTCAGGACGCCGACGACCTTGTCATCGGCACCGGATACACACGCAGCGCAAACTCGTCGTTCAACGGGTGGCTCGACAACCTGGCGATCTATCGCAGCGGCTTTGACACGAACGAAATCGCTCAGCGATACCGGTATGTGCCGCCGCCGCCGGCTGTCACACGCGAGATGATTCCTGCCGGAAAAGTGCTCGTGCAGATCAGCGAACAAGGTGTCCCCGAATCGA